>JAQCFW010000014.1 GCA_027619225.1 Bacteroidota bacterium
CATTTTAATGAATGTTTCGCAAAGCTCAATTCCCGCAATTTTTTGAGGACTGCGTCATCTGGGAATAACGTTAAATCTCTTAGGAAATCATCAAATTGAATAAAAAAACTCACCTTATCGTCTGTAGAACCTCCATTTGGAAAAGGTTTAAATTCCTCTGAAAACAATTTTTTTTTGGCGACAATTGATTTGATTTTTAATTCCTCAATTTGCTGTTTATACAAAATGACATCTGCATCATATTGTACTTTTATCTCAATTGGTAACTCAATCATAATTCAAGATCAATTTGGTTCGCTGCATTTACCTTCGTTTCTGTTAATACTTTAGCATATATCATTGTTGTTTGTATGTTTTTATGCCCCAGCATTTTAGAAACAGTAAAGATATCTACGCCTTTATTTAGCAGTAAGGTTGCGTATGTGTGGCGAAAATTATGAAGTGTAATTTTTTTGTTTATGCCCGCTCTCAAAACCCATCTTTTTATTTTGTCATTATTGCTATCAGAATACTTTAGTCCTTCAAACACTTTTTCTATAGGCTTACCCTTTTCGCCAAGCACCTTAACAGCAGTTTCACTTATAGGGTGCATAATTACGTCATCGGTTTTCTTTTGGAAAATATGAAGAAAATAACTGCTTTTAGTTTTTTGAATATCTCCCCAAGTTAAATTTTTAATATCTGACCATCTTAAACCCGTCAATGCTGAAAAAATAGCCACATTTTTTAATGCATCCAAATCACATTCTGTTTTAGCTAAAAGTTGCAATTCTTCTTGCGTTAAAAACTCGCGCTTTGTTTCTTTTTCCTTAATCCCTTTTATATGTCGCAAAGGATTTTCGTTTATTAACCGAGCATCAAACGCTTCGTTAATCGCACAACGAAATTTATTGAAGTAACTCACAGCTGAGTTTTGAGATAATTTTAATCCCTTAACTGTATTTAAGCGGTTAGCGTGTAAAAGGTATTTTTTATAAGCACTACAAAACCCCTCTGTTAAATCGCCCATCTTACAGTTCTCGCCAGTATAGGCTTTGAGGTATTTTAATGCACTAAGCCAATTGCCATAAGTACCATCAGTCTCTTTGCGATTATCACATAAGCTTTGAAAAAACTCAATAAAATCTCGCTTCTTGTTTTTAGTGTTAAAAAGACCATCTTGCTCATTTAGAATCTCTTTTTCCCTTCTGTTCTTAAGTCCTTCGGCAAAAACCAAATTTTCTTTGTTATGAAGTTTTTGTTGCGCAGTTTTTGGTTTTTCATATATATATCGTTTAAGATATTCCCTACGAGTATATGTGCCCTTCTCTCCTTTTACCGGTGGGTAAAAGTCTAAGTACAAACTCTCTTTACCATTTGCAATTTGCTTTTTTCTTAAATGAACCCCCATTTTCTATTTTATTAAATAGTTTATTACTTCTTTTTTTATTATCACTTTACCTCCAAGTTTTGAAGGTGTAATTGTTTTGTTTTTTATATATCGATACAAACTCATTCTGCTAATACCAAGAAGCAAACACGTTTCTTTAATACTTAAAAATTCCTTTGACTGAATTAACTCCATATCAATACCAACTGATTTTAAATATTCTTGGTCCTGTGCTTTTTTAACTTTCTCATTCTTTTTGATATGTTTGTATGACTTTCCCGAACATTTTTTAGAGCAAAATTTTGTAACTGTTGTTTTTGCTATAAAACCATTATTACATTGTATACAAATTTTGGGTATCGTTATTTTACTGCTCATTTATGTAACATTTTATAATATGTTGTAACATGATGTATCAAAGTGTAAATGCTAGATACAATTTTATTAAATTAATTGTACCTCATCACTTCAAGGTACATCAAAGATACAATTCTTTTAGTATATAATGCAAATCAATGTGGGTAAGAATTAGTCAACAATTTTGTGTAAGTGTTGATTTTAAAGGCTTAGCAGTGATTAAGTGCTAGTAAGTTAGATAGACTATTATACCACTTACTTTCCGATACAGAAAGTGATTAAATGTTTGTCGATATAATGAGCCAAGCAAAAAAATAAATACAGAAAACGATACTTAAATTTCATAATTAACCATTGATTTCCAGCTAATCAATTTCCCATTATTTCTAAGCTGATTTTCTTGCCCTCCGTAAATAACAAAAGATTTTACGGGATCATTTTCGGATATTTTATTCCAATAATCTAACCCATTAAAGTAATCACTCCTTTTAGTGCTACCTGATTTTATTTCTATCGGTGTAATAAATTCTCCATCGTCAATTATTAAGTCAATTTCTTTGCCTTTATTATCTCTCCAAAAATAAAGATTAGGTTCTTTTCCTATATGAAGATGTCGCTTCATTAGTTCCCCAATTACTAAATTTTCAAATATTGCTCCTTTGGCGAAGTGGATTTTAATTTGTGAGGATTTTTTAATACCTAATAAATAAGATAATAATCCTGTATCATAAAAATACAGTTTAGGCATCTTAGTTAATCTTTTGTTGTAATTTTTATGGTGAGAGTATAACCGAAACACTATGTAGCTGGTCTCTAAAATATTTACCCATGATTTTATAGTATTAACTGATACGCCTGCTTCATTTGATAGCTCCGACATGTTTAACAATTGTCCGGCTCGCCCTGCACAAAGTTTTAAAAAGGTTGTAAATGTATTTAGATTACCAACTTGGCTTAACTGGCGCACATCTCTTTCAACATACGTTTGAAGGTAGTTAGGGTAGAAATCTTCTGGATCAATGTTTTGGTCAAAAATTCTAGGATAAAATCCTTTATAAGCTACATCTTCAAAGGTTTCAGATAAGGAGTTCGCGGCCTTTAATTCGAACATACTAAAAGGCAGTAATTTTAGAATACCAACTCTTCCTGCAAGACTTTGACTTATCTGTTCTGATAACAAGAAGTTTTGAGACCCAGAGAGTATAAATTTAATTGATGGATCAGCATCGACAAGTCCCTGTATATATGAAAAAAGTTGTGGCACTCTTTGTACTTCATCAAATATTGCCCCTTTTGGATAGTTATTTAAAAATCCCCTCGGATCTTCTAGTGCAAACGCTCTGTCATCAGGGTTCTCCAAGGATACATACGGTAAGTTTTTAAAAACTTCTTTAATCAAAGTAGTCTTACCAGATTGCCGAGGGCCTGTTATTGATATTACTGGGAATTTCGTGTATAAGAGCTTAAGCTTATTTTCTAGTGTTCTTGCTATCATACCTTAAAGGTACAATATTGCAATCTAATTTCAAAATAGTACTATTTCCCGATACAGAAAGTGACTTATAGAATGTAGTGTTAAAAATATTTATTTTTTGTTGGACCAAAAACAAGTCAGAGTTCATATTATTTTTTGGGATTAAATCTTTGACTGCTGATAAGCTCTACTCCTACACACTTTCTGCTAGAAATCGTTTTATTTTATATATATTACAGAATATTACTGCACAATTAATGATAAGCTTGTTGCCAAAAATTAAATGACTTACAATGGAGACTAAAGAGAAACGGAATGAGGTGAAAAACTTCATCAACGGAAAATTTGTGCGAAATGGACAGAAGCCATTGAACGTGGAGAGTCCAATTGACGGTGCGATTGTTTCAACGCTTCCACTTTCAACTTACGCTGATGTAGATCAAGCTGTTCAAGCAGCATCTAAAGCATATAAAACCTGGTCAGCTACAACCATAAAAGAGCGCTCCCAAATATTTTTTAAGTATAGGTCTTTGCTTGAAACCCACATGCATGAGTTGACCCAACTCAATGTCCTTGAAAACGGAAAAACCTATGGTGAATCAAAAGCTGAAGTTGAAAAAAGCATGGAATTATGTGAATTTGCAGTTTCGTTGCCCCAAATTGTAAATAATGAAGTTCAAGAAGTAAGCTCCGGTGTGGAATGTCGTACCGAACGACGACCTATTGGAGTTGTCGCGTCGATTGCACCTTTTAATTTTCCAATTATGGTTCCTCACTGGACGATGCCAAATGCATTAATGCTAGGAAATACAATGGTTATGAAACCGTCCGAACTTGTTCCATTAAGCGTGGTTCGTATCGCTGAATTGTTAAAAGAAGCTGGACTTCCTGATGGTGTTTTTAATGTTGTAAACGGTGGAAAAGAAGTTGTAGAATCAATTTGCGATCATCCTGGAATCAAAGCTGTTTCGTTTGTTGGATCTACGAATGTGGCCAAAATTGTATACAAACGTGCGACTTCAAACCTGAAGCGATGCGTTGCTTTAGGTGGAGCAAAAAATCACCTCATCGTGTTGCCAGATGCACATTTAGATATGACCGCTTCAAATGTAGTTGCCTCTATGTCGGGCTGCGCAGGACAGCGATGCATGGCAGCTTCGGTCATGGTGGGTGTTGATAAGGTGCAGCACATTATCGATAAGATGGTTGAAGAAGCAAAAAAGATCGTACCAGGTGAGAATCTTGGTTCAGTGATTAGTGCCGCAGCCAAAGAACGAATTGAGGGTTATATCACAGCTGCTGAAAAGGCTGGGGCGACTATTCTCCTTGATGGTCGTGGAGCCAAAGTTGCGGGTAAAGAAGGTGGATATTACGTCGGACCCACCATTATTGATCACGTTACTCTAGAAATGAGTGTTGCGTCTGAAGAAATTTTCGGTCCAGTGATCTCAATAATTCGCGCAAAAGATTTAGATGAGGCGATAGACATTGAAAACAGTTCAAACTATGGAAATGCAGCTGCAGTCTTTACACAAAGTGGTGGACTCGCAAAACAGGTCATAGAACGTGCAAGTGCGGGAATGATCGGAGTTAATATTGGTGTCCCAGTTCCGAGAGAGCCGTTTTCATTTGGAGGCTGGAATGAATCCAAATTTGGCGTCTGTGACATTACTGGCAGAAGTTCGGTCGAATTCTGGACGCAAAATAAAAAGACCACAATCAAATGGAATCCAGAGGCTCAGACGAACTGGATGAGCTAATTACTAATGTTATTTTTATAAAATCATGAGTGAGTTGAACACAGCGTCAAAGGAGGTGATTCAGAATAATTTGGATTACACTCTATTTTCATGGTCTAAGCAGGCTGGTTTGGACCCCATTCACGCTGAACGAGCTGAAGGAGTATATATCTACACAGCAGATGGATCTAAAATTATAGATTTTTCATCACAGTTAATGAATGTGAATATTGGTCACGGAAATCAACGCATCACAAAAGCTGTTTCAGATCAAATGGAAAAACTATCATATGTCTATCCTGGAATGGCAACTGAAATCCGAGGTAAACTTGGAAAAAAACTCAAGGAAATTACACCGGGAAACCTAAGCAAGGCATTTTTTACTGTATCGGGCGCTGAAGGTATAGAAAATGCAATAAAATTGGCCAGAATTTATACGGGTCGGCATACGATCATATCCCATTATCGTTCTTATCATGGCGCTACCAATGGTGCAATGTCTGCTGGAGGTGATCCGCGCAGGTTTCCAATGAATGTTACTGTTGCACCTCATTTTGTGCATGTTGAAAATCCATACGCTTATCGTTGCCCTTGGGGGACTGGATCACTTGAAGAGTGTGGAGAAATGGCATTGGCTCAACTAGAGCGAGTCATCAAATTTGAAAATCCAAATAGCGTTGCTGCAATTCTTTTTGAAGGTGAATCGGGATCATCTGGATGCATAAAATATCCACCAAATTATTGGAAAAAGTTGCGCATTATAGCGGATAAATATGGGATTCTCCTCATCGATGATGAAGTCATGAGCGGTTTTGGAAGAACAGGTAAAATGTTTGGCATTGACCATCATGATACGACTCCAGACATCATGGTTCTGGCAAAAGGCCTCACTTCAGCCTACATTCCATTTGGAGCCATGATGGTGAGCGATAAGATTGCCAAACATTTCGATGATATCCCCTTGGCACTTGGTCTGACTTGTTCAGCCCACCCGGTCGCCTGTGCTGCGGCACTCGAAAACATTCGTGTAATAGAAGAAGATCACCTGGTGGAAAATGCCGCAAAAATGGGCGAATATATGGAACAAGAGGTCGCAAAATTGATGGAGAAACATCCTTCGATTGGAGATTTTAGAAATACAGGGTTATTTGGTTGCATCGAGCTGGTTAAAGATCGTGTGACAAAAGAACCGGTTACGCCGTGGAACGCTTCACCTGGTGAAATGGAGCCAACGTTGCGTATGGCTTCAAAAATGAAAGAACTCGGCATGTTCACCTTTGTCCGTTGGAATTGGATTTTTATTGCGCCACCATTAATAATTACGAAAGAACAGATTGACGAAGGATTGAATATTGTATCACAAGTAATTGAAATAGCCGACGAATATTACACAGGATCATGATTGAAGAAGAGATTGTTGAACTAACTGAAGACTTGTCTGCATCATCACTTTACAGTGAAGATTTAGCTCCGGTACCCAAGAATATGCGCACTTGGACTAAATGGAGTTTGGCAGCACTTTGGGTGGGTATGGCAGTCTGCATCCCCACTTATCTGCTTGCATCTTACATGATGAAAGATGGAATGGGATGGCTTGAATCGCTAATTATAATTGGTATTGCCAACCTCCTTATCACGATTCCAATGGTTTTAAATGGTCATGCCGGCGTAAAGTATGGGGTGCCATTTCCGGTACTTGGAAGATCTTCATTTGGAACCAAAGGCGTTCATCTTGCTTCTGTATCCCGAGGTATAGTTGCTTGCGGTTGGTTTGGAATTCAAACGTGGATTGGCGGAATGGCCATTTACGAAATTATCTATGCCTTCAGTGAAGGTTCAACTCCCATGGATTTGAACTGGCTCATGTTTGTCTGCTTCGGCGTCTTTTGGTTTATGAATATGTACTTTATATGGAAGGGTACCGACAGCATTAAATGGCTAGAAGAATATTCTGCACCCATCCTCATCCTCATGGGCGTTGTACTCATAGGTTGGGGTGCATATTACGGGGGTGGATTCGGTGTTGTGCTTGATCAAAGCCGCCAATTACAGAAAGCTACGTTAGAAGTCTCTTCGGCAGAAGATTCCTATGTTATAACACTGAATGGTATTGCCGACAAAAATGGCAAAACCAAAGCAAATATGTACGCCCACAAAAGGGTGACAGAGACGGGTTCTGAGATGATAGAATACAACGCCTTCCCAGAAAATGGAACCATTTCAATTCCAAAACGCGTCGCAAATAATGAAACGGGGAGCATTCAATTAATCTACAAAACAGATACTGAGCTTATCGAGTCCAGTTGGACTCCAATCATTCTAGATGCGGCTCCTAAACAAGCTTCAAACAAACTGTGGCAGTATATCAAATGGTTAACGGTCATGCTTGGGTTTTGGGCAACCATGTCTTTGAGTATTTCTGATATTACGCGGTATTCCCCTTCTCAGAAAGCACAGAAGCAAGGTCAATTCATCGGTCTTCCTGGAACGATGATGCTTTATTCTTTCGTCTCTATTTTCGTAACCTGTGCGTCTGTTCTTATTTTCAAGGATGTCCTCATCGCGGCCGATGCCCCTTGGGACCCCACAACACTTCTAGGCAAATTCGACAATCCATGGGTCGTAATCACAGCACAAATATTCATGATCATTGCTACTTTGAGCACAAATATTGCCGCGAATGTTATCGCTCCCTCCAATGCATTCTCAAACGTATACCCAAAGAAAATTAGCTTCAAAATGGGCGGGACTATCACTGGTATTCTGGGAATACTTATTTGTCCATGGTGGTTGATGAATGATATCGCAGGAATTCTTATTCTTGTCAGCGGTTTCCTTGGTCCTGTCCTGGCAATTATGCTTTGCGATTATTTCTTTGTCCGCCAAAAGCGTTTGAAATTGGCAGAATTATACAAGTCCGAGGGTGAATATAGCTACTCAGGAGGATTCAATATGAACGCAATTGTGAGCCTCGCAATGGGTGTTGGAGGCGCATTGATTTGGTATTTGGTTCCCTCCTTGACATATTTGTCAAATCTAGCATGGTTCACAGGGTTTATCATCTCATTTATAGTCTATTATATGCTCATGCGCAAATACATAGAGCCGAAATCACGTTTACAACACTAAGATGTCAATACTCATTAAAAACGGTCGAGTTGTTACCGCTGCAGAAGATTTCATCGCAGATATTTATATCGAAGGTGAAGAGATTGTCGCAATTGGCAGGAACTTAGACTACCCAGTAGATAAAATAATTGACGCAACTGACAAGCTTGTTTTTCCTGGTGGGATTGATCCTCACGTTCATTTAGACATGCCGTTTATGGGGACGTATTCTAGCGATGATTACGAGACCGGAACAAGAGCCGCACTCCATGGTGGAACAACATCCGTGATCGAGTTTATCCTCCAAACCCAAGGCGACACTTTGCACAATGCACTCAAAGAATGGCAGGCTAAGTCCTTGCACAAAGCCGTGGGAGATTTCTCTTACCACATGGCCGTCACTGACTTCAACGATGATGTCGCAAAGGAAGTTGTGCAAATGATAGAGGAAGAAGGAATCACCTCCTTCAAAACATTTATGGCATACAAAGGGGCATTAATGATTGACGATGGCCAGATGGTGCAATTGATGAAAGTTGTCAAGGAGCATGGCGGACTTGTGACTGTTCATGCAACAAATGGTGACATGATTGACTCACTGATCAGTAAAAATCTCTCGGAAGGAAATACAAAACCTATTTACCATTACTTGTCCCAGCCAGAAGTCACCGAAGCAGAAGCATCCGCTCGCTTTACTGACATGCTATATTACACTGGTTGTCCGGGTTACATTGTTCATATGACATGTGAGGGAGCTCTTAATGCTGTCCGAACAGCGACCATGCGGAACCAGAAAGTTTTTGTTGAGACTTGTACTCAATACCTCATGCTCGATGCATCTCTTTACGAGCGAGAGGATGGCGCAAAATGGGTCATGAGTCCTCCGCTTCGTGAGAAAAAAGACCAAGACGCCCTTTGGGTTGGAATTAATCAAGGTTTAATCCAAGTCGTCGGAACAGATCACTGCCCCTTCACGCTTGAACAAAAAGCCTCAGGAAAAGACAACTTTGCAAAAATCCCAAATGGTCATCCCGCAATCGAGCACAGAATCGAATTTATGTATTCAGAAGGTGTACGAAAAGGTAAAATTTCGCTGAATAAATTTGTAGAAGTGACCTCAACGAATGCTGCAAAAATATTCGGAATGTATCCTAAAAAAGGTACTATAGCCATTGGGTCAGATGCTGATTTGGTCATTTTCGACCCCTCAAAACAGCATACTATTTCCGCAGACACCCATCACATGAATTGTGATTACTCTGGATATGAGGGTAGGAAAGTGATAGGAAAGACAGAGATTGTTCTCTTAAGGGGAAAGGTCGCTATTGAAGATGAAAAATGTCATTTGAAAGCGGGCGACGGGAAGTTTATTCCGAGAGGCAAAACATCACTCATTATTTAAATTAAGCTTATTGAAGATATGTCAAGAAAAGTAAAATCAGGATTAATCCAAATGAGTCTTCCAATGACTGAAGGCGAAGGGACGATACAGGAAATATGTAGCGCGATGTACGACAAACACATTCCGTACATTGAAGAAGCAGGAAAACAAGGAGTTCAGATCCTTTGTCTACAAGAAGTCTTCAACACCCCCTATTTCTGCCCTGGACAAGATAGTAAATGGTATGAATCAGCGGAGGCCGTCCCAGGACCGACGACTGAAAAGCTACAAGTAATTGCTAAGAAATACGACATGGTAATTGTTGCTTCGTTGTACGAGAAAGAGCAAGCCGGAATTTTATATAACACTTCTGCAGTCATTGACGCCGATGGCACTTATTTAGGAAAATACCGCAAGAATCACATCCCTCACACGAGTGGGTTTTGGGAGAAATTTTTCTTTAAACCTGGAAACTTGGGATATCCTGTTTTTCAAACCAAATACGCTAAAGTTGGTGTCTACATCTGTTATGACCGTCACTTCCCTGAGGGTGCTCGTGCTCTTGGCTTGAATGGCGCTGAAATTGTATACAACCCTTCTGCAACTGTAGCTGGATTAAGCGAATATCTTTGGAAACTTGAACAACCGGCACATGCTGCAGCAAATGGGTATTTCATGGGCTGTATCAATAGAGTCGGTGAAGAAAAACCATGGAATCTAGGTAAATTTTACGGTCAGTCATACTTTGTAGATCCACGTGGACAAATCTTTGCGGAAGCATCAAGAGATAACGACGAATTACTCGTCGCCGAATTTGATTTGGACCTCATCGAGGAGGTGAGATCTACTTGGCAATTCTACAGAGATCGTCGTCCTGAAACCTACGGTGATTTGACAAAACTCTGATTAAGACAACATTCATATACTAGAATAATTCGACGCATGGCTGAATACAAACGACCTGAAAATGAACAGGAGTTCAAGGAGAATTTCAAACAGAAAAAACCCTTGATGAATGATACTCAAGCACACATCGAAAGTTCTCGGTGTCTGTTTTGCTATGATGCTCCTTGCATGAATGCTTGCCCTACCGGCATAGACATCCCGCTGTTCATTAAGCAAATCAATACAGGAAACAAGCAGGGCGCCGCAAAGACAATTTACGATTCAAATTGGATGGGTAATGCTTGCGGTACAATTTGTCCAACTGAAGTTCTATGTGAAGGAGCGTGTGTCTATAATGAACAAGACGCTCCTCCTATACTCATCGGTCGACTGCAAAATCACGCAACCATTTCCGTCATCAAATCTGGCAAACAACTTTATTTTCCAGGAGAAGACAATGGCAAAAGGGTCGCCATTATTGGTGCGGGACCTGCAGGAATTTCTTGTGCCTGTGAATTGAGAACTTTGGGATATAGTGTGGACATCTTCGAAGCAAAGGCTCAGCCATCTGGATTAACAGTCCATGGTGTCGCGCCCTATAAGATTTCAAATGAAGAAGTGATGGCCGAGATGGACTACTTACAAAATCAACTCGGATATAACATCCTTTACAATCATCCCATTTCTACGAAAGAAGATCTAAAGAAATTAGAGTCGGATTACTCCGCAATATTTATCGGTGTGGGGCTAGGTAAAACGGCAAATCTTCAGATGACTGGTGAAAATCTACTAGGAGTTCACGGGGCGGTTGAATTTATTGAAGAACTACGCAGCAAGCATTCTGAAGTGAAAATTGCACAGAAAGTTGTCGTGATAGGTGGGGGGAATACAGCCATGGATGCCGCCTCAGAATCTGCTAGACTGGGTGCTGAAGAAGTGACTTTGGCATATCGAAGAGGAAAAGAAAGCATGGGCGCTTATGATTTTGAATACGATTTGGCAGTGAGCGCTGGCGTGAAAGGATTGTTTAACGCCTCACCTGTTGAGATCATCGGTGGTGAGAGAGTGGAAGGAGTTCGCTTTGTAAAAACAGAAATTGTGAACGGAAGACTCACGAACATTGAAGGGTCAGAGTTTACTGTTGCTTGTGATATGGTGATTAAGGCTACCGGCCAAGCCAAGCAAGGCAAACTCCTGCGTTTAATTGACAAGTTAACGTTAGATGAAAAGACACGAATTGTGGTTAATTCAGACACAAATCAAACAACTAACCCGATGTATTTCGCGGGTGGAGATGCCATTAATGGAGGGGCTGAAGTTGTGAACGGCGCCTATGATGGCAAACTTGCCGCCAATGGTATTCACCAATGGATCACAGACAACCAAAGACAACCAAAGACATGAGCAAGAAAGATAAGATTGATTTATCCGTAAATTTTGCGGGAATTAAGGCTCCAAACCCTTTTTGGTTGGCTTCTGCACCTCCGACTAATTCAGGTTATCAAATCATGAAAGCCTTTGATGCTGGATGGGGTGGTGCTGTTTGGAAAACATTGGGAATGCCTACGATTAATGTTTCAAGCCGCTATGGTTCAACCAACTACGGAAACTCCCGAATGGCTGGGTTTAGCAACATTGAGTTAATTACTGATCGACCTTTGGAAGACAACCTTCGCGAAATGGCAGAGGTGAAAAAACATTTCCCAGATCACGCTGTGATTGCCTCTCTCATGGTGGACACACGCCAAGAATGGGAAGATATTATCAAGCAAGTAGAAGATGCCGGTGCGGATGGTATAGAGCTGAATTTTGGATGTCCGCATGGAATGTGCGAGCGAGGAATGGGGTCAGCCGTTGGACAAGAGCCCGAAGTATTAAAAACGATTGTTGAATGGGTAAAGCAAGCGGCGACTGTTCCCGTGATCACAAAATTATCACCGAACATCACGCACATTACGGATCCAGGACTGGCTGCCGTACATGGAAAAACAGATGCGATTTCATTGATTAATACAGTGAAAAGTATTGTTGGGATTGACTTAGAGACATACGCTCCCTATCCTATTGTAGATGGGAAAGGAACGAACGGTGGCTATTGCGGTCCTGCGGTGAAACCCATCGCTTTGCATATGTTGAAAGACTTGATGCAGCATCCAGAAATTTCAAACACCCCAATTAGTGGAATTGGTGGTATTGAAACGTGGCGTGACGTTGTTGAGTTTATTCTTCTGGGCGCTACTTCCGTTCAAGTTTGTACGGCTGTGATGCACTACGGATTTGGGATTGTGCGAGAGATGGAAGCGGGATTGATTGATTTCATGGAAAATAAGGGCTATACAACGATTTATGATTTTGCTGGGAAAGCCCTGCCAAACGTAACAGAGTGGAAACATTTGAACCTAAAAAGTGAAGTAAGAGCAAAAATAAATGAGGATAAGTGCATTGGATGTGATCTGTGTTACATCGCATGTGATGACGGCGCCCACCAGGCAATTGCGCTGCCAACAGATGGAAGCCGTATCCCTTTAATCATTGAAGAGAACTGCGTTGGTTGTAATTTATGCTCACTTGTTTGCCCTGTTGAAGAGTGTATCACGATGGAGAAGTTTGACGATGGGAAAGAGCACGAAACTTGGCACGAATTAACTGAGCAAAATCGAATTCCTAATACATGGAATGATGATCGTGCAGGAGGTAAAGGACATTATGTTCCCGAACCCACCGAGGCATTAAAGCACAAACGCAAAGATAAATCTGGGATTAATAACAAAGCAATGTGAGAGCAATGGGAAAATTCAGGGGTAACTAATTTTAGTGGTTTCACAGGCTTGCCTGGCGGCTGCCATGTTTCAAGCGGTTTCTTTAATAATGGAGAATTCGGAAGTTGGTGGTCGTCCTCAGTGTCCTGATCCAACTCGTGGATGCATAAGCTAATCAGCTACACCGACATTGCATACCGCTACAACAACGATCGGAGCAGCGGCTTTTCTGCTCGTTGCGTCCGGGATTAAAAATTTAAATTATAGCGACGCAGTCGTGCGTTTGTAAATCACGAGCCGTACTTTATTTCCCGATACAGAAATGGGAAAAGATATGTCCTAGGATATCATCTGCATGGACGGCTCCCGTGATCGCACCTAAATGATGTAAAGACTCTCTAACGTCGATGGATACGAGGTCGGAGGGGAGGTCGCTAGACAGCCCGGTTTGAACTGCCAACAATGACTTCTCTGCTAAAACGAGCGCTTCAAAATGTCTTTCGTTCGTTACCACTAAAGAGGAAGTCGAGGCTTCGAGTCCGTGAGAAGAGGAGAGCACATCTCGAAGTTCTGCAATTCCTTCTCCCTTGGAGGCAGAGATTTCTAACGTACGGGATGCGGCATCTACTTTTTTACACACTTTTTCACTCAAGTCACACTTGTTCCAAACCGCGATTACAACAATTCCCTCTGGAAGATTCAAATCCGCGATGTCTTGAGATGCCTGTGTCGCTGATTCACAAGAGGCGTCAAGAAGGTAGAGTACTGAATGTGCGCTTTCTGCTTTTTTTAGGGCGCGTCGGATTCCTTCAGTTTCTATTTCATCCTCGGTATTGCGAAGTCCGGCGGTGTCGATGAATCGAAAGAGAGTTCCGTCGATAACGCAGGTGTCTTCGATGATATCTCGGGTTGTTCCGGCGATATCTGAGACGATGGCTTTGTCGTCACCTAAAAGAACGTTGAGCAATGTGGATTTTCCTGAGTTGGGGGCGCCGAGAATGGCAACAGGAACGCCTGATTTTATAGCGTTTCCGTCTCGGAAAGAAGCGGCAAGGGACGAGACTCGAGAAAGGAGATCGTTTAACAAATCGTTGAAGCGAGCTCGGTCCGCGAATTCTACGTCTTCTTCAGAGAAATCGAGCTCCAGCTCGAGGAGTCCGGCGAACCCAATTAAGGCTTCGCGCAAAGCGCCGATTTCGCGAGAGAACCCACCCCTCAGTTGTGAGATCGCAAGTCTATGGGCGCCTCGATGTTCGGAGGCGATGAGATCGGCTACGGCTTCAGCCTGGGTGAGGTCGAGGCGTCCATTTAGGAAGGCTCGCTGCGTGAACTCGCCAGGTCCGGCAAGTCGACATCCTGCAATAACGAGGAGGCGAACGACTTCTGCCTGGATGAACCTTGAGCCATGGATATTTAATTCTACCGTATCCTCGCCCGTGTATGAACCAGGTCCGCAAAGAACCAGGGCGAGCCCTTCGTCAATTGTTTCTCGTGGCTCGGATTCGGACAGGATGCGACCGAAAACGACCTTTCGATCTGAATCGCAGGTGAGCGTTTTCGAAAATACGGCGCTGGAGAGCTCTAAAGCACGGGGCCCAGAAACACGAACTACGGCGATTCCTCCGGCTCCGGGAGCTGTAGAGATAGCGACAATCGTTGAGCCATCTAAGGCCTTGGGCATAGTGTTTTTCACGCGGTAATAATTACTGTGCAAAAGTGGGGTAAAAAATGGGAGGATAGATGTGGTTTGGTCTAAATTTGAGCCGCATTACACCCGAGAAGAAAAATACATCAAAACATGAGTGTTCTAGTTAACAAAGATTCTAAGATTATCGTTCAAGGATTTACAGGTAGTGAAGGGACTTTCCATGCAGGCCAAATGATAGATTACGGCACCAATGTCGTTGGCGGAGTGACCCCCGGAAAAGGCGGTCAGACCCATCTTGGAAAACCGGTTTTTAATACGGTGCAAGACGCTGTAAAAGAAACTGGAGCTGACGTGAGTATTCTTTTCGTTCCCCCAGCTTTCGCGGCGGACGCGATTTTGGAGGCAGCTGATGGAGGCATTAAAGTGATCATATGTATAACAGAAGGTATCCCAGTTGCGGATATGGTAGGGGTGAAGCATTACATCGATCAGCGCGATTGCACGCTCATAGGCCCCAACTGTCCTGGAGTGATGACTGCTGGAGAAGCAAAGGTGGGCATTATGCCTGGGTTTATATTCAAGCCAGGCACGGTGGGGATTATTTCGAAATCTGGAACCCTCACGTATGAGGCAGTGGATCAGTGCACTAAAGCAGGGTTAGGCCAAACCACAGCGATCGGTATCGGCGGTGATCCCATCATAGGAACCACGACCCTTGACGCTGTCAAGCTACTTATGGCGGACGACGATACTAAGGGAATTGTGATGATAGGCGAGATCGGGGGGGACCTCGAAGTCAATGCCGCTCGCTGGATTAAAGAGCACGGCACGAAGCCAGTTGTAGGATTCATCGCGGGAGTTACCGCTCCCAAAGGCCGCACGATGGGTCACGCCGGAGCGATCGTGTCCGGAGAGGATGAGACTGCCGAAGCAAAGAAGCGCGTCATGAGAGAGTGTGGAATCCACGTTGTGGACAGCCCAGCCCACATCGGCTCGAAGATGGCCGAGCTAATCGGGTAATTTAAATTAAGACACCCTTTTAAAACTCTCTAAAGACTGGATGTACCCTTGGCGTTTTCCAAGCTCCGTTTGTAATGTCCGGGATATTCACTTTTTCGTTTCCAAGTGCGACGCTTTCTTCGCTTAATGCTCCAACTAAAGACCAAAGCACTCCGTCGTAAACATTTAAGTCAAGTGAAACACCTTTGTTGAGAGATCTAATCAGTCTGTACATCATCACAAAGTCCATTCCTCCATGGCCTTGTTCGTTATCTAAAATCTGAGATTGGAGTTTACTCCACATCGGATGCGAGAATTTCTCTTTGTATTCTTTATACCCCGCTTCATCTTCCCACCGGTGTCCATTCCAAGTTGGGCCATGGTCTTTATACAGCCGAGAAGGGTAACCATAATGTGTAGCTCCCGATCCACAGAGTTTATTCAATCTGTTGTAAGGTCGTCCAGTATGAACATCGAATTGTAGCATAATGCTTCTTCCCTGTTCAGTCTTGATGAGGGTCGTATTTACGTCACCACATTTAACTTGATCAGCGAGCGCATTTAAGGAAAGGTCTTCAGATTCTCTAAGGGCTTTTGACAGGGAAGCTTCATTTGAACTCATGGAAATTAAGTGGCTCAAATTGTCGCCTCTTAGAACATCCATATACATGCAAACAGGACCTAGACCATGCGTGGTATATAGGTTTCCATCTCTCTCAAGATGGTGTTGCAAACGCCAACGATTGTGGTAGTATTTCTCATCAATAAGCAGCTGTCTCAAATCGTGTATGTACGCACATTCAGCGTGTGTTAGATCTCCGAAAGCGCCTTCTTTCACCATATTCAACACAAACAATTCTTCCTCATTGTAACAGCAGTTTTCTAGCATGATACAATGCCTTTGGGTCCTTTCCGCGGTCTTTAGGATTTCTAAATTTTCCTGTACAGTATATGCGATGGGAACTTCGGTAGCTACGTGCAAGCCTTTTTCCATCGCGTAAATGGCCATAGGTGCATGCCACCTCCAAGGTGTAGTAACGAGAAGCAAGTCAGCTTCTTCAGGATTGCACATGTTTTGCCATGCGTTTTCATCGGAGCTTCCATCTATGCGCCTCGGAGCAGAGTTCTGAAATTTCGCTATGCTTTCTTCAGCTCTGTCTAAAAACGTAGGTTGTACATCACAAATAGAAACTATTTCTGCGTGACCATTCTTGACTAGCCAGCTTAACATCTCCACCAATGTACTGCCACGATTTCCCAGCCCTACAATTGCCACTCTTACTTTTTCTATAGGAGCATCTGCATAATCGAACATGCTTCCTTGAATCCCTGCATTCGCAATGGTTTCGCTTGGGTGGATACCCGAAACACTCTTCTTCCTATTGCCGGCATACGCAGCACCTGAAAACAAACCTCCTCCAAAGAGGGAACTTAATTTTATAAAATCTTTTCTACGCATGTTATTTGGGTGTTATTTTTCATCAAGGTTTTATCTCATACACTCCAGGTTTACGTGGGGTGATGATGCAGTTAAAGAGTTTTTCGTAATCTTCTAGATTTTCTACGAAATCGAGCTCTGAGGTATCTATTAAAAGAATCCTAGAACCGCGATGCGATTTGTAGTAGGATTTATAGCCCTTCTCGATTTTTTCGAGATATCCTTTTGGGAGATCTTGCTCAAATTTACGGCCTCGTTCTTTGATCTGTTCTTTCACCTTTTCGAGGCCCGGATTGAGGATAGCTACGACTTCTGGAGAAGGGATTTGGTCTTCCATAAGACGAAACATAGTGCGGAAAAGAGAAAATTCATTCTTCGGGAGATTTGCCTTCGCAAAGATGAGAGATTTCGCAAAATTGTAATCAGATATTACGTTCTGACGGAAGAGGTTGCGGCTGCCTAGCGCCTCTCCGAGTTGCTTAAATCTATCGGCGAGGAACGCCAGTTCAACAGAAAAAGCATGACTTTCGGGGTTCTCGTAAAAACGTTCCAAAAATGGGTTTTCCGCGAATCTTTCATGAATGACTTTACTCCCAGTCCTCTCCGCCATCAGTTTGCTGAAGGTGGTTTTCCCAGCTCCGATATTCCCCTCAATCGCTATGTATGCATATGGACCCATTCTTCTTACTTTAACAGCACTTCTGGTTTAATAGGACAAACTCTTAACGCTTCCTCTACAGTGCAATTTTCCCCCGGGATTGTCATCTTTGAGTCTAGATCTGCCAAGGGTTGTAATACAAATCTACGTTGAGTAAGTTTGGGATGAGGAACAATTAGATGGTTAGTTTTCAAGAGAACTTTCCCGTCTAACAGGATATCCATGTCGAGGGTTCTGTCTGAATATGAATCCGAATAACCTCCCTCAGATTTTGTTGCATCGCGTTCCCTTCCACAAGCAGTTTCTACAGCAAGCAACAAAGAAAGTAAGCGCTCTAACGTGACATTCGTTTCTAAGGCCACCACAAGATTTAAAAAGGCAGGAGTTCCGTCTGGCATTCCCCATGCCTGGGTTTCATAAATAGGCGATTCGGTTAAGGACTTAATTGCTTTTAACTCCACCAATTCTTTTTCGAGAAGAGCTATCCCTTCCTTTAAAAGGGCTACGCGATCGCCTAAATTTGATCCCACACTAATATAAATTGTTCTAAATTTCATTTTTCACCAATCTCTGCAATTTACAATCGTATTATTGTAGAATGAATTTTATTAAAAATATTGCGAGCTCTACCATAGGCTCTATAATCGGGATGCTTATCGCAGGGACGATACTCATCTTTATTTTCGTGGGTGCTCTTGTAGGTGGAATTTTCGGTGCCATATCGGAAATGGAAGATGCTGAGTCTGAAGTTTATTCTGGCGATGCGAATGTCATTGTAATGAACCTGAGCTCGAATATTGTCGAGCGTGGAGGCGAAGTGCCTTTCGCTTTAAATTTCGCCAGTCTTACGCCTGACCCTCAGATAGGTTTAGACCAAATCCTTGACGGTCTTGCCCGCGCTGCCATTGACGATAATATAAAAGGTTTGTACTTAAATGTTTCTGGTGTTTCTGCTATGCCTTCAACCATAGAAGATATACGTCATGGGATTGAAAAGTTTCGTGAGTCTGGAAAATGGGTAGTCGCTTGGAGCGAGACGATGAGCCAAACTGGATACTACCTTAACTCTGTGGCAGACGAAGTGTATCTTCATCCAGCTGGTGGAATGACGCTTCTGGGTTTACGTGCACAATCTATGTTTTACCCTGGGTTACTTGATAAACTTGGGATTGACGTAACAGTCCTTCGCGGGCCGAACAACGAATACAAGTCTGCCGTGGAACCCCTGTTGCGCAAGAATTACAGCGAATCGAACAAAGAACAACTCGGGGCGTTGTTGGGAGAATTTTGGACGACCATAAGCTCAAGTATAGCAGAAAGCAGAGGCCTTAGTACTTCAGACCTAGACGCTATAGCTGAGGATATAGGGGTGAGGTTGCCATTAGATGCTGTTGAACTTGGACTTATTGATGCCGTATTTTATGAGGACGAGTTGGAAGCTTTGCTAGAAAGTAATCTAGATAGTTTAGAGCTTGAAACGATTTCTTTCGGGGAATATGCATTGCCTGAAAATATGTTCGGCATGTCTATGTCAGAAGAAAATTTGGCAGATCTAGTATCGACTCTTTCAGATGATGACAGCGAGGAATCAGACACTGAGGAATTGGGAGGAGAAATTGCCGTCATCTATGCAGTCGGAGCGATTGAGTCAGGTGACGGAGACGCTGAGACAATCGGCTCAGCAACAACTGCTGCCGCAATAAAAGCCGCACGCCTTGCTCCAGATGTAAAAGCTGTGGTTTTGAGAGTAAACTCTCCTGGTGGGAGCGCACTGGCCAGCGATGTTATTTGGCGTGAAACAATACTTTTAAAAGAAGCTGGGAAAACGCTTGTCGTAAGTATGGGTGATCTAGCTGCTTCCGGTGGGTATTATATCAGTTGTGCGGCGGATAAAATCTATGCGAATCCGACTACAATAACTGGATCCATCGGCGTATTCGGTATTATACCTAATTTAGGAGGGATGTATGAAAAACATCTCGGCGTAACGTTTGATGAGATCGCCACGCATTCTCATGCTGGTAAACCCGATGGGGTTTTTGCGATGTCGGATTTCGAGATACATGCTTACAATGAAATTATCACAGGGATATACTCAGATTTCACATCTAAAGTAGCTCAAGGTAGAAATCTTACGGCCGCACAAGTTGAGGAAATTGCGAGAGGAAGGGTTTGGTCAGGCAATGATGCTCTTGAAATCGGGCTCGTGGACGAAATCGGAAATCTAGAAGACGCAATTAATTTCGTAGAAGAACTTATTAATATCCCTGATGCGAAACTGATCTATCTTCCTGAGATTCTCGACCCTCTTGAAGCTCTTATTAAAGATTTAACTGGAGTACGTGCTGGATTTGATGCCTTGGGATTCGTAGCGGGAGATAATACTACTATAAACGAAATTATTTCTGTGAAGCGCATGGTGGAGTCTAAAGACATATACCAAACCCGTCTTCCTTTCTCGCTCCTCTTCATCGAATAAATGAGATCGGAAGATTACATAGACGAGCCACATCTTCCAGTTGTATTTGTCCTTGAGGATGTCAGAAGCGGAAACAATGTTGGTTCTTTTTTCCGAACTGGCGATGCTTTCTGTATTTCTGGAATTGAATTGTGCGGGATAACAAGCCATCCGCCACACCGTGATATTCTCAAAACGGCCTTGGGAGCGAGCGATCACATTCCATGGCGTCCTCACAAATCTGCTTCAGAAGCCATTTCTGTACTTCGAGATGAAGGATATAAAATAGCAGTCATCGAGCAGGACTCGAGAAGTATATCACTCGAAGAGTGGAAACCTGTAAAAGGTGAGAAATGGGCTCTTGTTTTCGGCAACGAAGTCCGTGGTGTTAAACCCACCACCTGTGACTCTGCCAACATACTTCTTGAAATTCCTCAACTCGGCGTTAAGAATAGCATGAACGTAAGTGTATGTGCAGGTATCGTTCTATGGCATGCGAGCCAGGGGATGCGGGTGTGATGATAGTCTCAAGCGGATTATTTTACCCACAAAAAAAAAAGACCTAGCCGAAGCTAGATCCTAATTTTCAATTTTCTTGTCTAAATTTTTACGAGCGTGTGCCCGAATGTTTTACAGTCCTAACTCAGCACTGAAGTTAGCGAACTCAAGATCTGTTTGAGCTTTTCCTTTGAGTGTGCCATCTTTAGTTAGAGCAGCATTCACGTTGGCTTTAACTCCAGCAGCATCGTCTAAACGAGCACAGCAAATAGCGAGTAGGTAGCTCGATATAGCGGAGTTATCTCCTGCATTCATAAGTGTAGTCTTCGCACCGTTAGTATCACCATTCAATAGCTTCGCGAGAGCTAGGTTTGCAGAAGCAGAGCCGCCCATGTTAGAAATAGCAGAGCCGTACTCTCCTTGTGTAATTGCAACTAAGCCTTTGTTGTAGCTTACTTCAGCTCCAGAACCCGCTTTTGCAAATAGAGATGCTGCTTCTTCTGTCATGCCCTTTTGGCGAGCGATAGCTCCAACGTTGTTTAGAACTGCTGCGTTGTTAGGTGAAAGTGAGCGAGCAGCATTGAAAGCTTCTTCAGCTTGATTGCGTCTTCCCATTTCCATGAGACAAACACCAGCATTGTTGTAACCGCGGTGATCATTACTGTAAACTCCAGAGCAAGATGTGTACACAGATAACTTGTCAGAAACATCTGGAAACAAAGTAGCTGAGAATAACAATTCCTCAACTGTAAGAGTAGAAGGCGAAGTCATTGCAATTGCAGTTAACTCTTCATCTGTGTAGCCTTCAACAGTGTAGTTCATGGCAATTGAAGATCGGCGAAGAGAAGGAAGGATTTGGTCTTCAATTTCAGAATACGTTTTTGCGATGTTGCGAATTTCTTCTTCTCGCTTAGTCTTGTCAGAGTACATCTCCAGCACGCGAAGAATGAGATCCTTGTCAGCAATATTTGAAGCACTCATAAGACGCTTGAAACCATCCCAGTCTTCGCCTTTAGCCATGAGCGTATAAAAACCTTCAGCAGTTTCAACCTTCTGGCTCTTTAGCTCACTCATTAGCGCTTTCTGTGCAGACTCTGCACGGTCAGTAGCGAGGTCCTCATTAAGTGTAATCTCTCCTTCTGGAGAAGCGTATGCCTCGATAGTGGCACCAGAAAGATTCACGCTGTCAGCAGAAGATGCTAAAGCGAAGAGTTCTTTCATAGCTCCCCAACCTTCTTCACGCAACGCAGTGAGAGTTACTTTCGAACTGTTGTAATCGTAGTTCAGATCATTGCCTAATGTGTAAGACATAGTGCGCTGGAAGCGGTCTGGCGTCATGGCGAACTTGTCGTCTGGCTGAACGAGATGAGGTGTGGTGATCACACCTTTGCAAATAATGTATGGCTCAAAGTCCACAATCTTGTCTCCTTTGAGTCCGCGCAAGCGAAGTTCTAAATGACAGGCATCCTCCATAGCA
This sequence comes from Bacteroidota bacterium, assembly GCA_027619225.1. Classification (GTDB taxonomy): domain Bacteria; phylum Bacteroidota; class Bacteroidia; order Flavobacteriales_D; family Sanyastnellaceae; genus UBA974. Next base: position 22,249 of record JAQCFW010000014.1, read on the forward strand.
GCATCGAAAGGAATGCTCGCAGTGTAAGTGAAAGATTTCCCAGCTTCGAAAGGAACTACAGTGTAGTTTCCTGCGGCTTCTTCACCTTGAAACCCTTCAGTAGCAAATGCAGCTTCTCCTCCTTCCCAAACAAGGACAGGTGTAGCTTCCAATCTTACTTTCTTAGCAAAATATTTTGCGGGAAAGTTACCTGTAATCTCCACTTCGACGATGTCGCCGCGAAGAATTAGGGTTCCTGGGTTTACATTTAAATTGAGTGTTTCAATGGCCTTCTCCATTGATCCAAGTCCAGCACAGCCGGCGAGGAAAATCACTGTAGCAACAGCTATAAAAGATGCTTTAGTACGTAGCATTTGAAAAAATTGATTCATGAATCTAAAAATATATAGGGCGAAATTAAGGTAAAAGGTGCGTGTTTTTTAACTGTAAATGTTAACTAGTCACCACTCCCATGTTAGAAAACTTGCGTATTCGAGAATCGATGCGTTTATCTGCATCCATAGGCATCAACTTCTTCAAATAATCAGTGATTTCACTTTTCAAAGTAGCGTACATCTCTTCTCGATTGTGGTGTGCACCACCAAGAGGTTCAGGGATAATGCCGTCTATTAGTTTGTTGGCAAGCATGTCCTCTCCAGTGAGTTTTAACGCTTCGGCAGCTTCTTTTTTGTGATCCCAAGATTTCCAAAGAATAGAAGAACATGATTCAGGTGAAATAACACTATACCATGTGTGTTCAAGCATCATCACCATGTCTCCGATCCCTATCCCTAAAGCTCCCCCAGACGCTCCTTCGCCAATGATAATACAAATAATAGGGACCCTGAGTTGCATCATTTCTATTAGATTCCTTGCGATAGCTTCACCCTGACCTCTCTCTTCAGCTTCTAACCCAGGATAAGCTCCTGGAGTGTCGATTAAAGTCACAACTGGGATGTTGAACTTTTCAGCTAATTTCATAAGTCTGAGCGCTTTTCTATATCCTTCAGGGTTCGCCATGCCGAAGTTGCGGTATTGACGCATTTTCGTGTTGATGCCTTTTTGTTGGCCTATCAGCATAACAGGTTGACCGTTAATCTCACCTAGTCCACCCACCATCGCCTTGTCGTCCTTCACGTTTCTATCTCCATGAAGTTCCATAAACTCACCGTTGGTCAAGGCGCTCATGTAATCAAGAGCATACGGTCTGTCCGGATGGCGACTTACAAGAACATGCTGCCATGCACTAAGTTTACTGTAAATTTCCTTAGTCACCTCAACAATCTTATCTTCAAGTTCCACAATCGTAGTGGTCATATCAAGGTCGTTTTTTGACTCAATATCTTTCGCCTGAACTAACTGCTCACGCAGGGTCTTAATAGGCTCTTCAAATTCAAGATAATTCATTTTGCAAATATGGGCTAAACCTGATTAAACATCGCTCCTACACCCCTAAATATTCTAACATTGAGCGTATTGCACTCCCCCTATGACTCATAGAGTTCTTTTCTTCAGAACTCATTTCAGAAAAGGTTCTGTCTTCTCCCTTTGGGATAAAAATAGGATCATATCCAAATCCAGCTGTGCCTGACTGTAACGGAGCTATATGCCCATTACAAATCCCATCTAACCCCACTTCCTGCCCATTTATAATGAGGTGGATCGCAGTTCTAAATCGTGCACCCCGCTCCGACGTCTCTAATGCTCCGATTTTCTCAAGTTCATTCATCAAGTAATTCATATTTTGCTGCGCGTCTTTCTCTGGTCCGCCATAGCGAGCTGTGAAAACTCCTGGGGCGCCATTTAGTGCTTCAACTTCTAAACCTGTGTCATCAGCAAAACAATCAAACCCGTATTTTTCTTTTACGTAGTCTGCCTTTTGCTTAGCGTTACCTTCTAATGTATTCGAGGTTTCAGGGATATCTTCGGTGCATCCAATATCGACTAAGGACTTCACTTCGTACAAATCTTTTAATAATTCTCGAACCTCAGCAGTTTTATTTTCATTTGCCGTAGCAAAAACAATGACTTGTTTCATATTTAGTTTCTTTTAAGTTTGCCTCGATGAGATCGGATGACCTTTCCGTACACAATTCTCTTAGGCGCGTGATATGCTGCTAATTTTTTTAATTTTCCTATCTCTGCTAAAAGTTCGTTTTCGTTTTCCTCAGTAAGTTCCGGAGTATCTAAAAGCAATGTTACTTTCTCTCCAAGCGATTCATCAGGCATGCCTTTTATCATATACTCGCAGCCAAGTGGTTTAATAACCTCTCTAATTTCCTGCTCTACAACTTCAGGCATGACTTTAATTCCACCTGAATTAATGATTGAACTTTTTCTCCCAAGCCAAACAAATTTCTTTGAGTCTATCAGTTCAACGAGATCATCTGTCACTAAACCTGTCACTTCTCTAGAAGGAGCATCAACAATAAGTTCTCTGTCTTTCGAGATCCTAAAGCACACTCCCGGCATAGCCACAAAGGGGCTTTTAGAACTTCCACGTTGAAGTTTTCTAATGGCAATATGAGTTATCGTCTCCGTCATTCCAAATCCCTCATAAAAGTCAATCCTCTCAGGTAATCTTTCAATAAGATCGTCGGAAACAAAACCTCCTCCTAAAAGCACCTTCTTAACGGGAGGGAAATCAGGCAGTAGCGAGAAGCATTGGTTTGGGGTTAAGGCAATAAAATCAGCGGGAGTTTTAAAATCGGGTTTTCTTGTAGGTTCGACAATTTCCAAGGCCAACCCCCCAACTATTGCTCTCACTAACATCATATGTCCAGCGATAAAATTTACAGGAAGAGAAAGTACAACTCTGTCACCTGGTTTTAAGTTGAAGTACGCTAAAGTCTCTTTTGCACTAGCGATTACTGCATCCCGGGAGTGAGTTATTTCACGAGGAGGACCACTTGACCCTGAGGTTTTGTAAGAAAGGGGAGCCTTGGGATGTGCAAACCAATTTTCAATCGCTGTTGAGATTGCTTGAGTCCATTTTAATTCGGAGTGGAGGGGGCTGGAGTAGAGTTTCCCATCAGAAATAAGGAGAGTAGATGCAATGTTGTTTCTGTAAAGGCTTCCTGTGCCTAACCCTTGAGCCATGCTTTTTAAATTTGGCCTAGATTTCAACAATTCAGAAGTCCACTCGGCGATCTCTGCCAGCCCGACATTAGATTCTAAAGCGGAGGTAGTCCACCAACCTATTGAAAGGCTTTCAGCGAGGGTGATCCAAGATTCTGCGGATTTCAAACCTCCTAAAAGGCTAGGCTTTAATACTAAATATGCAGGTCGTATTTTCTCAAGCAGAGCCCTTTTCTCTGATTTAGAGCGGATTTGTATTAATTCTTCATCAAGAGCTATGGGAACAGGAGAGGAGGCGCAAAGCTCCGCCATTTCTTCTGTTAAACCTGGAGATATTGGTTGCTCTATACTGTGCAGGTCTAGCCCAGCGTTGTATAGAATTTGCAGTTTTTCAAGCGCTGTTAGGCCATCGGATGATTGATTGCTGAAAGCTCCATTTGCATCAATTCTTAACGTGAATTCACTGTAGGGACAACGTCTTCTGATTTCTTTGAGTAGCTCTAATTCTTCATAAAAAGGGAGGGTGCCAACTTTGATTTTTATGGTTTTATATCCTTTCGCAATTAAGATGTCCACCTGCTTTAACATCCCCTCTGCATCATCCATCCAAACCAATCCATTAATAGGTATGCCTTCTATCCATGAAGGTGTGCCTTCACGTTTAAGATCTATTAATGCAGTTTCTACAGCAAATTTCACGGCAGGAAGAGAGTGTGGGATGGATTCTGTATGTAACGAATCTAGTTTTGTAAGTTGCTCTAAAGCTTCTCTTGCATCCTTTTCTGACTCAAGGCTAAGGCCAGGAATTAAACTGCACTCACCTGTTCCTCTTCGACCTTCATCATCTTCTATTGATAAAAAAAAGCACGGTTTACTTATTAATGTATCGCGAGAAGTTCGGGCAGGGCTTTTGAATTCTAAGGGGTGTGATGTGAATTCAATGGTGGCCATCGTTATACTGTAACGGTTAAAAACATAAAAAGAGCGACTACAAAAGCTGTTAGAGCGATTTTTTTAAGTTCTGGATCTAATCGTTCTGGCTCCGTAGTTTTCATCACAAAAACCAAGTGTTTGAGTTGAATAATAGCGATTAAGACATACCAAATCCCACCTTTCCAGACAGGTAAATCGTTCATTCCAAATAAAAAGGGAAGCATTGTTGCCCAACTCACCAAGATTAATGCAGCGTGATAAAGTTTGGCATTTTTAAATCCCAATTTCACTACGATTGTGTTCTTGCCAAATTTAGCATCGTTTTCGTGGTCGCGTAAATTGTTCAGGTTTAGTACCGCGACGGACATAAGTCCTGAAAATGTAGCTGGTAAAAGCCAGTAAAAACTAAATCCACCGGATAGGAGGTAGGCAACACCTAAAACGCCGATGTACCCGAAAAACAGCAATACGACAACATCTCCCAAGCCTTTATAGCCATAAGCCCCACTTCCCATAGTATATCGTATTGCAGCATATATGGAGCTACATCCGAGCGTGATAAAGAAGAGCGTGATGGCGGACTTCGCCAAGTCAAAATCTAGGGCAAACAACACAGTAGCACACCCAACAACAAAAGCTTTTGTGGAAGTGACGACAAGCGCCCTTTTCATTTCTTTTTCAGAGATTTCCCCAGAAGCCATGGCACGGTCTGATCTCTCTGGCCCATCCGTCCCTTTTTTGAAGTCGCCATAATCGTTCGCGTAATTTGCAAGAACTTGCAAATAAATGACCGTAAGAAGAGTGAGTCCTAACACAGTATAAAACCTGGCGTCAGGAAGTTGATCAAGTGAGATGTCAGAAGGAGAAAGCGAGATCGCTGCTCCTATAAGCACACACGTAATCGCAAGAGGAAGAGTTCGAGGTCTTCCAGCTTTTACCCAAGCTTTAAGTGATGCCATTTTGGTTTCCTTTAAGGTTAAGGTTAAGGGAATTTAGGGAATTGCTGGAAATTAGGTTCGCGCTTTTCTAAAAATGCATTTTTACCTTCTTGTGCCTCTTCCATGAGATAGTACATCAGGGTGGCATCACCGGCAAAGTCCATCAAACCGCTTTGACCGTCAAGCTCTGCGTTAAGTCCGCGCTTAATCATGCGAATAGCAAGAGGAGAGTGTTTCATAATCGTGCGACACCACTCGACAGTAGTGTCTTCTAAATTTGCGAGAGACACGACCTTATTTACCATGCCCATTTTCTCTGCCTCGGCTGCTGTATATTGTTTACAAAGGAACCAGATTTCCCTTGCTTTCTTTTGGCCCACCATATCAGCCAAGTAGCTTGAGCCAAACCCAGCGTCGAAGCTCCCCACTTTTGGTCCGGTTTGACCAAATTTCGCATGGTCCGCTGCGATTGTTAAATCACAGACCACGTGTAGCACATGTCCTCCTCCAATTGCGTAGCCATTTACCATAGCGATGACAGGTTTTGGAAGGGATCTGATTCGTTTTTGTAAATCGAGGACGTTAAGTCTAGGGACTCCGTCTTTGGAGATGTAGCCGCCGACACCTTTCACGTTTTGGTCTCCGCCGCTGCAAAAAGCAACATCACCCTCACCTGTTAAGACGACTACTCCCACATCAGCTCTTTCACGCGCTATATCCATAGCATCGATCATCTCAATATTCGTCTCAGGTCGGAATGCGTTAAGTACTTTAGGTCGGCAAATCGTAATCTTAGCGATGCCCTCAAAGAATTCAAAGCGAATATCCTCATATTCTTTGATAGAAGTCCAATTGTAACTGCTCATATAATTTTTAAATCTCTTTGTTTAACCTTTTAACTTCATTAAAAACTCTTTGTAAATATCAGAACTTAATTCAGGATTAGTTGTGATTTCGAGGATGGCTGTTCCCTTGTTTTTCTCTAAATCGATTAAGCCTTGATGTGTACTTTCAGAATCAATACCACAAAAGTAATCAACGCCGCAGAAGCTAGCTGCAGCTTTTATGCTTGTTTTAGGTTTTGTCTCAAAATGAGATTCTAGATACCCCACTTGAGCAGGTCCTTCCAGCCATCTAAAAATCCCTCCCCCACCATTATTTATTACGATTATCCGTAAGTTGTCCGGCACTTGCTGAACGGTTGCCAGTCCGTTAATGTCGTAAAAAAAAGCAACATCCCCAGTTACAAGAGTTACTCTTTCACTTGTGGAGAGCGCATGACCTACGGCAGTGGAAGTGCAGCCGTCAATACCTGCTACTCCTCTATTTGCATGGAAACGAATGTTGTTCTTAAAATCAAAGAGTAGCGCATACCTAGCAGAAGTACTGTTCGCGAAGTGCAATGTCGTTTTATTTGTGTTATGAAATGACTCAAAGATTGTTTTGTAAGCTGCTAAGTCGCTCCAACTTGTTTTTCTGGAGAAATCTTCCTGGATATTTTGTAGGCGAGTTTTTTCTCTATTCCACGCTTTAAGGTAGTTTTTATCTTGTTGGATGTTTTTTGAAAACTCGGTAAGCCAACCAAGAGGTTCTGAATCAATTGATTTCTCAAGAGTATTGAAAGAATCATGTCCCATGCCCTCGGAATCACTTACATGTATATGTGGAATGTTGAGCCCCGTAACCCAGTTTCTTAGAGACTTACTCAAAGTGGGGTTTCCTATGGTGATGATGTAGTTTGGGGTAAGTTGAGGGTCAGTATTCCACATTTCTCCAGCGATGAATGCGTCTCCTGAAGCAATGAGCGAGTGTCCCTTAATTCCTGAAAAACTCTCAGAAATCCCAGCAACAGAGTTAAAATCCTGGTCCGTCCAATCAGCTAAAATTCTAGGGCCAGCAATGACTAAAGCACGGTGAGCGTGCGCTTGAAATATTTCAGGGTAGTCTTGAAAATTAAAACTACAAACTCGTTTGCGAGCTTGAATGATCGGGATTTCTAACTCCAGAGCCTCTGCTTTGCCGTACAATGGCTCTTCTAAATGAACATTTATATGGACGGGCCCGCCGGTTAAAGCCCTGTCGTAAATGTTACTTGCCTTTTCGATTGTTGCACGAATGTCTTTTTCTGTGGAAGCGCTGCCGTTAAAGCTATAATCTTCTAGCGTAAATTTTGTAAACAGTTCTGTTTGGTCTATTGACTGACCGTGACCTTTATTTAAACTACTCAAAGCCCTGTCAGCGGTGATGCTTATTAACGGTGTCTTTTGATGGAAAGCTTCGGCTATGGCTGGACCGTGATTGATGGCTGCAGTACCTGAAGTGCAAATGACTGCAGCAGGATTCCCGGTTTCGAGAGCAAGTCCGAGAGCCACATGAGCGGCTGCTCTCTCATCTATTACAATGTGCGTTTTTATGGAAGAATCTTCTGTAAAAGCAATCGTGAGTGGAGCATTTCTAGACCCAGGACTGATGACGACATCAGAGAGTCCTTTTTTTGACAAGGTGGCGACAAAGGCTGAAGCGCATAGGTGATCAGTTGAAGATCTTTCTTGTCTTACAGGCATTAAGCGAAGGTAGCTTCTATTGCATTAATCTTTGCCTCAGTTTCCATCCACTCGTCTTGGGGAATTGACCCTTCAACGATTCCACCTCCAGCATAAATCTGAATCCCTCCAACCATCCATTGGGCTGCTCGTAAGTTGACATAGTAAGCACTTCCCGATGCTGTTTCAACCCCCAAGTAGCCAGAGTAGTAGGCCCTTGAAAACTGTTCATTTGATTTGATAAAATTACAGGCAACTTTTAATGGCCTTCCACCTACAGCTGGTGTGGGGTGAAGGGTGCTGGCTAGTTTTTGTATATCTCCTTTTATGGAGCATCTAAATCGGGTCTCAAGGTGTAGAAGATTTCCGTATCGTCGATCTGCACGAGGTTCTATGCTCATCTCAGATGCTCCGTAGTCCTCTAAAACAGATTTAATATAGTCTGTAACTTGAGATTGCTCATGTCTTTCTTTGGTCGTCCAATCATTTGTAGAATTGCCATTTACAATGATTCGCGTTCCTGCTAAAGAAACAGTTTCCACTCTGTTGTCACTTGATGCGACAAGTAATTCGGGCGAAGCTCCACACCAAACCCCACAACTTGGATGATCAATCAAATAAACAAATGCATCCGGGTGTTTCTCGCATTTCAATTTAAATGTGACTTCAGGCGTAGCGTCTGAAATGATAGATTTGATTCTTGCAACGACTACTTTTTCTAATGTGCCATCTGCGATTTTAGATATTGCTTTTGCAACGGAATTCAAATGAGAAGCTTTGTCTGTAGAAAAGTCATCAAAGGGTTTAGTGACCGTAATCGTACCAGGAGTAGGAGCTTCAGATGTGATAACATGCCCCTTTATTTCTATCGTAGGGTATTTGTCAGAACTGCTAAAAGGAATAAACCTGAAGCAAGAAGTTCCACATTGGGAAGGCTCAAGAGTATACACTTCATTACTTCCGGGGGGACTCCACCACACACGTGCAACATTCATAAAGCGACAATCATTACGGTGAGTCTTGAAGTGCAGATTAACTCACCCTCTTCGTCCTTCAATTCTATAGACCAAACATGTATTCTCCCTCCCTTCTTCACTATCCGAGCTTCTCCAAAAACCCAGCCTGATCGAATGCTTTTAAGGTGATTTGCATTTACCTCTAACCCGACAGCAGCTTTCCCTTGACTTTCCACTAAAACATGAGAACCTATAGAACCGAGGGTTTCAGCGAGAACGACGCTTGCCCCACCATGGAGCATGCCATATGGTTGGTGAGTTCTAGAGTCTACAGGCATCTTGCCTTTCACAACTCCATCTTCAACAGATGTTATTTCAATACCAAGAACTTCGCCTATCGTTCCTTTGCCTAAGTCTTTATTGAAACTTTGTTCGTTAATCATTGATGATATCCTTGTAAATTTGTATCTCTAAAATATTGCGCAAATCTAATTGGCAAATGTCTGAAAAAGCTAACAGAGTACTTGTTGTTGAAGATGATTCATCTCTTCAAAAGATGTTAGTCATGAATCTAAAAGCTGAAGGCTACCATGTCGTGGCCGTTGATGATGGTGTCGATGCGCTTGAAGTAGTTAGAAGTCAGCGAATTGACGCGGTAATTTTAGATGTTATGCTTCCTGTAATGGATGGGTTTCAAGTATGTTCTATCCTCAGAGTTGAGGGTTACAAAATGCCTATTCTTTTTCTAACAGCAAAGAATTCTGGTCCCGAAAGACTTGAAGGACTTCTTTTAGGAGCTGATGATTATCTGGGCAAACCGTTTAGTGTTGATGAACTTCTTCTAAGATTGGCAAGATTAATCGAACAATCTAAGCGATCATCAGATTACGGAGCTGTAGGAGTTGCTCTTGATGTAGATGTTTTCAAAATTGGAAAAGGTGAGGTCAGGTTTGATCAGTATTCAATCGTAACTCACAATGGGCTGACAAAGAAAATATCTAAGAGAGAAATCATGCTTCTTCGACTTTTAATTTCTAAAAAGGGAGAGGTGGTCAGCAGAGAGGAGATTTTAGAAACGATTTGGGGGTATTCAGTTTATCCCAACACACGTACTATTGATAATTATCTTCTTTCTTTTAGGAAATATTTTGAGCCCAACCCCAAATCACCGCTCTATTTTCACTCTGTAAGGGGCGTAGGCTATAGGTTTGATAGCGAAATTGAAAAATAAAATTATTTTTTTTCAAAAAAAGGCAACCCCTTGAAAATTGTTACGTCTAACAAGTAACATGGTCAATGACTATGTTGGTTTCAATTTTCTTGCAGGTATAGAAAAGACCCAGAGGTGGGTCTTTTCTTCTTTTACAAACTTTTGAACTTGTCTATATCACCAAACTGACGGTCAATTCAAATTCATCATTGATCATCTTTCTGATCATTATCAAGATCATTATCAAGATCTTAAAGCGTCACGTAAACAACGGCTTTGGTTTCGAAAAATTCCTCCTTGAAGTATTGAGAAATCGGAATAATTTCAGTCGTCCTTGTGACTTCATCTAACTCAGCTTGTAAGTCACCTCCTTTTAAATACAAAATCCCGTTAGGCCAAGGGTTAAGACTTCTTTTGTGAATTTTATTTTCCACCCAAGGAATAAATTTAGAAAGTCTAGCCACAGCACGACTTACAACAAAATCAAACTTCCCAGGGATATCAGCCGCTCTTTCGTGAACCGCCTCGACGTTCTTCAATCCCAGCTCATCCACCAACGCCTGAACTACTTTTATTTTCTTTCCGGTGCTGTCACATAAAACAAAGTTCACCTCTGGCATCAAGATGGCTAATGGAATCCCAGGTAAGCCGCCTCCAGTTCCTACATCTAAAATTCTTGAGCCAGGAGCAAATTTCATTGCTTTGAAAATTGCAAGGCTGTGAAGAACATGTCGTTCTTGAAAATCTTCCATGTCTTTTCGGGAAACTAAATTTATTTTAGTGTTCCATTCAGGAAAACTCTGTGCAAGGATTTCGAATTGTTTTCTTTGAGTATCACTAAGATTAGGGAAGTATCTAAAGACAATTTCTGTCATATTTATCGCTTTTATAGATGTTTTTTCGAACTTTCCATTACGCTTGTCAGTATGTCTCGTGCACGATAAAGCTGTGCTTTTACCGTTCCAAGAGGCAAGTCTAGTTCAAGTGCGATTTCATCGTAGCTATATTCCTCAAAATACCTCAGTTCTACAAGTTTTCGATAGCGGGGTTTAAGTTCAGAGACAACTAACCTCATCTTTTCAACTCTTTGTTTCTTTTCAAGAGTTTCTATGGGGTCTGGAGCATCGTCCTTAATCGTAAATTGAATATTCCCTCCTTCTTCAGTTGCTAAGCCTCTGTCAAGTGACAGTGCGTTTATCCGCTTTTTACGAATAAAATCAATACAGTGATTTGATGCAATTTTAAACAGCCATGTAGAGAAAGCAAACGCAGGGGTATATTGATTAAGTCTCTGAAAAGCTTTCCCGAATGTTTCAATTGTTAAATCGTCAGCGTCATCGTCATTGAAAACCATTTTGCGACATAGATGAAAAATAGAATCTCTATACCTCTCCATTAGCTCCGCATATGCTTTCTGGTCGCTCTCTTCAGTAGCTCTTAGAATAAGCGCATAGTCGTGCTTTCCTTTCTCGGAGAGATTTGGGTTTAGTTCCATTGTTTAGGTTTCGCAATCAGAACCTGCAAGGAAAGAACTTGCCTAATTAACCCCATGAAAGGTTCAAACAACAGCATGAACGCATTTTTACCGGGACGGCCAGCTCTAAGCAGGAATGATCGAAAGATAAGACCTCTAATCATTGCATTTACCCCCAGTATACCAATTGCTATCCAAACATTACTGTGCATAAACTCAAGAAAGACTCCGATATACATCATTAAGTCGGCGATCACTGGTAAGCTTAATAAGACAAGAGTTGATTTCCTGTAGTTTGTGCTTGCTGATAAGTGCCGCTTCATTTGGTTCATCCACTTTTTCCACGTGTTAGGCCAAACAGAATTACTCTGCCCCTCCTTCCTTACTTCAGTACCAACACGAACTCCACTTGCCACCATGTCCTGAACAAATAAATCATCATCACCCGAGGCAATGTGGATGTGACTGTCAAATCCTCCCACACTTTTCCAGCTAGATTTTAAAAAAGCAAGGTTGCGTCCAACCCCCATATACGGATAGCCAGATTCCGCCATTCCGATATAGTTTAGAGCTATTCTCTCAGCTTCGAAGCTTTGTAATTTCCCTAAAAACCCACTGCCTTTAAACGGTAAGCTTACACCAAGTTTAAGTTGGTATTTATCTCCGACACCTTCAACCATGAAGGCAGCCCAATCATGGCTTTGTGGCATACAATCTGCATCAGTACACAAAATTACATTGTGCTTTGCTTCTTTAATGCCTGTGGCAAGGGGCTTCTTTTTTCCAATCCCTCCACTCTTTAAATGAATCACCCTTATTGAGTCGTTTTTATCTACAAAGGCATTTAGTTTTTCAGAGGTTTCATCAGTGCTGCCGTCGTTGATGATAAGTATTTCCGGAGGGGGAGGGGTTTGGTCTAAAAGCGACTGAATCAATGCATCAACATGCTGAGCCTCATTGTGCATACACACAACAATACTGTAGTTTACGTTGTGAGTATTTTTTATCGGAGAAGAAGAAAGGGGCTTGCGCCTTGCACGAAAGTACATAGCCCAAACCCCTCTAGTTATAAGTCCAAATAGCGCAAGTATAGTAGCAAATCCTATCATCTGCGCTTTATTTGGTTAGTGAATTATTGTGATTCGTCGCGTCATGATTTCTGAATCAGCGCCCACAAATGTGATGAGATACATCCCCTCAGACCAAGAGCTTACGTCAAGAGTTTTGCGTGTCTCACCGACAAGGTTAGCAGTCATAATTGTGCGGCCTTCAAGGTCAGTAATGATGAAATGTCCTTCCATTGTCGGGAACTCAATCGTTAAGCTTTCATTCGCAGGATTAGGGTATACAAGTCCTTCTATGTTTGAAGAAACAGCATCAATTCCATTGGGCTCGTCATCTGTACAGAATTGGTCAGTTTCAGATTCACCAAATTCGCCATTGCTGTAAGAAATGATAGCTCCATCATCATTTAAGATCTCCCAGTGTCCAAGTCCGTATTCACAGCAAAGACCATCTCCGTAAGAGTCCGTGATTGTAAAAATATAGCAACCTTCTTCCAAGCATAAATCCTCAATAATGATTTCGCCATCTAGATCATCGTCATATGGTCCGCCAGAGTAAAGTACAGTTCCGAGTTGAAAGACCTCCCAAGTGATTTCTGAACCGTAATCATCTAAAGTTATCGCAAGCGTTAAGTCAAGTGTCTCGCCAGAGAAAGTAGAGAATGAAACTGCAGAATTGTTGTTAAGTATATTCTCATCAGCGATGCCGTTGGGATTGCTTACTGCAACTGTTATCGTGTTTTCTCCTCCTATAGCAAGGAAAGTAGGGATAGAAATAGCCTCAGACTCATATTGTGCAAGACTTCCACTCCAAGGCACTTGCTGAGCAGTGGTTCCGTTTATGTTGTATGTAAGCGTTGCCGATGTCAGCGTTTCAGTTCCTGTATTCATAAGAACCATCTCAAGAGAAATGCTTGCAGCTCCACAAAGAAGTCCATCAGGAGCTCCATTGATAGAGATTCCTGCATCGTTCGCGTAAGAAACAGCTCCGTCAGGATAACCATCCCAAGCCATTATGCCAGATCCTGTAGGGTCAAGGTATTCAGCAGCTCCGAGAGTGTAGCTTTCGTTGATACGCCCATAATAGTCAAGTTGGCCGTTGTTTATGACGTCTCCAGCGCACGCTGCAGCACCTCCGTAAAGCTGTCCTATAATGCGGTGATTGTTGTCAAAAAGAGGGGATCCAGATGATCCTGGTTCTGTAACTCCATGTTCCCACTGGTCTATCATCCAAACAGCTGCTCCACCTACTGAAGCGAAATACGGGCTGTCTTCTTCGAAGCAAATCTTCTTCACATCACCTGATGGATGGTGTATTCCAGTTGCAATTAAAGGGGTGTTTCCAGTAGCGTCCCAACCCGCGTATTGTACATTGAATGATGCAGGAGGAATTTCACTTAGCTCGAGTAGTGCGAAGTCAGATCCTCCGTCGCTTACCAGCAGGGTCCCTCCACTGACTGATTGGTTCGTAGGCCCAGTGTTTCCTTCGCAAGTTGCACTCTCATGGTTGAAATAGTAAAGCCATGCTCCAGGATTTCCTAAACAGTGGTTAGCTGTAAGGAAGTACGGAGTACCGTCGTTTAAAGTATTGTTGATGAGAGCTCCAGTACACATCGAGAATCCGCCTTGAACGATCAGTGCCACCGAACGCTTCTCGGTTGCCCAAGTCGCGCCTTCCGGGCAGTTCACATTAATGTTACAACCTCCTGAGTTCCCGAATGGTCCACGCTCAACTGCTGATTGACTATCTGGGTGAAGTAGTAAGTGACGGTAACCGTAAACTATTTGGTCTATGAGGATGGGAGCGGTGGTTCCCATCGAAATCGGTTGGTGTAATTCAACGACCACATCCGATCCTTCAACCACCCCTGTCGCTAATCCGCCCCAGTCTTTCTTAGATCTGTGGTCAAATTTGCCGATGAATGTATGGCTGTTTTTAGACCAAACAAACAAATAAGCGCCCTTTTCTAATCCGAACTCAGCAAATCTAACGGATACAGACGTTGCATCAGCGCAAGAGATCTCGAGACGCCATACTTGTTCGTCTCCCTCTATCGTCCAGTATCCACTATTTACAGGTGAGAAATTAACTTCGTTTTCTATACCGAATCTCCAAGGCACCTCCTTAATCTGGTCAGTAACGGCATCTTCTTGAGCTAAAACATCTCTCGAGATTGCAGGCATGACGACTCTGGTTTCAGACAAACTCTCTTGGTTAACAATGAACGATGGAGATCCACCGTAGTTGATTTGGCCCGTGGCCGAGAAAGAACAAGAGGCAATACTTAAGAGTACTGCAACTGTAGAGTAAATGTTTCGCATGTTGGTTTCAATAACAGGTTTAATAACTATAGATAATATCTGAGGTCCAATTTTTTAAAAGTAAAACGGTCGTTCCGTGAGGAGTACCACGAAACCTGCTGATGTCGAATTTTAAATCTACATTGATTAGCGCTCTACAAGGGTCGACAGTGCTTAAGTGGATTATTTGTATGGGCTGCTTGGGAGGGAGACTCTTCATTAAAAAGCCATTTTGTTTGATCTCGAATTTGTGATGTCCACATCCACCTCCGTATTGAACATTTGCAATCAATGTATCACCCATAATCTTTACGTCTTTGAACGTGAATGTGGTAGAAACAAACTCGGTTGAATCAACATTTATCTCAACATTTCCGTCAACATTTGAGTCAACAGCTACATCTACAACCGTTTCTGTTTTACATCCCAAAGTCAATAGCAACGATGTTCCTATTAGAATGTAAAATAGTTTTTTCATGTTGCAATTTACTCATGCATTTCTAATTGTTAGCTTTTAACTTCTAAAAGATTTTTTATTGTAAAGAACTCGTCTCGAAGTCTTGCCGCTTCCATGAAGTCTAATTCTTTCGCGGCTTGATCCATCGAGCGCTTTGCTATTTCTGCTTGTATGTTTAATTGCTCTATCGTCATGGATAGAAGTACTGGGTCTGAGGTTTGTTTCGAAAGTGTAGGTGATGGTTCCGCGGCAAGGTTTGCTCTTCCAGTTGATCGTTTAATTTGCTTTGGACTTAAACCGTGAAGCTCATTGTATTGTTCTTGCTTCACCCTTCTTCTAGTCGTTTCGTCAATCGTAATCTGCATGCTTTTCGTCACTTTGGCAGCGTACATAATTACGCGTCCATTTACATTGCGGGCTGCACGACCTGCCGTTTGGGTTAAAGACCGAACACTACGCAAGAACCCCTCTTTGTCAGCATCCATGATAGCTACGAGAGAGACTTCAGGTAAATCTAAACCCTCACGAAGAAGATTAACGCCAACTAGAACGTCGAAAACGCCGTCCCTGAGGTCCTGTAAAATCACCACCCTGTCAAGAGTCTTCACTTCGGAGTGTATGTAGCGAGTAGAAATGTCAATGGTTTCAAGATATTTAGTCAACTCCTCAGCCATACGCTTTGTTAAAGTTGTCACTAAAACTCTGTCGTTTATTGCGATCACTTTTCGAATTTCCTCCACCAAATCATCTACTTGATGTGTGCATGGTCTGACTTCTATAGGTGGGTCTAAAAGCCCTGTTGGCCTGATTACCTGCTCAACAATTACTCCTTCAGCTCTTTCTAATTCCAAATCGGCAGGTGTTGCACTCACGTAAATAGCTTGGTTAAGCATCTCCGTAAATTCTTCAGCCGTAAGTGGCCTGTTGTCCAAAGCTGAGGGGAGACGAAAACCGTGTTCGACCAAATTCACCTTCCTGGAGCGATCTCCACCATACATTGCACCAACCTGTGGCAGTGTTACGTGACTTTCATCAACGACAAGTAGAAAGTCATCATCAAAATAATCAAGTAAACAAAAGGGACGTTCTCCTGGCTTGCGTTTGTCAAAATACCGCGAATAATTCTCAATACCGGAACAATAGCCCAGCTCTTTAATCATCTCCAGGTCGTAGAGGGTGCGTTCTTCTATTCTTTTGGCTTCAGTAAGAAGCATGTTGTCAGTAAAATATTTCTTCTGCTTTTCTAAATCTTGTTGAATAGACCAAACAGACGAATCCGTATTGTCTTTGCTACTCACAAATAAATTTGCAGGATAAACCAAGAATTTATCGAAACCATGTAATCTTGTACCTGACTCTGGATCTATTGTGTGCAATGTCTCAATCTCATCACCCCAAAAAGAAATTCTAAGAGCATGATCAGCATACGCAAGGAAAACATCAACTGTATCACCCTGAACCCTGAATGTCCCTCTTGTTAATTCAAGCTGAGATCTGCTGTATAAACTCGAAACTAACTTATGTAAAAGAGCGTTTCTAGTGATTTTCAACCCAGCATTCAGTGTAATGACACTCTTGTGAAATTCGACAGGGTTTCCAATCCCGTAAATGCAACTTATGCTGGCAACCACAATAACATCTCTTCTTCCGCTCAGCAAAGCAGATGTCGTACTCAATCTCAGTTTCTCCAGCTCCTCATTAATCTGCAGGTCTTTCTCTATATATGTGTTAGAAGCAGGCAGGAAGGCTTCCGGTTGGTAGTAGTCATAATAACTCACGAAATACTCAACTTGGTTGTTTGGAAAAAACCCTTTAAACTCGCTATAAAGTTGGGCTGCTAAGGTTTTATTGTGTGATAAGACTAAAGTTGGTCGCTTCGTCTGAGCGATCATATTCGCAATCGTAAACGTCTTTCCCGATCCAGTAACTCCAAGTAACACCTGATGTTTGGTGCCATTATTCACCCCGCTGACCAATTGTTTTATCGCCTCCCCTTGATCTCCTTGAGGTGTGTAGTCGC
This sequence comes from Bacteroidota bacterium, assembly GCA_027619225.1. GTDB lineage: Bacteria > Bacteroidota > Bacteroidia > Flavobacteriales_D > Sanyastnellaceae > UBA974. The sequence continues at coordinate 39,202 of JAQCFW010000014.1, forward strand.
TTATTAATTCGAAGTCTGGCATATTTTCAAAGATATGTCTCTAGAAACGAGTTTAGACCAAAAAAAGGCTCGCGTGAGCGAGCCTTTAAATATTTTATAATCCGAAGTGATTACTCAGCTACAACGTCAAACTTAACAGTTGCAAAAGTGTCTTTGTAGACTTTTACTTTCGCTTCGTAACTCCCTAGTTCTTTAATAGCATCATTAGATAAAACAATATTCTTTCTTTCAACATCAAATCCAGCAGCTTGAATTGCTTCAGCCAATTGGATGCTGTTTACAGAACCAAATATCTTTCCAGTCTCACCAGCTTTAGCTCCAATCTTAACAGTTAGTTTGTTCAGATTTTCAACGATGCTATTTGCAGCTTCGAGTGCTTTTGCAGCTTTGTGAGATTGTTGCCTAACATCTTCAGCAACAACTTTTCTAGCTGATTCAGTTGCACTAATTGCCTTTCCTTGTGGAATGAGGTAATTGCGTGCGAATCCAGTTTTGACAGAAACGATGTCATTTTTGTTACCGACTTTATCGATGTCTTCTTTAAGGATAATATGCATGACGTTTAGTTTTTAATGGAGGTTGTCAGCTACATAAGGCATCAATGCAAGGTGACGGGCTTTTTTAATTGCCTGAGATGCTTTGCGTTGGTACTTTAAGCTTGTTCCGGTTAAACGACGTGGTAAAATTTTACCTTGAGGGTTACAAAGCATTAGAAGGAAATCTGCATCCTTGTAATCAATGTATTTAAATCCTTTTTTGCGGAATCGACAGTAACGATCTGCTTTTGTGTCGATTTCGATAGATTTCAGGTAACGTACTTTTTTATCTGCCATGATTTCAGTTCTTTAAGCTTTTTCTTCAGTAGAAGCCTCTTCCTTGGCCGGAGCCTCTTCTTTGGCTGGAGCTTCTTCTTTGCGGTTAGACTTGTCGCGGCGAGATTGCGCGTACGTAACGTGATGCTTATCCATAGCAGTAGTGAGGAATCTCATGATTCTCTCATCGCGACGGAATTCAGTTTCGAAGGGTGAGACAGCAGTTCCCTCAGCTTCCCACTCAATCAGATGATAGAAGCCTGATGTCTTCTTCTGAATTGGGTAAGCGAGTTTCTTCAGTCCCCATGCGTCCTCATGGACAATTTTACCACCATTGCTGGCGATACTTGCACGGTACTTCTTTACTGTTTCCGCCACCTGCTCAGCAGATAACACGGGAGTCATAATGAAAACAGTTTCGTAACGATTCATTCTTTTATTCTTTTATAATGGGGCGCAAAAGTACGATATGTATACTGGGAACACAAGGGTTTTATTGCAAATCATTTACGTCCTTTACAAAGGTCAGACAAAGAATGTGTAAAACTACCTTTGCACAATCATAAAATGCCCCCGATATTCGCAGCATGAGTGAGAAGAACTATTTAGTCTCCGCAAGGAAGTATAGACCACAGGATTGGGATTCTGTTGTGGGGCAATCTGGGATTACTCAAACTCTTCAAAAAGCAATTTCTTCAGGCACCATTGCTCAAGCCTATTTGTTCTGTGGTCCACGAGGAGTGGGTAAAACAACCAGTGCTCGGATTTTTGCAAGAGCAATTAATGGTTTCGAACCGGATGATGATGCGATGGCTTTCAATGTTTTCGAACTTGATGCTGCATCTAACAACAAGGTTGAGGATATTAGAAGTATTGTTGAGCAAGTTAGAATACCGCCTCAACACGGAGTCTATAAGGTATATATCATCGATGAGGTTCATATGCTCAGTCAGGCTGCTTTTAATGCTTTTCTTAAAACATTAGAAGAGCCACCTCCCCACGCGGTATTTATTCTTGCTACAACAGAAAAGCACAAGATCTTACCTACGATTCTATCTCGTTGTCAGATTTTTGATTTCCATAGAATTACTGTTCCTGATATTGTTTCTAGTCTTCAGGAGATAGCTGTCAAGGAAGGGGTGAAAACGACGCCCGAGGCATTGCATGTTATTGCTGCTAAAGCTGATGGAGCTCTACGAGATGCCCTAAGTATGTTTGATCAACTTGTTGCTTTTGCGGGTAAGGAGCTTACATATGATATCGTTACTGAGCAGTTGCATGTACTTGATCACGATACTTATTTTGAAATCGTTGACTTTGCGTTAAATACAAATATTCCCGATTCTTTGTTGTTGTTTGATAGCGTCTTAGCTCGGGGTTTTGATGCTCACCATTTTCTTTCAGGGTTAGGCAATCACTTGCGTAGCTTGATGGTTTGTCGTGACCAGCGAACACTTAAATTGATGGAGGCAACCCCAGAGGTGAAAACGAAATTCTCAGAACAAGCTTCTGTAGCAGACTTACATTTTATAGTGGATGCTCTTTCAATCACAAATGAAGCTGACACACAATATAGGACGAGCCAGCATCAGCGATTGTTAGTTGAGCTAGCAGTCATGAAGATTTGTTCCTTAAAACGCTCCTCAGAAAATCCTCTACCAACGGTGGAGAAAAAAAAAAGCTTTAACGAATTAATTCCACCTGATTTAAAGGGTATTGTTGAGGGTAAGGCGATGCCTACTCCTACTCCTACTCTTGTTCCTGCCCCAGAACCAGCACAAATCAAAGTGATTGCTCCGGTTCCTGTGGCAAAGAAAGTTGTATCTGGAAAATTGCGTGGGGGGGGAGTGAAGTTGGCTGGGAAATCAAAGACTCTCTCAGAAACGGTCAATTCAGAAGCTGTGAATGCTAAGAATGAAGTGGATGAGTCTTGGAAGGAGGAGGTTACCATTGAAAAGATTCAGGCCGCATGGGATCTGTTTGTTGAAGTTCATAAAAAGGCTCAAAGGGTTAGCTTAGTTTCTACGTTAACAATGTGTGAACTTGAGTTGAATGGCAATGTGGTGATTTTCAATGTGTTAAATGCGCTTCAGGAAGTTCAGCTTAATGATGAGCGGACGGATTTGCTTTTTCATTTGCGGAAAACTGTAAAGAATGCTTTAATTGAATTGACGATTAAGGTCATTCCATCTGAAGATGGTGATGATGCACCAAAGATTTTTTTGAACGACAAAGAAAGGTATCTGGATATGGTTAAAAAGAATCCAAGTCTTGATGATTTACGTAAAAGATTGGATTTGGATTTAGGCTAATTTAAACAAGTAAGTATGCGAGTTGATAAATTTTTATGGGCCATTAGGGTGATGAAGACCCGATCAAGAGTTGCTACGCATTGTAAAGAAGGAAAGGTGAGTTTAGAGGGTGATAAATTAAAGCCGTCAAAAATATTAAATATCGGAGACGTAGTTGTCGTGAGGAATGGGGCAGTGTCCTTTTCTTTCAAAGTTGTATTGTTTCCTAAAAGTCGTGTAGGAGCAGCTTTGGTTTCAGAGTACGCAAAAAACATAACTCCTCAAGATCAGTTAGATAAGCTTGAAATGATCAGGCTTTCAAATAAGGATAAGCCTAACGGAATAGGGCGTCCCACGAAGCGTGAGAGAAGAAGTTTGGACAAAGCTTTCGAAGAGTGATGGTGGAGGTAAAAAGGGTGGATAGCCAGGTGTTGAGAAGTGTGAGGCACAAGGTGCTTTGGCCTCATTTGGCAAATTCTAAACAAGCTATTATTGATATAGATAATAGCAAAGGAGCAATTCATTTGGCTGCGTTTTACAAAGGTGATGTTGTCGGAGTCGCTTCGTTGTTTAACCAAAAATGCGAGCGATTTCCTGGGCTTTTTAAATCGTTAAAAGTGCGCCGATTGCGAGCTATGGGCGTGCTTGATAATATGAGAGGGACAGGAGTTGGAGCTTTAATTATTCAAAAGGCAATTGAGGAGTTGAAGGGTGACGGAGTAGATGTGGTTTGGTGTGATGCAAGGGAAGTCGCTTGGGGTTTTTATGAGTTGCAGGGCTTTAAATTTGGAGGTCAAATGAATGGTGAAGATTTAGAAGCATACCAGGTCCCGAATGTTGGCTTGCATAAAATCATGCTGAAGCTTTTGTAAAAGGAAAAACGAGTGTATTTTTACGCGATTAATTTTTGAATCCATGCCACAAATTTCAAATGTTGCGCTGGCAATGCCAAGCAGTCCAATTCGTAAATTGATGCCGTTTGCTAACGCTGCTAAAAAAGCAGGGAAAAGAGTGATTCATTTGAATATCGGTCAACCCGATGTGCCTTCTCCAGATGTTGCTGTAAGAGCTCTCAAGGATGATGCGCGAACTGTAATTGAATATAGTCCTAGTGAGGGCTATGAGTCCTACCGAGAGGCGCTTTCTATCTATTATAAGAATGCGGGAATTCATGTAGAGGTAGATGATTTAATTGTCACAACTGGCGGTTCTGAAGCGCTCATTTTCGGATTGCTTTCGTGCATGGATCCGGGAGATGAGATTGTTATTCCTGAGCCATTTTATGCCAATTACAATGGTTTTGCTAAAATGGTAGGTGTAAACATTGTTCCTGTAACGGCTTACATCGATGATGGTTTTTCGCTGCCTCCAATTGAAGATTTTGAAGCAAAGATTACTTCTAAAACGAAAGCTATATTAATTTGTAACCCAGGCAACCCCACTGGGAAGGTTTATGATCCGGAAGCCTTAGATGCACTCGCTAAGCTAGTTCTTAAACACGATTTGTATCTTTTCTCAGATGAGGTATACAGAGAGTTTTGCTATGATGGATCTCAACCTAAATCAGTTTTGGAACTTGAAGGTCTGGCTCAGAATGCCATTATGATCGATTCTGTTTCCAAGCGATTCAGTATGTGTGGCGCTCGTGTGGGAGCTTTAGTAACGAAGAACTCGGAGTTGCGTCAGGCAATTATGAAGTTTGCTATGGCTCGTTTGTCTCCTCCTACTTTAGGCCAAATAGCTTCTGAAGCTGCTCTTAAAGCTCCAGCTTCCTATTTTGATGATGTTCGCTCTTGTTACGTTAAAAGGAGAGACGTGTTGGTCAAAGGCCTCAACAACATTCCAGGTGTTACGTGTCCTATGCCAGGTGGTGCTTTTTATGCTGTATGTATGCTCCCAATTGACAACAGTGATACATTTTGTCAGTGGATTTTAGAAAGCTTTGACCTTGATGGAGATACTGTTATGATGGCTCCTGCTTCAGGATTCTACTCAACAGAGGGAGCTGGGTATAATGAAGTTAGGATAGCCTATGTTTTAGATTTACCAATCTTAGAGCGAGCTATCGTTTGTCTCAAAGCCGCTTTGGAACTTTACCCGGGTCGCACCATATAGATTGCCATGAAATATCCTCAGAGTTTTAGATTGTCATTTATTGCGCTCCTTATTTCCTTTGTAAATATTGAGTATAATGGTTTTCATGCTCAAGGGGATACCACTTGGGTTTCTACTTATACCTGGGAAGCCCAAAACAACCCAGAGACTAACTACGACAGTCCAGGAAGAAGGTGGTTCCAATTCCCCGAGTCTGACAATGATGTTGAGTACAGAAAGGTGCTCATGTATCACAAATTGAAGTGTTTCGATCAAGGAACTGCTGGAGGTTTAGGGTACGCTTGTGGAGAGTGGGATTACCTTACTTACAGTTATTTGTTTGATCACACAGGTGATTTGGATTCAACCATATACAGCCATCCTTATTACAAGATTAACAACCAAGAATTCGAAACAGACTCCTTAATTTTCAGTCCTGAAAATGGAGTTCCTCACGATACTTACAATACGGAGTATTCAAGAATTAACCTTGATATAGTAGGTGAGGTTATGACATCTGGCAATCCTGAAACAGAGCAGGTCTCAATTTTAACTTCAGCCACAAATGCGAGGCGACTCACGTTTTCGATAACAGCCCAAGAGTTGTCTGCGATGGGTGTTGTGGCAGGTTTGCCGATTAAAAGAATTGGCTGGAATGTGGATTCATTTCAATCTGATTTGTTAACTCTCAGAGTCAGTCAGGGTGAAGGGGGGTGGCAGCAGGTTTATTCCTATCCAGTTGAACTTACTGATCTGCTAGAGTTAGACTTGGATGGTGAAGAGGTGATTTGGGACAGCGAATCTGATTTACATTTTGACTTGTTGCTAGACGGAGTTGATGGGGTGTCGTCGGATGCGGTTTCTTCTCCAAGCTCCGTGGAGGCTTTTGATGCTGATGGTGGCTATGTGAGATTTGATGGTTTAGATAAAATCTCAATCAACCCTGATCTATTTGCGGATTTAAACAACGAGATTACACTCGAGTGCCTTCTTCAAGGAGACGCAGATTATTTGCCTGCAAACGCTACAATTTTCGAGGCCGTTAATTCTTCAAACCAACGCGAAATAAACGTACATATGCCATGGAGCAATTCACGGATCTATTGGGATGCCGGATACGATGGTGGCTATGACAGAATTGACAATGCAGCATTAGAGAGCGATTATGAAGGAGTTTGGGTTCATTGGGCGTTTGTGAAAAATGCGACGACGGGAGTTATGAAGATGGTGAGAAACGGTGTGGTTTGGCATGAAGGAGTGGACAAGGACAATTCTTTTGGAAACATAGCGAAAATGTTTCTGGGATCCGGGAACAATGATGTCTATAGCTATCGGGGTGCTGTTGAGAATTTTAGAATTTGGAGCGCTGCTTTAGATGAGTCTACGATAAGTGAGTGGATGTTTAAGTCTGATATAGAAGGTCATCCAGCTTCAGATTATCTGATGGTTGATTTTGATTTTAACGGCGAAAATGGCACATCAGAAAACGAGAATGGGGATTATTTCGGAAATGCTGGGAGATATGATTTCACTGCTTCGGAATTGTTTTTAGATGGATATGTGCCAGGTGGTGCTGACGTAGGTTATAGACCTGCATTTGTGTTCATACAAGGAGCGGAAGCATCATTCGAAGCTTCTGCTGAGTATGTGATGGTTGAAACGATGAGGCTTATTCCTCCTGTAAGTCTAAGCTCATGGGAAGTACAGGGAAATGGGGTGGTGCTCCAAAACGTTGAATATGGTTGGCCAGCCGATCAGCTTGAAGTGGCATACAACCAAGTGGGAGATACCATTTCTGTTTCAACTATTTCTGGGGATTTAACTGCAATTGAAAATAATCAACTTGAGTACTTTGGAGAATCTTTCGAGGTGGTTGATAGATATGAGTTGGCTAGATATATTACCCCTTATGGAATTAATCTTTCTTTGGGCGATGATGGGTGGACTTGGGTGTATGATGTGACAGATTATCTACCATTACTTAGAGATAGTGTGGAGTTAGAGTGTGGCAATTGGCAGGAGCTGTTAGATTTAAAGTTCGCATTTATTGAGGGGACTCCACCGAGGGATGTTAAAAGAGTAGAGGCATTTTGGAATGGGACTTATTATCTCAATACTTGGGATGATCAGGTTATGAGTCACGAATATTCTCCCGAACCTGGTGAAGAAATGTTCAGGCTAGTAACTAGGGCGAGTGGTCATGGGTTTGGGCAAGGAAATAACTGTGGTGAATTTTGCTATAACAGTCACAGTGTTTTGGTTGATTCGACAGCGATATGGAGTTGGGAGATCATGCAGGAGTGTGCGGACAACCCATTGTATCCTCAAGGTGGTACGTGGATATATGACAGGGCGGCTTGGTGTCCTGGGGCTCCAGTTGCTACACAGAGATTCGAGCTGACTCCGTACGTTAGTTCTGACGACAACTTTAGTGTGGAGTATGATATTACGCATGATCCATACGGCAATTACAGGATGGAAGGCCAAATCATTTCATACTCATCTCCCAACATGGCACACGACGTTGAATTGATGGATATCCTTGCGCCTAACAATAGAAAAACGCTCTCAAGGTGGAACCCCGTATGTGAGGACCCCACAGTTGAGATCAGAAATAATGGGTCTGAGCCATTGGTCTCTTGCATTTTTACTTATGGTGTTTCTGGAGAAGATCAATCAACGTATGTGTTCACTCCGAATACTCCATTGGAGTTTCTCGAAACGACAATTGTGAGTCTTCCTTACGAGGCTCCGGTATATACAGTTGGAGATGATGAAGATGTACTTCAGTTTGATGTTTCAGTCGAGCTGTCAAATGGACTGGATGAAGAGGGGTCAAATGGTTTTGCGCATAGCGCTTTCCGCCGACCACCAACTTGGGCTTACAATGATCTGGATGATAACAGGATTGTTGTTTGGGTTAAAACGAACAACGTTCCTAGTGAAACCTCAATCGTGTTGAACAACAGAGAAGGGGGAGTTGCTTGGACAAGAACCTATTCAGAAGCAAATACAATTCACCGAGACACGATAGCTTTGAATGAAGGCTGCTATAGGTTTACAGTGAATGACTCGGGAGATGACGGGTTGAGTTTTTGGGCAAACAATGATGGAGGAGGATACGCCAGGTTTAAAAAAGTGGCAGGCGGCAACTTTGCGATGTTAGAAGATGATTTCGGAAAGTCTATTTCCTACGCTTTTAGGTTCGAAACGAATTTAATCACAGAGCATGAAGAGATTCTTGTTGATCATGAACCTCTTTTGGTAGATATTTTCCCCAATCCCACAAACGGAATAATAAGAGCGAAGCTTACAGGTTTTAATTCAAATGTACATTGGAGTCTCATTAGCACTTTAGGCCAAACAGTACTCTCAAGAGAGTTTAATCCTTTGACTAATAATTTATTACTCATTGATATGCTAGATCTTTCCGAAGGGATGTACAGCTTAATTGTTTCAGGAGAAGAAGGACAAATGGCGAGTTGGATTGTCAGAAAATAGATATTTTTAATATTATGCCCCTAAAATTTAGGGGGTGGTGTAAAACTTTTATGCATATTTATGGACTTGCCCCCCTAAATTATAGCATATATTTGCATTTTTAAATATTATACGAGAATGAGTTTAAATCGCCAACAGGTTATGCACGATGTTTTAGATCGCAAACCGAAGCCACCAACCCGACCACATAATAAAATTTCCTCTTATTACGGAGAGAACGTATTTAATAAATTCGTAATGATCTCTTATCTTCCAGATGAGGCGTACAATGGAATTTTGAAGGCGATGGAAGATGGTACTCCCGTTGACAGGAAGGTTGCAGACCAAACAGCTACTGCGATGAAGGAGTGGGCGATTTCAAGAGGTGCTACTCACTATACTCACTGGTTCCAACCTTTGACAGGGACAACTGCTGAAAAACACGACAGTTTTATCGCTCCAACTGGTGATGGAAGAGCTATAGAAAAATTTGATGGATCATTGTTAGTTCAACAAGAGCCTGATGCATCTTCTTTTCCCAATGGAGGGATAAGAAATACATTTGAGGCGAGAGGTTACACACTGTGGGATCCAACCTCTCCAGCTTTTGTTTGGGGTGAAACACTGTGTATTCCTACAATATTTATAAGTTACACTGGTTTTGCACTAGATAACAAAACGCCTCTCCTTAAAGCTCTGTCTGCAATTGATGTTGCGGCGACTTCTGTTTGTCAATATTTCGATAAAAACATTACGAAGGTGAATGCTTCCCTTGGATGGGAGCAGGAGTACTTTTTAGTTGATAAAGCTCTTTTCGCAGCACGACCTGATATAGCCATGACAGGCCGAGCGCTGTTCGGTGCTCAGCCCGCAAAAGGCCAGCAGCTTGACGACCACTATTTCGGTTCAATTCCTCAAAGAATTAGTGCATTTATGAAGGACTTTGAGCTTGAAGCTCATAAGTTAGGGATACCGGTAACTACGCGACATAACGAAGTGGCTCCCAATCAGTTCGAGCTTGCTCCAGTCTATGAAGAAGCAAACCTGGCGAACGATCACAACCTTCTTATCATGGAGCTTTTAGATGTCGTTTCACAGCGTCATGATTTTAGAGTGTTGCTTCATGAAAAGCCTTTTGGAGGTTTAAATGGTTCGGGAAAACACAACAATTGGTCACTCAGTACCAACACTGGAGTCAACCTACTTCAGCCAGGAAAAAACCCCAAAGCTAATATGCGTTTCTTGACTTTCTTCGTAAACACTTTAGCGGCTCTGCATAAACATGCAGATATTCTTAGGGCTAGTTTTGCTGGAGTTGGAAATGATCACAGATTAGGTGCTCAGGAAGCTCCGCCAGCTATTGTTTCTGCTTTTATAGGATCACAGCTTACACAGTTGTTAGATGATTTAGAAGTAAATATCAAGCACGGTAAATTAATGCCTGCTGACAAGACAGCCTTGAAGCTTGAGATTGGCAGGATACCCGAAGCTCTTTTAGATAACACGGATAGAAATCGAACTTCTCCTTTTGCTTTTACGGGAAATAAGTTTGAGCTAAGAGCTGTAGGTTCTTCTGCGAATTGTGCTCTTCCTATGACGGTTCTGAATACGATAATAGCAGAGCAGCTTCAGTTGTTTAAGGTTTCTGTGGATGCTAGAATTAAGAAAGGCAATTCAAAAGACGAGGCAATTCTAAAAGAACTCCAAGTTCTGATTACCCAGAGTAAAGACATTAGATTTGAGGGCAACGGGTATGGAGAGGAGTGGGTCAAAGAGGCTAAGAAAAGAGGTTTGTCGAATCTGACAAACACGCCTGAAGCGCTTTCAGTTTGGGGTAGAAAAGAAGTCATTGATTTGTTCGATAAAATGAAAGTCTTACACCCTGCTGAATTGGCTGCACGTCAAGATGTTGAGTATGAGAAATATGTTATGCACAGGAAGATTGAGGCGAATGTTGCTATTGATATGGCACGCAATACCATTTTGCCTGCGGCCATTTCGTACCAAAACTTTCTGCTTGAAAATATTGTGGGATTAGAGGAGGTTTTCGTTAAGGAAGGCAAGTCTATGACAACTGCGCAACGAGATATTCTAAAAAGAACATCTGCTTTAGTAAACGAACTTTATGCTTCTATAAAACGCTTACGTGAAAACAAGGAAAAAGTAAACGCTAGAAAAACAACTGAGGAAATTGCTGAAGGGTACGGAAATATCATTTTTCCTATCACTGAAGAATTGGGTGAAATTTGTACCAAGATGGAAGGACTGATAGACAACGAAATTTGGCCACTTCCTAAATTTCAAGAATTGCTGTTTACTCGTTGATAATCAGCAGTTAGATGGGTTGTTAATATATTAATGTTTGTGTATTTTACAAAACATACCTTAAAATTGCGGCTTTTTCAGTACTTTCGAACTCTACTAAATTAAGTGAATAAAGGAATGCAACATTACCTGCAAGCAATCCTGACACGATTTTTCGTGTCATGTGTATTTTTTATAGGAGCCCTAAGCGGCACCTTAGCTCAAGAACTTTATGAAGAAGCTGATATTGCTTTTAATCGACGAGGCTATTTTGAAGCTTCAAGTGATTATGTAGCCGCGTACGCTAAAGTCAAGTCTGATGTAGATTTGAAGGCATATTGTGCCTTTAAAGCTGGAGAGTGCATGCGGTTATTGCACGACCCTCGTGGAGCAACAGAGTGGTATGATAAAGCTTTAGGGCTTCGATATGCAAAGATTAATCCTAAGATTTATTTGCTTTATGGTGATGTTCTAAGAGATCAAGAGGATTTCTATGGCGCTATAGAATGGTATGATAAATATGGAAACACTGGTGACAGGTCAGTTGCTGACGCTAGAATTGAATATGCTGATATTGCCGCGATAGCCATTGAAGAGCCTCCAAGTAGATTTATTGTTGAACCTATGATCGTCGTGAATTCACCCTCATATGATTTCGCACCGGTTTACGCCTCAAAAAAATCTAACGTACTTGTTTTTGCATCTTCAAGAGAAAGTTCTGCCGGGACAGGTGAGGATCCAATCACTGGAGAAGCATTTATGGATCTGTTCACTACAACACAAGATAAAAAAGACCGTTGGGGAGAGCCGGAGCCATTAGGGAATACAATAAGTACGAATGACAATGAAGGTGCTGCAGCTTTTGACAATAAATTTATAACGATTTATTTCACAAGATGTGTAGACCAAGACGGTTCTAATTTAGCTTGTGACATTTACTTTGCTCCAGTAATGGGGAATAATTTTGGTGCATCTCAGCCTTTGAATTTAATTGATAGAGAAAGTGATGACTCCACTCAGATAGGTCATCCAGCGATTTCACTTGATGGTGACTTTATGGTTTTTGCTACGGATTTACCTGGTGGATTTGGTGGAAAAGATTTGTGGTTTTCAGCTTTTGATGATAAAAGTGAATTGTGGGGTGAGCCACAAAATTTAGGTGGAGAAATTAACTCTTCTGATGACGAAATGTTTCCTTCATTTAGAGCTGATGGATCGCTTTATTTCTCTTCGGATAGACCCGGTGGATTAGGTGGATTTGATTTTTTCTTTGTTGAAGCAAGAGAGGGAGTTATGGCATTTTCGGAAGTAAAACACCTCCCTTATCCATTAAACTCTTCAGGTGATGAGGTTGGAATTATTTATAAAAAGCAGACTAATTCTGGCATTTTCGCATCTAACCGCAAGGGAGGAAAAGGACAGGATGATCTTTATGAATTCAGACTGCCGCCAATGGAGTTTTGTTTCAGAGCGTATGTGTATGACTTTGACACGGGTTCAGCAGTTGGTGATGCGACAATTACCCTTGAAAGTTCAGAAGGTCAGGTGAACACATATACTGCTGATGCAGATGGAGCTGTAGCGCTTTGTGAAGGTGAGATTGAAGAAGGAGTGTCTTATAATGTTGATGTAAAGAATGAAGGTTTCATCGGTACTGGTGACAGGTTCTCAAGTATAGGCTTAACAGAATCTACGACGTTTGCAAGGGAGTATTTCTTAAAGGAAATTGTACTTGAGAAAGAGTACGATATGCCGCTTGTGCTCTACCCACTTGGCAGTGCGGATCTTCTAATAAATGCTACTGTAAATTCTACGGATTCTCTAAATTATCTTGTTGACCTTCTTGATAGAAATGAAAATCTTGTCATTCAATTAGAAGCGCATACTGACAGCCGTGGAACGGACTCTTCAAACAAAACTTTAAGCCAAAGACGTGCTGAGACTTGTGTTAAATTCTTACTTGATCAAGGAATCGCAAGTGAGAGATTAATTCCATTAGGTCTTGGTGAGGATAAACTGATTATTACGGACGCTCAAATTTCCCAGCTACCACAAGACGAGAGAGAGGCAGCTCATCAAATTAACCGTCGTACAGTTTTTAAAATTGTTAGATTTGACTACGTTCCTATAGAGGAATAATGTCCATAATAAAATAAAGTGTCAGACGCAAGTAGGTATGCAGCAAGAGGAGTTAGCGCGGGTAAAGAAGATGTTCACGATGCGATAAAAAACATCGATAAGGGATTGTTCCCACGTGCTTTTTGTAAGATAATCCCAGACCATTTAACTGGAAGTAAAGAGCATTGCGTGGTGATGCATGCAGATGGAGCTGGAACGAAATCAGCTTTGGCATATATGTACTGGAAAGAAACTGGAGATATTTCTGTCTGGAAGGGCATTGCTCAGGATGCTTTAATTATGAATGTTGATGATCTTATTTGTGTAGGGGCTACAGGTCCCATGCTCGTTTCTTCAACAATCGGACGAAACAAACATCTTATTCCCGGTGAAGTAATTTCCGCAATTATCCGTGGAACTGAGGAAATACTCGTTGATTTACGTGAGCAGGGAATTGACATTATTTCTACAGGAGGAGAGACAGCTGATGTGGGAGATCTTGTTAGAACCATTATCGTTGATTCGACGGTTGTTGCAAGAATGAGACGTGACAGTGTGATTGACAATGCAAATATTAAACCCGGTGATGTTGTTGTTGGGCTCTCAAGTTCAGGACAAGCGGTTTATGAAACGCAGTTCAATGGCGGAATGGGGAGCAACGGCCTCACTTCTGCAAGACATGATGTCTTTAAAAACAATTTAGCCACGGATTTCCCTGAAAGTTTTGATCCAGGAACCAATTCAGAATATATATATACAGGCCATCTAAGTCTAACAGATGAGGTAGAAGGTGTGCCCCTCAATGCTGGTAAATTAGTGCTTTCGCCCACCCGTACTTACGCTCCGATTATTCAAAAGTTTTTAAAAAACTGGAGTTCTAAAGTGAATGGGATGGTTCACTGTTCAGGTGGAGCCCAAACAAAAGTCCTTCATTTTGTCAATAATATACACGTAATTAAAGACAATCTTTTCCCTACCCCTGTACTTTTTAAAACCATACAATCATCATCAGGCACCACCTGGGAGGAAATGTATAAAGTTTTTAATATGGGTCACCGGTTGGAAGTTTACACGTCTGAAAAAGCAGCTAAAGCTTTAATAGAAATTTCTCAAAAAATGGGTGTAGATGCACAGATTATTGGTCGATGCGAATCCTGTGATCACGGAAGTGTGACAATCAAAGGGGAGCATGGTGAATTTAAGTATTCAAACGCTTAATGGAAGAGTTACTTGGCAAATTAGAATCTATTCAAGATAGATTCAGGGAGGTTGAAAAATCTATTGGTGACCCAGATTTAATATCTGACAACAACGCCTACCGAGATGCGATGAGAGAATATCGCAGACTTGAGCCGATTGCAGAACACGCAACTAAATTTAGAGGACTTTGGGATGATTTAAAACAGGCAAAAGAATGGGCAGCTTCCGATGATGCTGAGTATCGAGAAATGGGAAGGGAAGAAGTGGGTGTTTTGCAGGTTGAGATTGAGGAAGTAGTCCAAACTGCTCGTGAAATGCTTCTCCCACGTGATGAAACTGATGACAGGGATGTTGTGCTCGAAGTTAGAGCTGGAACTGGAGGAGATGAAGCCGCACTTTTTGCTGGAGAACTTCTCAGAATGTACATACGTCACATTGAGTCAAAAGGTTGGACACACACATTTGTATCATCTTCTGAGGGCACCTCTGGAGGGGTGAAAGAGGCAGTAGTTAACCTCAGTGGTGATGGTGTATATGGTTGGCTGAAATTTGAAAGTGGAGTTCACAGAGTCCAAAGAGTTCCATCAACTGAATCTCAAGGTCGTGTTCACACCTCCGCAGCTACCGTTGCGATTTTACCTGTTGCTGAGGAAGTTGATGTGGAGCTTAAAGTGTCAGACCTAAGAAGAGATACTTACCGAGCAAGTGGCGCAGGTGGACAGCACGTGAATAAAACCGAAAGTGCAGTTCGACTCACTCACCTTCCGACAGGTTTGGTTGTAGAGTGTCAAGATGGTCGCTCTCAGCATAAAAATCTTGAGCATGCGATGTCTGTGATGCGTACCAGGTTATTTGAACAGGAACGACAAAAACAAGATTCAGAAAGGTCAGAAAGTCGCAAGCAGCTTGTGTCATCAGGTGATCGAAGTGCGAAAATAAGAACATATAATTTCCCTCAAGGTAGAGTGACCGACCACAGGATAGGATTCACTTCTCATGCTCTAACCACAATTTTAGAAGGTGATTTAACTGAAGTCATTGAGGCATTGCATCTGGCAGAGAAAGCTGAATTATTGAAAAATATTTAAATAAATAAGTTGTGTCACGCAAAGGAAACCTCATTAATAGAGCTAAATTATTTGAAGCTATTCAAGCTAAAAAATCATATTTATGCGTAGGTTTAGATCCTGACCCTGAACGTATACCAGCTTGTTTTGGCATTGGGGTTGAGGGGTTAGAGTCCTTCTGTAATTCAATCGTTGAATGCACAAAACATGTCGCTGTTGCTTTTAAGCCCAACCTCGCTTTTTTTGAATCCTATGGTCCTTCAGGCATACAAGCACTACAGCGAATTATAGATAATATTCCAGAAGACTGTCTGGTTATTGCTGATGCAAAAAGAGGTGATATAGGAAATACTGCCAGTAAGTACGCTTCAGCTTTATTTGATAACCTAGGTGCTGATGCTGCTACTGTAGCCCCCTATATGGGTGAGGATTCAGTTAGACCTTTCACGGATAGAAAAGACAAATGGACGATTCTACTTGCATTGACTTCAAATCCGGGAGCAGATGATTTCGAATTCCATGGAAACCCTCCTCTATTTGAACGTGTCTTAACAAGATCGTCTGAATGGGGTAGTACTGACAATCTCATGTTTGTTGTTGGAGCTACTCGGCCTGAACTTATTTCGAGAATTCGTGAACTGGTCCCAGATTCCTTTCTGCTGGTTCCAGGAGTAGGAGCGCAAGGTGGTTCATTGTCAGAAGTGGCTAAAGTTGGACTCAATTCTACATGTGGTCTCCTGGTAAATTCTTCAAGGGGAATTCTGTATGCTTCTAAAAATCCTTCATCATGTGAGGAGGCAGTTGCCGCTTCGCGTAAAGAAGCTGAAGAGATGGCTTTAGAGATGTCAAAAACGCTACGTTTATAAATTAACTACCATCATTTATAAATCCTCCGGCAAAATTTTTTGAGGAGCGATTTCTAATCCGTAGCTTCGAGTTGCTTATTCGATCTCTGCTCTAACTACTTATTTTGTGGACGGTGAGTATCGAAACACTTTTTAAAGTTGCTAGGTTGAAAAAAGAAATAGATAAATTAGAAAACCATGTAATCGTTTGTGGTCACGGTAGAGTTGGTGAAATGGCAGTCTCAGAACTTAGAGAAGGAGGTGACTCAATTAATCTTGAGGAAATTTCCATGGATCAATATCCCAATAACACTGAAACTTTATTAGATGCTGATTGTAAGCTTTTTGTTTTGGAGCTTCTGAGCAAATTAAATCACTCAATAAAATGCTTAAGTTCGCACAGTATAGTTTATTAAAAATTTAACCTGCAAATTGAAAATATGTCTTTAATAAAAAAAATGTCTGTAATATTGTCTGGAATTCTTACTCCTTTTTTATCTCTGGGACAAGAAGTATCAATAGATGAACAAATTGAGGCTTATATGGAGCCGGTGACAAACAGCATCATGGATGTGATTTTTGTAACTGTTCCTGTTGGTTTTGGTTATGATGTTCCGTTTGTGCTTATTTGGTTGTTAGTTGGGGCGATTTTTTTCACCTTTTATTTTAATTTCATTTCCATTAGCGGCTTTAAGCATGCCATTGATGTAGTTAAGGGAAAATTCGACAATCCAGATAACAAAGAAGCTGGTGAAGTAAGTCACTTCCAGGCTTTAACTGCTGCCTTATCTGGTACTGTTGGTGTAGGTAATATAGCTGGAGTTGCAATAGCTGTGAGTATTGGAGGTCCAGGAGCAACCTTTTGGATGATCGTAGCTGGTCTTTTAGGGATGAGCGCAAAATTTATTGAGTGTACTCTAGGAACTAAATATAGAATTCAACATCCTGATGGATCAGTCTCTGGCGGTCCGTCATACTACCTAAGCCGTGGTCTTGCAAAGAAGGGTAAAACAATGGGGCAGCTTGGTAAAGTCCTTGCTGTGCTGTTTGCTATAGCTTGCATTGGCGGATCCTTGGGAGGAGGAAATATGGTCCAAATCAATCAAGCAACGAAACAACTTATTTCTGTTACAGGAGGCACCGAATCGTTCTTCTTCGGTCAAGCATGGATTTTCGGTGCTATTATGGCTGCTTTAGTAGGAATGATTATTATTGGTGGAATTAAGAGTATCGCAAAAGTGACCGACAAAGTCGTTCCTTTTATGGTTGGAATTTATGTGATAAGCGCCCTTGTTGTTCTCACTGGAAATTTATCTGCTATTCCTTCCGCTTTAAACCAAATCATCTCAGGTGCATTTGATTCAGGCGCAATGTATGGTGGTATTATTGGTGTTATGATTCAAGGTTTTAAGCGAGCGGCATTTTCAAACGAAGCCGGAATCGGATCAGCCTCTATTGCTCACTCTGCTGCAAAGACTGATGAACCAGTATCTGAAGGTATGGTGAGTCTTTTAGAGCCTTTCATTGATACTGTGGTGATTTGTACGATGACCGCTTTGGTAATTGTAATTTCTGGTTATGGGTCATTCTCTGCCGAGGAAGCTTTGTCACTTGCTAAATCTGGAGATCTTATGGCTATCGAACTTACTTCATCTGCTTTTGGCCAAACTATTTCTTGGTTCCCTATCGTATTGTCAATTTCCGTTATTTTATTCGCTCTGTCTACGATGCTTAGCTGGAGTTACTATGGTCTTAAATCTTGGACCTACATTTTCGGGGATTCAAAATTCTCAGACATTAGTTACAAGGTGCTTTTCTGTGTGTTCGTTGTTATTGGTTCGGCAATCTCAGCTAAAAGCGTCTTTAATTTTGGCGATGCTATGATTTTCGCAATGTGTTTTCCTAACGTTTTAGGGTTATATCTACTAGCCCCTGAGGTGAAAGCTGATCTGAAAGACTATCTAGCCAGAGTTAAGTCAGGTGAAATTATTCAGTACAAAAAATAGTCGAGCTGAGTCAAATAGAGAAGAGGCATTTCATCTCACTTCAATTTCAATTGTTATTCTTTTGTCATTAATTGGATGGGGGATTGAGTCAGTGAGCTCTAAGCCATCTGATTTAGTAATGCCTCAATTTCTGACACTTTTAGATTCATGGCCCAACACGAACTATTCCAATTATGTACATATTGTAGGTGATGCGGATGGAAACCAGAGTTGGAGAAGTGTTGGCGATGAAGTCAATCCTCAAAAATCAAGATTTAAAACCCATCCCCAATTTCAAGAAAGACAGCCTGACAAATCAAATGTGATCGTTCCTGTTCCGGGTTCCTTGCAGCTGAATAGTATGGACAGTGTTGATTTTGAAAAACTCCCAGTATTTGGTCCTGTACTCTCTTCAAGAACTGTAAAATTTAGATCTGCTTTAGGTGGTTTTATTAATGTGTCTCAGTTGAAAGAGGTGTACGGAATTGACGATGAGGCGTTCGATAAAATTAAAAATTGGTTTAATCCTCTACTTTCCCCTGTATCTAAGTTATGTGCAGATTCAGCTTCTTGGTCAACGTTAAAAAAACATCCATATATTAGATTTGAAGGAGCGAGAATGATTGAAAGATATCGAAAGCATCATAAATTAGATGTTCTTGAAGATTTAAGTTTAATGCCACAAATGGATGACAGTCTCTGGGGAGTTTGGTCTCCTTATTTGAAAATCTGTTCGAATTAAGAATTTAAACGGCAGATAATAACTCTAACGAACGACATTTGCAAAATGAATTTCGAATTGACAGACGATCAGAAGATGATTAAAGAATCTGTTGCAGACTTTGCGCAGAAGAACATTCTTCCCAATAGAATGATTTGGGATGAAGCCCAAATTTTCCCCCGAGAGCTTTTTAGTGAAATGGGTAAAATTGGACTTATGGGGATGCTCGTTCCTGAAGAATATGGTGGAGCAGGACTTGGTTACGTTGAATATAAAATTGCTATTGAAGAAGTCTCAAGAGTATGCGGATCGATTGGGCTAAGTATGGCGGCCCATAACAGTCTGTGCACTGGACATATTTTGCAGTTTGGTTCAGAAGAGCAAAAGAAGAAATACTTGCCCAAGCTTGCTTCTGCTGAATGGATTGGAGCATGGGGGCTTACAGAGGCCAATACGGGTTCTGACGCTATGCGAATGCAGTGTGTTGCAAAAGAAGATGGTGATTATTGGGTGATAAATGGCACGAAAAACTTCATTACTCATGGAATAAGTGGTGATGTTGCTGTTGTCTTAGTTCGTACAGGCGAGTTGTTAGATACTTACGGAATAACCGCGTTTGTTGTAGAGCGATCTACTCCTGGTTTTTCTGGCGGTAAAAAAGAAAATAAATTAGGTATGCGTTCTAGTGAAACTTCTGAAATGATTTTTGACAATTGTCGAGTTCACAAGTCCCAGATATTAGGTGAAGTTGGGGAAGGGTTTATACAAGCTATGAAGATTTTAGATGGAGGGCGTATTAGTATCGGTGCTCTTGGGTTAGGCATTTCTCAAGGCGCTTACGATACCGCGCGTGAATACTCAAAGGAAAGAGAGCAATTTGGTCAATCTATTTCTAGATTTCAAGCAATTGCTTTTAAATTAGTTGATATGGCAGTTGCTATTGAAGCTTCGGATCTTCTACTCCTAAAAGCTTGTGCTTTAAAAAATGCCGGTAAACCTTGTACTCTGGCAAGTGCGATGGCTAAATATGAAACAAGTGAAATGGCTGTAAAAGTGTCAACCGATGCAGTGCAAGTTCTAGGTGGATATGGGTATCTCAAAGATTTCCCAGCAGAAAAGTTTTACAGAGACTCTAAGCTATGCACGATTGGAGAGGGAACTTCAGAAATTCAGAAATTAGTAATCGCTAGAGAATTGGTTCGTTAAGAATCTTCAACTATCTTTGCACTCCAAATTTTTGATTATGCTAAGCATCCCAGTAAATGAAAACGATAATATTGAACGCTGTCTTAAGCGCTTTAAGAAGAAGTTCGATCGCACTAAAAAGATGAAGGAATTACGCTCACGACGTGAGTTTGTGAAGCCAAGTCTTCTTAACCGTGAAGCGATGAAAAAAGCAATATATAAAAACGGAAAGTCCTTAAAAGAGGATTATTACGATTCGTTTTAATTCATGTTTATAATATTGACGACCTAACTTTTTGTTTTTGTCGTAAAAAAAAGCGAGATTGTATACTTTCTCGCTTTTTTCATGTCTAAATTTTAATAATTGATTAAACCTTCAGATTTTCTTTCTAAGTTCTTTGATTTTTTAATCAAAGAAAAAAGATGTTCAGAGCATACTCTTCGAAGTTATCGAACCGATATAAATCAGTTGTTGTTATATATGAGCGAGAATTATGATACTGAAGACTTATTCACTATCGAAAGTGATTGGGTACGTTCATGGGTGGTTTCCATGATGAGAGATGGGAAATCACCCAGAACAATCCATAGAAAAGTATCCGCACTTAGAACATTTTCAAAGTATGCGCGCCGAAATGGTAGGATGAAAAATAATCCATTAGATTCAGTGGTGCTTCCCAAACTTCAGAAAAGGCTTCCTGAGGTAGTCCCTGAGCACGTAATGCGCGAGTTGTTTGATGAGAGTGTATTCTGTGATGATTGGAAAGGAAGGCGAGATCGATCTATGTTGGCTTTGCTGTATGAGACTGGAATAC
>JAQCFW010000035.1 GCA_027619225.1 Bacteroidota bacterium
GCGTAAATACCTCCAACTTTTCCAGCGACAAGGTATACCAAGTCTGGTTTTGTGTTTTCAAAAAAAGTATTTACAGCACTTCTGTCTCGAAGATCTAATTCATTGGAAGTTCTTACAACAATGTTTTTTTCACCTCTTGCTTTAAGTTGACGAACGATTGCAGACCCCACCATGCCTCGATGTCCAGCTACGTAAATCATTTTCTCCATTTGGTTATTTTATTTGTAAAAATACATTATTTATTTTGCGACATCAAAAGCTTGTCGGAACCCATCTCCAAGCCAGGTGAAAGCAAGGACTAAGCTAGCAATTAAAGCTCCAGGCAATACGGCAAGCCAAGCCAGGTCTGTAGTGAGTAAATGATAGTGCTCCTTGACGATGTTGCCCCAAGACGGGACGGGTATTCGGGCGCCAACTCCGAGAAAACTCAATCCGGCTTCGATTAAGATTGCCGCAGCGAAATTTGCTGCGGCGACTACGATGATGGGACCCATCGCGTTAGGTAGCATGTGCTTAAACATAATCTTAAAATCAGACAGGCCCAGTGCTTTTGCTGCTTTGACGTATTCTAATTCACGCAATGAGATAAATTGGCCGCGCACTATTCTGGCGACTTCCACCCACATGGTGAGTCCTATAGCTACAAAGACCTGCCAGAACCCCTTTCCAAATGCAAGCGTGATTGCCAAGACCATTAATAAGGTAGGTACAGACCAAACAACCTGTAAAAACCAGCTCACCACTGTGTCAACAACACCTCCTTTATATCCCGCCCACGCTCCGAGAAGTAGCCCGATTAACAAACTGATTGCAACTGCTATCCCGGCGACAGAAAGTGAGATAACACTTCCGGCCATAAGTCGGCTTAAAAAATCTCTTCCGTACCTGTCGCTTCCAAGTAAAAACGTGAAAGACTCTCCATCGACATTCACTTCTGTTCCTGGAGGTAGTAAGCTGAGATCTAAATGTTGGTTGTTGGCATTTTCTGAGGGGTCAGGACGCAGTATGGGGCCGGCAATTGCGATACTTACCCACAACATGATCCAAGTGCCCCCAATGAGAGCGAGTTTGTTTGATATGAGTTCTCTCCAAATATTCACTGTTCGAAGTTCGGAAATTCAACGCCATTTGGCCTTAAAAAAGAAAGAATATATGAACACTGTGGGTATTTGGAACGGATAGGTAATTGCGAGAAGGAGCCAACTGAGTGTGGGGGTGGAAATTTGAAACCATGCGGCGACTTTTTTGGTGAAGATGATATCAATTGCTGCTCGTCCGAGCCACAAAACACCAAATGCTAGAATTGTGGACTTGAAATCTGCAATTAACAAGCCGAGAGTTGTTAATTGAATCAGCCCTATTGTTGCAATCCAAAAAGATGTTTTCACTGCTTTCGGGTTTGTATAGTGTTTCGCTTTAGCACCCCACCGTACTCTTTGCCTGATCCAGTTTTTAATGCTTCCCGCGCTACCTGCTTCGACACATGCTTTCAAATCGTGAACCCAAAACACCTTTTTTCCTGAGCTCACAAGACTGTGTATTGCAAAGACGTCATCTCCGGATGCAACCTTAGATTTTATTTGGTCTTCACTGGGGTAGTCACTGACTTTAATTGCAAAATTAGCGGCACTGCCCATTGCGGCATTTCCATCTATAGCTGTGGACGCCGACCACCCCATCAGTGCAGCGTAGTCAAGTTGTTCTACTCCACTAAAAATAGAGTTTGCGTGAGGCGTGATTTTTACTGGGCCAATTAGTGCTGATCCTGAGGTGCTCCCAGCTGCTGACGACATGCTATTTATCCAGGTTGAAGATACTTGAACATCCGCATCCGTAGTGATAGCCCATTTGGTCTTGCAGTGTTTTATTCCGGTTCGAATGGCGTCTTTTTTACCAACCCCGGAGTTGTTTATGACTGTAAATTCAGAAGCGATTTCGTTTGTTAAATCAGAGCTGTGGTCGTCGACAACAATTATTTCGAATGGCTGTGTTGTTTGGTCTTTTAAAGAAGAGAGAAGGGCAGGGAGGGTGTGCTCCTCGTTTTTACAAGCAATGATAACTGTAAGTGGCTCGAGTAAATTGTTGCTGACTTGTTTATTCTGCTTAAAACCTCGACTCCACACCCCGACAACAATGGCATGGATTATTAAGACGAAGCTGATTACAATCATTTTGCTAGAATACGATTAAGATGACAAACAGTTTGTATTTTTCACATTTATAATAAGATGGAATCAGAGCGAATCATATTAGGAATTGACCCCGGAACTACGATTATGGGTTTTGGCGTTATTCGCATTGTGGGGAAATCTAAGGTGGAGATGGTTGAAATGGGTGCTTTACACTTGGCGAAATATCAGGATCACGCACTTAAACTAAAGAAAATTTTCGATAAATGTGTTCAATTAATCGAAACACATGCGCCAGATGAAATGGCAGTTGAAGCTCCTTTCTTCGGAAAAAATGTGCAATCCATGCTTAAGCTTGGAAGGGCTCAGGGGGTGGCGTTTGCAGCGGCTTTAAGTCGTGATCTACATATAGCTGAGTACGCCCCGCGGAAGATAAAAAAGTCTATCACTGGTTCAGGTGCGGCATCAAAAGAACAAGTTCAGGGAATGGTTCAGAGGTTGTTAAATATCCCTTCAGAAAAGATGCCTAAAAATCTCGATGCCTCAGATGGGATTGCCGTTGCGCTTTGCCATCATTACCAACTGACGAACCCCACTATGCAAAAAGGCGCTGGAGGTTGGAAGGCATTTATCAAGGAAAATCCTTCTCGGGTGAAATTTTAGTTGGCGATTGACGATTCGATTATTCTTGACAGAAGATCTCTAACGTTGATTCCTGCATGTGCCAATTGCTGAGGTAGCAAGCTCATTTTTGTAAACCCTGGAACGGAATTGATTTCTAAAATCGCGGGGCGGTTTCCCTCTATGACTATAAAATCGACTCTAACCATACCCCTGCAGTTTAGGTATTCGTAAGCGTGTACAGCGTTTAGCCGGATTTTATCAGCCAATTCTTTTGATATTTCAGCAGGTGTTATTTCTTGACTTGCCCCTTCATATTTTGCTTCATAATCGAAAAAATCGTTTTCTGAAATAATTTCGGTAATCGGCATTGCTATGGGTCTGAGGTCATCTCCAGGAACAACTCCCACAGAGAACTCTTTCCCAATTAAAAGTGATTCGATAAGAACAGATGGCGTTCCCGTTGTAAAAGCATGATTAATTGAGGGTAGTAACTCTTCTTTTGTTAACACCTTAGAGACTCCAAGACTAGATCCTCCGTGATTTGGTTTCACAAAACAAGGTGGTGGTATAAGCTGTAGGATATTATTCAATTCATCCTGATCTAAAGGACTCCCTTTTTCTATTAAATGGGATTTAGCTACGAATAGTCCTTCTTGTCTCAATTTATTCTTTGTGAGATATTTATTAAAAGTGGTAGAGACGGACTCTGAAGAGCCTGTCGTGAAAGGAATATTTAAGTTTTCGAAATACGTTTGTAGCAAGCCATCTTCACCAGGAGTGCCGTGAACCACAATAAAAGCCACATCAAATGATTGTGTATCTCCGGAGGAGTCTAACCAAGTAAAATTTGATTTGTCAATATTTGAAAGCCTGCCGTCGGAGTGAACTGCCCACCATGATTCTTTAGAGTCCAATCTTACAATAATTGGAGCAAACCTCGATGTATCGATGTGTCCTAAAATTTCAGTAGCACTCTGAATTGAGATGTCATATTCACCAGAATAACCTCCAGCGAGGACAGCGATATTGGGTTTATTCATAGGAACAAGTTACTTTTCTTTTGTGCCGCTTACGCAAATAGATTCACGAAGTTTTAACAGTATTTCTTGAACCAAATCAAGGTCCGATCCAGTCACAGTAACATGTCCCATCTTGCGATAAGGCTTTACTTCTGATTTTTCATATAGGTGGGGGTGAACTCCAGGAATAGAAAGAGCTTCGGACAACCCCTCATATACTGGCGCTCCATATGCACCGGAAGCTCCCAATAGGTTAATCATGCCAGCAGCATTGTGTAAAAGACTTACATCTCCAAGTGGAAGACCCACGACTGCTCTAAGGTGTTGTGCAAATTGAGAGGTCTTGTTTGCTTCAATGGTATGGTGTCCGCTATTGTGTGTTCTAGGCGCTACTTCATTGACGAGCAAAGCGCCATCTGAATCTAAAAACAACTCTACTGCCATGAGTCCTTCGAAATCCATTGCCTCTAATACTTGCAAAGCAAGTGCTTGGGCTTTAGCAGCTGTGTTTTCATCAATATTAGCAGGAGCTATTAATGAAGAAACTAGATTTACTTTGGGGTCAAACACAGATTCCACCACAGGGAAAATAGATGTTTTCCCCAATGAATTGCGAGCTACAATCACTCCAAGCTCTTTGTCAATATCTATAGCTTTCTCTAAGACGCACGCCTCTGAAAAACCTCTTTCGAGAATGTCTGCAGAAGTTTTTAATATTTGGACTCCACGTCCGTCGTACCCTCCAGTTCTTAGTTTTTGGACTATAGGAAGGCCTAACGAGGAGATGTCACCATCAGCTTCAATGAGAATAAAATCTGATGTAGGGATTTTATTGTCTTTAAAAAATTGTTTTTGCAGCCCTTTATCTTGAATCAGAGCAATATGGTCAGGTTTAGGAATGACTTTAACTCCAGACTTTTCTAATTTACGAAGTCCTTCAACGCTTACATGTTCAATTTCAATCGTAACAATGTCAAGATCTTTACCGAACTGAAAGACAGATTCCGCATCATTTAAATCTCCCTGGACAAACCTGTGAGTGAATTTAGCACAGGGTGCTTTTTCAGAGGGGTCCATGACTTCTACCTTTAAATCAAGATCGATTGCAGCTTGAATCATCATTAGGCCCAATTGCCCACCACCTAAAACCCCAATCCTTAAAGAATGCCCTGTTTGAAGATTTTTCATTATTATGCAAAGATATCAGTTAGTTTTCCGACTTTAGCTGCATGGAAAGATTTGATTCATTAATTTATTTCGGTAATCCCGTAACGGAGTGGTTGATTGCCTTAGCTTATATTATAGGTAGTGTAGTTGTAGCACGCTTTGTGTATAAGGTTTTCTCTAAAGTACTTAAAAAATTCACAGCTTCTACAGACAGTAAATTAGACGATATTATCGTTGAATCTATAGAGGAGCCCATCGCTCTTGCTTTTGTTCTATTGGGTTTTTACTTAGGATACTCTCATTTGGTCTTTGAAGTCTCAGGTGACATCGTAGATTCAATTTTCCAAGTTGTGGTCCTTCTCGACTTCACTTGGCTTGCTGCTAGGCTGCTCGATGCGGTCGTAGAGAATGTAATATTGAGCGTTGGTGCATCATCGAAAGACTCTATGATTAATCAAATTGGACCGGTATTAAGGAAAACATTGAGATCTGGGGTTTGGATATTAGGTATAATCACAGCAATGAATAATGTTGGGTTTGATGTAGGGGCGTTGCTTGCTGGTGTGGGAATAGGTGGTCTTGCTTTTGCTATGGCTGCGAAGGATTTTGTAGCTAATATTTTCGGTGGAATTACTGTGTTTGTAGATAAACCATTTAAAGTAGGGGATAGAATAATCGTCAATGGTATTGATGGAACAGTTAAAGAAATTGGTATTCGCTCTTCTAGAATCATAACCCTGCAGGGTAGAATGGTCACAATCCCTAACAACAACTTCACCAGTTCACCGGTAGAAAACATTACTGCAGAACCTTCACGCAAGGTGAGTATAGCTTTGGGACTTACGTATGATACTTCCCCGGAAAGAATTCAGGAGGCAATAGAACTATTAAATATAATTATATCTGAGAGAACTGATACTGAGGATGAATTTACTGTATGGTTTAATTCTTTCGGGGACTTCAGCCTTAATGTAAACTGTATTTATTATATTAAGAAAACTGGTCACTGGGCCAATACTCCTGGAGGAGTCAATATGGAGATTTTGAAAAAATTTAATGAAGCAAAGCTTGATTTTGCCTTTCCTACTCAAAAGATTGTTACTGACATAGCTTAGCCACTTTTTTTTAATTGATTCAATCGCCTAAATTATAAAAATGAACAATTACGATGTACCCATTCTGCCCAGTGAGATGAGGTATTGGATAATGATGGGATGTGCACTTTTTATGGGCTGGATATTCATTAAATGTTTCGATAAAGTCAGTGTCGAAAACAGAGATTATTACTTAAAGCGTTTGGGGTTTGCGATTGTTGCGATACAGATATTTCTACCTGCTTATACTATTTTAAATCCAGACCAAACCCTTTCTTTTCACCGCTCTCTCCCTCTTCACTTTTGTGGACTTAATTTCTGGCTCCTGGCATTGAATTGCTTTATTAGAAATAGAAAACTCTTCGTCTATACTTTCTTCACGTCTTTACTTGGAGGTTTTTATTCATTGCTAACTCCACTGCTTACTGTGGGTGATTCTCCGTTTGTTATGATTCACTACTCTCTTGTTCACACTGGCCTTTTTGTTATTCCAATAGTCATGATTCGAATCTATGGCATGCGACTCAAATCTTTTGACTGGTTGAGATCCTATTTGTTTGCTGCGGTTATTTCCACTCTGATGGTATTTATAAATGGATTTATAAATTTATTCGAGAGCCCTGATGGTGTCTTAGCTAACTACATGTTTGTTTCGGAAGCTCCACATGTGACAAACCCCTTTTTATTCCCATCTCTTGGATGGCCATTGTATATCGTTCCCCTTCACTTCGCCTTCCTTTTGCATATGCTCGTTGTTAATATGATTTACAGAGCAAGGGAAGTTGTTCCTATAGTTGATAAGCTGCGTATTTGGCAATAGTTGTTCAGTATCTTCGCTCTATGAAGGCATACCTTGATTTACTTGACCACTTATTAAATAGTGGTGTCGTGCGCGATGACAGAACTGGAACGGGAACACTTGGTTGTTTTGGATACCAAATGCGATTTGACCTTTCTAAAGGTTTCCCTGTAACGACAACTAAGAAACTCCACCTTAGAAGTATTATTCATGAATTGCTTTGGTTTATTCAAGGCGATACAAATATTAAATACCTCAAGGATAACGGAGTTAGAATATGGGATGATTGGGCTGATGAGAATGGAGACCTCGGTCCGGTTTATGGTTATCAGTGGCGTTCATGGCCCAATCCGGATGGATCTTCGACAGACCAAATCACAAAGGTCATCGATTCCATCATCAATAATCCGTATTCAAGACGACATGTTGTAAGCGCGTGGAACCCCAGTTTTATAGATGATATGGCACTCCCTCCATGTCACTGCTTATTTCAATTCCATGTAAGTGAGGGTAAGCTAAATTGCCAACTATACCAACGTTCTGCAGACACTTTTTTAGGAGTTCCTTTTAACATAGCTTCTTACTCATTATTCACAATGATGATGGCTCAAGTTTGTGGACTTAAGCCAGGTGAATTTGTTCATACATTCGGCGACGTTCACCTCTACTCTAATCACGTTGAACAAGCTCGTGAACAGATATCTAGAACACCTGGGGAACTTCCTAAGATGCTCATCAATCCAGATGTTAAGAGCCTCTTTGATTTCAGGCACGAAGATTTTACGCTTGTAAACTACGAGCCACAAGCTCACATAAAAGCTCCAATTGCTGTATGAGCGAAAATGAAAACGCCTTCATGCGCATTATTTTAATAGCTGCTGTAGCCGATAATGGAGTAATCGGAAAGGACAACGACTTGGCTTGGTCATTGCCGGACGACATGCTTTTTTTTAAAGCGTCAACGCGTGGAAGGCATGTTATCATGGGGAGAAAGAATTACGAAAGCATTCCTCATAAATACAGACCTCTTCCTGGACGGACAAATATCATTTTAAGTCGCAACTCCGAATATGATGCATCTTCAGCAACACTTTCGCCCTCTTTAGAAAATGCTTTAGAGATAGCTCGCAATTCGGGAGAAACAGATTGCTTTATCATTGGAGGTGGTCAGATTTATAAAATAGCGCTCGAATTAGACGTTGTAGACACGATGTATATCACTCACGTTCACGGCACGCCTGAAGGAGATGCCTTCTTCCCTGAATTTGATCCTTCACTATGGGAAATGCGAGTTATTGATGATCACCCAGCTGATGAACGCCATGAATTCTCTTTCACAATTTGTGCATATCACCGCATTAAGTCATTAACTAAATCTTAGCGATGAAGGATATTATTCTCGGAGCATCTCACATAACTGATCTTTCAGGTCTAGACCACATTCTTTTTTTAATCGCATTGGCAGCATCGTTCGATCTCACTAAATTAGGCCGAATGGCTTTGCTTGCTACCGCATTTACTCTAGGACACTCTTTAACACTTCTTCTCGCAGGCTTGGATGTTGTTCGATCACTCATAGTGTATATAGAAGTTCTTATTCCCTTAACGATCGTAATAACGGCGGCGTTGCAAATAAGCGGCCTTAGCTTAGTAACCTCTTCAAAATTTGCTAAGAACTCAATTTATGTAATTACAGTGTTGTTTGGGCTTATTCACGGACTTGGATTCTCATCTTTTTACAGGATTTCTACTTCTGGAGACTCTAGCTTTATCATCCCACTTCTCAAGTTTAATTTGGGAATTGAAATAGGACAATTGGTCATTTTACTAGTCACATTGTCTCTTTTTTCTCTTGGTCGTGCACTGGGCATTCATGAACGTTCCCAACAACTTGTTGTTGGAGGTGCAACATTAAGTCTAGCAATGATTATGGTTATTGAGAATTGGCCTATTTAATCTACCTCTGACTATCTTTGAGCTATGCGCTTTGTTTTTATTGCTTTAGTCAGACTATACCAAACCATACTTAGTCCATTCCTTGGATCTAATTGCAGACATAACCCCACATGCTCTACGTACGCAATACAATCTTTTGAGGAGTGGGGTTCTTTTAAGGGTTTAAAATTAACCTTGCGAAGAATATCCAAGTGTCATCCCTGGGGCACTTCAGGACATGATCCTGTCCCTAAAAAAGATTTAAATTAAACATCTATTATTATTACATCATTATGAAATTTTTAACTTCAGTTTCCACAGTCCTTCTTTCAATCTTCTTTTTTTCATCTTGCGGTGATTCTTCTCATAAAGAACACCATCACGATTCTCAGAGTGACAATAATGCAAAATCTATGGCAATCTCAGTACATGAAGAAAGCGGAAGATTAGCAAAAGAATTTCATGTGAGACTTGCTACAGAATTTGCGAAAACACCTCCTACTGACAGCTCTTTCATCAAGCTTGTTTCTTTAGATTCTAGATATGTTACTTGGAGTAAAACAATGGTGAAATTACCTGGAACAGAATGCAACCATGAAGAGGGGGAGTTACATATTCATGATCACGCTGCTGAAGAAAAATTAGCAGAACTTTCAGATGAAGATCTGCTCAAATTACAAAACGCTATACAAGAAGAACTCAAATTACTTATCTCAGATTTTGACATTTTAATTGAAAGTAACAAGCAATGAGATCCTGTCTAAGAGGGGTGTTCTTTAAATTTTTAGTTCTGTTTACTTTTTCAGTTTTCGCTCTTTCTAATGGTGAGGCGCAAGTGCCAAAGAATGTAAGAATAGGTTTAGAGCATACTACAAAGGGGTTTCAACCATGTGAGCCGAGCATTGCAATAAGTCAAAAAAATCCAAATATTATTATTGCGGGAAGCATCTTAGATAATGTTTATAGATCAACTGACGGTGGACACACATGGAAACAAAAGACATTAGAATCTAGCTTAGGAGTTTACGGAGATCCCTGTGTTATTTCTTCTCCCAATGGCGATTTTTATTATCTCCATTTAAGCGACCCAGAAGGCAAGGGGTGGAGTAGTGACATGTTATTAGATAGGATTGTATGCCAACACTCTAGAAACAATGGTAAGAAGTGGAGTGATGGTGGGAGTATTGGTCTAGAACACCCTAAAGACCAAGATAAGGAATGGGCGGTTGCTACATCAGACGGTAAAACGATTCACGCCTGCTGGACTCAATTTGACAAATATGATAGCCATTCCCCTGAAGACTCAACAATAATACTGTGCAGTTTCTCAGATCGAAAAGCAATTAATTGGTCTACTCCTGTTAGAATTAGTGAAAAAGCAGGAGATTGTTTAGATGGTGACGAAACAACTGAAGGAGCAGTTCCATCGGTAGGGCCTAATGACGAGTTATATGTTGCTTGGGCTGTAAACGAGTCTATCATGTTCGATAGAAGTTATGATGGAGGTAAAACATGGTTAGATCACGATATAAAAGCTACAGATATGATTGGAGGATGGGATCAAACAGTGAAATCTATAGGTCGAGTAAATGGTATGCCAGTCACAGGTGTAGACTTGGCTCCAGATTCTCCGCACTTTGGTCGCATATACATCAATTGGACTGACGAGAGAAATGGTGAAGATGATTTAGATGTGTTTCTAAGCTATTCTGATAACAACGGTGATTCTTGGTGTAACCCAATTCGAGTAAATGACGATGGTCCCGGAAAGCAGCAGTTCTTCACTTGGATGGCGGTGGACCCTTCAAATGGTGGTATCCATATTGTTTTTTATGACAGACGAAATCACGATGATGCGACAACAGACGTTTATGTCGCAAGTTCATTTGATGGGGGAGAACTATTTGTGAATCAACTCGTATCGGAATCTTCCTTTTTACCAGAAGGCAAAGTATTCTTCGGAGATTACAATAATATCTCAGCTGTAGACGGACATGTTCGACCTATTTGGACTCGAGAAGTTGATGGGGTGCTTACCATCATGACAGCTATTTTAGATTTTTAAGCTGATTCCTTATTGCCTCTGCAATTTCTTCGAACTCTTCATGAGAGAGTTTTAATTTTGGTCTTTCAAAATTAATATCCTCAACAGAATTTAGAGGTAATAAATGAATGTGTGCATGTGGAACTTCTAATCCAACAATTGCAACACCCACACGCTTACAGGGAATAGCATTTTCTATTGCCATGGCTATTCCTTTTGCAAAAAGGTTTATCTCATAAATTTCTTCTGAATTTAAA
Source organism: Bacteroidota bacterium (assembly GCA_027619225.1). Classification (GTDB taxonomy): domain Bacteria; phylum Bacteroidota; class Bacteroidia; order Flavobacteriales_D; family Sanyastnellaceae; genus UBA974. Next base: position 11,069 of record JAQCFW010000035.1, read on the forward strand.
TCGAAATATTTATCGACTTCTCTTTTAGGGACGATAAGAACATGCCCTTTTGCAAGTGGAGATATATCTAAAAACGCAAAAAACTCTTCGTTTTCAGAGATTTTATAACTTGGGATTTCTCCACGTATTATTTTACTGAAAATACTAGCCAAACCTATCTTGAAATTTTAAGTATTTCAAATGGAATTGCTCCTGCCGGAACCTCTACAATTGCAATGTCACCTACTGATTTGCCCAGCAAACCTTTTCCTATAGGTGAGTCTATATATATTTTTTTTTGTGCGAGGTTAGCTTCATTTTCAGCTACTAAAGTATAGGTTACTTCATTGCCATTATTCTGATTTCGAATCGTCACTTTGCTTAATATAAATACCTTCGAATTGTCAATTTTTCGATCATCAATCACCCGGGCATTCGCTAAAAGGTTTTCTAACTTAGCAATTTTAGCTTCTAAAAGACCTTGTGCATCTTTAGCAGCATCATATTCAGCATTCTCACTTAAGTCTCCCTTGTCTATAGCCTCACCTATTTGTGCGCTAATTTTAGGTCTTTCAACTGCTTTGAGATGGTGTACTTCATCTTTAAGTGATTGATAACCTTCTTTTGTATAGTATGATATATCTGACATATTATGTTTTTCTAAAAACAAATGAGAGGGCCACTGCTGACCCTCTCAATTATATAAGTTTTAAGAGGACGCTTTCTTAGATTGAAATTTTAACTCCAATAGAATGTGTTCCATTGAAAGGATTCGTCGTTCTGTAAGAATAATCTAGACCTATTTCCGTGCCGTTTGATCCGGTAGGTAATTTAATTGTAAGTCCACCTGCTGGTCCAGTATAAGCAGTAGTAATATTTTCATCAGAACCCAATCCTTGTTCCCAAAGATATCCAGCTCTAATCTCTAAATTCTTTCCAATTCTAGTCTCTGCCCCAAATCCAAACTGATCTTTTGTAAACGAGTTAGAGGTAAACATACCATTAAGCTCAACGACCATATTTTCTTCTTTCACGACATCATAAGCAATACCAATGTTAACCAGTGATGGTAATTCATATCTTTCAGATCTCTGTAGTACAGTAAGAGCACCAGAAGATCCTTGTGGTGTAGCGGCTACAGTTAAACCATCACCAGCATATCTCATGGGTGGTCCAACATTTCTAAGAGATATACCGAAGCGCATTTTGTCGTTTTCTCCAGTTACGTAACGAATTCCCGCATCGAATGCTATTCCACCTGCCTTCACATTAGAAATAGCTTCGCCGATAATCCTCAAAGTAAACCCAGCATAAATAGAGTTAGAGAACTCTTTAGCATAACTAATTCCTATGTTAGAAAAGCTTGGAGAGAATGTCCCTATTCCACCTTCAGGTAAATCTTCGGTTGTAATAGGAATATCACCGAAAGTAACAGATGTTACTGTAAACCCAAGGACACCAGATGCCCCCATTTTCGTAGCAAAACCTACTGAGTTTAAGCGAATTCCAGTTCCGCTCAAATAGATAGAGTTAGAAGTTATTAGTTCACTTTTATCTATAAAAGCAAGCCCAGCTACATTCGTAAATACCGACTCTAAACCTCGTACACTAGCCATATTAGCTCCTACAAGACCGTTTGATGCAGCCCAAGGATTAATAAGTAGCTGACTTGCACCGGCAGAACCAGCACGATCAGGGTTTCCAGCCCAAACAGGACCTAGTCCGAGGGTGGCTATTAAAATGATACTTAATTGCTTTTTCATATCAGAAATTATCAAGGTCAACAGGACGCATTACTCCAAACCATTTTAGGACTTTTTGGCCTATATCTGGTACGTCTA
>JAQCFW010000036.1 GCA_027619225.1 Bacteroidota bacterium
TTAGACCAACCCACGAAAGAGGTTGATATCGACAGAGAGAGAGCGGCTAGAATGGGCGTGGATCCAGTTGATGCAATTAAGAATATGGTCGCCGCCTTTAGTTCGACTGCGACTTTCGATAAATCATTTTGGATAGATGAAGGCAATGGAAACCACTACTATGTGGGTGTTACTTATCCTGAGTATGAGATAGATGGTGAGGATGTTTTGGGAAGTGTTTTAGTAGCGAGTAAAACACAGGAAAAACCTATTCCATTTAGAAATTTTTCTATTGTAAGAAATAGAAATACCGCTGTGGAAATTAACCATCACAACCTTTCTCGTGTGTTTAATGTTTATGCCAATGTCGAAGGCCGTGATGTTGGGCGGACTTCTGCTGATATCGAAGATCGTATTGCCGATATAAAGGCCAACCTTCCTCGTGGTTACTCACTTGATCTCGATGGTGAGGTGAGCGTGATGCGTAGTTCTTTTGCGAATTTAGGATTGGGACTTGGATTGGCTCTGCTTTTTGCTTACTTGATTGTTGTCCCACTATTCAGGTCCTTTAAACAGCCCATCGTCATGCTCTTAGCGTTCCCTCCAGCTTTAGCAGGTGTTGTGGGCTTACTTTATGTTACCGGAACTCCTCTGAGCATCCAAGCTTTAATGGGAGCTATCATGGTTGTGGGTATTACAGTATCATATGGCAATCTATTGGTAGATAGAATTAACAAACTCCGCGCAGAAGGAATGCCTTTGGAGGAGGCGTTAACTCAAGGTGCTAAGCAGCGTCTTAGACCGATTATAATGACCGCTCTAACTACAGTTTTGGGGCTATTGCCCACCGCTCTGGGTTTCGGTGGATCGTCCATTAATGAACCCTTGGCACTCGCTGTTATAGGCGGTACAGCCATGGCTGCTATTCTTACCCTTTATGTAGTGCCAGCTGGGTATCGCCTTTTCTCAAAATCTGAATCTGAACTCCGATGAAAATATTTACACCTTTTATAGCTCTTCTCTCTTTGGCAACTTTAAGTAGTTGTGAGGGTGAAAAGAGCGAAGATTCTCACAAATCGACCTATTCAACGAATTCTATAAAAATCACAGTTGAGACGGTTCTTCCTACCATGCAAATGTTCCAAAAGGAACTGAAGGTTGTCGGGACAGTCGATCCACTTCAACACGTAGACTTGCTTCCGCTTGAGTCTGGCTCAATAAAGAGAGTCCTTGTAGATATAGGTGATCGCGTAAACAAAGGAGATCTGCTTGTAGTATTAGAGAACCCAATGATCACTCGTGAGGTAGAGGCACTTAAGGTCGAAGCAGAAGCTGCTAAGAAGCAATTAGACAGGTTACAGAAAGCGGCAAATACTGCATCAGGATTGATCCCCGCCGCTGAGATAGACGCAGCTGAAGCAACTTCTGCAAGAGCGTCATCGGCTTTATTTTCAGGGATGGATAGGCTAAGCTTTTTAGAGGTCACAGCGCCTATTTCAGGTGTGGTTACAAAGCGCAATGTTCACCCTGGAGCAGTCGTGGAAAATGGGCTCACAGCACCCAGTCAAACCCCTATGTTAACCCTTATGTCTTGCGAAGACATAAGAATAAAGCTCCCATACCCTGAGCGAGATATGAGATTCATCTACGCAGGAGCCGAAATTAGATTACACTTCCCAGACTTAGATAAAACCATCAATACATATGTGACCAGGGTCTCCGCTTCCATAGACTCAGACACTAGGACGGTTGATGTATTCGTAGATATGGCGTCTGCTGATTGTTCTATTCGTCCAGGCATATACGTTGAAGGGGCTTTAATTGGAGGATCTCAGGACAGCTTGCTTTCGCTCCCTGCCGGAGTACGATTTGTAGAGAATGGACTTCCGTTTGCTTCAGCAGTTATCAATGGAGTCGTAAAGAAAACTTCACTTACGGTGCATGCAGAAGATAAACACAACATCGCTTTTTCTGCAGAAGGAGTGAATTTATCTACAGAGTTTATCATCACAGGCAGGAATCTTGTAAAAGAAGGAGATGCCGTAAATACAAAGTTGAAGAAATGAATCCCATAAAACACACATTTTCATGGGTATTTCTCGCAATAATATCTTGTTGTTTCAGTCGTGGTTTTTCAGCCCAAACCCAGACTCCTTCATCTTCGCTCACCCCTGAACTAGTAATCGAATTGGCGCTTTCATCGCCAGTATTTCACAATGAAGCCACTGCACGATTGAATCTAGCCAGTGGCAAATTAGAGTCTGCTAGAAGATGGTGGATGCCATCAACAACTTTTGGTGCTACTAGCTTTGTTCACTCGGGCAATGCTTTAAACGCTAATGGTGAGATGTTTACTGAAGTAGACTCTCGCAGCGCTGAATTGGGGTTCGCGCTAAGTTTTAATGCTGATGCCAGTCGCGGATTGTCAGGTGTAAAATCAGAGAAGCTATCTTACCAAGCTACATTACAGGAAGTAAAGTCTGACAGAGATGCGTTTGTGCTATCTTGTATGAACACCTTTATTTCTGCAGTAGCAGCAAAACGTGATTTCGATTTTCACAAGCAAGCTCTCGAGGAACTCCTTTCTTTCGAAATACAATACCAAGCACTTGCTGACTTAGGGCTTAGGCCCCAATCTGATGCTCTATCAGCAAGAACTGAGAGACTGCAATTAGAAAGCCTGCTGCTTACATTACAGGCAAATATTGCGCTTGTAACGGCTGAATTGCGAGGAGCGTTGGGGATGTCAATGAATCCGGAGATTGAAAGTGTTTGGCCTATTCCTGATTTGACGATAGAACTTATCGCCACAAACCTACCTGCAAGGCAAGCTTTGATCTATAGAGTAGACGAGGCAAAGGCAAATATGAGGGGAGTATTGGAGGAAGTTTGGGCACCAGAATTGAGGCTCAATCCCATGTATAGTTCGTTCGGAACAGAATTTAATTCCGCATCTTTAGCACCTACGAATGAGTGGGTGACTTCACTTGTGTTTTCGTTTCCTATCGAGAATCTGTTGCCTGGAGGAAAAAGAAAACAAACCGCAGCTTTAGTTGATTATTCTGAGGCAAGATTGTCGGAATGGGATCTGATGCATTCAGCTTATGTTGAAGGTCTTGTCGAGAGGATCTCAATAATGAGTGAAGCATTAGAAAGCTCTGAACAAGCAGTATCCTCTGCCGATTTATCGCTTTCAGATGTAGTTCTTCGCATGGCCCACGGGATTGTGGATCCAGTAGAGCTCCTGTCTGTCCAAAGAGCAAGATTGAATGCTCACTCAAGAGCTATATCTTTGAAGGAGCAATTGCTGAAGTTAGAGTTTGAGCTTATATCAGAAACCAATCCCAAATGGAATTAAGATTTTTCTTATTTAATGTATTTGCCGTTCTAGGTATTCTCTCCTGCTCCTTTGCCAACGCCCAATACTCTTTGGTTGTTGAAACAGAACCCGCTGTCTCAATCGAGATGTTGAGATATCAAATTTATTTAAAGTTCGAAAACCCTACCGATAGGTTGAGTGCGATATATGGAACGGACTTAGATCACATGTGGATAGAGGCGCTTGAGGGTGTGTTCAATAGCCCTTTTAATGGGGGTTGGTCTGCTGCAGGTATGAATGCTCAATTTTTTGAAGCCATGCCCACTTTAGTGGACGATTCTTACGGAACTATAAATCTTACAGCATCTGCTATGCGTTCCGCGGAGGGTTCTCAAGATCCTATGATGGTGGAGGACAGGGGGAATCCCTGGGCTCCTTTTTTCACTGAAAACGGGGCCACTCGTCTAGACATTAATACGTTAATCGGAGGCTCATGGTTTGCCCTTAAAAGCGCCTCTAATGGTTTGCCAGATAAGAACAACCGTATTCTTATAGCCCAAATAACAACCTCAGGCTCTCTCCGTGGAGAGATAAATGCTCAGATATTTCCTTTGGGAAATGGAAAGAAAGCTAAGAAAGTTAAATTTACTTTTGATGGAGTTGGAGAAACAAAAGGAGTAGGTATTCTAAGGTGATTTTCAAGAAAACGTTCAAGAAAACTTACTTGAAAATACTATTCGCAGAATTCTCCAAACGTCGATAAGATGAGTAGGACATCGCTAACAGTTATTGCATTGTCACCGTCAACATCGAATGAGCAATTCAAGGAGCATCCGAATTCTGAGAGTATCGCCAATACATCAGCCACGGTAATATTGCCATCTCCATTTAAGTCTGTGGGACAGCCTTGAGCTAGATAACAAGAGCTCGGACCAAATACCGCATTTCCTAAGAAGAAAGAACAAGCTGGTTCATCTTCGAAGCTTACATCTAAGTTAAGCCAAACCCCAGTAGAAGGTATGTCAAGAACATAAGTCGATCCTGACTCTTGAAGTGCAAGAGAATTCCCATTTACAGTAACTCCACCTGATTCAGGAGCACCTGTGTAATCAAGGGTAAAGCTAACTGAGTAATCTCCTGTAGCTGGATTGCAATCGGTGTATGAAACGACATCAATATCTAAAATATCACAAGGGATATCCGCACCAGTCCAAAATTCATATCCATGCGTTCCATTTCCTACATATTCAAAAGGAGGGAGGGCATTAACGAAAGTCCCTTGTTCCCAAAAACCGAGTGACGAACTTACCGACTCGTTTAAGCTTCCTGAGCCTCCCCATTGTATGTAGTCCATTAATACGTTGGTGGGTCCGTACAGTTGCAAATCGCCAAATGTTTCGTCAGCAGCCCAATTTGACCAAGCCAACTGAATTTCGGCACCAGCCTCTACGTATAGATTTTGGCTTCCAGAAAGTTGATCAAAGGAGTTATAAACTCCGTTAGAATAGACTCCCCAATCACTTATATCACCACCACAACCCGAGGTGTTCTTCACCCTAATGACATTGGAGTTGGGATTGACGTATTGCAAACGAATCAAAGCGCAGCACGGATCCCTTTGTGTGTAGCAATTTAGTGCGTATGCAGAGCAAGTTTCTTCAGTAGTGACAAATATCTCAACGTCCACAGTTTCACTGTTACCAGGTGTATTCGCTAAAGAGATTATCTGCGGACTGTTGTTGATTGCGTGTAAGGTTCCATTTACATTAAAAAAACCTGAACTTGGCGTGTTTTCGTAGGAAAGCACCAGCTGTTGCGTGTAGGTATTCGTCAATGGATTACATGCAAGCTGCGAGCCGGAAGAAATATCTAGGATAGCACACTCGGGTGCCACATACCCTTCACATCCTCCAAAACAACTTCCGTTGTTGTTAATTGCTGGTTGTAAGCCATAGATCTGAACTGTAGGATGAAAATTTAAAACATTTGGCACTGAGCCATTTGTATGGCAGTAGCTCATGATCGTTCCTTCATCTACTGGACCACCCTCATAACTACATCCTCCTTCAGGACTAACACAATTGTCAATTGGGCCACCTGGCCAACCACACCATTGAGTGTGATTCGATCCAAGGTTGTGTCCGAGTTCATGAGACACTACCATAAGATTCCAGGTCCAGCTAGAAATGTTATAATTCGTTGTTCCCGATAAGCCGGCGCTAAATCCATAAGCCCAAGTACTACACACAACGTCTAAGTATGCGATACCACCTGTGCCTGTATCTCCACGCTTAGTTAGAAGATGCGTTTCATCTCTTTGAATAGCATTTAAAATGGGGTCATTAAGCCAAGTAGATCTAAATACCCCAAGCATCTCACTAGCTTGATTAGTGTAATTAGACATGGGATCGGCAGTTTGCCAAATATGCACATACGTCGTCTGTAGGAAAACTAAATTACCTAGCTCTTGGGTGTAAATCTGAGACACCCCGGTCATAAGTGCTAAAGCCCAATCTGTAGCACTAGGGACATTCCCAAATGTTGAGTAAGTATAGCTGTCAAGATCTACAGCGATTTCAGCACATCCAGAAAGTGACTTCTCGGACCTTTCCTCTAATTCGCGAGCTTTATGTCCATCTCCCGTTCCAACTTCTTCCATTGCACAATCAAAATCTCTGCCTACAATAAGATTGTTTACGTCAAATAATAGATGTTCTCCGTCAGTTGCTTTGTCATCAATAGGCTTCACCTCGATTTGCATTCCATTGTGCTGAAAAGTACCTAAAACATAGTCAGTCATAAGCACAAACGACCCAGTTCCGCCCCTAACCTTGTAGGTTTTAATTCGCGGAACATAATCCAGCTCTTCATAGCCTCTGTCTGAATGAATGCCAACCTTAACTGTTGCAGGAAACGGTTCAAACCTCTCTAAACTTAACTGAACTTCACCTCCATTGAAATCAGGAAGCACAAGTATAAACTCTTCGGGATAACTCTTTCTTAGTTCTTCAAAAACGGATATATCTAAAGAAATGCCTACAGTTCTTGAATCATCTACTGTGATAGCTCTAACTTCTGAGGTTGAAGGTTCGAATAATTGAGCTGACACAGAGAAATTTAAAAATGCAAAAACACACAATAAAAAACCTCCACAAAAAAACCGATTAGAGTTTATCATTTTATTTTAATTTTAACAAGCTGTTAAATATAAGGTAAATATCTTAACAGGACTGACCAAAAGCGGCTAATAAAGCTAACACATCAGTCACTGTGACCGCGCCATCGTCATCAACATCCGCTGTACAATTTGTAAGACAATTGAATTCACTCAATACGATTAAAATGTCAGCTACGGTAATTGCCCCATCGCCATTTAAATCGTTTGGACAAGCACAACTTTCGTACTCGCAACCTTCATCGTCTATTGTTGCTGTAGAGTCGTAATTACAAGCCGTAGAGTCTGTGCATCCAGCGCAGCTAGAGTAATCACAAGAGCCTAGCAACTGACAGCCCGCATCTTCATCGAAGTTACATGCAGTTGGAATCATACATCCTCCAACTAAACAAGATCCATCATCTAAAGTAGCAGTCGAGTCGTAATTACAAGCTGTAGAGTCTGTACATCCGGCACAACTAGAGTATTCACAAGATCCATCATCTACATTAGCAGCTGGGTTGTAATTACAAGCGTTAGAATCGGTACATCCAGCCGTATCACCACTTACGCAGAAGTTTACTGTTTCAGTTGACGCGAACTCTCCACCACTAACAAGTGTTGCTCCTTGAGAAGTTATCACATAATTTCCAGTTCCCCAGCCACAGCAAATCCCATCACCGTAACTGTCATTAATGGTCAAGTCATAGCATCCGTTATCAACACAAACAGTACTTGAGTATGTTGTTCCAGATGATGAATATGGTCCACCTGTCATCACGACTGTTCCACTAGCATCTGCTACATTCCAAGTCGTCTCACCAGGGTAGTTGTCTGTTAGAATTGTAAACGTAATTTCTACGCCTCCGATGATACATGAACCATCATCTATCGTTACACTGGGATTATAGTTACAAGCAATTGGGTTTGTGCAACCTGAGCAAGAGGATCCGTCTCCACCACAAATATCACAAATATCATATTCTGCACAATTACCATTATCGTAAATCGCCTCTGGGTCATAGTTACATGCCGTTGCGTCAGTACATCCATATCCGCCGCCACAAGAGTACACAGTTCCGGCACAAGTGCCAATACAGGAGGCAGAATTAGCTCCAGGAACCAGAGCGTTGTCGATTACGATTTGGTGAAAAGCAAGAGTTACAGAACCCCCACCAATTGCGTGACAGTAACTCATCATCGTTCCGAGCTGTCCTGTTGGGTTGTTTGTGTATCCACTACAGCTTCCTTCTAGATCTCCACAGTTGTCAATGGGTCCTCCAGGCCAACCACACCAATGTGTGTGACTCGCTCCGAAATTGTGACCAATTTCATGTCCCACAACATTTAAATTCCAATTGTAACTCGGTATATTGAAATTTGTGTTGTTATCCATGTACGCACTAAATGCAACCCCGTAAGAATTACAAAGCCCATCAAGCCAAGCAATTCCGCCCGTTCCAGTATTTCCTCTTTTCGTCATCAGGTGAATCAAATCGTGATTCGAAGAGTTCAGGGTAGCATCGTTAAGCCAAGTCGATCTTAAAGCATCCAGCATAGACCCAGCATTCTCAACATAAGAGGCGTATGGGTCCGTTGTTAACCAAATATTAATGTACGATGCCTGTAGTGTCACCATGTCATTCATTGACGTTCTGTAAATCTCATCAACACCGGCAAGAATTGCGAGTGACCAATTTATAGCGGCATCACAATCCCCGAAAGTATCATAAGTATACTTGTCAATATCAATTGCAATCTCTACACATTCTAATACCATCGATTTCTGAGATGCGATCTTCTCCACTTTTTCTTGAGCGATGTCATCTGCTGCACAACTAAAGTGACTGTCTCCACGACTGTCATTGACATCAAACAATACATAGTCAATCGCCACAGAAGTAATGTCTGTTGTCTTAAGCTCCGTGGGTCTTAATTCGAACAATCTGTCTTTGTACCTTATGGAGGCAATTAAGTAATTGTCGAAAACCACCATGGATCCGCCTATACCTGGTCCTGTTAAATCGTACGTGATTAAATCTGTAGTAAAATCTCTTTCTACCACTTTCACTCCCCCAGCTCCGTCGTCAACGCGTTCGCCTACAGGAATGAACATTGGGAAAGGACATGATTTGAGTAAAGTGATCTCCACCAAACCTTCGCCCGGCAATTGAACTTCCCAAGATAGGAGGGGAGCAGTAGTATTTCTCAGCTCTTCGAACCCCTTTTCTTCCATTTTAAACCAAACACTTTTATCCTCATCCAGTGTTGGAATATCGGCAAGTGCTTTTGTGTGAAGAAGGGGTGTGGTTTGGGCAAAAGAAACGACAGCAACAGTAGAAAGCGCTGCAGAAAAAATAAAACGAGAAATATTGTACAACATGGTAGATTGGGTTCAGATAAATTTTAGACGCTTAATATCTATTAAAGGTTGCCGCGCTCCACAAAGAAATTCCCAATTCTTTCTGCAACGTTTACCTGAATATTTGAGTGAAATAAATTGTAATCCCCTTCATGCCAATTGTCTTGATGCAAAAGCTTCCCCCCTAATACATGTGGTGGATCGAGCCAAAGCAAACCCTCATGAACTCGTCCTGTAAGTTTCCCTTTATATCTAATCTTCTGTTTTTCTGTTAAAACGCCCAAGTGATCCTTACAATCATTCACTTCTCCACTGCAATCCCAGGACATTGGATTGATACACTTGGGGATATCTAATCCAGCTGCCATTCTCTTGTCATACCAGACCGGTGTATAGCCTGTCGCATACGTCATCCATGAACAATAGCAATTCACATCTCCTTTGCTCTCACAAGGTTCTAACGTTTCAAAATCTCCATCATAAACTCCCCATCCTAACAAATAACTTGTCACCAAACGCTCCCCCAGCTCTGTTCCATCAAAAAACTCTTTCAGCAGCCGTTTGGCATGGAATGTTCCTTGACTGTGACCTGCAATAATGATAGGCTTTCCACGATCGAAATTTTTAAGCCAAAACAAAAAAGACTCCCTCACATCACCATATGCCACCTCTAAAGCATCACCACACAACTCACACTCCTCCTCCTCAAATACAAACACCCTAAAATGTGCTTGCCTATACCTTGGAGCAAAAACTCTCCCAATATCGAAAAAAACCGATGCTTGATGACGCATAGGCCAAAAATCCACCGTTCGATTTATAGCCTCATCCTCAACATCAGCTACCCATTCTCGACCTTCATAATACATCGTTGGGTGAACATAAAAAACATCCACCGTCTTGTCTTCTCCTACACCCATTAAAGACCAGTTTTCAGTCAGGGCATAATCCGGTTTTTCAGGCAAGGGATAAATCGAACTCGGAATCAGATTCCCATCCTCATGAACATACCCATTATCCTGTACGCTTTCCCCACATCCCGCTATAAATAACACCGCCAAAAAAGATGCTGCCAATCGTTGATTTTTATTTATTACTTCCCCCATGTCAGACATTTTTTGCTTTATAAATCTTCTATTTAAAATTTTATATATATTTTTTCTTCAACAAAATTAATAAAACATTAGCGTTGGATGATGTTTTTATTATATATGGCATATCTTTCCAGCGTTAAATTGAGTAATATAGAAATATGAATCGTACGTTTAATTTTTTAATGGCTGCAATATGTTGTAGTACAATGGCTTTTACCTCACAGGCAACAGCCCAGTATACGTTAACTGTTGAGAGTTCTGCTGCACTTCACGTAGCCGGTAATACTGTGTATCGTTTCTATGTAAACCTACTCGACCCAATTCAGTGCCGTTTTCGGTAATGATCAAGATCCATTGGTCATTAATTCCCCCGGCGGAATCTTCAATACTTCTTTCAACTTGAGTTGGAGTGCTGCTGGAATAAATCCTGCATTTTTGCCATCATTCCCGGATATGGCAGAAGATTCATATGCTACTGTTGGACTTGACGGTCCTGCTTCTACTTCTGGTATTGCTGGAGCAGCGGATCCTTCACTTGTTGAGGATCCTTCTTTGACACCTACTGTTAGTGGTTACTTTCTAACTGGTGGTACTAGTTTAAATGTGAACACCGTAACTGGTGCTTCATGGTATGTTTTAAATACAGCTGGAAACGCTTTACCTCCTGCAGATTTGAGAGTGCTTGTTATGCAAATCACTACTGCA
>JAQCFW010000002.1 GCA_027619225.1 Bacteroidota bacterium
GCTATCCCAAACGCCATCGGAGTCCGTGTCTGTGTCTCCAAATACCGCTAACATCTCTAAGAAGTCTCCTATACTAACGTTGCCATCTCCATTGCCATCATACGGATTGGGACAGTCAACTTGAGCTGTTATAGACAGCGTAAAGACACACAACAAAGAAGTAAGTAAATATCTCATAGTATTATGATTTAGACTTACAAGATACGGATAATCTAAAGTACTTAGTTAACGTACATCAACTTAGAGCTGGAAAACAACGTACTAAGTATTGTAAATTTAATAGACAAGAGTGAATCACTCACTTTGATTTACTACCTTTACAACCAACAATAGAGATAGAGGTGTACTTCAAGAATCTATTAAAAATGGAAGGTTTTGTACCCTATTTGTACCTTGTGAGCATAAGTTACTGATAATCAATGCTGATTACTTTTTGTATCGGTAAGTAGGTGTAAAGAAAGTAACTTTGCTCAATATAAACTTAGAGTGAATGGATCCTAACGCTGGAAAGAAAAAATTGAGGAATATACTCGGGAGAGACGCTGCTATTGCTGCACTTGAAGCCGAAAGCTTTGAGCGTAAGACGACATCATTCTATAGATATGTAAAAATATCTGACCCCAAATCGATGAGAGACTTGCTTTATTGTGAATGGTCAAACTTGGGAGTTTTTGGGAGAGTTTACTTAGCGCAAGAGGGTGTCAATGCTCAGATTTCAGTTCCTGAATCTCAATGGTCCAAATTTATCGAAACGCTCCATTCTCACAAAGAATTTGACTTGATGCACCAGAAAAATGCTGTTGAGGACGATGGGAAATCGTTTTTTAAATTGATCGTAAAAGTCAAAGAACAGATTGTGGCAGATGGTTTGGCTTTTGGTGAATACGATATAACGAATGTGGGGAATCATCTCAATGCAGAGCAGTGGAATGAAGCCATGGACAAGGGGGCAACAATTGTGGATATGCGAAATCATTATGAGAGTGAGATTGGACATTTTGAAGGGGCCATTTGTCCTCAATCAGCAACCTTCAAAGAAGAACTGCCAGAGGTCCTTTCTGATTTAAAAGACAAGGAAGATGACAAAATACTATTATACTGTACAGGCGGGATACGCTGTGAAAAAGCATCTGCATATCTGAAACACCATGGATTTAATGACGTGAATCAGCTTCACGGAGGGATTATAGATTATGCCAGGCAAATTGAACTAGATGAGGGTATAGACAATAAATTCATCGGCAAGAATTTCGTTTTCGATGAGCGATTGGGAGAAAGGATCTCAGATGAGGTTATTTCAAATTGTCACCAGTGTGGTGAACGCTGCGATGATCACGTTAACTGCCAGAACAAGACCTGCAATCTGCTATTTATACAATGCAAAAAGTGTGCAACTGAACACTCTGGTTGCTGTTCTAAACTCTGTATAGACTATTCCCTCCTTCCAGAAGAGGAACAGATAGCTAGGAGAAAGGGAGAAAAAAACGATTCTCGATTTCACAACCATCAGAAAAGGGATCTATCACAAGGATTGAAATAGAGAGAAAAAAGCCCGGAGCATAATGCCCGAGCTTCAAATCTGATTTTCTAACGACCTAGTTCTGGACTGCGATTTGGCGTACTGAGGTTCCGCCATCACCACGAATTGAGATAGAGTAAATTCCATTCTGGAGATCTCCCAAATCAAGAACGATACCATCATTGCCAGCGTCAACACCAGTAACAAAAACCAAGCGCCCCATACCATCATGAACTTCTACAGACGACACCGTTAAAACAGAGTTTGAGTAAAGGTTAACGAAACGCGAAGTAGGATTGGGTCCCAAAGTGAAAGGCAGAGGGTCTAAATCATTCAATCCATAAGTGTCATCCACATACACATTTGCTGCATCAGTACACCCGTTAGAATCAGTAGCAGTAACATGGTAAACACCATCCTCAAGTCCGTTGGGATCTGCAATTTCTCCGGTAGAAGAATCAACCCACTCGTAGGTGTAAACTCCTGAACCACCCGTAGCAGTAGCCGTTCCCATCCCTGTAGAACCGCCAAGATCGCCTGTTGCAGACAATGTGATTTCAACTTCATCAGGGCCTTCAACTGCGATAATGATAGAAGACATGCAGCCGCCTAGATCAGTAGCGACAACATTGTAACTCCCCACAGATTGGCTGAATTCACCTGAGTAGTTTTGTAGTAAAGGTGAATTCCCCAATGCAAACCAAACAGAGTCCTCAGCACCCACAGCACCTTCCGCAATAACATGAATCAGCGCGTGATCTTCAAAGCAAAGTACGTTCGAAGCATCAAGTGTGAATGTAAGTGAAATGTAGCAGCAAGAATTGTCTTCGAGGGTCGCATCGAAATCGTAGTTGTTAGCGGTATCATCCATACATCCCGAGCAAGAAGAGTTATTCCCTCCGCAAACCAAACATTCATCGAAGAACAAACAGTTGCCGATATCTGTGATAGCTACTTCGCTAAAGTTACATGCTAGTGAGTCCGTACAACCAAGTGTTGGATCACAATTGAGCATCAAAAGATCGATCGAATTCGCTACGTTAAGACGTCCTCCAGTAACGGTCTCGGTCAGTAGACCCGACACTTGATCCACCCCGTCAAAAATGAATCCCCTTACGAGATCGGCTGTGCCTTGCGGATCGACCAGAGCACTTGACGCGAGTGATGAGCAAGGCGCACTGTACAATAACGCTATCGCACCAGCAACGCACGGGCTTGCAAATGAAGTTCCCGAAGTGTTCGAATACGACGTGCCCGATCCTGAGGGCAAGTAAACATTTTCGCCTGGAGCACCTAAATCAATTGTGGTTTGTCCATAAGCCGAGTACGTTCTCACGTCGTTGTTATTCGTGGCGGTAACAGAAACCATATACTCTGAACTACATCCGGTAGGCATATCGCCTTGGGTATCGATGTTATACGCCGCATTCGCAGTAGCTCCACAGTTGAGGATTCCCACGGCGCCTAAGTCGTCGTAGTAGGCACACCAAACTGGAAAATTTGCTGGATTGGCTAAATCAATTCCCCAAGAAGCGTTCGTCGCAACGACAAAGGCGCCTTGAAGTCCAGCACTGGAATTGTACATGTCTCGCATTTTATGAGGGTAGCTATAGGCCTCGATAACGTTAGACTCGGAGAGCCCGCCCATTTGGACTTGCATAATGCCAACATTCCAATTCACCCCTACTCCACCAATACCGTTGTCACCTGTCGCACCGATCATTCCGCTCACAGCAGTTCCATGACCGCCGGTTGCAATACCGTCATTTTCTATGGTGGTATTCCAGCCATTCACGTCGTCAACATAGCCATTCTCATCATCGTCTATGCCATTTCCATCAATCTCATGTTCATTCGTCCAATGATTAGAAATTAAATCTTGATGCGAGTAATTGGCACCACTTCCTTCGAGAACACAAACTACAATTCTATCTCCACTTGATGTGTATCCTCCAGTAGTGATATCCCAAGCGAGGTCACTGTCGATATCGTGATCACCACTTTGTATATGGTGCCACTGAGTCGAAAGGCTGGGATCGTTGGGAATGGTTTCCCTATCCTCTACGTAGTGATTGAATTGTACTGCCTCTACTTTAGAATCCGTAGAAATATTTTTTACTAAAAAATCTTGATCAGGATGATTTTCATTGAACGTAAAAAGGTAGATATAGGACAGAGGTGAAAGGACTCGCTCCATTTTAAGGTTACAGTAGTATCCATTTACGATTAAATTTTCACGCTCGAATTCAGCAACAAACTCATCATCGATGTTGTTGTGGAACATCACAATTAGTTCTCCTGGAACGATTTCACCTGGGAGACCGAAGGCTGGGGTTTGGGCTGAAGTACTGTATAAGTTGGAGAAAACGAAAACAATCGCCATTAAAACTCCAGTTAGGGATATTTTCATAATCAGGGAATAGGTTTAAACTAAAAAACAGGTGGCACGAAGGTATAAATCTTAACCGCGTTTCTAACTTCGCATATTTAATTAATATCTTTTTTAAGACCTTAAATAAGTTGCAAATCCGTATTTTGCGGTTTCAAACTCGCATTAATGATGAAATCTTACGTTTTGAGAACGTCTTTATTAGCAATTACACTAATATTAATAACTGTTAGCTCGTTTGGGGCTGATGATTTAGTTGCTGATGGAGGTGTTTTGTTACCATCATTTACTGCTGATGCAAAGAAGGTACCGGTGAATCCTGCGTTGATGATAAATTGCACCAATCCAACATTTACAATCGGGGGTCAAAATGCAATCTGTGAAGGTGAATGTACAGATCTTTTTGTAAATTGGATTGATCCTCCAACAAGTAGTGTAAACTTAGAATGGACTATCAATGGAGGAGATCCAGTTTCAAATCAAGACACTATCACTTACTGCCCTACAGTTTCAGGGACTGTTCTCATCGCATTAACCTTTAATCCGGATAACCCAAACAGCTCAACCGCTGAAATTTCAGTAACAACTACACCAATTCCAGTTACGTCGATCACAATTTCTGATATTGAAGGTTGTGCACCCTTAACAGTGGATTTTCTAGCAGATGTGGACTTTGCTGCCGTTACTGCTTGGGCCTTTGGAAATGGAGAAAATGATTCGGAGAATCTTGCTCCTCAAATCACTTTTGATTGTGAAGATTATGATTCTGGAGATTGTATATTCAATGTAAGCTTCACCGCTCAGTCAATTTCTAACCTCTATTGTTCTTCCACAAAAACAGAAACAATTACTATACACCCTCAACTGTTGGCTGATTTTAATTTATCCTCTGAGGGGGTATGTTTTGATATTGGGAGCGTTGCCGTCATTGAAATAATGAACACATCATCAAGTATTACTGGTTTAAATTGTTCCGGAGGAGTTGAGCCCTATGCTTGGACAGTGTTCCCTACCGGAGCTAACGATTGCACCGAGTTATCGACAGATGTCCCTAATTTATTTGCTGCAGGAACCGGTGTCTTTAATATAGGATTGGTTGCAACTGATTCTAATAATTGTACTTCACAGACCTTTAAAGAGTTCGAAGTCTTTAACAATCCTATCCCTGAGATAACATTTCTTCAAAATACAATATGCTTGCCTCTCGAAGTTGAGATCTTAAACACTTCAACTGGCGCATCTACATTTCATCTGGAAGTTCCAGGGTTTGTTATCCCTGTTAATTTCTCCTCACCCTTTGTAATTGAAGCTGAATACCCAGGCATATATGAAGCTGAGTTGACGATTACAAGTGATGAAGGGTGTACAGTAGCTCTTGATATTGACACTGCATTTCAAGCTTGGTACCCTCCGGTTGCTGACTTTTTAGTGACTCCAGAAGAAATTCTATTTCTTGACCCAATTGTGACATTTGAGAATATGTCAAATGGTGGAACTGAATACATCTGGTCATTTGGCGATGGAACAGGAGCTTCCGAAGTAAACCCAGAACATGAATATGAAAGAGCCGACTCTTATGAGGTTCAACTTCATGTCACGAACATCCATGGATGTACGGATATTGCTACTCAGACTATTCACGTAACCAATGAATTGCAAATATTTGTACCCAACGCATTCACACCCGACAATGACGGAAACAATGATTCATGGGCTCCAGTTATAAATGGAGAAGAACTCATTCTTAGCTATGAATGTTGGGTTTATGATAGGTGGGGTAAACTCGTTTTTAACTCTACAACAATCGGAGAACCTTGGATAGGTGACAATACTGTTGATGGAGCTGGAACGCATTATGTAAGCGCCACTGAACAATTCAGCTGGAAAATTGAAGTAAAAAAGGTAAACGGTCTTGGAGCTAATATCTCTACTGGAACCGTATTCCTCGTACGATAATTGTACGAACATATACGCCAATCGCGATAAATTAATTTTTTTATGAAAGCATTTGTATTCCCCGGTCAGGGTGCTCAATTTCCTGGAATGGGCAAGGATTTATATGATTTCTCTACTTTAGCTAAAGAAAGATTTGCTCAAGCTGATGAAATTCTTGGATTTAGCATAAGCGATACTATGTTTAACGGTTCGATAGAGGACCTTAAACAAACTAAAGTCACTCAACCTGCAGTCTTTCTACACTCGGTAATTCTAGCTGAAATACTTAAAGATTCACTTTCTCCAGACATGGTCTCCGGTCACAGTCTTGGAGAATTTAGTGCTTTAGTTGTAGCAGGGGGAGTAACATTTGAAGATGGATTAAAACTTGTATCGGCAAGAGCCAACGCTATGCAAGCGGCATGTGAACTAACACCCTCGACGATGGCTGCTATACTTGGGTTAGAAAACAATATTGTTGAGGACATTTGCAAGAATACTGACGGAAATGTTGTGGCCGCTAATTACAACTGTCCAGGACAAATCGTCATTTCTGGAGAAGTTAAAGCTGTTGAATCTGCTTGTCAAGCACTCAAAGAAGCTGGCGCTCGTAGAGCTCTTTTACTTCCTGTTGGAGGAGCATTCCACTCAACCTTGATGGAACCTGCTCGTGAAACGTTAGCTGAAGCCATTGAAGAAACAACAATCACTAAATTGCGCTGTCCTATTTTTCAAAACGTTAGCGCATCAGCTGAGACAGATATTTCAATGATAAGAAAGAATCTTGTTGCTCAACTCACAGCTCCTGTTAAATGGACACAAAGTATGGAAGCAATGTTAGCGTATGGTGCTAGTTCTGTGACTGAGGTAGGCCCAGGAAATGTTCTACAAGGATTATTTAAAAAGCTTGACCGTAGTTTCCCAACCAGTTCAGCAGGAATTACTTCTTAATCTCGTTCGCGTAAGTCATCAGGTTTTGAGCCACATGCTCTGCTGAGTTAAGTGATTCACGAAGAGCACTATTCTCGGACCTCAAATCATCATTACATTTCTGCGTTCTAGTAAGTTCTGCTTTAAGTCTTAAAAATTCACCCATAACATCGGTGCGTTCTTGCTTAGCAATCTCTAAACGTTCGGCAATTGTTGTATCCATTCACGAAAAATACGCTCAATTATAATTAAATCAAAACCTAAACCTGTATAATTTTATATACGGGGGCTATGAGTTCATATTCGTTGATCTCATGTACGGAGAGTAAAACAGAATTATTGCCATCAGTCCTCCAGAGTAAGCGCAAAATCTATACAAATCTTGCAAACAAGAAGGATCGGACGCAAACATAGATCCAGAGACAAACGCCCCAAAACCTATACCTATTTCAAGAGCCACAAGAGTTGTACCTATACCCAAAGCGATCTTTTCCTTAGGAGACAGATCAGTTGTCCATGCAAAAATTGTAGGCATATTAATTCCTATAGACAATCCATAAACAATCCCCCCAACAGCAGCTTCAAGCTGAGTTGTGGCAATCGACAATATCCCCATTCCCACAAACAAGAACAGACCACCAATTGCAAGAAGTGGTTTTCTACCGTATTTATCAGATGCTTTTCCGGCAAATAATCGCATCAAAATAGAAGCAACAACAATGATTGTATTAAACACCCCTTTGTATTTATAGCCTAAGTCATCTACAAAGTTGGGTGTAATTGTTAAAAATACACCAAATGAAAGAGCCACAGGGAGTAGGGAAAGAGCCGCAGGCCAAGCTGCAATATCAAAATTCTTTCCTTTAAATACATTTAAATCAGACCAAATCACCTTCCTTGAATTCGGCAAAGTCTCAGGCAGCTTAAGCGTAAATAACAAAGACAGGATGCCTAAAAAAGATGAAGCTAAAAACATAGAATCATACCCCCATTCCACAGCCAAGTAACTGCCGATTGCAGGGCCCCCTGCCATACCTGCATTCCCCGCAATGCCTAGAAATCCTAAAGCTTCTCCCCTCCTATCACGGGGTACTATATCCGTCAACAAAGCACTTGAGCCTATGGGTCTGAATCCCGTACTCAATCCATGAAAAAACCTGAGAACTAGAAATAGCCAAACACCAAGCATTCCAGTTGAATAATCAGAAACAGCACCTAACATAACATAAAGAAAACCTGCAATAGCGGTAACTGCTGTACCGAATACCATGACGATTTTACGACCTGCTCTATCGGCAATTTTTCCTGAAAAAAACCTCGACATTAAAGCACCTAAAGTAAACAATCCTATGATATACCCTAGCAAATGCCCAGCCCCCATAAGGTCTAGGTACCCAGGTAATTCAGGCATGATCATACCAAAACTGGCCATGAACAAGACTGTGCTCACGCACAGAATCACAAATGTTTTGGTAAATAAAGTCTCGCTATTTTTCACAGGGTCGCAAAGGTACTTACCTTCACATTGTGAAGCAGTATCCTACTAAAATAATAGTTGCTTGGGCGGAAGCTATTAGCGGCAATCATTCAATTCGTGATTGGCTCACCGCAAATGGCTATGAAGAACTTGCAGCCTTCACGTACGCTCTAAACCTAAGAGATGACGCTAGGAAATGGCTGATAGATAGTGGACACCTAGAACTAATGGCATTAATCAATGGTGCTGAAGGAGACGAAAAAGCATGTGTTTGGCTCATAGAAAACAAGTATAAAAAACTTGCTTTAATCGCAAAAGGGGCAGATAACGATAATGACGCTATAAACCAACTGTTGCTTGAGGGACATCGTGAATGGGCAATGGTTGCAATGAAAATTCGATCCGTTAAGAACGACATTCAAGATGATCTTGACAATTGGCACACATACTCTCAGAGGTAAAAAACCAATACCTAATTTTTATCTAAATACACAAGCCTGCTTAATAGATCTGGTTTAATAAATTGATTAGCGACTCTTAACAAATCGTCTGAACTGATTTTTTCAATTGATTTAAAAAAATCATCTAATGGCTGAACTTTATTGTACAATAAAAAACTCTTAGCCAAACCAGTCATCATTGCTGGACCGCTATCTTGAGATAAGGCTATTTGGCCTATGAGCTGAGTCTTCGCATCATGGAGCTGCCTAACACCTAACTTGGTATTGCACAAAAGCATTAACTCCTTATCAACAAGAGCTTCAACCTTGTCATGATGCCTTCTGTCAGTACCAAAATAAACTGAAAAAACGCCGCTATCTTGGTATGGAGAGTATCCCGCCTCAATGTGATATGCCATTCCATATTTCTCGCGAATATTTAAACTTAACCTACAATTCATTGCGGGTCCTCCCAAATAATTAGCAAGTAGTGTTAATGGCAGTTTATCTGGATGGTCAGCCCCAACTGTAATCCCTCCCAAAAGGTGATGAACTTGATGCGTGTCTTGCTCTACACGTTCGTCAAAAATAGGAATAGCCTTAGGAACAAGGCGATTTAATTGAGAAACCCTGCCGACTTCCTGGCCAAGATACTTCTCACACAGTTTTTTTAATT
The DNA here is from genome assembly GCA_027619225.1 of Bacteroidota bacterium. Lineage (GTDB taxonomy): Bacteria > Bacteroidota > Bacteroidia > Flavobacteriales_D > Sanyastnellaceae > UBA974. The sequence continues at coordinate 9,367 of JAQCFW010000002.1, forward strand.
TCGCAATTGGCGTAGAACCCACCGAAGCAAAAACCATTTGGTCTGGACAATAATAACGTTCTACAAATGAATTAATTTGGAGTTTGCCTAGATTATTTACAGACTCTTGGGTTCCTAAAATCGTCCTGCCTAAGGGGTGCGCGCCGAAAAGTCGTTCTTCAAATTCATCAAAAATTACATCAGAAGGGTTGTCTAAAACAGAAGCAATTTCATCGAGAATTACCTCCTGTTCTTTTGCGATTTCCTTTTCCGGAAATGTTGAATTGAAGCTGATGTCAGATACCAACTCAATGGCTCTATCAAGATCTCTTTCTAAAAAAGAAGCACTAATCCAAGTTTCTTCTTTGGTTGTGTATGCATTCAAATCGCCACCTACTCTTTCAAGGCGATTTAAAATATGAAATGTCTTTCTTTTCTTTGTCCCTTTAAACAAACAATGCTCGATAAAATGAGCAACACCAGCTTCTCCCGACAACTCATCCCGAGACCCAGCATTGACCACAAGAGCAATGTGACTCGCTGATCTAGGCACCTCTTTATGAATAACCCGAAGGCCATTTGGTAGGGTAAATGTGTGAAATTCGAATTTCATTGCGTTCGCAAATATACCCTGAGGCTTTTAAGATATGAGTAGTAATCCTATAATAAAGACCAAACCTGAAACAATCAATGCCGCTAGTGTAAATGGCAATATATCCTGGGCTTTCAATTTTGTAATACCTAAAAGAGGCAATGCCCAAAATGGTTGAAGCATATTCGTCCATTGATCACCGTAAGCCATTGCCATTATCCCCTTTTCAAGACTCATCCCCATACTGTGACAAGCTTCAATAACAAGGGGGCCTTGTACTGCCCACTGGCCTCCTCCACTGGGAATAAAAATATTCAGCACGCCAGATGATGTGAAAATTGCCAGAGGCAATGTTGTTAAATTGGTTGACGAAACCAAAGCTCCAGATAAAATATTTACAAGTCCTGTCCCAGTAACAACACCCATTATCCCGAAGTAAATTGGAAATTGCAGCAGGATGCCCGAGGCACCTCCTATCGCTTTTTCAAGTGCAGATAGAAGATTCTTTATTGACCCATGAGCAAGAAGCGCTAAGCCTAATAAAATTAAATTAATCCAGTCTGGTGTAATAAATCCAAGTCGGGTAGCTTCTAACTCAGACGAAATAGTCAACCAAATGGCTGTTCCTATAAACAAAACTCCAAACAGCCATGCCAAACCTCTTCCATTGTCTAATTTCTCCGAAATTGAAGAAGCTCCAACACTTTCATAGCTTCGCACTTCATCCTTGAGACTGCTTTGTGGCGATACTAGTTTTAAGTCCTCTGATGGTTTGGTAAATAAATGCCCCAACAGAGCAAATAAAAGGACTACTGCGAAAATAACCCCAAGTGTAATTGCGATATTCCAAGTTGATAAAACAGTAGATGAAATTGAGATCGAATCAGGAATAGGGAGTTGCCAATCAGCCCCTTTTGGGTATAATGAAAGCAAATGACCTGATTCAGCAACTTTTAAAGGTGCGCTACCGCTTAGACCACTATGCCAAACCAAAAGACCCATATAACCAGCTGCGCCTAATAGTCCTGGACGAATACCATAACCGTGTTTTGCTGATTTATCAATGACTGATTTTGCTAAAAGTGCACCAGCCACTAATCCCAGCCCCCAATTAAGCCATCCTAGCATTAACGCAAATAAGGCTACATAGGCAGGTGCTAAAGCTGAATTCTTGACAGCTAAAGTGACAACTTTATCAAGCAAATATTTAACTGGAGCAGACAAAGCCAAAACATGGCCAAGTACCAGCATAAACATAGCTTGAAAACCAAACCTCAATAGAGAAGGATTCCACAAACCGTCTGACCAAGCTCTCAATACCATATCGGCCTCTGTAATAAGCAGTGCGCTAAAACCAGCAACAGCAGTTAATAATAAAGCTATTGCAAATGGAGAAGGAAGAAATTTATGAAAACCCTGAGAATATGCTAAAAGCCATCGAGACCCTTTGGCTTTAATACTCTCTTTCACTAAATCTTATCCGTTATTAAAACGGGAGATCATCATCAGAGTCAGCAGTAGAACTCAATTCAACAGCAGCTACCTCAGGCAAAGGCGCTGAAGTCACATTTGGAGCTGAAGCTTGACTAGTTTGAGAATACTGACCCCCTAGCGAACCAGCCTGAGAACCAGCCTGAGCACCTTGACCCGACGCTTGACCCGACGCACCTTTTTCGATTCTCCAAGCATTTAAATCAACATAGTAATTGCCGTTATACTCACGGCCTTTTACATCAAACTTTACTGTGACCTCATCGTCAACTGAAAGTCCGTCTAATTGTTCAACACGCTCTTTAAGAGCACCAAATTTAATATCCTGTGGATATTGATCGTTAGTAGTAATGACGAAGTCGCGCTTAAAAAAGCCGCTGGGAAAATCCTGTCTATCGAACAGAATTTTAATTTTTCCTTTGATCTCAAATGACATGCTATAAAGGTAATTTAAGGAAATGTAAAAACAATACTATCCGAGGTTAAAAGTTAGAAGGGTTTTCCACGCTTCATTAACATTTCCATTGTCAAGAAGGTTTAAAGCGTGTTTATGCAGCTCCAACTCTAGAACAACTCCATTGTCAGCATAATCTATAAAGATCTCAGACAATTCAATGAGCTTATAATCATTCACCTCTGTTTCATCTGGCAAGCTTGCAACATTGCCCAGCATAGCAAGATGCTTCCCAGTTAGGATACTACTCGTACGGATGTCTGAAGGAATGGAATCAACTCCTATCCCTAAATTTGCCAAAGGCTTAGGTATTTCAAACAGTGCCTCATTTGAAGCTCTTGTGTAATAAGAGCCACCGCATCTGGCAACAAGATCAAGTAAAACAGCATCAGGCAACCCGTCTGAGCCCAACACATTGTTTCGGAAATGCATACGCTTAATCTCACAGAACACCAAGTTACCTGCACCTGGGTTAGGACCTAAAGACTCTACCTTCAATACCTTACACTCCATAGAAACAGGTGATTCAAGAACTCTTGGAGGAGTGATGGTCACTGATGGGACTTCGGTCAAACCAGCCTTTTCAAACTCATTAACTCCTTGAGCATAATCAGTTGAAGCAAGTGAACAGGCATGAACTAAATTGTAGTCAACCATATTAATCACAACTTCGGGAACTTCAAGTACATTTTCTAATGTGTGCTTGGTGGTATTGTCCTTCCCTCGGCGAGCTGGAGAAAAAATTAAAATAGGAGGGTTTGCTGAAAAAACATTGAAATAACTAAAGGGAGCAAGGTTTACTCTACCTTCTTTATCAATTGTACTTGCTAATGCAATCGGTCTGGGAGCAACACCGCCTAGTAACAAGGCGTGAAGTTTCTGAGGACTTAGGTTGTCCGGATTAAACTCTTGGTGAGTTGATGCCAAATCAGACATTATTTTGTCTTGTGATTTTCTACAATTGAAGTTGAATCTTCTACTTTAGATTTAAGTGCAGACTTAAAAGACACAATACGGTCTAGGAGAACAGAATCAGATGTGGCAATTATTTGGGCAGCTAAAATACCTGCATTACGAGCTCCATCAAGAGCAACAGTAGCAACTGGGACACCTGATGGCATCTGTAGAATACTCAAAACAGAATCCCATCCATCTATAGAATTGCTGCTTTTAATTGGCACTCCAATTACTGGCAAAGGAGTATAAGAGGCAGTCATTCCGGGAAGATGTGCAGCGCCACCAGCTCCGGCAATAATCACCTTAAATCCGTCTTTAACGGCACGTTTTGCATATTCAGACAATCTATCTGGCGTTCTGTGGGCACTAACAACAGTAGCTTTATATTCAACACCAAGTTCTGTGAGGACCTTCATGGCTTCTTCCATGACTGGAAGGTCTGAAGTGCTGCCCATTATTATACCTACTTTACCCATAATGATTAATTGTCTGAATTAATTTTGTCAATTTTATCACGAATTTTGGAAGCCGATTCGTAATCCTCATTACGAATGGCATCATTCAGATTTTTCTTGAGTTCTAAAATATTCCTCTTCTTAAAATCTTCATCAAATTTAACCGCCGACTCTACATCGTCTTCTTTGTTGCTACGTTGATCTTCGTCCACCTCTGTAGTTTCCAAATTAAGACTCAAAGCTTCATCATCCTCTACATCATGTTCGTCAACATCTAGTTCCTCCTCATCCAACTCGGTCTCATCTCTATTAATCTCGGCCTCCTCCTCTGGCGTAATCCCTGTAGCTTCTAAAACAGCTTCATAACATCTAATTGGAGCTCTAAACCTCACTGCAATAGCAACTGCATCTGATGACCTTGAATCCACTTCAACTATCTTCTCTCCGTCAGTAACAACAATTTTAGCAAAAAAGACCCCTTCTTTATAATCAATGATCACAACCTCAGTGACATTCAACTCAAAAGATGACAAAGTAGACTTAAAAAGATCGTGAGTCAGTGGCCTACTGGGCTTCATGTTCTCAAGCTCAATAGCGATGTGTTGTGCTTCAAAACCTCCTATTAATATAGGAATTTTTCTGTTGCCACCTTTCTCCATTAACACCATAACATAGGCCCCTGAATTGCCTCCATTTAAAGAGATATCAAATATTTCAAGGTCTATTTTCTTCATGTATTAACGCTAATTTAATTAAAGCGCTTTAATTGCCTCGGTTAATTTAGGAAGAACTTCAAAGACATCACCAACAATTCCATAATCAGCTGCCTTAAAGAATGGTGCTTCAGGGTCAGTATTGATCACGACGATTACTTTACTTTGATTGACCCCCGCAAGGTGCTGAATCGCACCTGATATCCCACAAGCAATGTACAAGTCGGGGCGTATGGTTAACCCAGTTTGGCCTACATGCTCGTGATGAGGACGCCAACCCATATCTCCTACAGGTCGACTACATGCTGTAGTGGCACCTAAAGCACGTGCGAGATCCTCAACAATACCCCAATTCTCAGGCCCCTTAAGGCCACGACCAGCAGAAACCACTCTTTCTGCCTCTGGTAGAGGAACAGAACCATCGTTACTTGTTGGGGTAAATCCATTTATAACGACACGCTGAGCACCTATATCAGCAGAAAATGTTTCGACTGAAGCATCTACCGCATCAGGTTTAATACCAAACGAATTAGGTGTAATAGAAATGACACGTACATCAGACAGTACGTTAACTGCAGCAGTAGCTTTTCCACTGAATACATTTCTTGTGAAGGTCTTACCCTCTGGAAGACATGTAACGCCCGATACGTAACCAACATTCAAGGCTATTGCAACACGGGGAGCGATAGCATTGCCATCGTTGTTGCCCGAGAATACGATAGTTGATGCTGCCGCATTTTTTGCTGCTGCCTGGGTAAGCTTAGAAAGTTGCGCGTTATCTGTTACGGCTTCTGAGAAGTGTAGAACTTTAGAAACACCTACAGAGCCAAGTCCACCATCACCTGATAACGTTCCTGAAACAAGTGCTGTTACGTCACCTACATTCATGTTTTTTGCAAACGATGCAACTTCAAGTCCGGCCTTAGTAGCCGTACCGTCTTGTGTTTGGATATATACTAAAACTGACATCTAAATAATTTTTGCTTCTTCACGTAAAAGACGGACTAAATCTGCTGCGTTATCCGCATCTACCATAACGCAATCACCTTTTGCAGGTGGCAGTGTAAATTTACTTACCTCTGTCGGAGCGGTAACTCCTGAATCTTCAACAACGGTAAGAGGTTTCGTTCTTGCTGACATAATCCCTCTCATATTCGGGATCTTTTGCTCAGCCATTCCCTTTGTAGCACTTAACACAAACGCACCATGTACAGTTACGTTGTTTGTCCCACCGGTAGATTCACAATTCAGGGTTGATACATCACCATCTACATCAATTGAAGTGGCAAATGCAACATATGGCAGATCCATACACTCCGCAATCATAGCAGGCACAGCAGATGAATTGTTATCAATGGATTCTTTACCAGCAAATATGATGTCATACGATTTATCATTTGCGTAATTAGCAATCAATCTAGCTACCTGAGAAGAGTCTGTCGGATTCGCATCTATTCTCACTGCATCACTAGCACCTATGGCTAAAGCCTTGCGAATAATAGGATCACATGTTGTGTCACCTACTGTAATTGTCGTGACTGAACCTCCATGCGCCTCAACCAATTCGATAGCACGCACAAGAGCATACCACTCATCATAAGGATTGACTATAAATTGTACGCCGCTTTCATCGAAGCGTTTATCTCCGTCTGTAAAGGCAATACGACTAGTGGTATCTGGAGCTTTACTGATACAAACAAGCAATTTCATACATAATAATTATAATTCTGAAACACATTTCTCAGAATTGCAAAGGTATGAATAGAGAGGTGTCTTAATGCAGTCATAATTGGCTTATATTCGCCGACCGAAATATGCGTCAATACCATGCGTGAAATCACATATAGAGAAGCTGTCGCTGAAGCGATGAGCGAAGAAATGCGCCGAGACGAGCGTGTTTTCCTGATAGGAGAGGAGGTTGCCGAGTACAACGGTGCCTACAAAGCTTCTAAGGGTATGTTGGATGAATTTGGTGCTCGAAGAGTCATCGACACACCCATTGCCGAACTCGGATTCACTAGCATTGCAGTAGGTGCCGCTATGAACGGCTTAAGACCCATCGTTGAATATATGACCTGGAATTTTGCTGTTTTGGCATCAGACCAAATCATAAATCACGCCGCCAAGATGCTACAAATGAGCGGTGGTCAATTCTCAACGCCCATCGTATTTCGAGGTCCTAACGGCCCCGCTGGTCAATTAGGGGCAACTCACAGCCAAAGTTATGAGGCGATGTACTCAGCTATTCCTGGTCTTAAAGTTGTGACACCCTTCACGCCTTACGAAGCGAAAGGGCTTCTTAAATCTGCCATTCGTGACAACGACCCAGTCCTTATTATGGAGTCTGAAAAAATGTATGGTGACAAAGGCATGATTCCCGAAGGTGAGTTTTTAGTACCTATAGGTAAAGCGAACGTTAGGAAAAAGGGTTCTGATGTCACTGTCGTTTCTTTCGGTAAAATACTCAAAGAAGTTCACGCTGCAGCTGATGAACTGGCAAAGGAAGGAATCGAAGTTGAAATCATCGATCTCGTTACTATACGTCCTTTAGACCTCGATACGATTATCGAATCTGTAAAGAAAACAAATCGACTTGTTATTGTTGAGGAGAGCTTCCCAGTAAGTTCTGTTTCATCTGAAGTTGCATATCGCGTACAGCGTAATGCCTTCGACCACCTTGACGCTCCAATTATTCGGTTATGCCAATCCGATACTCCTTTTGCATTCGCAACAACTCTCATTGACGAAGCTCTTCCACAAATAAAAGAAATTATGGAAGCTGTTAAAAACGTCATCTACGTTAATAAATAAGTAAATAATTCGCCGAACTAATGATCTTCGGCAAAGACCAAAATTATACATCATGCAATTTTTAATTGACTACATCCTTTATATAGTTCCTGTAATTGCCATTTTCGGCTTAATCGTTATGGCTATTCAAGGTTCTTGGGTTCGCAAACAACCTAAGGGCAACGAAAGAATGACTGAGATCGCCACCTACATTCACGAAGGAGCTCTTGCTTTCCTGAACGCTGAATACCGACTACTGGCAATTTTTGTAGTCATCGCTGGAGCTGCACTTGCTTTTGTTTCAACTCTAGTGCCTGATACACACTGGTTTATTGTTATAGCCTTTGTCATCGGTGCCATTTTCTCAGCTGTTGCTGGAAACATCGGGATGCGCATTGCAACTGAAGCGAACGTGAGAACAGCTGAGGCAGCTAAAACAAGCTTATCTAAAGCTTTAAAGGTATCATTTACTGGAGGTACAGTAATGGGGCTTGGAGTTGCTGGACTAGCTGTTTTCGGGTTAAGTGTGATTTTCATTCTACTGATCAAAACCAAAGTTTTAGGTTTCTATCCAGACGTAACTAGTGTCGATGACATGATCATTGTTCTTGAGGCTCTTGCAGGATTTTCTCTTGGAGCTGAATCCATCGCTTTATTCGCTCGTGTTGGGGGAGGTATTTACACTAAAGCCGCTGACGTAGGTGCTGACCTAGTAGGTAAGGTTGAGGCAGGGATTCCTGAGGATGACCCACGTAATCCTGCTACTATCGCAGATAACGTAGGAGATAACGTAGGAGATGTAGCTGGTATGGGAGCTGATCTATTCGGATCATATGTAGCGACTGTACTTGCAGCAATGGTGTTAGGTGTATACGTGGTGCGAGATATGGGTGCAACATACAAAGACGAGTTCGGTGGTTTGGCCACCCTTCTTTTACCTCTAGTAATTTCTGCACTTGGAATTATCTTCTCAATCATTGCTACTAAATTTATTAAGGTTAGTGACGACGGAAAAGAAGCTGAAGTTCAATCTGCTCTTAACAAAGGAAACTGGGGATCTATTCTTATGACAGCGGTTGCTTGTTACTTCCTAATCGATTGGATGTTACCTGCTGAGTTATCTATGAACTTCTTTAAGGGAGGTGAGGATGGAGCTGACATTATTAAGACGTTCGCTTCTATCAACGTATTTTACGCAGTCCTAGTAGGACTAGGTGTAGGAGGTGGAATTAGCTGGATGACTGAGTACTACACTGGACTAGGCAAGAAGCCTGTGATGGATATCGTTCGCAACTCTAATACTGGAGCTGGAACCAACATCATCGCTGGATTATCTACTGGGATGATCTCGACGTTCGGTCCTATTATTCTTTTTGCTGCGGCGATATACTATTCTTACAAATTCGCTGGATTCTACGGTGTTGCTATCGCTGCTTGTGCGATGATGGCTACTACAGCTATGCAATTAGCTATAGACGCATTTGGTCCTATTGCGGATAACGCAGGAGGTATTGCTGAGATGTGTGACCTTCCTGACGAAGTACGTGAGCGTACAGACATCCTTGATTCGGTAGGTAATACTACTGCTGCCATAGGTAAAGGATTTGCTATAGCATCTGCTGCATTGACTGCTCTTGCACTTTTTGCTGCCTACGTTACGATGACTGGAATTGACGGAATTAACATTTTCAAAGCTGACGTTTTAGCTACACTATTCGTTGGAGCTATGATTCCTGTAGTGTTCTCTGCTCTTGCAATGAAATCGGTAGGAAAGGCTGCTATGGAAATGGTGAAAGAGGTTAGACGTCAGTTTAAGGAAATTCCTGGAATTATGGAAGGAACAGGTAAACCTGAATACAGCAAGTGTGTTGACATCAGTACTAGAGCTGCTCTAAGAGAAATGATGCTTCCTGGAGCGATCACAATCGTTTCTCCACTAATCATCGGCTTCACAATGGGTGCTGAGCCTCTCGGTTCTTACATGGCAGGTGTAACAGTGAGTGGTGTTCTTTGGGCTATTTTCCAAAACAACGCAGGTGGTGCTTGGGACAATGCTAAGAAGAGTTTCGAAGCAGGTGTTGAAATTGATGGAGAGATGACTTACAAAGGATCTGAAGCTCACAAAGCTGCCGTAACTGGTGACACAGTAGGTGATCCATTTAAGGACACATCTGGTCCATCTATGAACATCCTTATTAAGCTAACATGCTTAATAGGGCTCGTGATCGCACCTCTTTTATCTGGCGGTGAAAAATCTGGCCATACGAACAACAACATCAATGATGTAACTTCAAAATCACATGTAGAAATCGCAATGACGACTACAGAAGCTTTTGAATCAAATAATTAAATCATGAAATTTTATAACCTATTACTTGCAGGACTCGTCTTGGTAGTTTCTTCTTGTTCTAATGAGGAAACATCTTCGAACGAAGACACAAAAACAGGATCTACTGAGACTGAATTACAATCTGCAATTGTTGGTGATTTGGGAATTCCAGATGGCAGCTATGTGCTAACAAAGGAAAAACACAGCATTACATGGGAAGCATCAAAGATTACCGGATCAACACACTCTGGCATCATTAAGGCTGGAAATGGCAAATTTAAAGTTGAAGATGGCTCTATAAGCCGTGGGGTAGTAAGCTTTGAAATGAATAGCTTTGAAGTAACTGACATTACAGGAGAAGATAAAGCAAACTTTGATGTCCACCTTAAATCAGATGACTTCCTTGATGTTGAAAAGTTTCCAGTTGCACGACTCATGATGAATGGCTCTTCTACAGCTGAAAATGGAAAAATGAACCTTTCATGCTCTTTCGACTTTCACGGTGTCGTTGTTGATTACATTGTGCCTTTTACAGTGGAACAAAAAAAGATGACTGCAGGTAAATTTGGTTACCAAATAAACGGCAAATTTATGCTTGACAGAACGAAGCACAATATAACATATGGATCTGGGTCAGTCTTTGACGATCTCGGAGATAGAGTTATAAATGATGAGGTTAAGATCGGATTTGAATTTACTGCTTTATAGTAACAGTTCGATTTCCGTCTAGATTTCCGTCTAGATTTCCGTCTAGATTTCCGTCTAAATACAAACTAACAAAAAAAGCCACGCGATTTGCGTGGCTTTTTTTCATGTCTAAAATAAATTACTTTACAAAAAAGCAACTATTTATTTTCAAAAAGACCGTGAAGTTTTGCATCCATAGACTCGATAATCTTTCCAAGATCTTCCATATTAGCTTGGAAATCCATATCATCAACATCGATAATAAGAAGAGGTCCCTTATCATAAGTTGAGATCCACGCTTCATAGCGTTCATTCAGTCGAGTTAAGTAATCTAAACGAATTGCTTCTTCGTAATCACGGCCTCGTTTTTGGATTTGAGCAACCAATTGGGGAACAGAGGCTCTTAAATAAATCAGAAGATCTGGAGGAGTTACAAACGACTCCATCAATTCATAAAGAATAAGGTAATTATCATAGTCACGCTTCGTCATAAGCCCCATCGCATTTAAGTTAGGCGCAAAAATATTCGCATCCTCATAAATGGTTCTATCTTGAATCATAGGCTTGCCCTTTTTCTTCAAATCTATAAGTTGAGCAAAACGCGAGTTTAAAAAATAAACTTGCAAGTTGAATGACCAACGTTGCATGTCCTTATAGAAATCATTTAAATAAGGGTTGTCATCAACACTTTCGTAATGAGGTGTATACTTATAATGTTTAGATAACAGTGTTGTTAGTGTGGTTTTACCCGAGCCGATATTTCCAGCGACAGCAATATGCATATTGTTAGTTCTTCTAAGTTGATTTAAACAGACCGGAAAGCTAACAACAATTTGTGGGCCAACCAAGGATTGTCTATCGATTGGGGATAACTCTTAAAACATCTTCTAGAATATCCCTCGAATTAGAAAGGCGTGGGATTTTATGTTGCCCTCCTAGTTTGTTTTTATTTTTAAGCCAAACCTCAAAACTGCCCTCTTTCACAAAAATCACCTCTGGCTTTCCCAAAATGAAATCACATTCTCTTTTTACGCAATAATCTGAATTTGATTTCTTCAATTCCAAATCGAGGGCATTAGAAACTCCCTCTACGGACACTTCGGATATCATAGCATTGCCAGACACCTCAATCACCCAACTATGTCCTACGGGGATACCTTCCTTAGAAAATCTTGGTGCTGCCGTAAATTCTTTGAGCGATAAATTAAAATCTAACAATGCTTTAGATACTGCACTTTCTGCTTGATTCACCATCAACTCCTCTCCTACTATATTAATATAAGATGACACTCTACCCACAACCTTAATCCGATAGGGAGCAACACAAGTAATCTTGACAACATCACCAATCAAATATCTCCACAAGCCAGCGTTTGTAGTTATAACTAAAGCATATTCACCACCCAACTCTACATCTCCCAAACTCAAGGCGTCAGAAACCTCTGAATCCATTTTATTATAAGGTAAAAACTCATAATAAATACCGTGATTTAAAAGAAGCAACATATCATTCCTCTCTAGAGAATCCTGAATTGAAAAGAAACCCTCTGAGGCATTATATGTCTCCATATAACTTAATTGATCCGAATTAATCAGCTTCTTAAACTCCTCTTTGTATGGCTCAAACCCCACGCCTCCGTGCATGTATAGTTGAAGGTTAGGCCAAACCTCAATGAGCGACTTCTTCCCCGATTTTTCAAGAACTCTTCTAACAACAACAAGCATCCAACTTGGAATCCCCGCAAGAATTCGGACATCTTGGCCTATCACTTCTTCTGCCATAAGCTCAATCTTTTCCTCCCAATCTTCAAGCATGGTAATCTCGCGACCAGGAGTTCGCCTGGTTTCAACCCAAAAAGGCAAATTTTTAATGATTATCGCAGAAAGATCTCCAGTATATGACCCGGATCTATATGGATGTAAAGCGCTACTGCCCCCGATGACAAAATGCTTCCCTGTATAAAGATTCGCCGTGGATTTCTCATCGCAAAACATCGCTAGTAAATCACGCCCCCCTTTGAAGTGATTGGACTTCAATGACTCCTTGGTTACAGGTAATATTTTAGACCTGTCAGAAGTCGTTCCCGATGTTTTCGCGAACCATGATACTTGTCCAGGCCAAAGCACATCTAACTCCCCTTCTCTAGCTCTGATAATCCAAGGCTTGATTTCATCATATGTTCTGATTGGGATGAGCTTTCTAAAAACACTTTCAGTAATTAAATCAGCGGGGGTAGTAATATCATGATCCTTTCCAAATCTTGTCTTGTGTAAAGTTTCTGTCAACTTTTTAAAGACAATGTTTTGAGCATCGATCGGATTCTCTCTCATAAAATTTACACCAGACATCCGGGTGCGAATTAATGACGAAAAGATTTTATTGATTGGCATTCGTGCCGCTTATTTACTCTGTAACTGTATAGAAAACCCTTGCTACAGCTTCTAAAGCATCATCAATTTCTTCAAAAGTGGTGTAGCAAGAAAATGAAAACCTCAAGCTCGCTCTACCGGGATCGTGATAACCAAGTGATTGCAAAACATGAGAACCTTTAGTTGCTCCACTAGAACAAGCACTTCCGCCTGAACATGCCACCCCTTCTAAATCGAGTAAAAACAGAGCCATGCCGCCATTGGGGTGAGGGGGGAATTTGACGTTAAGTACTGTATATAACCTACTTTCTAGATCTGAATCACCATTAAACTCCACCCCTTTCACTCTTGCTTTCAGCCCCTCAACCATATGTTTTTTAATAGCCCTTACGTGTGTTGAATGAGCATCTAGGTTTGTATAGGCGAGTTTAATCGCAGTGGCAAGCCCCACAATGCCATGTAAGTTTTCAGTCCCACTTCTCAACCCTCTCTCTTGTCCGCCTCCAACGATTTGGCTTTTTATATTATTTCGAGGGTGGGTATATAGGAATCCTGTCCCTTTAGGTCCGTGAAACTTGTGGGCTGAACACGTTAGAAAGTCAATGTTCAGGGAATCTAGTGCGAAGCTGTAATGCGCCATAGTTTGGACTGTATCACTGTGAAATAGAGCACCTACCTGTTTACACGCTTCGGAAATTTTATCTAAAGGTTGAATTACTCCTATCTCATTGTTCGCATGCATCAAACTGACCAAGGTCTTGGGGCCCGTACTCAGTATTTCACATAAGTTTTCACAATCAATCGTTCCATCCTTGAAGTGCTTAACGTGAACTACTTCAACCCCGAACAACTTCGCCATTTTTTCAGAACTGGCAATAACCGCACTGTGTTCAGCAGGAGAAGTTACAATTCGTTTGCAGTCTAGATCAACAACAGCAGCACGCAGGGCAAGGTTATCCGCCTCGGTTCCACCCGAAGTAAATGTTATGGACCGGGGCTCGCATCCAAGAATTTTAGAGATCTCCCTCCTGCTGGTTTCGATGAGCGCCTTTGCCTTCCTTCCTACAGCATGACTAGAAGATGGATTGCCATACACTTCACTGAGAACAGGAATCATTGCATCAGCAACCTCAGGAGCTAATTTCGTTGTAGCTGCATTGTCAAGATAAATAGATTTCACTCTTCTTTATTTTTCTATTAAAAGTATAAATGTAAAGGTTCTGTTAGCTCAATAGACTTAAAAGCTCTGCTTTAAATCTACCAGCTAATTTTTTTGCAGAATCTGCAGAATCTGACTCTGCATAGACCCTGATAATCGGCTCAGTATTGCTACGTCTAAGATGAACCCAACCTTCATCTAGATCGAACTTCACTCCGTCAATACTGTTAACTTTTGCTTCTGGGTGATTCTCAATCAATGCCTGCAGAGCTTGATCTACACCGTTCTCTGGGAGGTCCAACTTGTCTTTCTCAATAACAAACTTGGGATATGTTGCCAACAGTTCACTGCATTTAAGCCCCATAGAAACATAATGGGTGAGAAAAAGCCCCACTCCAACAAGTGCATCCCTGCCAGAATGTGATGTTGGGTAGATTATACCTCCATTACCCTCTCCTCCAATAATTGCATGCGTTTCTCTAATCGCTGAGACTACATTTACCTCGCCAACAGCGGAAGCGGTATATGAACCACCGTGTTTCTCAGTGATAATGGATAAAGCCCTGGTAGAACTCAAGTTACTTACTGTATTTCCAGGAGTTTTTGAAAGAACATAATCAGCAACAGCTACCAAGGTATATTCCTCACCAAAAAATGTTCCGTCTTCATTTACAAAACACAGTCTGTCAACATCTGGATCAACGCTGATTCCCAAATCGCATTTGTGTTCCACTACAGCATTCATAAGATCATGTAGATGCTTAGGTAGAGGTTCTGGGTTGTGGGCGAATTCACCTGTGGGTTCACAGTGAATTTTAACAACTTCAACACCTAAAGCTTCAAGCAATTCAGGGATTGAAATCCCACCTGAAGAGTTCACTGCATCGACGGCTATCTTCAATCCAGCTGAACGAATTGCATCAGCGGATACAAGGTCAAGATCTAAAACATGTTTAATATGCCAATCTATCCATGTTCCATCTTGGGTCGTTGCTCCCAGATCATCAACATCAGCATAATTTACAACTGAATCAGAAAGTATCAACATTTTCTCCCCCTCCACGGCAGACAAGAATTCACCATTTTTATCTAAAAGCTTCAAGGCGTTCCATTGCTTGGGATTATGTGAGGCTGTTAAGATGATCCCACCATCAGCATTTAATTCAGGGACAGCTAACTCAACAGTGGGTGTTGTGCTTAAACCCAAATCTATGACGTCAATTCCCAAAGAGTTTAAAGTAGCAGCAACAAGATCACTGACCATTGCACCTGAAAGACGAGCATCTCGCCCCACAACAACAAGAGGTTTGGCATTTAAACTAGAAGAATGATCCGATGCAATATTTGCTAAAACCCACGCGCCATAGCCTGTTGCAAAACGTACAATATCGGGAGGAGTCAAGCCATTTCCAGCAACTCCACCAATTGTCCCCCTAATACCTGAAATAGATTGAATAAGCATTGCGGCAAAGTAAAGCGCAATTACGCATATCTTTACATGGTGTCTTAATCTTATTCGTTGAGTTTTCAATGATTGTTGTGTAAAACACTCGTTTTTTAATGTAATTATTAGACCTTTGGAGATTAGTTTTGGTAGAGATGAATGAAGAAGGAAGTCACATGCAGGATGAGAGTGAGATCATAGATTTAATTAAGCGCTACGAGCGAATGGTTGAAACGGGTGGTTCTCACTATTTTGATGTCGAAGAATTCGAGATAATGATTGAACATTACCTCGAGTTTAGCGAAATTAAACAAGCTCAAAATGTTCTGAAATATGCGAGTTCACTATTTCCTGAAAGCCTGACTATTCAGCTTCGAGAAGCACAGATACTAGCGAGTGAAGGAAAGCACATGAAAGCAATTTCTCGACTCAAAACGCTCTTGGCCTTCGAGCCACATAATGAGGAAATTCATCTCACTCTTGCAAGCATTTATAGCAAGATGAGCGAGCACCATTTATCTATTACTCATTTTAACAAAGCTTTACTCACTGCTGATTCCGATATAAAGCCTGAGATTATTCAAGACATAGCACTCGAATATGAAAATTTAGGTGATTGGAGGAAAGCCATCGAGCTTTTAAAAAAGTGCATCAAAACAGATCCGTCATACGAGTCTGCCTTGTTTGAGATTGCCTTCTGCTATGATCAAATTAACGATATAAAAAGCGCCATTTCTTTTTTCAAAAAGTTCATAGACGAAAAACCTTACAGCACACTTGGTTGGTATAACCTTGGAAACTCCTATCACAGATTAGGATCTTTAAAAAAGGCCATAAATGCATATGATTTTTCAATTGCTATTGATGAAACTTATTTAAGAGCTTATATTCAAAAAGCAGAAGCGCTAACAACTGGAGAGAATTACAGTGAAGCTCTGGAGGTATACAATGAAATTATTGAACTCGAATCAGCAACACCACACACATTGTGTTGTATTGGAGAGTGTTATGAAAGACTAGGTGAATATATTCAAGCTGAAACTTATTATAAAAAGTGCTTGGACATCGATGCCGACTTCTCTGACGCCTTTGTGGGTTTAGGAGTTCTTGCCGATTTACAATCTGACATCCCTTTGTCAATACGGTTTTTTGAAAGGGCTGTTCAGATAGAACCTGAACATGCAGATTTCAGGCTTCTTTTAGCGACATCATTTATGAAACTTGCGAAACCTCAAGAAGCAGAAACTCAATTCGCTGCAATTATTGAAAAATTCCCTAAAAACGTAGAGGCTTGGGAAGGACGAATAGACAACTTACAAAGACTTGACGCTCACGAAGCAGCTTTAGAAGTACTTAAAGAAGGTATTGAAGTAGTTAATGAAACTACCCATCTTAGATACCAACAATTCTTCAGCTTTTTCGCCAGTGGTAAAGAGGCAAAAGCCTTTGACCTATTAGACATACTACTCATAAACCACTTTGACAGTGCGGGTAGATTTTTTAATTTATTTCCCGACTTGCTCAATGACAACAGGATTGCGGATAGATATAACCGCCTTAAACCCTGATGATAATGAATGCAAAACTACCATTTCTTCCAAACAGAACCGAAAAACCTAGAGAATCTGGGTTAAATATGGTGATGGACAAAGGTCTTAGCTTAAGACAAACTGAGGATCTCATTGAAGTTGCTGCTGATAAAATCGATCTGCTAAAACTGGGTTTTGGCACATCAATACTAACACCTAACCTCAAAGAGAAAGTGAAGCTATATAGGGACGCTGGAATTGAAGTTTATTGTGGAGGAACACTTTTTGAAGCTTTCTATATCCGAAATTGTCTTGACGATTACCTTAAATACATTGATGATTTAGGGATTTCCTGCCTCGAAGTAAGTGATGGATCCATGGTCATTCATGAAGAGGTGAAGTGTGAAGTTATCAGAAAACTTTCTGCGAATTATAAAGTACTAAGCGAGGTGGGCTCAAAAGAGGAGGGCATCCTGATTAGTCCCTCTAAATGGACCAGCATGATGAGTCTGGAATTAGAAGCTGGAAGCTGGAAGGTGATCGCAGAAGCAAGAGAAAGTGGAAACGTAGGGATTTACAGACCCAATGGTTCAGCTCACACTGCACTCATCAAGATGATTCTAACGAAGGTTGATATGGGGGATATCATTTGGGAAACACCTATGAAAACTCAACAAGCTTGGTTTGTCCAGCAATTTGGTGCTAACGTTAACCTTGGAAACATTGGTCCTTGGGATGTTATTCCATTAGAAACACTTAGATTGGGATTAAGAGGGGATACATTTTTTGAGTTTTTACCGAAGTCTGTTTCTAGTGGTTTAAAACAGGTAGTCGATATCTCAGAGGAGTAACATTTAGAAGATAATGTCGAAAATAGATGTGCAAACTCTAAAGAAGTGGAGAGATGAAAAAACAGAACATCAACTTATTGATGTTCGTGAGCCATGGGAGGTAGAAATCGGACATATTAACGGATTACATATAGCCATGGACTGTTTCCTCGATTCTATTGAGATGGTTAGGCGCGACATTCCCGTTGTAATACACTGTAAATCTGGAGTTCGATCAGCAGCTGTTGTGCATCATCTAATCAAACAATTGGGCTATGAAAATGTTAAAGATCTCAACGGGGGAATTAATGCGTGGTCAAACGAGATTGATTCTAATATAGAGGTAGCGTGAGATCTTTAAAGGATTGGAGCGGAGTAGCTGCAAAGGGATTTGCAATGGGCGCGGCCGACTTAGTTCCAGGAGTAAGTGGGGGAACTGTTGCTTTTATCACAGGGATTTATGACGAGCTACTATCTACAATCTCTGGATTGGGAATAGGCACACTGAAAGATCTTTATAAGGAAGGGATTAAAGTTGTTTGGATTAAATACAACTTAAGCTTTTTAGCAGTTTTAGGTATGGGGTTAATCAGCGCAGTGATAGCCTTGTCTGGGTCTATACACTGGCTACAAGCAGAATATCCTACAGAACTACGCGCTTTTTTCTTCGGACTTGTCCTGGCATCTGCCCCACTGCTTTCTAGAGAAGTAAAACACAAAACAGTTCGCAAATACTCCATGATATTATTGGGAGTATTGATCGCCGTAACAATCACATCCCTCCCACCCGCAGTACAATCTAACTCACCTTTATTTTTAACGATTTCAGGTGCTATAGCAATATGTGCAATGCTTCTACCTGGAATTAGCGGTAGTTTTATTCTATTAATATTGGGAGCGTACACGCCCGTGATTACTGCGCTTTCAAATTTTGACATTCTTAGAATAGGCGCTTTTGCAGTGGGTGCCCTAATAGGTCTACTGACTTTTAGCCGGGTTTTATCTAGAATTTTAAAAAATCATCATTCCACGGCGATAGCTCTGTTGACTGGTTTTTTATTGGGATCACTGCACGTGCTTTGGCCTTGGAAGAAGCAAATAGAAATGCTTTACACACATAGCGATGGACGAGAGGAATGGCTTTTAGGCAATGTTCTTCCCAACTCAACTCCCAATGAATTTATCCTAACCATCGCTTCAGTTGCTATAGGGGCAATACTTGTCACGGTATTGGATCGTTTTTCCAGGAGTTAACTTTAGGCCAAATGAAAACACTTGGACTTATCGGACATCCCGTTTCTCATTCAAAATCTCCACAGATTTTTGCAGAAAAATTTAAACTTTCCAACAGATCCGATCTTGAGTATAAATTATTTGACTTAGATAAAATTTCTGATTTTATTACCCTTACTCAAAACGACCCGAGTATTGTCGCACTTAATGTCACAGTTCCGTATAAAAAGGCGATCATTCCCTTCCTCGACGAACTCTCAGAAGAAGCAAGAGAAATAGGAGCTGTTAATACAATTGTAAAGGTGGAGGGCAGATGGATTGGACACAATACTGATGCTTGGGGGTTCAGCCGTAGTATTCAACCTTTTTTAAAAGGAAGACACGAAAGAGCATTGATTTTTGGCAGTGGTGGTGCGTCTCACGCAGTAGCGTATTCTCTTAAGAAATTAGGTGTAAATTATCACATGATTGGCAGAGAAAAATCAGAAATAACAACTGTTACATATCGCGACTTAACGCCTGAAGCCATAAAACATCATCTTCTACTGGTAAATTGCACCCCCGTTGGAATGACACCTAACCCTCAAAGTTTTTTAGAAATACCTTATGATGGAATCAGCGAACACCACCTTGTTGTAGATCTAGTCTACGATCCTGAAACGACACAGCTGATGACATTAGCTCATAAAAAGGGAGCTGTAGTCATGAACGGTAAGGATATGTTAAGATTGCAAGCTGAGAAATCTTGGGAGATTTGGCTTAAAAATGGAATTTAATGACATGGGATTAAAAACTGACAAAACAAACCCCACTGAGAGCGAGGGTAAATATTCAAACCTTGAGGCAATGAGCGTGTCTGGCTTAGCCAACGCTATGCACGAAGTGGATCACGATGTTCTTAAAGCGGTGGGATTGGCAAAACCTAAGGTAGTAGAATTCATAACTGAAATGATTAAAAGGGTGAGTAAAGGAGGGCGACTGTTCTACTTGGGAGCAGGAACCAGTGGAAGGTTGGGGATTTTAGACGCTTCAGAATGCCCACCTACATTCGGGGTTGAACAGGGCAAAGTAGTTGGAATAATTGCCGGAGGAGACAGTGCTATTCGTATTGCAGTGGAAGGGGCAGAAGATGACTCTGCTCAGGGATGGAAAGATTTGCGAGCGTTTAATCTTAACAAGAACGACACTGTTGTAGGTATAGCCTCAAGCGGAAGAACTCCATACGTAATAGGAGCTGTAAAAGAAGCAAAGAAGCAAGGTCTCTTAACAGGATGTATCACGTGTAATCCAGGATCTAAATTAGCTGAAGAAGTAGATTTTGTGATGGAAGCCATAACAGGACCAGAATTTGTAACCGGGTCAACCAGATTAAAAGCAGGAACAGCTACGAAGCTGATCCTAAATATGATTACGACGATCTTGTTTATCAAATTAGGCAACGTAAAAGGCAGCCAAATGGTAGATATGAAGCTCTCAAATGAAAAACTCATCGAGAGAGGAACTAAAATGGTGCAGGCTTCTACAGGCTTAAATGAGATTGAAGCAAAGGCTCTCTTATTAGAGCACCAAAGCGTCAGAAAAGCAATAATTGGTTATCAAACTCAGAGATAACAGTGCACACTTTAGAGCCATATTACTCTTGGAGAAATCACTACGACTCTAGTACTGACACAAAAAGCCCCTTCTATCAAAGGACCTATAACGAGACGTCGTTTCACACGAAAATATACAATCATTTCATTCATCCACAATGGGATGCGTTTGGCTCAAGCACTTTAGTATTAAAGATATTATACGTCGATTATGATGATGGATTTGCCATCATTGAAATGCTGGGAGAATGGAATGACTGCCTTCACAACGATATCATGCACTTTAAGCGAGATGTAATAGAACATCTTGAAAATGAAGGTGTTATCAAGTTTATTTTAATTGGTGAAAATGTTCTAAATTTTCATTACAGCGATGATTCTTATTACGAGGAATGGTTTGACGAACTCGCAGATGTTGACGGATGGATTGCCCTGTTAAATTTTAGCGATCACGTTTTAGACGATATGAAATCTATCGATTTAGATAGCTTTTTCGTGATGGGTGGAGAGCTTAGTGAACTTGGCTGGAGAACCTTTTCACCTGAACAACTTTTCTTACGAATACAAGATTGCGTTGAAAATAGAATAGGATTAATCGGATAAAAAACATCCGTTAAAACCCTTCAATTGCTCCCAGACCAAATAGAGCAAAATCAAACTTCACTGGGTCAACTGGATCGAACTCCCTTAGGGCTGCATCAAGCTCAGCTACAGCCTTCCAATCATTTTGCTTCCTATGTAAGAGTCCCAAACTCCTACCTACATTTGACGTGTGTACATCAAGCGGTATACTCAATACTCTTGTAGGTATTTTATCCCAAATCCCAAGATCCACGCCCTTTTTTGGAGATCTTACCATCCACCTTAAATACATATTGAGCCTTTTTGCTGCAGATCCATTTGAAGGATTTGCGACATGTTTTCTCGTTCTATCCGCATGCACACAGTCGAAGAAAACAGCATGAAAATGACTTAGAGCTGCATTGACATTGTCTGGACTGCCTGACGCCATCCAATTCGAAGCTATTAAGTTCTCTAAACTACCATATTCTCTTACGATACGTTGTAAAGCGCTCATAAAATAAACGGCATCCTCTGGCTGAAAAGTTCTGTGACAAAAACCCTCAAATACTTTTTCATCAGATTTTTCAAAATTCATCACGAAATCATAAGGGGAATGATCCATTCTTTCCATAAGCCGATTTGCATTTTTTAAAATCGACTTCCTATTACCCCAAGCAATAGTTGCAGCTAAGAACCCGGCAATTTCAATATCTTGATTATCTGAGAACATATGAGGAATAGAAATTGGGTCGTCTTTTATAAAATCCCTAGTCTCAAACTCTACCACCTTTTCATTCAAAAACTCACCTAATTCACGTTTAGACAACTTAATCATATTATTTACATTCTTATCCATATTCATATAGCCTTAAAGGTCGTAAAACTAACTAACTTTGTATTTGATATGGAATGGGTTAGACCAGAAATACTTTGGGGATTATTTGCAGTTTTAATCCCAGTTTTAATTCATTTACTGCAATTGCGGAGATTTAGGACCGTGCGTTTTTCTAATGTGAGTTTTTTAGAAAATGTAAAAAAAGAAACCAGATCTACTCAAAGGTTACGAAACCTTCTTCTTCTGCTTCTCAGAATCATTGCAATTTCATCTTTGGTTATCGCTTTTGCTGGTCCGTATATTCCTTTCACAGAAAACGCAGAGAACAATGGCAGTAAGGGAAATGCTGTATCTATCTACTTAGACACAAGCCCCTCAATAGATGCTTTAGGAGAGCTAGGGCCGGTTCTTCAGGTAGAGAAAACTCGAGCTTCTGAAATCGTAGATAATTACTCAGAAACTGACAAGTTTCATATTATTACAAATGCCTTTTCAGGAAAAGACGCACACTTTCTCAGCAAGCAAGAAGCTATTGAAAGAATATCCTCTGTTCAAACTGAACCTTTTGTAAGAAATATTGAAGCCGTCGTTGCGAGGGCTTCAGATCAATTAAGCAAAGCATCTGACAGAAACCAAACTATTTATCTACTCAGCGACTTACAAAAGAGTTCGCATTTGTTGTCTGAAGATTTCAAACCTGACACAAATATTTCGATTCACTTCCTGCCTTACATTGCAAACGACAGGCCCAATGTTTGGATAGATTCGGCATGGTTCAACTCTCCTATTGCAACAAGTGGAGATCCCGCAAAACTACATGTTAGACTTAAGCACAACGCACTTCAGCGAGTAGATGGCTTAGGTCTCCAATTGGACATTAACAATGAAAGAACGGCCATTTCATCTTTCAATTTAAGTCCGGGAATTCATACTGATACAGTTCTCCACTTTACACATGGAAAAAGTGGGTTTAACCACGCTATAATATCTATCGAAGACTCACCCATTACTTTCGATGACACGTTTTATTTGGGATACGAAGTTGTACAGCAAATTGATATTCTACAATTAAGTGACAATAAAAACTCTAAAACAAGTCTGAGTATTCAAAAGGTTTTTCTCTCAAGTGGTGTTTCCATCAATCTTGAAACAGTAGAGGCACTTCCAGACTTTGCGACAACGTCCACCTATGATTTAATTATTGTCAACGCGGTCAACGACCCTTCGAGTGGGATAACACAATCCCTTGCTGATTTCACTTCGAATGGTGGCACAGTTTTAATAATACCTGATTCAGTGAACAACAGTGCAAGGGCGGAATTATTGAGAACTGAATTGGGATTTGGAGAGGGCAGGGTTTGGGATAAAACAAATAATCCTGAACCTTTAAAAAACATAAAATTCTCACACCCTTTATTTAATGGCGTCTTTTCAACTCCTCCAAATAGGATGGACATGCCCGTCTCAGACAGATGCATCTCAAGGAAGGTTACTGATGAGGAGGAGGTTTTAGGAAGCACATCAAGAGGATTGCCATTTCTATCGCGAATTGGAATAGGCGAAGGGAGTGCCTTTTTATTGAGTATTTCATTAGAACAAGAAACTGGCAACTTTATTAAGCACGCTATTTTCGTACCCATTTTACTTAGGTTATCAGAAGTAGCACGTTCTGCAAAAGCTGAATCAATTACCCTTAAAAGTGAAAATAAAATATTCCTAAACTTCGAAGTTGAGCCCAATGAAGTAGTTCAGGTAAGGTTAAATAACAGTGATGCATATGTATTGCCTGAAGTCAGAACAAACAGTGGCTCGACAAGAATATTGCTTGGGCCACAAATTAACACTCCAGGCAATTATACCGTAGAAATAGACTCTATAACCTCTTTTGCTTTTGGCATTAATGCAGATAGGGTTGAAAGTGATCCTTCTGCATGGGATGTTCCTGGATTTAAAATTGAGTTAAGTAAATATGGTTGGAATAATACGAGTGTATTAGAACTTGCAGATGAAAATATTTCTAGTGTTATTATGAATGTGAAAACAGGAACACACCTTTGGTGGCAGTTAATTATTCTTGTAATCATCGCTCTTGCAGGCGAAACAATTCTTCAAAAAAGATGGAAACACAAATAGTTTTTAAAAAGGTAAGTATTGTTGATCCTGGAGGTTCATTCGATGGTAAAAAAGTCGATGTGAAGATAAAAAACGGTATTGTTACTGAAATAGGAAGAAATCTAAACAGTGATTCATGTTTAATTCTAAATAAGGAAAACAGCTATATAAGTCCAGGATGGATGGATGGACAAGCACACTTTAGGGATCCTGGAAATGAAATAAAAGAAGGACTAGACAGGGGGATGTTTGCAGCAGCAGCAGGTGGATTTACAGATGTTGCAATTTTACCATCCACAAACCCACCCATAGACAACAAAGCTTCAGTAGCTTATCTTATAGCAAGAGGAGAAAAAACGAATTCCCCATGTGAAGCGCATCCATTGGGATGTATTTCAAAAAACAGAGCTGGGGAACAACTTTCAGAATTAATTGATATGGCTGATGCAGGAGCTATCGGCTTCACTGATGACGCTCCCATAAATAAAGTTGGTTTACTACATCGAGCTCTAGAATATCTAAGACCTTCAGGAGATGTCGTTATTTCAGAGGCCATAGATTCGGACTTGAATCCAGGAGCGCATATGCACGAAGGTGTAACGAGCACTAAATTGGGATTAATAGGCTCTCCTTCAGAAGCTGAAACTCTTCGGATTCAGAGGGACATTGAAATTCTTTCATATACAGGAGGAAGAATACATATACCGATTGTATCTACTGCTTCTGGAGTGAATCTAATACTAAAAGCAAAGAAAAAAGGACTGAGCATTACTGCAGCCACAACCCCTCATCATCTAACTTTTATCGATGACGACTTAAGTGATTTTGACGGTACGCTCAGAGTAAATCCACCATTAAGATTAAAGTCAGATAGAAAAGCTTTACAAGTGGCACTACAAAATGGAACCATTGACTCAGTCATTTCAGACCACCGCCCTGAAAACATAGAATCTCATGATGTAGAGTTTATTCTTAGTCCCAATGGTATTTCTGGGATCGAATCCGTTTTTGCTGCAGTCAATACAGCCTGTACTAATTTAGATCTGAGCAGGCTGATTGACTCCATATCGAATGCAACTCGTAGAGTCTACAATATCCCTGAGGTACATATTGAAATAAATGCACCGGTAAAAATCACATGGTTTGACCCTGTGAAAGAATTTAACTTTCAAAATATTTCCGGCGGAGTAAATAACCCTTGGCCCAATCGCGATCTACTTGGTGCTGTTTATGGATGTTTAAACGGAACTAAAATCCACCTAAACGACTGAAGTTTATAGGCTTAGAATAATATTAAGCTTCTCCTTGTGGGCCTCCAAAAGCCAACGGCATAGATCCTTCAGGCTCACTTATTTCAGATATCGCTCCATGTTTATCTTCATATCGCTTGACATTTCCAGCAAGCGCCTTAAGTAATCTCTTAGCATGCTGAGGTGTCATAATCACCCTTGAGCGAACCTTGGCCTTAGGCATACCAGGCATGATTTGAATAAAGTCAGTTACAAATTCTGTAGGACTGTGAGTAATCACAGCTAAATTAGAGTATACCCCTTCACTAACTTCTTCAGGAAGCTCAATATTAAGCTTTTTCTTTTTTTCATTATTTGCCATAGCACGAAGGTACTGAATTATTTACTGAGAGGAAGCTCTAAAATTGAAATCAAATCACTCACTTCGAACAGCACTTCTTCATTGTGCTCAATTTTAAGTGGGTTGTAATACACCTGTCCCCATCCTGCTTCTCTTGCGCCAATAATATCTGACTCTAAACTGTCACCGAGCATTACAGCATTTTCAGCAGAAGAATTAGATAACTCTAAAGCAAGTTTAAATATTCCAGCATTGGG
Organism: Bacteroidota bacterium; assembly: GCA_027619225.1. GTDB lineage: Bacteria > Bacteroidota > Bacteroidia > Flavobacteriales_D > Sanyastnellaceae > UBA974. The sequence continues at coordinate 35,329 of JAQCFW010000002.1, forward strand.
CTTTTTAACCCCCAGAGCATCACTCGTTAAAACGGATTTAAAAAAAGGGCTCAATCCACACCGTTCAACTTTAATGTGCTGGACCTCTTCAAAACCATTCGTCAACATGACTAATTTATGACCTCTCTCAAAAAACTCCTTTACGACCTCTAAAGCATCCTTTACGAGATGGGTTTTATACGGTGATGTTTCGACATAATGAGAGCCTAAGCTCTCTCCAAGTTCAGCGTCATGTTCGAGTCCCCACTTTTTTAAGGCGAGCGTAAATCTCCTGCCTCTTAACTCAGCCTTGTCCATTCTTCCATCTCTGTATTCAAGCCAACACCAAGCGTTTGCTCTCTCATATTCTTCGATATAATCTTCAATAGATCCTACACCACGCGAGTTAAGATTAATCTGATCATATCCCTCAGCCAATGCTTCCCTTGAATTCTTTTCGAAATCCCAAAGTGTATGATCCAAATCAAAAAACAAATCTTTCATAATTCAAATAAATCCTTATAATATACCATTTTTAACACACACACTTAGAAACGTAAGTACACAAGACCAAGCAACAAAAGATAAGATTAAATACAAAACAGCATTCGGTTTGTTACTGAAATATTTAGCTCCTAACAAAGCGGATATGGGAACAGAAAATAAAGCTGATGTAATCAGCAGTCCAGTAAAGCCATACTTTTCCTTATACTTGATAAACTTTCTTCGACCAGGGGTGACAACAGCCTTTCTTTTTTTGTTGGAAAAAAACGTCGATTTTGATTTTAAGTATGACCACCAAGAAAATATTGTTTTTCCCGAGTAATAAAATAGCATGACCCCAACAAATGCTCCAGAGAAAGTGACGAGAAGTATTTCCCAAGGCTCATAACCTGCTGCAGTCATAAGAGAAGGGGTAATAACGAATTTAAGAATGGACATCGCAAGCCAACTAAAGAAAGTTGCTAAGCCCGTTAAAATATCTTGATCAAACATCTTAAGATCTAGATTTAGAACCGTAAGAAAGATCTCCAGCATCACCTAAGCCAGGCACTATATATCCATTCTCATCTAACCCTTCGTCTATGGCTCCTATCCAAAACACGGTACCCTCAGGGAGGTGTTTTTGAGCATATTCAACACCCTCCGGACTCGCAATTGCAGTTATCACATGAAGCTGACTCGGCACACCATCTATACAGAGAGCTTCATAAGCAGATACCATAGAGGCTCCAGTTGCAAGCATTGGATCAACGAGAACAAGGATTCTATCCTTACAAGAGGGAGCTCCTATGTACTCAATCTCTATATCGAAACCTCCTTGATCGTTGTGTTTTCTATAGGCTGAAACAAACGCACAATCTGCCTGATCCCACACTTCTAAAACCCCAGCGTGCATAGGCAACCCAGCACGCATAACAGTTGCTAAAACGGGCTGTTCTTTTATCACATTACATTTCGCAACCCCCAATCCCGTCTTGACTTCTATTTCTATCATAGGCCAAACTTCAGCCATAGCATTCCCTAAAAGCCAACCCAATCGTTGCAGGTTATGGCGAAAGGCACCGCGGTGACTTTGCGCGATCTCATGACGCAAACTAAAGAGAAGGGATCCAGCCATACCCGGTTTCTTGCTGAAATCGTGAATCAATTTTTCATTCATACCCCTAAGGTACGCACCTTAAGACTACTTCCTTGTAAAGACTTTGCCAACCTTCCCAAATTCCATGATCTGAAACCGAAGTATTGTGCCAAATTGTGACCATCACCCCCCCCACTTCTCTAACACTGTCGGACAACTGAGATACTTTATTCAATGCTTCTGAAGTATCTAACTGTAAGTACGATTTTAATGTAGAATCCATCACCGCAAATGGATGAATTATAAGATCTAAAGGTTGTTCATTCACCAGGTCATAAGCTGGGTAAGGCTTACTCATTCCTGATCTAAACCCCACCTGGTCAGCATACCCCATTGAGTAATCATGTTTAATGCCGGCATCCACAAATTGTTTCCACGATGATTGCTCACCCAGTAAAAAATGAGTTCTTACAATTTCAGTCTTGTTACCACCTTCAATCCCATTATTCTCAAAAGTCTTTTTTTCCTTATCGAATTTTATTAAAGAAGAGGAAGCAGCATAACTCGGATGCCATGAAACCAAAGATGATTTTACAAGGTGTGAAATCAAGCTGTCTAAAACTACCTTGTGGACAGGAAGATCGTGCGGTCTTTTATATTCTGCATAAAGAATAAAAAACCTGGTTTGAAGTTTCACCTTCTGATGAATTTTAATGACCCAATCATACGTAAAATACGGATCCACACCTCCCATGAATACATCTATTCTATTTCGCAAAGATCTCCACCTAAAAAACACAATATCTCTGATGGCGGCAAATGCATTGTGACATACTCCCCTACCTTTAAAAGCGTATGCTATATCTATATCTATGGTGGGCTCGAAGGTATAGTCTGTCGCATATAGCTCTTTAGGAATCTTTAACTCCGCAGCTAGTGCATGCGCAAGATTCTCTACCAACGGGGTTTTAAGCATTTTGTGCGTGTAAGCAGCGCTTACAGCGCCCCTAAACCTTCCATGCTCATCTCTGAATTTAGTGTTTTTTTCTCCTTGTGATTGTAATTCTTCCCATCTAACACAACAAAAAAACACAGATGCCAAAGGATCAAATTGGAGATCCGTCATCCCTAAAACTTCACAGGGATAATTAAACCTTCCCCACTCAGACCAATTAACACCTGAAGAAAAAGCATTTTCATCATCTTCCAAACTAATCGCATGCAAAGGACATGAAATAGATGACCCACAAAAAGATATGGTTAAAGCGTCAGTCTTTGAAGTACAGTCCCATTCTACTTCCATGCCTAAGCACACATTGAAAAGAATATGAGCCGAGTATTTCATCCTTTGCGTTGGCGACGTGTATGTCAAGATGATTTTACTCATAAGTAGAACAATTATAAGCTTGAAAAACGCTTAGAAATTTCCTTCAAGATATGAACCGAAGCATTACCATCTCCATAAAGGTTATCTGAAGTGTCAATAATTTGACTGTGTTTAGATGTTGCTAACTCCATTAAATCTGAAGGTTCTGGACATAGAACAGAATGTCCAGATTCGAGAAGTTCTACCCACTCCGTATTGTGACGAATTACCACAGACGCAGTACCACAGCTATAAGACTCCTTTTGTACACCCCCTGAATCAGTAATAACGAGTGAGGATGATTTAATTAATTTCAGCAATTCAATATAACCAACAGGTTTTATAGCTTTAATCCTCTGATTCATCAAGATCGATTTGAAATCTTTGCCGAAAATTTTAATCAATCCTTTCTCAGTTCTGGGATGAACCGGAAATACAGCTGAAATTCTATTGTCTAAACAAAATTCACCAACAGCATCTATCCAACTATGTAGCCTTTCTGGGGAGTCAACATTTGAAGGTCTATGCATCGTCACAAGAATCGAGGATGTTTTTATACAATGAAGATCTTTTGTGAAGTGTAGCGCATTGTCATGCATAATATCTCCAGACAATAGTGAATGAAACAAGCCTTCACTTTCGAGATTAGCGATAGCCGTTCTTGTTGGAGCCACAAGAAGGGTTGACAGCTTGTCCGTTTCTATTCGATTAATCTCTTCAGGCATAGCCAAATCAAAAGACCTTAGACCTGCTTCAATATGAATCAATGGAATCCTTAACTCGTGAGCAACTTGTGCCCCAGCTAAAGTCGAATCTGTATCTCCATAAACAAGAACAACATCAGGGCTTGAAGTCTCTAAAGCCTCCTTAATCCCCTTTCTCATTTCAACCATTCTCTCAGACCTGTCACTTGTAATAAGTTTGAGTGAAAATGTAGGTTTAGGGATGTTTAATTCCTCAAAGAAAATATCTGAAAGCAAAGGGTCGTAGTGCTGACCTGTGTGAAGTATGGTTTGGTTCCAAAATGGAGAATCTGCGATAGCCCTAGTCATAGCAGCCGCTTTAATAAATTGGGGGCGAGCCCCTATTATTGTAAATATTTGTGCCATTTATAAAAATCCTTCATCGGCAAAGCTAACAAAGTCTTTGTCGGCAATTATAATATGGTCAACAACAGGTAAATCTAAGAAACCCCCAGCTTTACAAAGGTTTCTAGTAAGAGTACGATCCGATACACTTGGTTTACAGTTTCCCGAAGGGTGGTTATGTACCAAAACTATAGCAGATGCGCGTAAAGCTAAAGCGCGCCCAAAGATCAACTTCGGATCGGCTACAGTCCCAGACAACCCTCCCGAAGAAATTTTAATTTCAGCAAGCACATGGTTTGATCTTTTCAAAAGTAAAATCCAGAACTCTTCGTGCTGAAGATCTGAAAGTCTATCAGAAAATCTATTAAAAACATCTCTGGATGAGACAATTACATGTGATTTTCCCAGAGCGCTAAAAGTTCGCCTTCGTCCTAATTCCATAGCTACTGAAAGCACCAATGAGATTTGTTTCCCTACTCCATGAACTTGCTCGTAGCCTTCAGGAAGAAGTTTACCTAATGCATACAGATCTCCTCCAGTCAATTTTAATAAATCTTCAGCTACTAAAACAGAAGATTTCACGCTCTTACATTGCCCTATCAATAAAGAAATGAGCTCAATGTTATTTAATGAACTCGTTCCATTGATTTGAATTCTGTCTTCTAGATTGCTGTTTACTATAGCCGTATAATTCATTATTCCCTAAAAATTATCAAAAAAAACCCCCCGACGAATGTCGAGAGGTTAAATATCATAATTCTTTAGACTTATTTTAGAGCCAATGTGTGTGCGGCTATACTGGCTTTAAGGTTGGAAGCTTTATTCTTATGAATAATGTTATTCTTAGATAACTTATCCAACATAGATGAAACCTTAGGTAACATTTCTGTAACCTCTTTCAAATCTGTCGATTCACGTAGTTTACGTAATGCGTTACGAGTTGTCTTGTGCTGGTAACGATTGCGATCGCGTTTCTTCTCATCTGAACGAACGCGCTTTAATGCTGACTTGTGGTTTGCCATCTTTTTCCTTTAAAATATCAGGGGTGCAAATATAGTAAGGATTCAAACTCATACAACATGAAAAGGAAAATTAATTACAAAGAGTTCCAAAGGCTGAAAGAATGAGTAACAAATCCCCAACTGCAACGATTCCATCACCATCTAAATCCTCTGGACAAACACCACCTATAGAGCCATCTGGCAAGCAAAAGCTCGACTCTTGATCCCAATAAGTACCCGGTCCACAATAGCCTGGATCTCCACATACATTACATAAAGAAAAACAATGTATAGGCACTTCAAATATCGCTGGATCTACAATAAAAAATCTATTGTAACCACCTAACCCATTATTAGCACCACAAGTTGCAGGGACTGTTTCTTCTGCTCCCCAAGCATCTCCATTAATGAATTTATAATCTACCTGAGTACCTACAACAGCAATCACATCAACTGAATACGTCCCATCAGATTCTAAGGTAAGGGGTGTAGATGAAGGAACCCAGTTCTGAAATGACCCAGCAATGTGAGGGCCTGAAGAAGTTGGAGCCAGTTCGCCCAGATCAAGATGGAGAGTAGTAATGTATTGGCAAGTGCCGTTGTCGAACTCTGCTACAGGATCATAGTTCACAGCATTGGAATCCATACACCCTGAACTAGTGAGGATGGGGAAAAATCCGTTGGTATCAGGTGTGGGGAGTGGGGTATCTATGTAAAGGTGCCATTCACCAGGTTCAATATATAATGAAGTGGCTACGTCATTAACAGAATAACTCATTCCGGAAAAATAATCATACCAAGTCCCTGTGTATGGAAAACCAGGTATCATCTCGAGGGGAACTACATCGAAATTACCAATGAGTACAGCATTTTGATCTGGAGAATAAAGATGTATGATTTTTCCTGTTCCACTGCAATCAAGGTTGTAATCAGATGTCGTAAATACCGATTGCTCTTGCTTAAGGTGAGCTAAAGCGGAGATGGTTTTTGCAAGGGAAAGCCTCTCAGGAACCTCTAAATCCGACCATCGATCAGGTTTTTCAGACAGCTTACAATCTTCTGAAGATGTTCCATCACCACAATCAAAAATACTTACGTCGTATCCCAATTCTGCCCATTGCCAAATCATTTTAGGTCCTGGAATAGCAAGCAAAAAGGCATTGGTCATTTTAAGCCTGTCCATAGCAGTACTGAACTCCTTCGTATCGTAGGTGCCTGAAGCATTGCCGTAAAGTTGTAAATCATATGCGAGGCGCTCCTCGTCATGGGACTCCATATAGGTGATGAGGTTGGGATAATTGTACCCGCGATTCTGCCATGAACCATAGTTAAAATCACCACTATAGCCCATCGAACTTTGAGAGAAACCATAGGTCATCTTACCCCAAATCATGAATCCTCCATCAGCCAATGATTTCTCCTCATCATTGTTTCCAAGATGTTCTAAGATCATATACGTACCTGGGTGATTCGACTGAATATCGTTGTAATAATCAAATAAAATATCAATTCGGCTCTGATCGTATTGATTCCATAAATTTACATTACTCCCACTATCTACTTGGGTTAGACCTTTACTCAAATCCACTCGATATCCATCTATGTGGTATTCTGAAAGCCAAAAATCAAAGACCCTCTTCCAATACTCCCTCACCCATCCATCTTCATGATTGAAATCGTAACCAGGGCTGAATGGATGCATTGCGTAGCTATTAAACCAAGGATTCTCTTCTGAAACAATTCCGTTTTCATCTTGATACAATCTCACAAGAGGATCTGTCCCGAAGCTGTGGTTGGGAACTACATCTAAAATGACTGCTATTCCTTTTGCGTGACATCTATTTACAAACTCCTTAAGCTTCGACTTCGGTCCGTAATATTTATCCGGGGCAAATCTAAAATTGGGGTTATAACCCCAACTGGAATTTCCTTCGAACTCACTTACAGGCATAAGTTCAATAGCATTGAAACCCATATACTCAAGATAATCAAGCCTGTTTATTAAATCTTGATACACAGAACCCGAATCAAAATCTCTAACGAGACATTCATAAATAACCAACTTATCCTGAGATGGCTTCTGAAAGTCATAATCAGTCCAAAGAAAATATGGATTGTCAGTTCTAAATGTGCTAATGGGGACAGAGGCAATACCTGTAGGATACTGAGGCATTCCAGGGAAATTTCCTTGTGGAATGTATCCATCGTTCCATGGATCTAAAATGAGTTCAGAATATGGATCACCTATCTCGAGCACGCCTTCAACTAAGAAGAAATATCTGTAATATGTACCCGGATTCAGGTCATTGATTTGTAACCAATGGCTGTTACCATCCGTTGAAATCTTCATCAAACTAGTTGCACTTTCCGAAAAGGAATTAAAATCACCTTTAAGATGAACATATTGCTTACTCGGTGATCGAAGCTGAATGATAACAGAAGTACCGGACAAGATGTTTACTCCGTCAAGAGTTCCTGATGGGGGATCAGAAACGATGGGCGTTTGGGCTGTGGCAGTTAACTCCAAACACAAAATCGCAAAAGCTATAACCAGAGAAAGTGTCCTCATTACACTAAGATACGGCAAGATGGACGAGAGTTATGTAATTTGCAGTGTGAAAAAAATACTTCCTGCTCTACTTATTTTGTGTGCGTCACTTTTGCCAATTTACTCAAACAATTTTTCAGCCCAAGAAAACCTTACGATATATGGAACTTGGCAATGCCTCGACTCCACTGAAATTTCTGTCCCGGGACGGATGCCGGGGAGTTTGTACAACTCCCTGCTAAGGGGGGCAGTGATTCCAGATCCTTTTGTCGGAACAAATGAAGATTCTGTTCAGTGGGTAAGTGAAATGGACTGGGTGTTCACTTCGACCCCCTTTGATGCAGCGGAAAACTTTGAGGATTACGACTTACTATTCCTTAAAGATGTACAGCTTTATTGCAGCATCACCTTAAATGGAGTTGTACTTGGTGAAACCGACAACGCTTTTAGAAACTGGTCCTACAGTTTGAAATCGACCTTGAAATCGACCGACAATATTCTTACATTTAGTTTTAAATCGCCTACTCACAATGTAAATAAAATGGGTGGTGTTGAACAGCATAGAACTCCACAATTTGCATTTGGATGGGATTGGGCATTGAAGCTTATTGATTTTTCTATTGGCAGAATTGATCTTGAGAAGAGCCGGACTGAAGAGAATATCTACATTGACAATCTCACACTTGTTACTGATACAATTTACGGGTCCACTGCGAAAGGGTTTGTTATGTGGGACATCTCAGGAGATTTAAGCGAGACTGTGGTTTTAAGGTGGGCTTTGACGAATGAGAGTGGTGCCGTTGTAGCCTCAGCAAATTTTAGTAACACATCGGGGATTATAAAGTCACCATTCACCATTGAAAATACTGATTTATGGTGGACCCACGATTTGGGAAAACCATCTTTGCACACGCTCGAGGTAGTCGCCGTTGGGAAAAACGGTCTGCTTGCTCTAGAGAAAAAAACAGTGGGGATTAGAACCCTCAAACTAGATACTTCTGAAGACGAAAAAGGCGCTAAATTCCAGTGGGTTCTCAACAACGTGCCCTTTTTTGCTGGAGGAGCAAATGTTGTCCCAGCTGACATACTTAAATTCAGAATCAACTCCTTAGAAGAAAGAGAAATCGTGAAAAATGCTGTCGCTGCGAACATGAATACCCTGAGGGTATGGGGTGGCGGGAATTATGCCTCGGACAATTTCATGGAGGCCTGCGACGAGATGGGCGTTCTGGTTTGGCAAGATTTTATGTTTGCATGCGCTATGTATCCTGGAAATGAGGGTTTTATAGAATCTATACAGCATGAAGCCACAGACCAAACCCTTCGCCTTCGACACCACCCCTCCCTCGCCATGTGGTGTGGCAACAACGAAGTAAGTGAAGGATGGGAAAGGTGGGGGTGGCAAGATGGGCTTTCCGAAGAAGAAATCACCGAAAAAGAAATCGCCTACTCCGAGATTTTCGAAAACATCCTACCTTCTACTGTCAGCTTATACGACGACGCACCTTACTGGCCTTCCTCACCCCTACTTGGACGAGGCGACCCAGATTTTAAGAACCGTGGTGATGCCCACGACTGGGGGATTTGGCATGACGGGTATGCGTTCGATTCGCTTTGGGCTCGAGTACCCAGATTTATGAGTGAATTTGGTTTTCAAAGTTTTCCTGAACGCTCAACTTGGGAAACCGTAGTGCTGTCTGACACCTTAGACCGACACTCATCTGAGGTCATTGCGCACGAGAAACACAGTCGAGGGTTTGCAATCATTGATAAATACTTGGAGAATTCATATGGAGACTTCTCTGAGGGGGTTTCTTACGAAGAGTGGGCGTATGTCACTCAAGTTCTTCAAGCCAAAGGGATCTCAGATGGGGTGCGAGCAGCACGACTCAATCAGGATTTTTGCTCTGGGTCTTTGGTTTGGCAATTAAATGATTGCTGGCCAGTAGCATCATGGTCTTCTATAGACGCTCACGGAAAGTGGAAACTCCTTCATTATGAATTGAAGAAGGCCTTCGCGCCCACGCTCCTTTATGGAAAATGGAATCATCTGGGGAACAAGCCCCGTTTAGAGATCGGGTTAGTGGCGAATCCAAGCAAACATGGTGAAATCCAAATCCCTGGAACTGTCCGCGTATCAGTCGTGAACTTTGACGGCACGGAAGCATTCATGTCTGAACATCCATTAAATCTCACACCTGGCAGAGCACAATGGATTACCCTCGATAACGTACCCTACTACGATAACATGAAAAACATCGACCCCACCAGCTCATTTGTGCAACTCTCATGGATAGACGCAACGTGTGAAAACGCTCAAACTTGCCAAATCAAAGCGAGCGCAACTGTCTTTGCCGCCCTCCCTAAAGAGCTTAAACTCGAAGACGTTCCTGTACATGTAAAACCATTTACCGGAGGAAATAGCGAAAGCGAGTTCGTGTTGTATGAAGTAAGTTCAAGCGCTTTCTGCAAAGATGTACAGCTTACCGCTACAACTTTGGGAAATTTCGAGATGAACGGATTTGACTTACTTCCCGGAGAAAAGCGCATCGTGAAATTTACACCTCACTCAATCATAAATTGGGCTCCTGAACTTGCTGTAGGAGGTACTTCCAAATTAAAACCGAAAGCTTTATTTGTTCGAGCCATCAGTTTAAACAACGTTGTTAAAACTACTTCTCCCTAACTACAATTTCGTCACAAAAAAGCCATGTCGGCTCAGTTGCTGCGGCATGCCAGTTAGGGCAAAGTCCAGAATTGACTGCCCTCATCTTGACATATCTGGCGTGAACACCCATTAGCTTTCCGGAATTTACTGTCACGATATCTTGAGCATCGTTCTTTAAAGTTGCGTCTTTGAAATCGTTTTGAGAGATGACTTCATAATGATCTCCATCAATTGACGCGAAGAACTCTACGGATATGGGCGGGAAAATCCACGCGTCTTGATATCGATAAAAATTGGAGAATATTGAATCAATTTCTATTATTTCCTCGAGATCTACGATTGCAAGAACATCCTCTCCTTGTACTGCTTGCCAAACACCGTCGTGAAATCCAAGAGAGCCTATCCTACCATCAACAAGTGCGAAATCTCCACCCCCAGTGTAATATGGACTCGGTGTAAATCCAAGTTCTATGGGGTGGAAGACCCCAGCGTGTCCGTCAACAAAAAACTCCTCACGTCTAGGCAGTTGTCGTCCTCGGTAATTGATAGAAACGCTTATTGTTCCATGGCTTTCGACCTCGATAGATTGACCTAACAAGACACTATCTCCATTAAAATGGGTAGTGCCCTTGATATATTCCGCTGATGGAGTGAGTGTCGCATAAAGTTTTTCAGATTGAACTGCCAAGGATAGCGTTACAGGGACGGATTCCATTCCATAGTCAACTTTAAGGATAGAGAGTCTTTCTAAATGCGGCTCAAGGCGCTTGACAAAGTCAGAGTATGCGCCTGAAGCACCTGTAAATTCTGGTCCAGACCAAAGAACTTCGGACAGTCCTATCGCCCTTGGGAATACCATGGATTCCACAAGGTGCTGAGGGGTGTGCTCTGTCCACATATTGCACTCGCCACCCAACACTCGCCCATCACCTACTGTTTCAGGTCGAGGATTAAATGAGTAAACTTTCTTGAGGTCGGTGGAACTTAGAGGATAGTCGAGGTAGCAATGGCTCGTGGGTGAGACGATCACATCAGACCCGAGTTCTATGGCTTGTGAAGCACCTGACATACCGCGCCAGCTTTGGACTACCGCCCCGTCGGGAAGACCCCCTTCTAAAATCTCATCCCATCCAATAATCGTCTTGCCTTTCGACTCTAGAAATAATCCTATTTCCTCAATAAACCATGTTTGCAATTCGTGCTCATCATTCAGCCCTTGTTCAGCAATCCTGTTCTGACATTTGTCACAACTGTGCCACCTAACCTTAGGCGCTTCATCCCCTCCTATATGAATACGGCTTGAAGGAAACAGCTCACACACCTCAGTTAAAACCTGCTTTAAAAATAAAATGGTACTGTCGTTTCCCGCACAATAAATATCCTTAAATACTCCCCAACGATTAGCCACTTCAAGCTGTTCTCCTGTGCAGCCTAAATAAGGGTAAGCAGCTAATGCGGCTTGACTGTGACCGGGCAATTCTATTTCAGGAATTACTTCAACATGTCTCGCTGATGCATACGTAATTATTTCACGAATCTCTTCTTTAGAATAGAAACCACCGTGCTTCGTTCCATCTAACTCAGTTCGCCAGGCTCCAACTTCAGTCAGATTGGGGTAAGCGTCTATTTCTATACGCCAACCCTGATCCTCCGTAAGATGCCAATGCAACACATTCATCTTGTGAAGAGCAAGATTGTCTATCATTTTTTTAATAAACTCAACCTCCATAAAGTGTCTACAACAATCCAACAGCAATCCCCTATGTTCAAATTCAGGAGAATCTGAAACAAGTACTTCAGGAAGAAAAAAACCGCTCACACACCCCCCATACTCACACGAATTAGGAATCATCTGCCGCAGCGTAGTAAACCCTCGGAATAGCCCCACCTCACTGTTCGCATTGATATGAATAACATCATTTTTAATGATCAAATCATAGGATTCATCTGTATTATCTCCTGTAATCTCGAAGACCAAATTGGCATTTGTCGCAAAATCCTTCCTTACCTCAACACCTACACCCATGAACCAAGCTTCTACCACTTCTGATGTGGGACCCAAGTGTTCTATTCCTTGAATCCTAATATCTTCTCCAGAAAAAAACATCTTGCCATCCTCCACCTTCCCAATCAAAGACACAGATTTAGGAAATGGAATCAAAGCTTCTATACCTCCTGTTGGTATACTGTGAGGCGATTTTTGGGAACACGATAGAAAAACAAACATGGAACATAACGTCACGAAAAAAATACCACAATTCTTAAAATTCATCTTCATTCCATTTTAGTACCTCATCACTTAGCTGAACAGCTTTATCAAAATCTACCGGATATGTGCTCAAGTCGAACAGCCCCTCATCTACATGATTCAATATATTAGACAGCGTTTTTAATCTACAAGAAGCATGAACTGCTTCTACGCCCACTTGTCCTAATGTTGTAACATCTTCTAATCTTACACCACCTCCTGCTATAACCTCCATTCCCAGTTGGGAAAGATCCCTAAGCAATCCAAGTCCCAGGCCAGCCGCTGGAGCCCCACCGCTCGATAAGACAGCATTAATTCCGAAATCTTGCAGAATTTTAGCAGACTCTAAAGGGTTTTTTGACACATCTAGAGCCCTATGAAACACAATCAGGTCACTGGATATCTTTTTGCATAGCATCTCAAGCAAGTGCTCATCCACATTTCCAGATTCATCTAATCCTCCTACCACAATCATTTCTGCCCCTGCGTCAAGGCAATCTAATGCCTCAGCTATCATTAATTTCTTTTCAGAAGCATTGTAGATAAAATCTCCTGCCCTAGGTCTTATCAAAGCCCTAACAGGTATGCCTATGCTTGCGCTAGCTCTTACAGAAGCTGAGGTAGGAGTCAGTCCTCCGCACTCCCAATGTCCACAAAGTTCAACTCTATCCGCACCAGCTTCTTGAGCTATAGCAACATCAACAGGTGTACTTACACATATCTCAAAATTCATCTTTTAGCTTGGACAAGGTTAATTGGGACAAGGTTCACCGAACACGGCCAGGACTGATAGCACATCCGAAACCGTTACCGCTCCATCTCCATCAACATCTGCAAAGCAGGATAACTCACAACCGAATTGACCTAAAATTTCTAACACATCCGCTACAGTAATTACTCCATCAGCAACGATATCAGCTGGGCAAGTATTTACAATTGGAGGAGGGGAATCCACATCATACCATCCACAAATAGGAGGGTACAAAGGGCATACTTGTCTACTCGTAAAACCTACTGTAACAGCTCTAGTGGTATCGTAATATTGAGTGGAAGATGCATGTGGAGTATGACCGGCTCCGGGGAAGGCATGAAAACAATTGTCTATGCCTAACAAATCAGTGGTATTGTGAATAATCTCGCTACCATCTACGATCGTAACATTCATACCTGACAATTGAACGTAACCTGTTCCAAAGGGTACCGTTCCGTCATTCGTTCCATGCGTACTTACCACGGGAATGTTCCCTGCTGAAATCCATGCATCATCTCCTATTGCACCAGAAATACTAAATATTGAAAGCAGTTCTGAGGAATATCCTGGAGATCCGGAATCCCCTTCTATCCCACCTGATAACCCGTTCGCATTAAAATTTACCGTAGAAGGTATTTCTGACAAATCATCAACATAGGCAGCATGAAGTGCGATAAAACCTCCTGCAGAGGACCCACCCAAGACAATTCTCTCAGGATCTATCCCCCAAATATTGCCTTCTATCGCATGAGATTTACGCAAATATCTTACAGCGGCTTTTGCATCTTGAACACCTCTAATAGCAGCTTCTTGAAGTGAGGATTCCAGATTAAAGAAATTTCCTATTCCCAATCTATAGCTTATTGAGGCAGCTACATACCCCATCCTTGCCAAGTCCTCACAAAGAGGTACAACGTCTAACCCATTGTTAGAACCTCCTAGAAAAAAACCACCATGTGCTACAACAACAACTGGCCTGTTATTTACCACATCACCTACAGGCTGATAAATATCCATGACCAATGAAATGTTGCTTCCCGTTGCTGAGATATTGTTGCCATAAGGGATGTCATAATCTACTGAAATATCATCAAAGACTCGATATCTATATCTAGCACCATCACAACCTATTCCCGTTTGGGCAGGAAGGTTAATTGCAAACAACGTGGTTAAAACAACGTAGAAAAATATTCTCATTTGGCTCGTTTAATAGGTTCTTTCGAACCAGTTATTAAGGTCCCTTTCAAGATTTGGAATGCTCTCTAAAATATAGTATTTGTTTTGAATAACATCAGCCCTAAATGGTGTTGACATTACTTCTTCTAGATTAAAAACTTTTAATTTATTACGCAATTCCCAAGCGTGACTGGTTTCTCCATATGAAGACATGATCCCCGCACCGAAGAGTTTTGCTTCACCCTCCTCTCTAATAAATCCAAATTCAACAAAGAACCAATATAACCTCTGAAGCTGGGTTACTTGGAAATCCCGTCCGTCATTAGCGATAGCCAATCCAACCTCTCCAAATCTGTGCATAAAACTTGCGAAATCAGCGTTCATCAAAGGCGGGATATGACCGAAAGTATCGTGAAACATATCTGGCTCTTCTATATAATCAACTTGATCTTTACGACGCACCCAAGTAGATGTACAGAATTTTTTTTTCGACAACAGTTTGAAGAACTCAGATGGTGATATTAAGCCAGGAACGATCTCAATAGACCATCCCGTAGCTTTCATCAATTGCAAAGCCATCTCCTCAACCATCGGAATAGATGTTCTAGTCAGCGTCTCCGACATTTCATCTAGCGTATCTAGATAAAGTCGGCTGGCTTTACCCTGAAGATGTGCTTTCTGTCTATCGTATAGAAAATTCCAAGTTGCGTGTTGTTCTTGGGTATAATCTTCTATTTTCTGAGTGAGAATCATTGTATGCAAAAGGTACACACAATTTTATGATGAAACTACTGTTGAACGACAACTTGCAGAGAACTGTTTAATTTTTTAGAACTCAGGACATAAACGCCTAAATCTAAACTACTTACATCTAAACAAGTGCGGGCTGAATTGATGTTCAAGACTTCAATTAATCGTCCGTTAATATCAGAAAGCGTAAACTCCGTACCGATATACTCGTTTGAGACTTCGATATTAATCACATCAGTAGTCGGATTTGGAAATACCGTCATTACAAATTGACCATTCTCATCTTCTATTGAGTAAATGACTCCCATCGAGATTAACAGGCCTCTAAATTCTTGATAGTAGAGGTTTGACACTCTTGCATCGTGAACGATAACAGTATTCTCGTCGTTCGTGTTTTCAGCAGTAGATGACCAGTTGTGAGACCCTGTTACGACTGTAGGATCAGAAAGAGGTTCGCTGTAGTCAATCACGGCATATTTATGGTGAAGCTGACTAGCTATATCTTGATGAGAATGTACATCTATTCCCGCCGCAGTAAGGTTATAAAATTCAGCACCAGTACCACCTATTTCTTCAATCGCACCCTGAGGGCTTACAAAAAAATTTGATCCATCAATAATCGCATCTGCTAAGTCGTCACGGGTAAACGACAAGAGCGCAAAAGCCATTCCGTAATCCATCGTTTCAATGGTTTCACGGATCGCCGAAGTCGTTCCATCTGTCGGAGAGAAATAAACCTCAACAGGTGAACCTCCTATGATGTATTTCAATGGCGTGTTGACCGTTTTCGCGGGCCCAAACTTTGAGTTTGCTTCATCTGGAACCATGGTATCACTGCCCCACATCTCATTGAACTCAAGGCGATATCCGCGAGCAATACTTTGGTCTTGAAAAACAATCACATTGTTCTTGTCAGTATTGAGATTCGCCGTAGTCATATTTGTTGACCCTGTCAATACGAAAGCCGTTTCAGGGTAGTCAGCATCCCCAATAAAGAACTTGTTGTGCATTCCTGAACCCTCACCGTCTGTGCGGTAATGAACAGGAATTGAGCTGTCAAAATTCTGGATCCCTAGGTTTGCATTTTCTCCTTCGGCGATATATCTAATCTGAACTCCGTTTGCCGCAGCTGTATTTACAGCATTTTCAATCGCGACATTGTTCGTGTTGTATACTGCAATGTCGAGCGTATGTTGGGCGGAAGTAATCCACGCTGCAATCGTATCGTTTGTGCTCGTGCCAAGTGACATTGCTTCTTCGTCGATCGCGACAGTCGTATCCACAGAGCCGGTGAAGTACACGTGAATGTTTCCTGAAGATTCTGAAATGGTCGCGTAAACCCTGACAGGAGAAGTTACTGTTTCTCCATCGGTATTTGTAGATTTCACTCTTGCGTAGTAAAGTGTCCCAGGACTGAGTCCACCCAAAGAAATCAAGTGGTCTGTAGATAGAAATAAATCTGAAGTAGTCGTTCCTAAATCTGGAGTTAGACCCCACTCAACTTCACTGTCACCGACGACATCTGTTGTCCATGTTAGATCAAATGACGATGACGAAATGTTGATTTGTTCTACTTCAGAAGTAAGACAAACCCCAGAAGTGGAAAGCATATCAGAAGCTCCACGAGGTAAAAGTTGGTAGCCTCCGTATCCATTGAAAGAAAACTGGCTTACAATCCCCATGAGGTTCATTTCGCATCCGTTAAGTGTCGTTCCCACAAGAGAATTAGAAGATCTTACGTAGATGATACCTTCTTCTCCAGAGGAAGTGAAGGTGTAGGTGGCGTTAGATTCTATTGTTTGCCCTCCCGCATCGAAAGTGGTGCCCTCTATTACAACCAATTGCCCCTCCAAAGATTCATTAAGCTGATTAGGTGTTACTACTAAAGCATCAGGAATAGGATTGCCTGAGCTCAATACAACAATCTGGGCGAGATTAGGTCCGATTTCGAGCAGTCCATTGTACTCCGTGATTTCTCCCGTCACAGTCACCTCATCACCTGGATTAGGTTCTGCAGCCCATGCAGTCCAATCGTTTCCTGGATAGATAGCTATTCCAGCAGAATTGTCCTGTATATATCTTACAGATCCCAAATCTGATCCATTTGTGACAATACCTGTTACGGTTACGGTCTCACCTATCTGATAATTTGTACGTGCGTCTAAAATATCAGACTGCGCATATAAAATTGTGGAGGAAAGGATCGCAATAAATGCGAGGGTACAGCTAAATAATTTCATTGAAAAAAATGTTATTGAGAGTAATTAAAATCTGACGCGAATAGAGAAATTTGAACTGAAACCATATCCCATATATACGCTTGCTGAAGCTGCGTCGAAATTGTTTTCAGTAAATGCATAAGTACGGTTAGGATCAGTAAAGTTCCACTCGCCATACGGATCGTTATTCTGTGCGTTGACAAGATAAATCGTGTTTAAAACGTTAAAAGCAGAAAAGCGAAAATCTATCTGCGAGTCCTTCAGATCCATGGTGTATCCCATATGAAGGTCCAGAAGACCATAAGCTGGGAGTTCCCAAGACTGACGACCTTCGTTGTCTCCATTCAAAGAGAATGGATCAAAATTAGCGTAAAATCTATCGAAATAAGTGTAACGAGGTTTAACGTAGAAGCCGTTTTTGCGGTAACGGACAGCAAAACCTATTTGGGTTTGGGGTGCATCACCTACAGAAACTCCTGCTGCATTGTATTTCACAATCTCTGGATTTCCTTCCCAATCCAAATAAGGTAGGTTCGTATTTTCATCCAACAAAATCAAACTGTCCTCAGAGCTGGTCCATCGCCAATCACCATAGGAACCATATCCCTCAATTGTAATGTGGCGATTCAATTGGTAACCGAAATCAAGCTCAATCCCCTTGTGAAGAGCACTCATTGAATTAATGTTCGCCCTTACAATCTCTCCGTCCGCAGTTTCAAACCTAAGCATACTATTTAAAGGCCTGTTCTGCCAATTCGTATAGTATCCATTCAGATTCAACGTCCATGGGGATTTACTCCACTTGACACCAAATTCAACCGAAGATATCTTCTCGTTTTGAGTGTTTTGAATAAACTTGTTGTCGAAATCAATCACGCTCGAGAAAGTAGGTGTCCTGTTGAGATAACCGAGGTTCATAAATGCATTGGTCCACTCATTAATGTTTACATTTCCTCCACCCTTAACAGTATAACCTGAAATCCACTTCCAACCAGATTCGTTGTACTCCATGTCACCTGTCTCCTCATTCTCAACAAGTGGTTTGAAGTAATCCACACGGTTGTACCCTTGGTTGACAGCACTCACATTCACAAAGTAATTGTACCACGGACCTTTGAATTCCATGAGCGCAAACACCCCTCCCCATTTCACAAAAGCGTCATTGTGATACCCTATTGTATCTCCCACAGTATGCATGGGCTGGTTGTCATTTGAGTCATCTTGATCAATGAAATAATCTCCCCCAAGCAGATCATGAACAGTACTGTAGTGCTCCCCTTGATAGGTTCTAAAGTCTGCTCCACCTGAGAATGTAAGCCTATCGCTACTCTCATACCTGAAAGTAGAAAGCCCGCCAAACCATTTGTGGTTGTTGTAGAGTTTCCTCAGAATTCTAGAGCTCTTAAGTAATGTTTCTGAGTAAGTCGGGTCGATCGGCGGGCCGAATAATCCCCCCACAGTATTGGTATTCCAAAACTTCTGAAAGTCAACCTGACCATCCGCCGAATAATCTCCCGACCCAAGCGAATTCTCTAACCTTGTTCCTCCGCCATGCCCATAAGAAGCATAGGCAGTGGTCGTGATGTAAAGCTTCTCTGTCGTTCTCCAGCTGTGGCGCAAAGACATCAATGGTTTGTGGTATTTGTTCTGGCGCTCATACAGGTTCGCTCCATTAAGCTCGCCCCAATGAACATTGTAGTTAAGCCCCATATCCCTCAGGCCAGTGGTATCAATATAGTTCGTAGATGTCATTTCATTTTCAAACTCAGAAGCTCCACCTTCTACGTCATATCCGTACTGAGAATTGAGCTCAGAATAGGCTGCTTGCTCTTCTGCAAGAGAAAGAGATCCATCGTTAAAAATCGCATCATAAGCTTGACTGTACTCTGTCATCTGAGTATAGTCATCATCCGTCCCTGTGAAAAGACTTCTTGCATACTCTTTGTTGTGAGTTGGAATTCGTTGCTGATACCCACGCGCTGAGTTCTGCGAAGGCGCCCCGGTAACACTTAAAGACAAGATATGCGATCCGAGTTCCTTTTGAGCTTTTCCATAGTAGAACCAAGAGTCTTCATACGATTGCGCCACATATCCTCCGCTGTTCTTATAACTTCCAGAAAAGGTAAATCCCCATCCACCATCTAAACGACCTGTGGTGTGACCCAGCGTAGTACGAGTCATACCAAAACTACCAAGTTCTTGCTTCACACTCGTTTTCTTCTTGTTTTCAATCCCTACAGTAATAATATTTACAGTTCCACCAATCGCTGGAAGAGCAAGTTTCGAAGCACCAAGCCCCCTTTGGACTTGCATCGTTTGAGTGACCAGATCGAGGCCAAACCAGTTGTTCCAAAAAACGCCTCCATTCTCCATGTCATTGACAGGGATCCCATCTATAAGAACACTTACGTTTCTCTGTTTAAATCCTCTGATACTGATACTTGGCCCATTGTCGTCTGACCCTGCCTGAGTAGCATAAACTCCAGGCGTTGAGTTGAGTAGCATGGGCAAAGGTTGAGAACCCAATTCTTCTTGAATTTGAAGTGGTTTTATATTTGAAAACGCAACAGGGGTTTCTCTTTCTATCGCGATATCTGCAACTACCCTTGCTTCTTGAAGGAGTACGGTCTCCATCTTAAAAACAACTTCAATGGTCGAATTTGCAACGACATCTACCTCTTTTGACATCGGCTCATAACCGACGTAAGAAACACGAAGGATGTATCTACCTGGCGTAAGTTCAATCGCATACAACCCATCGAAATCCGTGAGAACACCTACCGTGGATTCACCTGCACCATAAATGACGGCTGCCTGAATTAAAGCCTCCCCAGTGATCGCATCCGAAATAGAACCACGTACAAGACCTGTTTGGGCAGATGCGGTGAGCATCGAGCCAAAGAAAAGCCCCAAGAAAGCGGACAGGACAAACCAATGAATACGAATCATGACAAAAGAAGTGCTAAGTAGTTCGCGTAAAACGAATTAACGTACAACGATGCGGTGTGCGAAAATCGAACCACTCAAGTACTGAACGTTCACAAAATAAACACCTGCCTTCCAATCTGAAGTAGAGATAGACCAAGTGCGAATATCTGAAGTCGGTGCAATCACCTCCACGAGACGACCCTCAGGACTGTACACTTGAATTTGCTTGACAGACTGTCCACTTTCAATGTTGAACTGACCGTTTACAGCAGGATTGGGGAAAATCTCTAAAGATGGAGTCTCCACTAGATTGTTTGTTCCAGTTGAACCACACGCACAGCTGTGAGATCCCAAGCCATCCCAAGTATTTACTGGAAGCGTATCCCATTCGAGAAAAGTATCAAAAACCACAGGTGGAACATTGATTCCATGAACCACGTCGAACTTGCGTCGTAATGTGTGGTTAGAAGTAAGCCAAGCAGCACCATCACCGACATCTGTAAAACCGTTCTCAGCATCATTTGTCCAAGCCACTCCAGGGTTCTCTCCTGGCTTTCCGAAAATATCTACTACAGTTGTACCGTTCTTGACGAGAACAAGTGCATCATTTCCATTCATGTATGTTGGTGCAGGATAAGGATTGTCCAATTGATCTGCCAAGCCTTGCATCACAGGATCACACATTGGAGACATTGCGCCACCGCCAAGGTCTACGTCTTCCGTCTGACCATTTACCAAAACCCAGGTAGTCAGAGAAGGCAAAGTACCGAAAAGTTGTGTCGCATCCGTAACTGTTCCTTCTCCATTGCTCCAACGTTGTAATTCATACGCGCTCAAATCAATCGGCTCTGTAGTGGGGTTGAAAAATTCAAGACCTTTGTTATTTCCTGTACCTTCAAGGTATTCAGAGATGATAAGGTCATCACAAATGAGCTGAGCTGAAGTACTTGCAGAAAAAGACAATCCTGCGACGAGGAAAAATATTGTAGAAATACGCATAAGTTTATTTTTTGATTTATGAAGCCAAACTTACTGCGTATCTTGCATGCAATGAAAAAAATTAGATACTTTTCTCGGTTATTATTAATAACTTCTTGTTTCTTCTTCATTGCGGGAATCTCATTATTCATTGTATCTCATCAATCTAACGAGCTAGAAACAGATGCTTTCCACAAATTCGAACCGCAAAGAGCTGCCGCTTTTAAGTGGTCATACCCCGATGAAGATTGGGATGTTTCTGAAGCTGATGCAGCGTTAAAAAATGTGCGACATCATTTTGAAGCACAAGAGGCGAATGATTTTTCGAGAGAAATTGGTGGATCATGGAGGATGGAAGGTCCTGGAAACATCGGTGGGAGATTAAACGCAATTGCACAAGATCCTTTCGACTCGAACCACATCCTTGCGGGAAGTGCTGCAGGAGGTCTATTCGGAACAAATGATGGCGGGGCAAACTGGTCGTCACTTACAGAGGATTTCGCCTGGATGGCAATGGGAACGATCGCATTTCACCCCACCCAAGAAGGAACAGTCTACATAGGCTCCGGCGACCCACAAATTTCATCCCACCCAAGATTGGGAGATGGGGTGCACCGATCAGTTGACGGAGGGGCCAACTGGACTCATTTGGGCCTCGACAGCGCTCGAATCGTGAGTAAAATACTCATTCTTGAAGACACCCCAGAAGTAATTATGGCCGCAACTATGGGAAACCCTGCCGTAAAAGGCCCAGACAGAGGTCTATACCGCAGCTCTAACTCCGGAACCACGTGGGATCATGTTCTACTGCCCTCTGATTCAGCTGGCGTTAACGACCTCGCGTATGACTCTTCAACTGGAATTATGATCGCTGCAGGGTGGAATAGACTTCGAACCTCTACACGATCACTTGTTTTAGGACCCGAATCAAAATTATACAGATCTGCTGACGCAGGCATCACATGGGGAGCTGTAAATAGCCCATGGGGGAATGAGAATAGGTGCCGAATAGGACTTTCTGAAAATAACGGTGATTTCTACGCTTTAGTTGTAGGGCTAAATATGCAATTAGACAATATCTATAAAAGCTCAGATGGAGGGGTTAGCTGGCTTCCAATCATAAGTGACACATCCCCACTTGCTAACGCATTGGGAGGGTTTGGTTGGTATTTCTCTAAAATCAGAGTTAACCCATGGAACTCTAATGACATTACTGTTTTAGGAGTTGACGCTTGGAATTCTCTTGACGGGGGTGATACTTGGTCTCAACTAACTCCTATATGGTGGGAGTATACTGTTCATGCAGATAAACATGATTTGCAATGGGTCGGACCAAATTCAGCTATTTTAGCTACTGATGGCGGAGCATACAGAACCGATGATCACGGAGAGACTTGGACCGACATAGAGAACATCAACAACTCTCAATTCTACAGGGTTGAATGGAACCCGCATAATCCAGGTGTATATACAGGAGGGGCTCAGGATAACGGAACTACAAGTGGCTCCTATTTAGATGTGGACAGTTGGTCGCGAGATCGAGGTGGAGATGGCTTTACCCCTGTTTTCCATCCTACGAATCCCTATTACAGGATAGCGACAGTTCAGTATGGTAATTTTGCTTTTTCCGAGGAACCATCAACGGCACCTAACCCAATCTGGACAGATATGGAAGACCTAGAATACGATGATAGAAAAGGCTGGGACACGCCGATAATTTTACACCCTGCAAACCCTGATCACATTTGGACAGGAACTCAAAGAATGTGGAAAATGACGGGCTCCCCCTTGGGAAATTGGAGCCCGATGAGCGAAGACCTGACTCACAACATAAGTCCTGGACTTGGATACAGAGTCATTTCAGCAATTTCAGGATCTCCCATTGACGAAAACATCTTAGCCGCTGGAACTTCAGACGGGAGAGTTCATTACACGACCGATGGAGGACTCTCGTGGAATTTGATGACTGACGGGTTGCCGGAACGCTACGTTACCGACCTTTATTTCGACCCATTTTATCCTGACTCTATTTTCTGTACAGTGAGTGGTTACCGTGATTACGCATATACACCTCATATTCTAAAAGCAGCGCTTGGAGGTGCTTGGGAAAGTATTTCTGGGGATCTCCCTCAACATCCCATGAATGCTGTAGTAGCGTTGAGCGAATTGGTTTGGGCTACAGCTACAGACGCGGGAGTATATGCAACCGTAAATGCTGGAGTCAACTGGGAGAGATTGGGCAACATGCCCTGGATACCTGTTTATGATTTAGTCGTAGACACCGTTGAGAGAAGATTGGTGGCTGGGACTTTTTCTAGGAGCATACAAAGCTTCCCACTAGATTCAATTTTAGTGGGGACACCTCCTGACCCTGTTTTTTATTGTTTAGAAGATGTGGTACCAAATGGCATCATTGACACGAGCGATATTTTACTCATGCTTAGCCAGTACGGATGCCTTTCAGATTGTTCAACCGATATGAATGGCGATGGTTCGGTCACTATATCAGACCTGTTGGTGGTGCTTGCAGTGTTCGGTCAACCCTGTTAAATTTCGTATGATTTCACAACTGACTTAAGTCAGTTCGTTTCTTACTTTTACAGGCAACGAGTCGCGCACTGTGGAATAGCTATGGTGCAGGAGTTCCCAAAACAACGTTGGTGGAACATCTGAAATCGGAAATGGCGAGACCGTATTCCAATGCTTTTTATTCATATGCCATCCTGGAATTACACCCTCAAATTCACTCCGTAACTGAACTGACCGTTCAGGATTACATTTAAGATTGACGCTTTTAAAATCTTCAATATCGAACAGAGCAAATATTTTCCCCTTCTCTTTATTTCCAACTTTAAACACCAATATTTTGTTGTCGAACGGGAAACCCTGAGTCACCCCTGGGAGTTTCGAAACGAACTCAAGAATTGTTTCCGCGTTAACCTCGTGGTTGATGTCCTGAATCAAATCCGATTTTATTAAAAAGTCTTCGAGGAATCGCCTATCATGCGATACATTTCTTCAAGCTCGGGTTTTTTAAAATCGCGCCAGGTACCTACAGGCATGTCTAGGTACATATTCATGATTCGAACTCGCTTGAGTCGCCCAACTCTATATCCGAAATATTCGCACATTCTACGGATCTGCCTATTAAGCCCTTGGGTGAGGATGATTCGGAATTCGCGGTCTCCTGTTTGTTCTACAAAGCAAGGATTCGTAACCGTTTCTAAAATGGGAACTCCATTCCCCATATCACGAATGAAACTGCCGATAATAATCCTATCAACAGTGACGATATACTCCTTCTCATGGTGATTCTTCGCTCTGAGAATTTTATTCACGATATCCCCGTCGTTCGTTAAAAAGATTAACCCCTCGCTGGGCTTGTCTAACCTGCCTATAGGGAAAATTCTGGTGGGGTAGCCGATGAAATCTATGATGTTGTTTTCCTCTCTACTTTGGTCTGTGGTACAGACAATTCCCACAGGCTTGTGAAATGCCAAGTAGACCAATTTATCGCGCACCCCCTCTCCCACTAGCTTGCCGTCCACCATCACCTCATCACCCGACTTTACCTTCGTTCCGAGCTCTGGAACCTTCCCGTTAATCGTAACCTTACCCTGCTCGAGGAGTCTGTCTGCAGCCCTTCTCGAACAAAAACCCACTTCGCTTAGAAATTTATTTATCCTCGTTTCCATTTCGCAAAGGTCGTGCTTAAATTCTACTAAACCTTCACGGTTAAAAAATCTGTAAAGCGCGTTGTGTAACACGGGGAAAGTCGTTCCTGACGGAGGCGCCATTTTCGATCGAAGCCCTGTACGGCGAGTCGGACTTTGTCGTGACCGAGCTTCATGTTTATGGTATCTATCGAAGTCATTAAAGAGGTTCGCTTCGATCTGTCGACGACATCGAAAAGTCCGAGTTGAACTTCTGCAGAGGGGGTTATCGAACTCACCAGGACGCCCGCTTTTTTGTACGAAAATCCATCTCGGTAAATGAACTTTAGCGCCTGAATCGCAGAAGCGACAATTTCGAGGGTGTCGTTCGTGGGAACTTCGAGCTTGATGGTGCGCGAAGCGTTGTATTGGGGCGCTTGAGGTTTAAAGGGGTTCGTCATTACAAAGGTGGTAATGGAGATACAGCAACTTTCTTCCTTCCGGAGTTTGGACGCGCAATTGGCGGCGAAAGTTCCCACTGATTCATTGAGGGCGTGTAAACTTTGTACTTCGGAGCCAAACGATCTTGCTGTTCGTATGCTTTGTTTGCGCGGGGAGGCGTCGTTGACTGGGGAGCAAATCGTACTTTGAAGTTCCTTCTGCAACCTCGTGCCTGTGATGCTTAGGTTGCGACGTACCCATGCGGGGTCGGCCAAGGTGAGCTTCAGCGCCGTAGTTATTCCGTAGGATTTCAGCTTGGAGGAGGATCGGCTACCGATACCCCAAACATCCTCTATTTTACAGCGATGAAGTGCGCGCTCTACATCGCAGGACGAATTCAGAGTGAATACGCCATTCATTTCGGGCATTTTTTTAGCGATACGCGTGGCTATTTTTGCCAGAGTTTTCGTCGGAGCAAGACCTATCGAAACGGGTATTCCAGTCCACCGCTCCACCTTCTCACGAAGGGCTCTAGCACGCTCTTCGGCAGCTGGGCCTTCAAACACGAGAAACGCCTCGTCAATAGAATAGACCTCCATCTCATCGACTTCGGGCCGAATGGTGTCCATGACGCGCTTAGACATATCTCCGTACAAAGCGAAATTGGATGAGAAGACATGAACTCCATTGCGCGCAAAAAAAGCTTCGCTTTTAAAAGCCGGGGCTCCCATTTTTACACCCAACGATTTTGCCTCGTTACTGCGAGCTATAACACAACCATCGTTGTTTGAAAGGACGACGACGGGTTTGGAAATGAGGTTGGGCCTAAACACACGTTCACACGATGCAAAGAAATTATTGCAATCAACGAGGGCAATCACACCTTGTGAATTACGAATGTCACCACACCCCACACCTGAAAATTCGACTCTTCCCCCACCTCTATCGGCTTGAGCTTGGGGTTTTCAGGAATTAAAAGAAGTTGGTCGTCCTGAATATCCACGCGCTTTACCGTAAACTCTCCATCTAACACCGCCAAGACTATGCTGCCCTTCTGCGGCGTAAGCGATCTATCTATCATAATCACGTCCCCAGTCTGAATTCCCGCACCCACCATAGAGTCACCTTCAACCCTGCAGCAAAATGTTGCAGACGGATGTTGAACGAGATACGAATTTAAATCCAGGTCCAGGTCTAGATGATCTTCTGCCGGAGAAGGAAAACCCGCTTGCACCCCCTCGTCAAAAAATGGCACCGCATCAAATGCGACAGCACTTGCGGGACACCATTTTAATTTCATTTTCCTATTCATACCTGTAGATTAAAGAGCGCAAACCATGAATAAAGGCAACCTAAGTAGCACACTCATCGTCTTTATAAAAGCGGACAGGGAAGTTACACAAATGATTTGTGTTTTCACGCCGAAAAGCAATAACTTTTCACCTTTCCAAAACGAGCCAATCATGAAGCCAACATTAAACCTCCTCTTTCTTGTTTTCGCCAGGTGCTACTCTTAAATCAAAAGGATTTAAATCTGATTTTGTAAACAATTATTAACATTTACCGCTAAAAACTTATCAACATCTGCCTGAAAGTCAGTTGATTTAACAAATTTTAATTGTACCTTCGGTCACAATATATACTAATTTTTTTTTTATTAAACCAACCCCCTATTTTTATGAAAGCAAAAATGCTAATCTTTATGACCCTGCTCTTCTCAGCGAGTGCTTGGTCTCAAACCACGGTGACCGGTACGGTGACTGACAAAGCCTCCGGCGAGGGTATGCCAGGTGTAGCTGTCGTAGTTGACGGGTCAGGCCAAGGTGTATTTACCGGAATAGACGGTTCTTATTCTGTTTCTGCCGACCCTACAAATGACGTTTTACTTTTTAGTTTCGTTGGATTCAAAACTCTTCGTGTTGCTCTAAAAGGTTCTACATCCTTAAATGCTTCTCTCGAAAGCGGAGTTGCACTCGATGAGGTAGTTGTTACTGCTCTTGGTGTTACACGTGAAAAGAAATCCCTTGGCTATTCTGTACAAGAATTAGGAAACGAAGCCTTCACAGAAGCAAATGCTGACAATATCGTACGTTCACTTTCAGGAAAAGTGGCCGGTGTTCAGGTAACTTCTGGAACATCTATGGGTTCATCTTCTAAGGTGTTACTTCGTGGAGCTAGTTCTATCACAGGAGATAACCAACCACTATTCGTAGTGAATGGTATCCCAATGGACAACAGCGACTACTCTGGCTACGGCACTCAGCGCTCTACTGGTGGTTACGACTATGGAAATGCGATTCAGGACGTTAATCCTGATGACATCGAATCAGTGACTATTCTTAAAGGAGCTGCCGCTGCCGCTCTTTATGGAGCACGTGCAGCAAATGGAGCGATCGTTATTACTACGAAGAATGGTAAAGGATACCAAGCTGCTGGCAAACGCGGTATAGGTGTATCTGTCAACTCTGGCGTAGAATTCAACAATGTTTACATACTTCCTGAATACCAAAATCGTTACGGTGGAGGTGCTGGAACAGCTTGGATCGATACTGTTGACGGAGCTTTTATTCCAGACTATGGATATGATGGGTCTTGGGGACCTGAGCTTCTCGGTCAAGATACAAGACACTGGGATTCTTGGGATGAAGGGTCTGACACCTATGGTGAAGTTCGTGCATGGAGCCCAACAGATAGTGATGTTGAAGATTACTTCCAGACAGGTGTAACGTACAGAAATAATTTCGCTGTCACGGGTGCAACTGATGCAAGTTCTTTCCGTCTTTCTTACACGAAGTACGATCAAACTGGTGTTTACGAGAACTCTTCATTGAGTCGCAACACTTTGTCTTTCTCTAGCTCATCTGATGTAAGCGACGATTTAACAGTAAGCGCCAATGTGAATTACGTACAGAGTGAAGGTGAAGGTCGTCCAAATACAGGATATGGCTCTTCTATTATGAGTCAATTTACACAATGGGGACAACGCCAGCTAAGTATGGATCGCCTTCGTGATTACATGAATCCTGATGGATCTCAACGTACTTGGAACCGAAATAGCGCTGCTGACGGATCACCACACTATTGGGACAACCCTTTCTGGGAGCGTTACCAAAACGTACAAGACGATCAGCGAGACAGAGTTTACGGAAATATTAGTGTTGACTATACGATTAATGACAACCTTAGTCTTACAGGTCGTGCGATGACAGATTTCTATACTGACCGTCGTCAAGAGCGTATCTCAGTTGGTGGAGTTAACGAGTCAAGCTACTCAGAGTACACTCGTCAATTACAAGAAAACAACTTAGACCTGTTCCTGAATTACAACAAAGACCTTAATGAAGATATAAGCTTAATTGCTTTCGTTGGTGTTAATCAGCGTACTCGCGACTATAAACGACTGGGCGCATTCACTTTAGGTGGACTGAACACACCAGGCCTCTACACAGTAGGTAATGGCGTTGATGGATATCAAATCGACGATTACGAAAGTCACAAAGCTGTAAATTCTATGCTTGGTTCTATGAGCTTTGGTTTCCAGAATAAATTTTACCTGGAGATTACAGGTCGTAACGACATAAGCTCCACTCTACCTAGCGAAAGCAACAGCTACTTCTACCCTTCAGCTACTGCATCTTACATCTTTAGTGAAGCTATTGATTCTGATATTCTTAACTTCGGTAAACTACGTATGGGTTGGGCTCAGGTAGGTAATGACACTGATCCTTATGAAACAGGACTTACTTATGGAGTAGATCCCAATTTCGGATCTAACGGTTCTTCATATGTGCCAAATGCACAGAACAACCCCGATCTACTTCCAGAGAAGACAACAAGCTTCGAGGTTGGAGTAGAAATGAATTTCTTTATGGATCGTGTACGTTTAGACATGACATACTACAACAGTACTACTGAGGATCTTATCTTCAACGTACCCGTAAGTGGTGCTTCTGGTTATACTAGTGCTGTATTAAACGCTGGTGAAACGAACAACAAAGGAGTGGAAATCGCATTAAGCGCTACGCCAATTATGACTGACGATTTCCGCTGGGATGTCAGCTTAAATTTTGCCAAGAATCAGAATGAACTCGTTTCTTTGGCGGACGGAGTTGAAAACCTTCGTTACGCATCACTGTTCGGAGTTTCACTTGAAGCTCGTCCAGGAGAATCTCTTGGTACATTTTACGGGTATGACTTCTTATACGATGATGATGGCAACAAACTTGTTGACGCAGACGGTTACTATCTAAGTACTGACGAGGTTGTGGATATAGGGTCAATACTTCCAGACTACACTGGCGGTGTATACAATGCATTGTCAATTGGAAACTTAAGATTAAGTGCTCTTGTAGACTTCCAAAAAGGTGGGTCTCTACACAGCTACTCTAATCAATGGGGTAAATACTCTGGTACTTTAGCTGAAACTGCACTTGATGACATGCGTCAAGACGATAACGGTGACGGAATCTCTGGCGTTGTAGTTGACGGTATGGTTGCTGAGCAAGATGCTGATGGAACCTGGATGAGTACTGGCGAAGCAAATGCTTCTGTTATTTCTGCTGGAGCTCACTTCTTCTACAATCAAGGATACGTGATTCACGCTGCAGACCAATACGACGCTTCTTTTGTGAAACTTCGTGAGATGCGACTCGATTATGACTTGCCAGCTAATGCTTTAGGAGATCTTCCTTTCTATAATGTGAGCATCGGTGTTTATGGACGAAACTTAGCTCTCCTCTACAGCAATGCACCACACATTGATCCTGAGGTTACAACATCAGCTTCTAACATCCAAGGTTTTGAAGGTGGTCAGCTTCCTGCTGAGCGCACAATAGGAATTAACCTTAAGTTAACACTATAAATTAAATCCATCAATAATTATGAAAATGAATAAAAATATCTTCATCCTGATGGGCTTAATTGGCGCCATCAGCATCACCGGATGTACAAAAGATTTCGGTGATCTAAACACAAACCCGAACGAGCCTACGGCTGTTTCAACAGGGTTTTTATTAACCAATGCACAGAAGTCCATTATGGACCGCACAAATAACAGTTTTTGGGGTAGCCGTCGCGGTATGCAACTTTCTCAATACTGGAGTTCCAATCAATACTCTAACGAGAGTCGTTACCAGTTAAGAACTGAGGTAACTAATTCTGCTTGGAACGATTACTATGCAGGTGCTTTACAGAACCTTCAGAACATTATCGACCAGAACACAGGCGATAATGCTGGAGATGTAGCTGGATATGGTGCTAATGAAAACCAAATCGCAGTTGCAACTATTCTGCAAGTTTGGATTTACCAGCAACTTACTGATGCATTTGGAGCTATCCCTATGACTGAGGCTTTGCAGGGTTCTGCGAATACGACACCTACTTACGATAGTCAATCTAGTGTTTATGCTAGCTTATTAAGCAATCTAGACAATGCGCTTACGAGTATGGATGCTTCTGCTATGGGACCACAAGGTGATCAGATTTATGGTGGTGACATGTACGCTTGGGCTGCATTTGCAAACAGCTTGAAGTTACGTGTTGCGATGCGTATGTCTGATGTTGATGCTGGAACTGCACAAGGTGCGGCAGAAGCTGCAGCTGCAGCTGGATGTATTACATCAAATGCTGGAAATGCTTTATTCGGATACCTAAGTGGTGCTCCAAATAACAATCCTATAAATGAAGACAAGAAGACTCGTAATGACTTCGCAGCTTCAAATACTATGATTGACCACATGACAGCAACTGTAGATCCTCGTATGTCTATTTACTATGCTGCTTCAGCAGCAGATGGAGTATTCGTAGGTGAGGTTTACGGTCTAGATGAGACAAATGCTGCTCTTACACCTGACGATGCTGTTTCTCAGCGTGGTGCTGCTGTTCTTGCTGCTGACTTCCCTGGAATATTCATGGATGCAGCTCAAGTTAATTTCCTTCTAGCTGAGGGAGCTGCTCGTGGCTGGTCTATGGGAGGTTCTGATGCGGACTACTTCGCTGCAGCTAATGCTGCAAGTATGGAGTTCTGGGGCGTTGAACAAGCTGATGCAGATGCTTACGCAGCTGCTAACACTTACAACGCTAGTAATTGGAAGAACTCTATCGGAACAGCCAAGTGGGTTGCATTATATATGCAAGGTCAAGAAGGATGGGCGGAAGTACGTCGTCTTGATGCACCAACTCTAAATGCTTGTGCTGATGGTCAACTTGATGGTGGCGATGGTGTCCCAACTCGTATGATGTACCCACTTGATGAACAATCCCTTAACGGTACATCTTGGAGTGCTGGGGTTACTGCCATTGGCGGAGACGATTCACAACAAGCCAAGCTTTGGTGGGACGTTAACTAAGCACTCGGCTTAGATACTAAAAATTTAGAATCCCCACTAGTCATAGCACTGGTGGGGATTTTTATTTAGATAGTATAATTCTACAAAACAGAAATTATATCAATCTCAAATTGCAAGTTTCTGAAGTCTTTTGTACAGAGGTTGGCATTGGAGTAAAAGAGGCGTTAAATGCTGAGGGAATGTAGATTTTTTAGGAATGAACTTCTTAAAACCAGTTGAATCATGTGTGCTTGAATACCAATATTTAGCCCAAATTCCATCTTCTTTTTTAGGGCCCGACTTCCATGTCAACATCGCTGAATCAAATACAACTTCGGCTCGTTTACATAACTCCCTAAGTACTCTTTCAGCGTCATCCTGTATCGATTTTGAATCAACAACGATGGGGGTGATTCCTTCCCTGTTAAAGTAATCTAAGAGTTCAATGTGAGCATCATATCCTGTATCACTCAAAGATGGATTCCTAATGACTTTGTCATACGATGGCAACATGTTTTCAGGGTCCCTTGTCAGAATTACATTTACCACATCCTTCATAAAACTCCTATCTATTCCTGGCAGATGATGGGTCATATTTTTGAAGAACAACACCTCGGTATGTTCCCCGAAATCACCAGTCATCATCTCAACTACTTTCGCTCCATCTTGCTCCATAGATGCCATAATTTCTTTAGCGGCGGGGTGTCGTGTGCGCTCATCTTCAGAAAGTCGTGACAAATAATGTGCATATAAAGGCTCATCTACAACTTGAGAATTGTTCAGTTGTGCAAAGGAGTACATAAGTGAAGTAGATATATTCCTTGGACCGGACCAAAGACAAATTCTAACTGGCTTCATTTGTGATGAGTTCTTTATAATGTCTTTGCAATTGTTGTGTCACAGGACCCGCCCCACTAGAAATAACTCGCCCATCTATCTTTGTAACAGGGGTCAAACCGCCAAAACTGCCCGTCACAAAAGCTTCGTCCGCAGAGTAAGTGTCAAACAATGAGAAATCTTTTTGACGACATACAATCCCCTCTTGCTCACAAATATGAATCACATTGTTTCTCGTAATTCCATTCATACAATATGCTCCTGTAGAAGTCCAAACCTCATCTTTTCTTATTAAAAAGAAATTCGTTGCATTACAAGTAGAAACAAAACCTCTGACGTCTAGCATTAGGGCCTCATCACAACCTGCTTCTAGTGCTTGAACAAGTGCTTGAACCTCATGGATTTTGCTGTGGCAATTCATGCGAGGATCTAAATAGTCTGGCGAACCTCTTCTTACGGTACTCGTAAAAAGTGTGACCCCCTTTATTGAAGATTCTTTACTTGCTTTCTTATGCTCCGCGATGATCACTAGATTAGGCCCACTCAATAAGAGTCGGGGATCCTGCGAAGGGGTAGTCTTAGTACCACGTGTCAACATTATTCTAACGTGAACATCAGTATGCATGTCGTTTGCATCCAGCGTCAGATGAACTTTTTCAAGTAGCTCTTCTCTACTGAAATTCATTTCCATACCTATAGAGGCAGCACCTGCCCACAAACGGTCAAGGTGTTGATTTGAAAAGGCGAGAACACCGTTATAAAGCCTCATCGCTTCCCAAACACCATCTCCTACTAAATACCCACTGTCAAATACGCTAATCTTAGCCTCCGCCCTTTTAAACAAATCACCATTGATGTAGATCAATACATCGTTGTTCCTTTTATCTGGCTCAGCATTATGTGTTCCGTGTATCATCAAAACCCTCTTATAGATTATTAAGAAAACAAATATAATCTGCTAAATACGACACCCCGACATTTGTCCAACGATGAGCACAAATAAAAAGAAAGTAAAGGGAGCCCTTTCTAATCTTGAATCTTCTTTGTGAAAAAGGAAATATAATTACAACACACACAGTATCTTGCCCAAGATGAAAACAGTGAGCTACATTTTAATATTTTCTATTTCTTGTATTGGATGTAAACCCATGGAAGAGAGAATCCTTGGTACTTACGATATTAATCCAGACAGAGGGTGTTCTAATTGTGTAGAAAATGGTCCGGAATTAATGGTCTTTGAGGATTGGAATATCGATAATGGAAGTCCCGGGCACTATAGTTTTAACTACGAAAACGGAGAGGGTCACTCGGGAACCTACGATTTTTTTCAGGTTGACACTATTTTAAAATTAATGCTATACCCTGACAGTACTTCCTTTGAGTATTATGGCATACTGGGCACAACTCAGCAAACAGATTACAAAGTTGTAGGGAATAAGATAAAGGAGAATTGTGATGGACTCTTAAAAAACTGTGTTTGGGTGAGGAGAGAGTAATCCTAAACTTCAAGTATTACTGATGAATAAAACGCATAGCATGGCTTCCATTGATTAAAATAATGTAGGAGCCATCCGACCACGACGAGACATCCAATTCCGTCCGCTTAGATAAACTAGACCAAGTCCCAATTTTCTGCCCCATACTGTTGAAAGCCTGAAGCATCTCAATTCCCAAGTTTGATTCTATCGTTAAAACTGATTTTGCAGGGTTGGGGTACAAGCGAATCGAATGAGAGCTCAACGACTCTTCTACACCAAGCTGAATTTCATTCAACACCCAACTTGACGCAAAGTGGTTGTCCAAATCGACGGACACCAGCTGCAAAGATTCTTGACCCAAAACAGGAACAGGCCAAGGTTCACTCGTTTTATATCGAACATGATCTATCACTACGCCTGAGGTATTCATGAGGATGATACGCTCCCCCTCATTGGACAACTGACCTGAGTCCCATTGCAAGAGTTGATCTGTTGTATTGTCAAAGAACGTCAAATCACGAACCAACAAAAGGCTTGCACCTGCTTCCAATGTGGTGCCTTCTGGAATGGTCATGTAAATCCCATCGGAAACGCTGTATCCAGATAAATCAATGGATTCGTTCCCAGCATTAAGCAAACGCAACCACTCTTTGTTTGAATCTTCCAAGCCCGCGTACCCGATTTCAGAAATCATGATGTCACGAGGTCCTGAGAAAAGATGACTTTCCGAACCCCAATCAGATCCGTCAGATGATGCAGCGATAGCGGGCGACGCTTCCAACAAAGTGAAATCAAAGTCTGTAGGAGATGAAAAATGGGGATTAGCCCATGAAACATTGGTACCCGTGAGTGTATCTGTATCGTAGTAACTGTCTTCTACTTGGAGGACAGATAGAGAGTCAGAAAAGACTGGAGAGTCACTTGAGTTGGACAACAAAGAGCTGCTTATTAATGCAGTACCACCACCTAAACCCGGATTCTTTTCGTAAGCGCTAACAGCAATCTGATTGCCATAAAAAGTTATGTGATCAAGGTCTGCGCCTCCCAAATCCTTGATAGCCACTCCCAGTGCACATTGGCTGATGATATTGTCTTGAATTGTGGCTGTGGAGCTCTGCCCTATGGAAATGCCTTTGTCTGTACAGTGATGAATCAAACAACCTTCTATTAAAACATCATTGCTTTCTTCACCCAAATCAATCCCATCGCTGTTCAGTCCAAAAAATGAGTGTATCTCGGAATTTCGTATCACGCCATTTGTTACTTGGTCATAATCGATGGCGTCGGTATCGGGTGAATTGTTACCGATAAAAGTGCAATTTTCTATAAATGCTGATCCATATTTCACGTTGATTAAATCACCCGTAACATCAGAGTGGATGGTGCTGTTCGTTAAGCTTACGCTAGAATGTTCTGCATAAATGGGGTTGCTGTGGTTATCCGTTATAATCGCTTGATCGATATTTACAACGCTGAACCATGCTGTCAAAGCCGCGCGATCATGGACCGGATGGTCTCCATTCGTAGCCCCCTCAATAACGATGTTTTTAAAGATATTCACGCCACTAGATTCACTCAGCTTTA
Source organism: Bacteroidota bacterium (assembly GCA_027619225.1). Lineage (GTDB taxonomy): Bacteria > Bacteroidota > Bacteroidia > Flavobacteriales_D > Sanyastnellaceae > UBA974. Next base: position 70,930 of record JAQCFW010000002.1, read on the forward strand.
TATGGCCCCATTCGGTGACTTCATTAGCTACATTAGCTTTGAAAACAATCGGGGAATCGTTTGTTCCCATGGCTTGGATATCACCTTCAATAATCAAGCTAGCTTCTTCGGGAAACCAAATTTCTACTCCTGGCTCAATGGTCAGAGTGGCCCCTGATGAAACAAGGGTTGTACCAATTGCGAGGTAGGGTGAACAGGAGAGTGTCAGGGTCGTGTCGGTTGGCAACACCAAAGGGAGTGTGCATTGACCCGTTGGTTCATATCTCGCAACAAAACCAGAATTTCCAGTTAAGGATAACGGCCAAGGATTGACGTCGGAAATAATCTCATCTGAAACAACAGAGGCAGATAAAGACAAATCGAAGCTGATGTCGGAACTCGTCGAAGATATTTGATGAATCTCGACTGCGATAACATTTTCTCCCCCAAGTATGTTTAAGGTTTGCCCAATGCCCTACTTCGTGGGTTAAAATTTTATAGTGTGTCCAAACAGCTGTTTCTGTACGTCCCACTGCCCAATACGAACTTACGATACCATCGTAAATGGACCCCGAACCTTCTACATCGGCAGGATAGTATGCGAATGCGGATCCATTTCCACCATTAGAAGAATACACAACCCATATATTCAAATACATCGTCGGATCCCATTGAATCATTTGTTTGAGAGCTATATCACTCCCGTTATAAGTTAATTCTGACTGAATTCTATTAATTCCTGTCGTGGGTTCTCCATTTGGGTCTAGTTCAGCCAAACGGAACTCAAAGCCTACATTCGCTATTAAATCAGTAAAATTTGGATGAACATCAACCAATTCAGGATTTACAGCTGCATAATCTTCATTTAACTGAACGATAGATTCGTGAATTTGAGCATCGGAGATATTCTCTACTCCATTGTCATGAACAACATGAAAGACAATTGGAATAAGAAGATTTACAGAACTTTGAACAGACTGATTTGCAGAGAAATTATGAGTAAAGTTTTCTAAAAACTGTCTTCGAGCTTCTTGTGCTGGAATTAACTCGGGATGTTCCTTTTGCATTTTCTTTCTTTGCTCTGTATGAGCACAAGAATGCTGAGCCAACAATGAAGAGCTACTAATAAGCATTATTGTTAAAGCAAATAATAAACGTTTCATTTTCTTAGTAAGGCTATTTAATTAAAAACAATCGCGTCAAATTACTTATAAAAAAGGGTGTACCACAATGATCCGCGCTATCCGTTAACAGATAATGTTTTCTTAGCAGGCAGTCCCGAAGGCCGATAAGAATATAAGTAAGTCTGACGTAGAAACAGAGCTATCACCATCAAGGTCCGCTGGACAAGCATTGGCGGTAGTGTTGAAGGTACAAGTGCCGTTATCTAGTGTAGCAGCTGAATCGTAATTGACAGCATCATCGTACGTGCAACCCTCACAAGAAATGAATTCACAAGACAGATCGTCCACAGTAGCATATTGGCTGTAATTGCATGCACAAGAGTCCATGCACCCTGGGACTTTAAAGTTGGAGTCCAAACTAAAGAGCGTGAGTGATCCCGTTTCGTCGTTGGAGACCAGTATGGACTCGTATCCTTCATTGCCTCCAGTAACTGACGTATTGCCGGTGATGGTAGAACTCAAGAACAACACGTCTTTGGCTCCCAAATGATTAAAGGCACATTGATCCATGGTTGGATTTTGGAAATCTCTGTTAGTGGCATACGCCTGATAAGAGACCGAGTAATTATTAAGAAGGTCATCCAAATTGATATTGAAAATCATAGAACCACCCATTTCCTCCAGCGACACAATGAGAATGTCCTTTCCGTCCAGCATACCATGTGCAATTCCCGCCGGCTCTGGGCCACGAGAAATAGAAGCTTGATCACCAGAAGTGTAAGAGCTTTTCAAAGAATTCGCGTAATAAGGCATAAGCTCGGCCAATTTATCTTCAATCAGCGATTCACTATCGTAAACCTGGGAAAGGCTACCAGTTGTAGTGATGTCCCATAGAGAAAAAGAACGAGAACCAAAGACGTAAGAAGGATCGCTGGGGTTTCCTGTGGCGCCAGAGCCGTACCTCGCATCAATTTCCAAGCTGCTATAATCGCCGCAACCACCGCAAAAATTCACGTCTTCTGTATCTCCGGCGTTTTTGGACGGTAGGCCTTCGTTGGCAGTCAATAGGATTGTCTTTAATCCACTAACGACGATTTCCATGTCCCCAGGCTGATACCAACCTAAGATCGTTCCCGGCGTCGGCGTCGCGACCGTGGCAAACTCGTCATAAATTCCATCAAATCCGTTGCCAGAACTCATATCTCGGTACCCGAAGCCGTATGCTCCTTGAATCACATTCAAACCTGAAATCACATTGCCTAAATTTACTTCCACCAACGTGTTGTTTACTTGGCAATTCACAAAGGCTCGTTGGCTATCAGGTGTGATAGCGACGTGCGAGGGTTCAAGCAAGTGAGACAAGCCGGGAGTGCCGTCGTATTGCGAGGTGCGGGCTTCAAAACCGGTGATAGCCAGAGGTCCTCCGCCAACGATGTATTCGTCGTCAAAATTTATCGTGTAGCTCACCACATTCGCCCAGGTGGGAGCCACAGGGTCTTGGGTGTATCCCAACACGTTGATGCAAACAATCTCAGCCTTAGGATCACCCGCATCGTACTCCCCTTCCCCTGAGCATGCTACTACCAACCATTCACCGTCTGGGCTGAAGGCCAAACTTCTAGGGTTTGGACCTACTTCATGAATGGCTTCAATTTCATCAAAGAGAATTCCATTGGTGTTATGTAACGTGACCCAACCAGGTAAGGTCAAATCATAGGGGTCAATCCACGCCACCGCAACCATATTATCGGGTCCCTCCATATTGTAAATATCTACATCAGACGGAACCAAACCAGCCCTTAATACACTGGTTAACCCTCTCAAAACTAATTCCGACGCAATATCATTAGCTGAAATGGATCGGAAGCCCCCTATCCCATCAGAAATCGGCACTGGATTGCCCAAATCCCCATAGTTAATAATGTCAACCGATCGCATGTTCTCATTCACAACGAAGGCACGTTGTCCGTAGTTACAGAATGCCAATTGAGAAGCACCAGTTGAACAAATACTGCTGGCAACCATTTCAGAGGCCACGGGTTCTTGCCCAAGATCCATAGGAGGAAGCAAACCTCCTTGTTGAGCGATCTCAGCCAGGTTAAACGAAGAAATCCAGTACTCCATCACTTCGGCCTCCTCGCATATGAGGGTGTTATGAAGTGGACTGTAATTGGTGGTGTTCACATTGTCGCAAAACATAGGGATTTCCAATTCGTCACAAATCCCGTCGCCATCCTCGTCGCCTTGGCATCCCTGATCATTTTCACCCTGATCATCTTCAACCATCGGCACCATGATGGTGGACCCTAAATTCCAAGAAGAAAAATAAGGCACATCCTGATTTTCATCAGCAACCAACCATTCGGATTCGTTCACTTCGGTATTTCCTTGAAGGACCCCTGGTTGACGTACAATTCTATGTTGTCCCGGAGCATGGTTAATTCCGTTCAAGGTCACGTTGGGCCAAGGCGTTCCATCTTGGTACAAGTTATCGAGCGTGTTCCCGGTGTCGTCTTGCAATCGAATGGACACTATTTGGGAGGCCGTGGGTGCGTTGGGCCCAGAGGGCAGCTGAAGGGTCAATACTTGTTGAAATAGAGGTGCTTCGACAGTGACGACGAATTCAGGCGAGTCTTCAAAGTTGATGGAAATTGTGAATGCAGAGGAGCTGGCTTGTCCTTGTCCTTGTCCTTGTGCCAAATTGACCTGAGGGTTACAAATTCCAATCTTCACAAAATCGGCATCAAACCATCCGTTGTACATCGAGAAAAATGGAGCAGCATTCTGAACGTACGACATTTCTAGAAACGGGTTGCTAATCTCGAGCCAAATGGGGATGCCGCCCCCACACAGGCCCTGACCATTGCACACTCCGCACACGTCGACAATACCTACGCAATCGTCTATATCGTCACAGATTCCATCATTATCTGCATCCGAAGTACAGTTTCCACCACATACGCCAACTACGTCAGGGTAGAAGCAGGTGCCGTCATCTTCAATGGCAGATGCTGAATAATTGCATGCGTTGGGGTAGGTACACCCCTCTATTACTGTATAGCACGAATCGAAATCACAAGAACCGTCGTCCGAAGTTGCCATTTCGTTGTAGTTACACGCAGCTGAATAGGTACAACCACTGATAAAAATGACACAAGAACCATCATCGTCAGTTGCTAATGGATTGTAGTTTTCAGACAAAACATCTGTACAACCAAGAATTTCAAATAAATTACAAATTCCATCTCCGTCTGAATCAACTATACAAGAGCCATCACAATTATAACCTGTTACTAGGTAAATACAACTTCCTTCAAAAGCAATAGTTGCAGTGGAATCGTAGTTACAAGCAGTAGAGTCAGTGCAACCAACACAAGAAGTGAATTCACAAGAACCGTCATTAGTGTCAGCAGCAGAATCATAGTTACAAGCAGAAGGATCAGTACAACCTAGTTGGTAACAACTGATGAAATCACAAGAACCATCGTCAGAAGTTGCAGAAGGATCGTAGTTACAAGCAGTATAATCCATACATCCTGAACAAGACAAGCAAGACCCCACAAAGTCCAAACTAATCTCATTGGGGGTAAAGGATGAGCCAATGAAACTCAGCCCAACATCCCAAATTCCTGTAAGATTGTAACCGGACCATCCCGATACATTGAGAATGAAAAAGCCCCCCCCAAGTGTTGAGTTATCCCAAGGAATGATTTGAGAGGAAGGGCATGAGTCCTGGCTCAAAAACCCATCGTAGTTCTCAGAGCTCAAAAGCCCTGAGCTGGCGAATCGCATCGGGTAGTTCGCTCCCGGTCGACGTATGTCAATGACAAGCATGTCTGGGTTCTCCACTCCTGAGAAAGTCACTTTGATTTGTTCCAGATAACAAGCGGTGAGTTCCGTCGATAATGAAGTGGGACTGCAATAGTTAAAGTTATGGATTGTATCGTTAAAGACAAATTCAGCTCCAGGATCATCGATGCAGTTTGTTTGTGCCATCCCTACAATAGGAAGAGCGAGAGCAATCAAAATGAGAGTAAGTCTATACATAACGTTTATGTTTATAAATTTAACATAAGAATACAACTTATTTCTCTGAATTCCAAGACATAACTACGCTTAGTCAAATCTCGATGCACTCTGCACCAAAATTGAATGATAAATTCCAACTTACTTATGCATCTAATTCCAATCTTAGTGAGGGTAAGGTCATTGTTTGCCCTCTGAAATAATTAGTGTCTTTTTCTAATCTTGATAGTGTCAACCAATATAAGGAGTTCATTGGCAATCAAAATGAGTTTTGTTGTTCCCATTTTTGTGCCGAATGAAGGTGGTTTTTAGTTTTGCAGAACTCTTTCGGTTCAGGAATCAAGAAACAATTGCTGCGTCGCTACATTAGCAACATGAAATTTCGACTGTCACTCCTATATTTCTTGGTGTTCATTGCTGGATCGAGTTCTGCGCAAAACATGGCCCAAGTGGACCTCCAAGCCCTTTCAGAATTGGACGCTCTTGTCGCCGAAATCGACGACCCCAAAAGCCTGTTGCAAGTTGCCGGAGCGTACCCTGTAGCCGAAGTACACGGGCAAGCCACGGTGGGGTTCTTGGGGCGATTGACCGCTGGCGTTACGGAAGCCGAATGGCGCGCTTGGGCGGCGGATGAAGAAGCAGTGACAGCGGGGGCATGTCGACAAGGAATCACCTCGTTTCGGGTGGATGCATACGCGCTCCATGCCTTGTGGCAAACCCCCATGGAACTTGTGGAATTGGCCTCCCGAGCGGTGCCCGATGTCAACAAATCCCGCTACGGAACACGGGTGGACAGTGTGCATGCTGGATTCAACCTTCCGCAACCTTATCATGGCGAAGGCGTACTCATCGGCGTGCTCGATTGGGGCTTCGATTACACGCATCCGATGTTTCGCGACACCACCCTCTCGACCTCTCGGATCCGTGCGGTGTGGGACCAATTCCGGCAAGCTGGGCCAACGCCCGGTGATTACGGATACGGCACCGTGGCAGAATCCCCAGTGGACATCCAATTGTTGGGAAGCGACACCTCCAACGTCTACGGATATCCTACACATGGAACCCATGTGGCCGGGATTGCCGGGGGAAGTGGCGCGGGGATTGGACTGAAAGGCATGGCGCCTGCAGCCGAATTCTTGTTCGCCACATTGATGGTGGATGAGTCCTCCGCGTTGGATGCTTATGATTGGATGCAAAGCGTAGCGGAAGCCGACGGAAAGCGTTTGGTGATCAACAACAGCTGGGGGTTGCCACAATGGGGGACGCCGGACGGCAGTGGGCTGAGCAACCAATTCATCGACGCTATGTCCGACGAAGGGGTTGTGTTTGTGAGTTCCAATGGCAACAACGGCAACGTGGACTTTCACCTTGACCATACCTTTGAAGCGCCGGGAGATACCATCCGCTCTCGGGTAAAGTTTTACCCACTGACTGCCAACCCCAACGCCTGGGGCCAGAATCTCACGTTGTGGGGCGAGGCCGGTGAGTCATTTGAAATGGGATTCCTGGTGACCATCGGCTTATCCACGGTTGTTGGCGCAAGCCCGATGTACAGCACTGCCGACGGGCCTTTGATGATGGACACCATTGAGGTGGTCAACAACGACACCATTGTTTACGACGTCGTCTTGGAGCCGTCGCACCCAGCCAACGGCCGACCGTTCATGCAGATGCGCATCCATAAAGGGAGCGCCAACGTCGCCGTAGTGATGCAAGTGACCGGTGAAAGCGGCCGTGTGCATGCCTGGAATCACACGCACTTGACCAATGATGTTGGCAACTGGGGGCAGGACTTCCAAGCCGCCCAATCGGGTTGGCTTGGTGGTGATCCGTACTACGGCATTCAACAACCCGCCTGCGGCCACAGCGTCATCGCCGTGGGGGCATACACCTCGGAATACCTGAACCCCGTTGGGACGGAAGTGGGCGGCACATTGGCCAACTTCTCCACCTACGGCCCTACCCTGGACGAACGGCTCAAACCCAATATCTCCGCCCCGGGCGTGAGCGTCGAGTCTTCTTTGAGCTCCTTCCGAGACGGCGGTTACAGCATCACCAACGCTGTTGAGTTCGATGGGACAGAATACGAATTTGCAAAGCTCTCTGGGACGAGCATGAGCGGTCCCGCCGTAGCTGGCGTGGTTGCGTTGATGTTGGAAGCGAACCCCGAGCTGACCCCGGCTGACATACGTTCCATCCTGGAATCGACAGCCCGCGAAGACGACGACACAGGAATACTGCCTGCTGCGGGAGACGACGTTTGGGGACACGGCAAGGTGACCGCTTCACAAGCAGTCCTCGCTTCTTTAACATGGGATTCCAGTCTGGGCACTCCGGACCTGGCGGTCGAAAAACCCACTGTATACCCAAATCCTGCACGAGAACAACTGTGGTTTTCTGGACTGTCTTTCGGCAAATCAACCTGGGAAGTCTTTGACATTAATGGCCGGTTGTGCCAGTCCGGCCACACCCTTCATCTCACCTCCATTGATGTTTCGGGGCTGCAGACGGGCTTGTACATCATTCAGGTTCGAACCTCCAGCTCTTCGCAGGTATTCAAGTTCCTGAAACGACTGTGATCACCGTCGCCCGTGAAAGCAATAGGCAATGGAAGGCTTTATATTGGTATTCTGTATTGCCATTTCACAGCTGTAGGAAAAGCATTGCCTTGCTATTATTGCCATATTTGGTGTGACTTATCATCGCTACCTCTTTGAATAGTTATATTTTGTTTTACAATTGATGCATGAAGATTAATATATTTTGGTTTAGAAGAGATTTAAGGATGGAGGACAACACAGCTCTAAATGCGGCGATGAATGCCCAAAACCCTGTGCTGCCGGTTTTTATTTTTGATGAAGACATCCTGAATGAATTGCCTGAGTCTGATGCACGCGTCAGTTTTATCTACGACGCACTTCACCTTATGAACATAACCCTACAAGCGCATCAATCCTCACTCTTAATACTTAAAGGCAACCCCGAGAAAATCTGGGAAACGATTTGTGCGAACTACACTGTAGAAAAAGTCTTTGTCAACAGGGATTATGAACCTTATGCCCTCCAACGAGACCGGAGGGTGGAAGAGGTGTTGTTAAAAAACGGGAGCCAATTGATCAGTTTTAAAGATCATGTGGTTCATGAGAAATCTGACGTGATGAAAGCTGATGGCACACCCTACACCGTCTTCACGCCTTATAAAAACAAATGGCTTCAATTGTATGCGCCCAAGAAGATTGAAACAACCGTCAACTTCAAGCAATTTTACAAGGAAGAGCATCCTTTTCAAAAATTGCAAACGTTGGGGTTTAAAAAATCAAACACCGTGGTCAAGCCATATACGCTTGATAAAATAGAGCTCTATTCTGAAACCCGCAACTTTCCTCACCTCGACTCGACAAGCTATCTAAGCCCTCATCTTCGTTTTGGAACCATCAGCATACGCCAAATCATTGCTGAGCATAACGGTCGCGATGCTGTGTTTTTAAGTGAACTCATTTGGCGGGAGTTCTTTATGCAAATTTTGTTTCATTTCCCCAATGTGGTGTCCCAAAATTTTCGTTCCAAATATGACGGAATCCAATGGTTAAACAATGAACGGGATTTCGACAATTGGTGCCAAGGGAAAACAGGATACCCACTTGTGGATGCCGGGATGAGAGAATTAAATGAAACGGGCTATATGCACAACAGAGTGAGAATGGTCACCGCTGGATTCTTGTGCAAACATCTGTTGATTGACTGGAGATGGGGAGAGGCCTATTTTGCAAAGAAATTGCTCGATTATGAGCTGTCATCTAACAATGGAAATTGGCAGTGGGCAGCAGGAACAGGGTGCGATGCTGCACCTTATTTTAGAATCTTTAATCCAACAGAACAGTTGAAGAAGTTTGACGCACAACTTAGGTATGTGAAAAAGTGGGTGCCCGAGTTTGAAACATTAGACTACCCACTCCCGATCATCGATCACAAATACGCGAGAACGAGAGCCCTTGATACATATAAAGCAGGAATAAACAATCAAATATTATAAACAGAATATTACATATCGAAAAGTAGATTTCATTTTAGATGAACATTGACATCAAACATATAGTTTGGCTGCTCAATTTTGGAATACCGTTTGAATAAACACAACTCCGCTACTTAATTTCTGACAGTGTTAATCAATAGTGACACGACGGTCTCAAGTCTCATTCATGTTGATTTTAGATATTACTCGCAAACGGTTCCAAAGACGGACAGTATCGCCAACAAGTCTATCACTGTTGTGACATCATCATTGTTCACATCCGTATTCTCACAATTGACAATACATCCAAACTCTGACAAAACCATAAGCAAGTCTGCAACTGTGATAATGTTATCATTATTTAAATCAGCAAAGCAGGTTGAATTAGGATTGAAGAACCCGAAATCGACGGTATTGTTTCCACTGCCATCGTAATCAAATAAACAGTCAAACGGATCCCCATCGTTCAGAGGTTCATCTCCAAGGCTCAATGTCACTATACCCGACATAATGTCTGTAAAAGATGCACCGAAACCGTTGTTATCGAGGTCTATATCATTATCTGCATCGGCTATAAAGATGTTGGTGGATTCGAAACCATAAAGAGGCTGCCCTTCTTCCCAATTGTCAACTTGCCACACAAAAACAACGTAGTTTCCTGGCTCCAAACCGGAGAATCGATAATAACCATCTTCATCTGTGATCTCTACACCACTGAAGCCTTGCCAATCTGGCACCTCGTCACCGTCAGAATCACTCCAAAGAACAAGTGAAACACCAGGAATACCAGGCTCATATGGATCATTGACACCGTCCATATTTAGGTCATTCCAAACCCTGTTTCCAATCGAGACAATGCCAGGCACCACTTGCTCTTCACAGTCAGTATAACAAAATGCCATATCGTTAATGGCCAAGATCATTTCTTCACCAATTGCTTTTCCAACATTCAGGAAAGTCAGCGCATTGTTGTGAAAATGATGGATCGAATTATCGGGCGATTGCTCATCGTCAATATAAAATTGTTTGGTATCCGTAAAACCAACGGAGCCTCCATACAGCGTATTGTTACAACCTACGTTTTCCTGTGCTACAGAAACTATATTCTGCATGTTCTGTACCCACATATCGTTGCTCAACATAAAACCTCCGTGGCCAGAATTTGCCACAACCACCGGAAGATCTGTGTTGCCCAAATCACTCCGCACATCGTTGACTAAGTTATAGAGATTATCCTCATATTCTTCCAGAAATTCCGGTGTCGCACCGTCGTTCCATCCCTGAAACCAAGCAAATCCAGAAATCTCAAAATCAGTCACGCCTATCTCTGGAAATTCGGACCCGAGGTTTTGAGTCACTTCGTAAACTGTTTCTATCATATCGTCATAATATGCACCGGTTATGCCCCCTGCGGATGGCGGACGAAAATCTTCTGCCAGATTCTTTCCACCCCAAGCGGTTTTGATGATTAATATTGGATCATCATAATAGGCATCCAATTCATGTGCAAACATCAACTCTGGACCAATCAGTTCTGAAAATGTGCCCTGGCCAACAGTGATGTTTTCTCTGATTGTATCACCATTGTTTGCAAAGTATATGTAAGCGTCATTCAATGTCGTCCAGCCTTCTACTTCCCCGAGCTCATCCCAATATCCAACTTCGTCGTTTTCGATCACATGAACCAGGGTACCAGGATCATTTTCTGCATCCTCTATCTTTCCATATCCCTGCATATTCGATTGACCTGCGAGCACAAATACCCTCACTTTTTCCGGCGTGGATTCCTGCCGCGTTACAATTGGCACATAACCGATTTCCAACCCAACAGGTGGCTCCACAATCACGCCTGGATCTAGTGTCGCTAGATTCCCCACTGCCGGAGGCGCCATATACTCATCGGTGTGGCTCCAATTGGAATGAATTAACTCCACACGGGCCTGCATCTCTTCACGCATCTCTTCGGGAAGATTTGCATGCACAATTGCCGGCTGATCAACAAAACGATACCAATGGTAAGTCACAGTCGAGCCGTCTCCTAGGTCTGCATAAAAAGGACCTGCCATTGGCCCTGGGCTGCTCCATGGACCATACGGGTCCTGCCAGGCACAATCTGGCTCAAGTGGAGTAAGATAACTGACTTCCGGTCTTGCACTGATGGGAACTTCTGAAGTCATTAAATTCGTTGATGCTGGAACATCTTGTGCATCAATTGCGTGCCATTCATTGTCTGATTCTAACCTGAAATATTCTGGCAAGACAAAATATCCGTCATCTTCAGTGACCGTATTCAAATTAAACTCCCATCCCATAACATTAGAAGTCTGTTGAACGTTCTGGATATAATCCAAGGCAATCAAATACTCATCTCCACCACCAGCGATTTTACCAAAAACAGATCCACCATTGTTGACAAATGACACACTGTTAGCTCCATCCTGCATCGATTCAGCTGAAACCATTTCACCGCCGTTAAACCAGTCTACCATTGCATCCCAAAGTGATTCCTGAGAGTAAACAGCTATCTGACTCAATGCCATTGTACTGCTTTCGTTGCTCGCTGGGAACTGTAGTTGTTCAATCTTCGCATAAGGTGTTCCTTGGCTATCCTCCGACATCAAGGCCGGAGAGACCGCATGCTCCAAGCCTTTGCCGAAATTGGGGTTTGAAGGACGGGTATCGAAGAACAAACCTTCAAGCGAAAAATCCTCCAAAGCTGGTTCTGTCCAGAAGGTAGGCATGAAGAACGTAGCCGGACCACTGAAATTTGTCGTATTTAAAAACAAGGTCCAACATTGGTTTCCGGTCTGGACATCCTGACCATTTGTTTGCTCCAACACTTCCGTGATTGGCAAAGGCGTGTAGCCGTAGCCAAGCATCTCACCATTGAGACCTTGTGCCATATTTAAGCCATCTGGAGACCACAACAGCCGGTTGGATAGCTGCGCAACACCATATTTACCACCGGGTGTGCTCCAGTCACGTTGTCCATTTCCTAGCATGTCGCTGCGACCAGCACCAGGGCCGTTCGCCCAGGCAAAAAAACCATTCGACACACCGCCCATAATGAATTTGGGAATCCGAGTGCCGAAACGGGTGTCGTGCCACCAGCCTAATCCACCTTCAATAGTATTGTAAAAACCTTCGGGTACATCCCCAGTTTGTTGTGGGGTCAACCAACATCCAGCCAATCCCATTTGAAAGTTTTCTGGTCCTGGATATTGTTTAAACATAGGCCAAGCAGCGCTATACATGCTGTATCCAGACCCGTACAAGTCGTCCATTACCTGTTCAGTGGTAATCCATGAAAATCCGGAGCGGTTCGCATTGGTAATCTGTGCAAAAGTGCAGGATGTTAAGAGGGTCAACAAAGCAACAAGAGGGAGTGTATGTTTCATTGAATTGGGTTTTTATCTGGATTTTTTAGTGCAGTATACGCCGCATAAATATCGGTTAAAAAAATCAATGTCAATTTCGGAGCAACAACGAGCTTCTTAGCAATGCCAGTATGGTCATCGTGTATTCTGAAGACAAGACTCCTTTTTAAGAGAGTTGATAATAAGGTGTTGTCCATTTACAGCAGGAAATCTGTTGACTTGCATTGCTACACGATCACTCAAATCATATACCACAATATCAGAATTTACGCACGCTCCTGAAAAAAAACTGAGAAAGTCGCAGGGTAATTTGCCAGATGTATCGAAGAACTCTTGTGGCTAAGTTGTACCGACACTGAGAATAGAAAAAACTCCGTGAAGACTGGAAATAAAAGGTATAAACAAGACCGTTGTGAGTATATATTTTGTAACTAAATTGAACAAGTAATTCATTGAAAATGGATAGTATTTAGAGTAAATTTGACCTTCAATTTTAAGCTTTTAATCGTGAAAAATATTTTAATAATAGGTGGTTCATCAGGAATCGGTAAAGCGCTAGTTGAGAAATTAAAAAACAACTATAACATTATTTCTACTTACAAGTCTAATCAACAAACCGATGCAACAAATGTATGTTATCATGAATTTGATGTTAAAACAGACTCCATGAGCGACATACCTTTACCTGATGTAATACATGGACTTGTATACTGTCCTGGCTCAATTAATCTAAAGCCTTTTCACAGATATTCAGAAGACGAAATCATTGAAGACATAAAATTAAATGTCACGGGCTTTTTAAAAGTATTGCAAGAAGTTAGAAAGTCACTTTTAAAATCTGAACAAGCATCGATTGTTTTGTTTTCATCTGTAGCAGCTAGTCTAGGTTTTCCTTTTCACACTCAAGTTTCCATTTCAAAAGGCGCTATTGAAGCTCTAGCTAAAACGCTAGCAGCTGAATTAGCACCCAAAGTTAGAGTCAATGTGGTAGCTCCTTCAATTACGCTAACACCCTTGTCAGAACACCTTCTAAACAATGAAAAGAAAATTGAAAACAGCATTGCGAGACATCCCTTAAAAAAGATTGGTGATGTGAATGATATTGTAAACATGGTTTCCTTCTTAATTGATGACAAATCTCAATGGATAACTGGACAAACCTTGAAAGTAGATGGTGGAATATCCAATCTTAAAATCTAGGTGAGACCGCTGTATCAGTTGATCACCAACTTGTAGTGTCCCTCTGTTTGTGAAGACACTTGTTGGGATTGGTCAACTTCCGCTCCTTGAGGGATTGTTGAGACACAATAAGCTTATCAAGTTCTATCATCTCCTCATGAGAGATGTTTGGCTATTGGTCAATAAGTTCTTAATCAATCCAAGAACTCCTTATCTATGGCAGAAACTCTCCAACCATTTCAAGCACATCAGGTACTTTGCATCTCTGAATAATATTCATCTGAATTTGCTGATTCTAAAAGCTCAACAGTTACAGAAAATTCATAGAACGATGAGCCTAAGACTTCCAACACTGTTGACCAAACTACTGACTCATTAGATTCGCTTATGAGGAGGATTTACTCCGTTCACATCTGACAAGGTGAACAAGGGGATGAAATCATTCTCAAAATGATATGTCGTTTTTTAGAGATTGTTATTTACACTCTTATATAATCCTTATAAAGCCATATTTAAAACAATGACAAGCGCTTTCAGCGCCGTTAATATTGTAATTATCTCCGTTGTTTGCAAATTTCGGCGGATTTCTAGAGGGTGATTCAATGGGACATGGATGATTGAAAAGCTGACAAAGAATCAATCGATTCATCACGGTAGATTGTCCTGATTCTGAGCCACATACTTTGTCGAACGAAACGAAAACATGCGTAATTTTCGAACAAAATTAGCACCTTACTGTATTATTGACACCCACAATACCTCACCCCAAACGTATGAATCATTTTTCCGTTTTTGCCTTTGCCGGGCTGCTGCTCTCCTTGTGTAGCTGTAAAGAAACTTTACCTTCTTCCCCGGAAGAATCACAGAATTGGAGTTGCACGTTCGAAGCTCTCGTACTTCCGGATGCACAGGGTACTCTATTCATCATTGGAGGCGGGAGCCGGCCGCTAGATCTCATGGCTGGCGTTGTCCAGCGGCTTCCCTCCAAGGACGCTTTGGTCATCGTGCTACCGATGGCGAGTTCAGAGCCCGACACCGCTTTGCATTACGGCATCAAGCCTCTGGTGGAATTGGGATGCACCAATGTCCATGGGATGAACTTGCAGGCCGGAGCCTACGGTGAAGCCCAACTCGACAGCATCCGACAGGCACAAGGTTTTTATTTGTGCGGAGGAGATCAAGCGCAGTTCATGGCAGTGGCACTAGGGCCAATTCAAGAGGCCATCCAAGAAGCTTTTCGCCGCGGGGCAATCGTATCGGGAAGCAGCGCCGGTGCCGCCATGATGAGCCAGGTCATGATCACCGGGGATGAAAAAAAAGAACCGGAATATGAATCCACCTACAACCGACTTGAAACAAATAACGCCGTCTACGAAGAGGGCCTTGGTCTTTTACAACAAGCCATCATCGACCAACATTTCATCGAACGCAGCCGATACAACCGGGCATTGACGGCACTTCACGACCACCCTGGCTTGCCTGTATTCGGAATTGGTGAAGCCACCGCTTTGGTGATTGAACCCGGGGGAATCAGCATCGAAGGAGCCGGCCAGGTGGTCCTGTTCCATCCCAATTCCGGGAAGGTCAACGAGCGCGACCAAATCCATTTTGACAATTTGCGGCTCGACGTATTCCTCGCCGGGGACACATTGCCTTAAGGCTGTTGATACGGTCCAAACATCGCCACTTCCCTGCCTTCTGGGTGAGACCACGCTCGGAACATTCCTGAGCTATTGAAGACCAGCGCCACGTGACCCTGGGCATCTACCGCCACGACACCACCGTCTCCACCCAAAGCCCCCATTTCATCAAAGATGGTATGTTGACATGCCGCTTCCAGCGATTTTCCGCCATACAACATTTGGGAGTGAATGTCTTGTGCCACACCCGTGCGGATGAAGTACTCGCCCCAGCCCGTTGCGGATACCGCACAGGTTCGATCATCCGCCCAAGTCCCCGCTCCGATGATGGGGCTATCCCCGATTCGACCATGCCTTTTGTAGGTCATGCCGCCGGTAGAAGTGGCTGCCGCCAAATGCCCGTTGCGGTCCAAAGCCACGCATCCCACGGTTCCCCGTTTCTCCTCCAAAGGAACTGGTAAATCGCCTTCGCGTTCGGCAGCGACGACGTAGCGATCATAGGCCTTTGTCGTATGAAACCAATCGGGTAGTGCGGTTTCAGCTCCTTGGATTTTGGCGAATTCACTCGCCCCATTGCCACTAAAAAATACGTGTTCACTCGAATCCATGGTAGCGCGCGCCACGGAGATCGGGTGCCGATAGCCGCTCAAACCGGTCACCGCTCCGCAATTTCGGGTAGCACCATCGGCGATAGAGGCATCCAATTCATGGGTCCCCTCCGCCGTAAAAACCGCCCCACGCCCCGCATTGAATAGCGAATCGTTTTCCAACAAACGCACCACCGATTCCACCACATCCAAAGCCGGGACACCGTCAGCCAATTGGGCTTCACCCAATGAAAGCGCAGCTTCCAAAGAAGCTGTGTAGAGCGTTTGCATTTCCGGGGGCATGCTTTCCTCCCCAAAGTGGCCTGCTCCTCCATGAATGACGATGGCCCATGGCCGCGTGGGGTTTTCCGAAGGTGACGCTAATTCTAACGGTTCCGGTGCCGTTTGACAGGCAGTCCACAAAACCGCCCATCCCATAATCCAAATTGTTCGCATGCAAGAAAGGTACAACGAGGAGAGCCTTCTGGAATGCCATGCCCATGAATTCTTTAAACCGCTGAGATTTGCAGGGCCATTGCGTAAAATCCGATTCTGTCATTGACCACCTCGCGAGTTCGTGGGTGGGACCTTTTGGGAGACCCCAAAACAAAACGCCTTTAAATCAATGACTTGGTGACGGTCTTCTGTTCTCATTCATCTTGATTTTCAACACACCTTCCCCCTATCAAAAATTAGAGCAAAAAGAGGTCCGCTCACTGGACTTGAACTTTGTGTCTAGGTTTCTATGACATCTTCCTGTGTCAGGGTAAAGAACTAATGCTGAGCGTAGAAAAGTTCGGCCTCAATCCTGTATCAAGGCATTGAGGGTGTCAAGTTGATTGATCTCAGATTTAATTTACCAAAACTGTATGTAAATTGCGAATCTAAAATCAAAAAAATGAGACTTCTTTTTACTACTCTCTTTTGCTTATTTCTTTCTTTCAGTTTCTATGGACAAAGTCCTTGCAACAATCAAACATCAGTCACACATCAAGGATATGAATATGACATTGTAGAGATTGGTGAGCAGTGCTGGTTTGCTGAGAACTGCAAATATTTACCAAGTGTTTCACCTCCAAATGAAGGAAGCAATACCGAACCTTATTATTATGTTTTCGGGTATGAGGGCAATAATGTTACAGCTGCTACGTATGCTGACAACTACGAGATATATGGAGTGCTTTACAATTGGCCTGCGGTGATGACTGAGGGCATTTGTCCAAGCGGTTGGTATATCCCATCAGATGATGAGTTCACTGAGCTAACAGACTTCTTAGGCGGAGAGAGTGTAGCCGGAGGGAAAATGAAAGAAATAGGGTATGACCACTGGCCTCAGCCTAATACAGGAGCTACCAATTCCAGTGGTTGGTCAGGATTGCCTGGCGGACTCCGTTTTGGCACTGGATTCTACAACTTTGGTATCAGCGGCATCTGGTGGTCGTCATCTGAGAATGACTCCAGTTCATTCCTACAGTCATGGCGTCGTTCCCTGGACTATAACAGCGATCAAATCTTTCGGGAAGCCAACACTCAGGCCTGGAGCTTTTCTGCTCGTTGTGTCATCAACCAACTACCAATTGTTCAAATTCCTGGATGCACAGTCCCTACTGCTTCAAATTACGACCAAGAGGCAACTGAAGATGACGGCAGTTGCACATTCAATAATTCATGTAATGTTGATGGAATAGAGGTCGTAACATCTAACTACGCTTACTCTCCCACAGATTTATCTGTTGAAGTTGGCACTCTTGTTACGTGGTCAAACACTGATGGTTACCATAATGTAAATGGTGATATTAACACACTAACAGGAGAGTCTTTTGGCAACCCAGAAGTGTTCTTTATTCATCCAGTAAGCGGTGATGAAACTGGAGTTTGTTTAGGTTCTCACGAGTTTAACGTAGCAGGTATATACTCTTACGATTGTTCTATCGGAATCCATGCAGAACAAGGAATGGTCGCTACGATTACAGTAGGAACAGGAGGATGTATGGATGAAGGAGCACTGAACTACAATGAGGCGGCAGAATTCGATGATGGTTCTTGTGAATACACAATAAATGGCTGCACAAATGAACTAGCCTGCAATTACAACCTGGACGCAACAGATGATGATGGGACTTGTATCATTGATATCGATTGCTCAGGAATCTGTGGTGGAAACTCTTTCATAGATGATTGTGAAGAATGTAATGCAACCTCGATAGTCTCAGCTGGATTATCATATCCCGTTTCATTGACTGATCCGTGTGAGATTTATCCAATAAGCCCGATGTATGTAATTTCTGTAACCGCTGTAATAGGAGCGTCAACCAATACCTCATCAAATGCTTGGATTTATCTACAAGACTCGACTCCGCTTAATGTAGGAAGCGTAAGTGCAACTCCATATAATTTTGAGATTACCACTGTTACAGTGGACTTTGAAACGCCAATTTATGTGAGTCAACTTCAACTATGTTCTTGGTGGAATCCCGCATCGTTAATTTCCTTAGAATTAACGGGAGCAGAGGGTTGTGTGATTGATCCTGGTTGCACAGACATTCAAGCGTGTAATTATAATCAAGAAGCAAACTTGAATGATGATTCATGCGTGTATGATGGTGATGACTGTGATGATGGAAGTGAGTTCACAGAAAATGATACCTATACAACAGATTGTGAATGCTTAGGTGATGAGATTGAAACATGTGAGGATGGAATTCAAAATCAAGACGAAACAGGTGTTGACTGTGGAGGCGCTTTTTGTGATGCGTGTCCGCCGCCACCTTGCTACGGAACATTCGTGACTCTAACGCTTTACGATCAGTATAGTGATGGAGGAGGTACAGTTTCTGTTAACGGGGAGGATTTCCTTGTGAATACGGGAACAAACGCTAACCCAACTTCTGCAACTTATTGTGTTGATCTAGCAACTTGTATTGAGGTTGTATATGCGGCTAATGACAATTGGCCTTTGGAGAATTCATGGGAAATCACCGATGCGACAACGGACGAGCTATTAGCTTCTGGTGGTAATGCTAGTGCAACATTTGGTGATTGTGTTCTTGGATGCACAGACATGCAAGCATGTAGTTACAATCAAGAAGCTAACTTCAATGATGGTTCATGCCTCTATGCTAGTGATGCATGTGATGATGGAAATGAGTTCACAGAAAATGATGCCTACACAACAGAGTGTGATTGCATAGGTGATGAGATTGAAATAGTTCCTGGATGTACTGATTATTTGGCATGTAACTATGACATTCTCGCCACAGAAGAAGATAATTCTTGTGAATATGCTGAATGGGGGTATGATTGTGATGGGAATTGTGTCATCGATCTAGACGAAGATGGGATTTGCGATTCGTGTCTGGAGTATGATATGATTGTGGTCGATTGTGAATGTGACTTCTTTGACCCTGCCACCTACACCGTATTCTTTATCAATATCGATGAGGAAAATTGTGTTTACTTAGAAGATTGTTACTGCAAGTGCTACAATGATGAGGACGGAGATGGTATATGCGATGAGAATGAGGAGAATACGATCGTTGATGAATTACAAGCTTTATCAGTGCTCATTTACCCTAATCCAGCATCCAACAACCTAACAGTTGATTTGGGTGATTTGAATGGGTTTATTACAACCATTAAGCTTTATGATTCATCAAGCAAACTTGTCTTTGAGAAGCAGTCATTGTCAACTCTAGTGATAGATGTTTCTAACTTTGCGAAAGGCATGTATTCACTAAAGCTCTCAACTGATGAACAAGTCTTGAGGAGTAAAGTAATTATTGACTAACTACTAAGCTGCTAACTGCTTCAAAGCCTCTATATTCTTCTCTGAGGCTTTAGATGATGTCTCAAATCTGGCAATGTACAGGAAGTCTTAAATGAAAATTCCCCACATCTGTTAGGATGCAGGGAATGACTTTTGTAGCCCGTAGGGGATTCGAACCCCTGCTACCAGGATGAAAACCTGGCGTCCTAACCCCTAGACGAACGGGCCAAATAGGTGCGCAAAGATAGTTAGAGATTTTATTCTCACAAGCACCTTAGATAAAAAATAATGGGATTTTAATAAGACTTCGCGAATAGAACTCTACGTGCACTTGGATTACCAGTCTTTACACAGACTCCAGGGGTAAGATCACCATCGAATGGGAGGCAACGAATGGAAGCTTTTGTCTCGTCAGAAATAAGATCCTCAGTTTCTGATGTGCCGTCCCAGTGAGCCAAAACGAACATTTCATCATTAATTGCCGCTTGGAACTCTTCCCATGTGTCTACATGGACCGTGTTTTTCACCATGCGATCTTGAGCGGTAGAGAATAAATCTGACTGGATCGTGTCGAGGAGGGTACGCACATGAGGTGCGATTCCGTCGAGAGATTCGAATGACTTTGTGCGGGTATCGCGGCGGGCGAGTTCGCAAGAATTGTTCGCGAGATCTCGAGGGCCAACGGCAAGTCGAATAGGAACACCCTTGAGCTCGTACTCTGCAAATTTCCATCCAGAGCGCTTAGAGTCGTCAGCATCCAGTTTAACTCGGATACCTGCTGCACGTAGTTCTGTCTCGATTTCCCGGCACCTGTCGACGATCTCGTCCATCTGCTCTTGCCCTTTGTAGATCGGAACGATGACGACTTCGATAGGTGCAAGCTTTGGAGGGAGAACAAGACCGGCGTCGTCAGAGTGAGTCATGACGAGAGCTCCCATTAAACGTGTGGAAACGCCCCATGAAGTAGCCCAAACAAGTTCCTGCTTTCCTTCTTTAGTAGCGAATTTAACATCGAAGGCTTTGGCAAAGTTTTGGCCTAAAAAGTGAGAAGTGCCGGCTTGAAGAGCCTTACCATCCTGCATTCTTGCCTCGATACAAAGCGTGCTTTCTGCACCTGCGAAACGCTCGCTTTCAGTTTTATCACCCTTAATCACTGGCATAGCCATCCAGCCTTCCGTGAATTTGGCATAAATATCAAGCATGCGACGGGTCTCCTCCTGAGCCTCCTGCTCAGTAGCGTGAGCCGTATGTCCCTCCTGCCATAAAAACTCTGTAGTTCTTAGGAAAAGACGGGTACGCATCTCCCAACGGACAACATTCGCCCATTGGTTAATTAGAAGTGGAAGATCGCGGTAGCTCTGTATCCATTTCCTGTATGTATTCCAAATAATGGTCTCTGAAGTAGGACGGACGATCAGCTCTTCCTCTAACTTTGCTTTGGGATCAACAATCAGCCCTTTCCCATTCGGATCGTTCATCAGGCGATAGTGAGTTACAACAGCACACTCCTTCGCAAACCCCTCCACGTGAGCGGCCTCCTTAGAAAGATAACTCTTAGGAATAAAAAGTGGGAAGTAGGCATTCATGTGCCCCGTCTCCTTAAACATGCCATCAAGAACATCCTTCATCCTCTCCCAAATGGCGTAACCATAAGGCTTAATAATCATACATCCCTTTACATCTGAGTGCTGCGCAAGGTCAGCATCAACAACAATTTCGTTATACCACTTGCTGTAATCTTCGCTTCTCGGTGTTAATTTTTTAGCCATCTAAACTTTGGTACGATTCGTGTAATTATGAATTCGAGGAACATCTCGCACTGCGAAAGTACGAATTTGATTACCTTGCTAATATATAATGCCCATGGATTTACCTATACAATTTTTTAAACTGCCACTCATCCTTGTTTCTATGGTGGCATTTATCGGTTGTGGGATTAGCCCAAACCTGACTTCCTCCCTCGAATCCGATGAACTCTACCTGGCCTCAGGAGAAGAATTTATTACCGACGCGGAGTATCTCGCCTTCGCCTTAAAAGACCTCGAATCCCTAGATTCGGAAGAGGACTACTACAACGAAAACAGTGGATATATAAATAACCGAGGATATTCAAACAACAATTTCAATTCAAACCTACCATATAATTCATTAGGTCTAAGTAGTTATTTCTCACCCTACGGAGCCGGGAACAACTACGGCGGTTACAACAGCTACGGAAATAACAACTTCAACAGTTATGGGGGTTACGGATACAATCCCTACAACAGCTTCGGCTATGGAGGATACGGATACAATCCCTACAACAATTATGGCTATGGAGGATATAATGGTGGAGGGTATTTCGGCAGCAATACAGGAGGTGAAACATACTACACCAGTTCAGTTTTAGTGGGGCCACGAACTCCGCTTCTTACCGGTACACTAACTAACAGTAACTATAGAGGAGGGCGATTAAGCACGAATAAAACTCAAGAAACTGGAAGTGGAGTTACAAACTCAACGAATGTCAGCAGTGAAAATTCTAACGTAAAACAAACGAGATCGATTTGGAACTGGGAGCCTGTAAGTCCTTCAACAATAAATAACAACGCAACTCGATCAGACGATACGAACATTTCTAATTCAAGACCCAGTTCAATACCCAGTTCAATACCCAGTGCTAGAACTAACGGCAACAGCAGCCAATCTGGAAAAACTGGCAGATCCAACAATTCGTCGGGGAAATCCAGCGGTCGCGGACAATAATTTCCGCCAATGCTTTTCATTCAATTCTCGCCCAAAGTAGAGCATGCATGTAAAACTGTATTCTTTACACTTTCGATTTTATTTTTGCAAGACACTTCTTTAGCCCAAAATGAAGTTGATGTACTCAGGTACTCCATCACACAACCAACAGGGTCGATTCGCACAACTGCAATGGGTGGTGCGTTTGGAGCCTTGGGAGCTGACATAGCTTCAATGGGAATAAATCCAGCGGGAATAGGACTGTATAGAAGAGGAGATGTCAGCTTTTCAACTGGAATCTTTTCGAGTAGCACAACGGCAACACTTGGAGAAACTGGAAATCGAATTACCGATGTTTCAGCAACAATCGGGTCATTGGGAATTGCTTTAACAATACCAAGTGTTAACCCTGATTGGCCATTTATAACACTGGGGATTTCTCATCAAAAACAAGCAATATTTGACCAAAGACTCGTGCTAGAAAACGCTCAACTAAACTCAAGTTTACTCGGAGGCTTTCAATCCCTTGCTGAAGGCACCCCGAACGCGGATTTAGATGACGGCAGTGCTTTCCCGTACACCGCATCACTTGCTTGGTATGCGTACCTTCTTGATACTGTTGGGTCTAGCGACACAGAATATAGAACGCCATTTAACACAAGTGAATTAATTTCTGTGAACCGCAGGATTGAAAGATCTGGAAATATGGGAGAGACACAGTACTCAATGGGCAGTACATTTATGGAGTGGTTAAGTCTAGGGGCAACACTGGGCGTAACGAAACTCAAGTTTATTGAAGAGTCTCGTCACGAAGAAATGCCTTTAGAAGAAGGAACAGAATTGGCCTCTTGGACCTATACGGAAAACTTAGATGTAGAAGGGACGGGGTTTAGTCTAAGAATAGGAGCCATTGCAAAGGTGTCTGATTGGATGAGACTGGGCCTGTCACTGCATTCACCTACACGATTACATTTAATTGACAGCTACAACACCTCTATAAGCAGTATCTGGAAAGATAGGGATCCCATTTTCGAAACATCTCCCGAGGGTGGGTATGAGTATTTAATAATAACTCCAGGAAGGGCGATATTTAGTGCATCAATTTTGATGGGTAAACTAGCCATCCTTTCAGCAGATTATGAAACGGTAAACTACAAAGGCGGAAAACTTAAATCCACTGATAGCTGGTTATCATCCGACTATGAGTTCGAGTCTGAGAACCAAGCTGTAATAGACTCGTACGACAGAGGACATGAAGCCCGCTTGGGATTAGAAGTCCGAGTTGCAAAGAATTGGCGGGTTAGAATGGGCAGCGGTTTTTCCACTTCTCCTTATTCTGTCCAATCAGGCGTGATTTCAGATCACTCAAAATATAAAGCGAGTTTCGGAGGAGAATTTAGAAGTGAGCAATGGTATGCTGGTTTTTCCTGGACAAGAACATGGTACAGTGAAGACCTTTATCTGATGGACCCCGCTGTACAATTTTCTCCAATAGACATTGAGAGAAGCCTGGGGATGATTTCAATCGGAGCTGGGTATAGAATGTAGTATTACTTCGTTTTACAAAATATGAAACGCTAAAAGGGCCCGCATGAAGCGAGCCCTTTTTAATTTGATTGGTCATCTATTACTAGCCAACCCATCTGCGAACCACTAGATCAATGCTTCAGCTTCTTAAGTTCTTTATCCATGACAACATCCATGCGCGCCTTCTCTTCCTCTGCAAGTTCTTTGTCAACAAGGATACGGCCACTGTGCTCGTCAACAATAATCTGTTTTCTTTGAGCGATATCAATCTGACGTTGTGGTGGGATTTTAATAAAAGTACCAGCACTTGCTTCACGCTCAATTGGAACGACAGCAAGACCATTCTTAGCAGCGCTACGAATCCTAGTGTATGTACGAAGTAAGCGTTCGTCAATCGTTTTGGCCATCTTGTCGCTCTGCTTCAGAAGGACTTCTTCTTCAGCTTGAGTTTCAGCGATGATTTCATCCAACTCAGACTGCTTGGCTGAAAGATCAGCGGTACGTTGAGTGTTTTTAGATCTTAAATTCTCAAGACCTTCAGATTTTTGAACCTGCTGAGCTTTACATTCACGAATACGCTTTTCGCATAGTTCAATCTCTAAGGTTTGGTATTCAACCTCTTTATTTAAAGATTCAAACTCACGGTTGTTACGTACGTTGTTCTTCTGATCCTCATACTTTTCAATAAGAGCTTGGCTTTCTTTGATTTGCATCTCATAAGCAGTCACGCGCTGAGATACAGTGTCGTTTTCCTCCTCCATCTTCTCAAGACGAGTTTTGAGGCCACCAATTTCGTTTTCAAGGTCTTCAACTTCAAGAGGAAGTTCACCACGTATCACACGGATACGGTCGATGCGGCTATCAATTAGCTGAAGATCGTATAAAGCGCGAAGTCTATCTTCGGCTGTTAAGGGCTTTTTAGTTTTTGCCATAGGACACTATGTTGTAAATCAACGGATTTGAACAGGATTCGTATTAACCGAAGCCAAACGAACCGCGAATTTAGTGAATTTATGCTTGATAACGTTTGCAATTAAGGCACTAGTTCGCCATTCACTTTCATAATGACCCACATCGGCAATTAAAATCTTCCCATCTGCATCGAAATACTCGTGATATTTAAAATCAGAGGTGACAAAAACATCTGCGTTTTTAGACATTGCATCTCTAAGTAAAAATGAACCAGAGCCACCACAAACAGCAATTCTTGACACCATTTTTTTGGGAGCTTTAGTATGTTTAATATACGAAGCGTTCAGAGCTGATTTTGCTCCATCCAAGAAATCTTCCCACTTGACCGGATGTGGCAATTCTCCGATCATTCCAGCACCGATATATTTGTCTTTATTTGTCAAAGGAGCAATATAATAGGCGACCTCTTCATATGGGTGAACCGCTATCGCAGCAGAGACAACTGCTTTAGATATCCAACTCTCAACCAACACCTCTATTTTCGTTTCAGATTCTACGTGATCCTCACCAAGTTTACCGACAAAAGGATCTGCTCCCTTATCAGGCGTAAAAGTCCCCTCACCCTTCATATTAAAACTAACCTTATTGTAATCACCGATGCTTCCTGCCCCAGCTTTAAACATCGCATCCCTGACAACCTGAGCCTCAGCGTGAGGACAATAAACAGTTACGTGATGGAGAAGCTCAGCTTTAGGCCTGAGAATCTTCAAGGACTCGGGTGAACATCCTAAAGCTGTGGCGAGCTCTTGATTAACGCCAGTAAGTACATTGTCTAAGTTTGTGTGAATCGCGTAAAGTGCAATTCCAGACTTAATCGCTCTTAAAACAGTTCGTTCAACATAATTTCTTCCTGTCAACCTCTTTAATCCTGAGAAAATAATAGGGTGATGACTAACAATCATTTCCGCTCCCTCCTGCTCAGCTTCAGCGACAACCTCCTCTGTGCAATCAAGAGATACAAGTACTTTCGTAACTTTGGCGTTCAGGTCACCGACCAGTAATCCCGAGTTGTCATATGACTCTTGCAAAACGGGCGGAGCCCAAACTTCTAACACTCGCGTAATGTCGCGTACCTTCAGGGCGCTCTGAGATTCCATGACGACTAAGATACTTACTAAGACCCTTATAAGGAGAGTGATTTTATCTCCTATTACAGCACTTCATGGATTGGTGCTGATTCTTCGCCATGCGTTATTTGATATTGGCCTAATCAAATCTCAGCATGCCGCTATTCCTACATTGGTTATTGGGAATATTCACGCGGGCGGAACAGGCAAAACTCCACACGCATCTTCTCTTTTATCCATCTTCGCTGACAGACTTGGAGGGCCTGAAAATGTTGCATTGTTAAGCAGAGGCTATGGTCGTAGATCAAAGGGATTCAGATGGGTAAATGAAAAGGAAGATTGGCAGGAGTTCGGAGATGAACCTTTTCTTCTAAAGCAATTAAATCCAAAACATCCAATAGCCGTTTCAGAAAACAGAATTAAAGGGGTGGAACAAATTAAAAAAGAAAGACCCAACGTGAAACTCGTAATTCTTGATGACGGGTTACAGCACCGAGCCCTAATACCTCATAAATCAATTGTACTTCTTGATTCACATCGGCCTATCAATACAGAAGCTTTAATTCCTGGGGGAAGTTTAAGAGATTTGAAATCCAGAATAAGAAAATTCGATGCTGTAGTTTATAGCAGATCCAGCAACAATAGAAAAACCAGCAAATCAATATTCTCATCAGAGATGATTACAAGGGGATTAGATGTAAATACCCCTAAAAATTCTACCAAATTGAGAGTGCTAGCAATTTGCGGTATTGCTGAGCCTGACCGATTTATGGAGAGTTTGGCCTTAAAATGGGAAGTTGTGAGGAGACATTCCTATCCCGATCATTGTGAATTTAAGAAAGAAGATGTTGAAAGCTGGGTGGCTAGTGTGAGAACCGACGGGTTAGATGGCATTGTGACTACCGCGAAAGATGCAGTCCGTATGAAGCAATTCTCAGAAACATTAACAGGAATTCAAGTTATTAGCATCCCTATAGAAGTAAAATGGCACAATGAAATTGCTTTGAATGCTTTGGTTGATGAATGGGTTGAATCTACGATATTTGCAAAATGAAGTTTACTACATTAAAGATTTTTATAAGCGCAATTTCATTCCTGACATTTGTAACGGGGTGTGCGCCTCCAGAAGTTGAAAATGCTGGATTGATTTCTGGAACTTTCATAGGTATTGATGAGGGGACCCCTATCATGCTTAGAAGTTTTAAAAATGGTTCGTTAATTAAGGTTGCACAATGTGTGTCTGGAGTAGATGGAACATTTTCTCTCACTCCGGAGAAACCGCTGCGTCAAGGCTACCACCAATTAATCATCAATAAGCGTTGGCCAATTGTTCTAATTACTGACTCAACTGAGGCCCCAATCGTTTCAGCTTCTGTCCCTGATGACAAGGGTTACATTACAAATTCTACCATTACAGGTTCTGCTTCAAGTGAATTGTTAGCTTCATACTACAAAGTACTTATGCCTAAACAGGATTCACTGCTTCTGATTCAGAATTCAATTAAAAATCTTAATAATGAAGATAAAACAGTTGCTACTCAAACTTTGAATAGATTAATTATCGAACTTGACAATCTTAGTTTAGAATTTATTAAATCAAACCCTGAAAGTCCTTCGACGTTAGCGGCTCTGGAAAACCTATCTCCCGAGAAGTACGCTGTTGCCTATAAATCAGTACTTAAAACTCTTTCAAAAACATACGCTGATTCTCACTACTTTACGATGTTGAAAACGAAATACGAAAAATCAATTTCGCAACGTAAAATCCCCAACCAACCACCACCTAAGAAAAAGACCTCTGGTAAAAACAGCACGTATTCGGTTGGTGACGAAGCTCCGGACATCACTATGAACAATACTGATGGAGAAACGATACGACTTAGTGATTTGAGAGGAGAAGTTGTTCTTATCGATTTTTGGGCTTCTTGGTGTGGACCCTGTAGAAGAGAAAATCCAAATCTAGTACGTGCATACGAAAAGTTCCATTCTAAAGGATTTGAGGTCTTCTCCGTATCGCTAGATAGCAACAAAGACAAATGGCTCAACGCCATAAAAAAAGACGGATTGGTTTGGGACAATCACGTATCTGATCTTCAGGGTTGGAGAAATGAAGCTTCAAGTGCATATGGAATTTCAAGCATTCCTCATGCCATACTTGTTGGAAAAGACGGCGTGATCATCGGCACACATATTAGAGGAGCTGCTTTAGAAACAGAGCTAGAGAAACTCTTTGATTAAGCCTTAAGTTTTGAGTCACAGAGTATTTTTCGCATCTGATTTACACTTAGGAGTTCCTGACACCAACTCCAGCCGTAAACGTGAATTAAAATTTGTTGAATGGCTGAACAATGCTGTAGCTGAAGGTGCTACTGAGATTCATTTACTTGGTGACTTATTCGACTTTTGGTTTGAATATACCAATGTGGTTCCTAAAGGTGGAATTAGGCTACTGGGTACAATAGCAAAAATAACTGACAGCGGAATACCTGTTCATTACCATTTGGGAAACCACGATCTGTGGAACTTCGGGTATCTTGAGTCTGAATTAGGGGTGAAAGTGCACCACAAACCTGTAATATGCGAATGGGATGGGTTGAAGTGTTTGGTTGGCCACGGCGATGGCATAGGGCCAGGTGATGACGGTTATAAAATGACTAAGAAGATTTATAAAAACCGATTGGCTCAGTTTCTATTTCGTTGGCTACATCCTGATATAGGGATAAAACTTGCTGGATTTCTTTCTAAAAACTCAAGGGCGGCAGGAGGTAAAAGTGGTGGCTCTTTTACATCTAATCAAGAAGAGAATTTATACATGTACTGTGTCGATTTCTTAAAAACCGACTACAGCATTGACTGCTTCATTTTCGGACACAGACATATCCCACTTGACCTTGAATTGCCGGAAAACAGCAAGCGTGCAATACCTTCGAGATATATAAATATTGGAGATTGGATTACGCATTATAGTTCCGCTAAACTCATTGGAGGAAAACTAACATTAAGTAAATAAAAAGAGGGAAGCAATGCTTCCCTCTTTTTATACCAAACTCTATTTGATAAACTCTTTGTCAAACTCTATTTGATTATCTTCTGACAATCAACTTTGTTGCCAGTACTTTCGAATCACTCGCAACACGAACTACATAAGTCCCGTTACTTAGATCGCTAACGTCAAATAAAACACTCTCACTTGAGTTTATGTTTTCAATGAGCTTAGAAGAAACCGTTCTTCCTTGAAGGTCGTAAACTTCAATCAACGTATTACCCACAAAATTTGAAGTGCTAATTTGAATTGATGAACCTATGACAGGGTTAGGAAAGATAAGGAGGGTCTCTGAGTCCGTATTTATTGCAGCAACAACCTCTTCTGCTCCTAAGAAAGAATCAGATCGGAAAATACCTCTACCATGTGACCCAGCATATATGGCTCCCGTGTTTGTAGGGGCACTCCAGTTTGTTTCAGAACGCCACTGTTGTTTTAAGTCATATACGGGTGCTGTTAAATCTTCCGCCGTAATCGACATTCCTAAATTAGCCATCGTCCAATCAGCGCCTCCGTTATCCGTAATAAAAGTTCCATACTCGGTACCAATGACAATAGTAGCACCTGACTCATCTTGAAAATCGATCACCACATCGTAGATAGGCATCTTACTTAAATTTGGAACTGACCAAATGTTAGAGAAGGTTGGAGATTCAGACATTGCATCCCATGTCTCTCTCACTTTACCAGCAACGACACTACCGTATCCACCAACAGTAAACACAACGTGATTCGCATTGTTAGGGTCTACGCTTACTCCAGTGATCGCGCTTCCAGCCTGAGAGACAATCGTCTCCATAACAACATGCTCTTCAACATCTTCTTGAGTATATACATTCTTCAGACCTGAAAATCTAACAAGGGTTCCATTCCATCCACTTACAAACATCACGTCACCGGCATGATCTTCATCATTTACAACGTATTCAATTGATTTAGCTCCTCCTCCTACAGGAGCTGCACCCAAACGGAACCAATCAGGAGTTGTATTAAAGTTTAATCCTTCTCGGGTCATCCAAACTCCTTGTGTACCTACAAAACCAATGCTTAACATCGCTGTGTAAGGATCATGTACAAGGATTCTACCTGGCTCTTCAAAGATCGTGTCTCCTGCGTAGAAGTACATCGTGTCACATAGCTCTACAACGTCAAATTGTACCTCAATACCGAAAATAGTATCATTTCCAATGTTGATCGTAACATCATACTCCACATTATCGATAACAATCATTGTGTCTAATAAGTTTGGAATAATTTCCAAAATAACTTCAACTGTATCTATCCCTAAAGTGTCATCCCAACAAATAAATTGTTCTTGAGCAATTTGGGGAGCCAACCAGAAGTAATCAGGATCTTCTGTCAAAATATCAGCTAGAAGACGGTCAGGTCGAATGAGCTCATCATAGAATAGCAGCTCTTCTCCTTCAGACAAAGTATATTCAAGTGGGAGATTCTGACTGTTCGTATACAGGGAAAATGTGCTGTCAGTAACTGTTTCCCCATAAGGATTTACAAGGATTATGTTTTGCTGAGAATCTTCATCTTCAGTATCTTCATACAGACGTAGACAAGTGTAGAACTGACCTAAATCTCCGTTCTCGTCAATCAGGTCAGAGATATCATTGTCCCAAAAATCACCCAGGTTAGAGTAAGCTCCCGGTGAGATAGTTCCACGAGCTAAGCCTCCATTTTGAGAAGCGGCAAACCATGCATAAGTTTGTTCTGAAGATTCCGTCACTTGGCTAATCGCACAATCAAATCCATCTCCACCATGTACTTCGATGGCATGCTCATCCGTTAAAAAGTAACCATCTCCAGGTATAAATAAAGATCCGTTATCTTGAGTACCACCTAAAACAGCAGTTCCAGCGCTGTGAGCCATGCCGTAGAATTGGGTAACATTGTAGTTGTTATTACACTCTGTGTAACTCATACCTCCATCATCACTTTTGTAAATTCCTCCATCAGTTGCAACGAACATCGTCCCTTCCTCAGTAAAAATGATTTCATGTAAATCTGCGTGAATTCCATATGGGAATCCCGGGAAATCAAATGAAGCTGCAGCAGGTTCTGCTTGTTGATTGGGACCAGATCTCCATAGAGAAATACCCCCAACATATGCAAGATCAGGTTGCCCTTTCTTAATACCTAATGCCAAATCATATACACCCTGTGCGCGTGGAAGGGGTGTTGAAGTATCAACTCCACCAGGCCAGCAAACGGTCCACGAACCATCTTGTCCTGCATTGTCAGAGTAATATAAACCGTAAAAAAGACCGCCCGAAGATGCGTATAATGCAAATGCATGATCCGGATCATCTTGTGAGATCGCAATTCTAGCACGTCCTATACCACCTTGTGGCAAACTCCCACTGTTAGAACCACCTGATGTTATTTGCTCGAAGTTTGAAAACTGTTCATTTGTAGAACGATACACCAAACCATTTGTAGCAGCTACGAGCATATAAGATGCATCTGGTGCAATCGTAATATCTGTAACTCCACCGCCAGGACCACCACTTGCAGGGTTGATATCTATTACACCATTCTCAATTGTTCCGAATGATGAATTAGAACCATACCAAACTCTGTTATCGAGGCTCGGGTGCTTAATTAAGGCATCGTTAGATGACCAGTTCCCACTATTAAATTCACCTGGGTCTGTACCATCAACAATATTGAAGGTCTCTCCTCCATCATTACTCCACCATATACCACGGCCTCTAAATCCCGATGCACCATCACCGGCAGCATAATCAAAATTAGAACCGGTTCCAACATAAATATCACCGTTATCAGCAACCGCGATAGATGCGATCATTAAAAATGGCATGCCAGTCACTTGATTCCATGTGTTTGCTCCATCATTCGATCTCCACAGCCCACCTGAAACAGATCCTGCATAAATAAGATCTTCATTAACCGCCACGATAGCTCTTGTACGACCTCCAACATTATCAGGGCCCATTTCGGTCCAAGATAAATCAGTGTTTTTAGAGTTTACACGGGATTGAGCAGATGCATATTTTAAAACATCCTTTCTTAACTCTGTAAGACCTTTGGCGTTTATTTCACCTGTTTCTACATCCGCCAACAACATGCGTGTAATTTGAGCTGCTCCAAGGGCATCTCTTTGAATTTCATTCTCTACATTTCTTGGAGAGTAGGTTACATCTGAAAATTCACTCTCATTTGGAGCAACACTCCAAATTAACGTAATAGCTGCAACTGCAACGAAGGGTAAGTACTTTGAAACCATATAATTGATTTTTTACTATTCTAATAAATGCCGGGTGAAGTTACAACAATACTGATTATTTCACATGCTTTTCTGCGTGATATGAAGACCTAACCAGCGGACTGCTTTCCACATACATAAATCCTTTCTCTAAAGCTATTAATCTAAACTCTTCAAATAAATCAGGATGAATGAACTCAAATACTGGCAAATGATTAGGTGTAGGCTGAAGATATTGACCTAATGTCAGAACCTTAACCCCGACATTTATCAGATCATCCATAGACTCAATCACCTCATCTTTTGACTCCCCTAACCCAAGCATTATTCCACTTTTTGTCCGTATTCCGGCTTCACCTAAACGCTTCAGAACTTCAAGTGACCTTTCATATTTAGCCTGTTTTCTAACTCCTTTTGTGAGACGTCTTACAGTTTCAATATTGTGGCTTACTACTTCTGGTGCAACGTCAATTATTTGTTGTAAATTCTCCCATTTGCCTGCAAAATCTGGAATTAGCGTTTCAAGGGTTGTTCCAGGTGATTGATGTCTTATTGCTCTCACTGTTTCAGCCCAAATAGTAGCACCTCCATCCTTCAATTCATCACGATCTACAGAGGTTATAACGGCATGCTTAACATCCATAAGCTTCACAGATTGTGCAACTTTGGAGGGTTCAAAATGATCTACTGGCTCTGGCTTACCAGTAGATACACTACAAAAACCACAAGATCTTGTGCATATGTTACCTAGAATCATAAACGTCGCAGTACCTGCACCCCAACATTCCCCCATATTGGGACAATGGCCACTTTCACAAATAGTATGAAGCTTGTGGTCAGATACTATTTTTCTGACTTTTTTATAAGTCTCGCCAGTAGGCAGTTTAACTCTAAGCCAACTCGGTTTAGGAATACGTTTAGAAATCGTTGTATCTGACATTGTGCAAATGTCGTGATAATAACTTAACAATGTAACTTCCTGTGATCACTTTTGTGTC
Organism: Bacteroidota bacterium; assembly: GCA_027619225.1. Classification (GTDB taxonomy): domain Bacteria; phylum Bacteroidota; class Bacteroidia; order Flavobacteriales_D; family Sanyastnellaceae; genus UBA974. The sequence goes on from JAQCFW010000002.1 coordinate 104,189, forward strand.
CAATTTGCCCCCAATCCAATTTTAAGATAAAGGCTTAAAAAAAACAATTGACTTTCGACGAATTGAACGGCCATTATTTCAACAGGTCTCACAAAAACATCGAGCGATGTTCCCATCTCAACATGTCTCGTCATTCCACGCACATCTCCATACTCAAAACTTAAAGCATAGTTCAAATTACCACCTGGAATAACATTCATTTCATCAAGTCCATTTACCCAAGGCGATCGACCATAAATATCATTGTAGAAATGTTCATCAGGATTATACAGTTCAGTTGCCAGATATTCATACGGGATTTCAGGATAACCTATTTCTAAATACACTGGCTTTTCTAGGCCCAAACCTATTCCGTAACGAAAAATCCTCTCAACCCTAACAGCTCCTTGTCTAAGTTTAGGAGTGAGCTCTTTGCGAGTCTCAGTATTAATTCTAAAAACTAAAAAACTATTTAACTTCCCGAAAACATATGGCAAACCATCATTATAAACAGGGTTTGAGGTTTTTTCTTCTTTTTCATGCTTAAAGTAGACTAAATCAGCATTAATGGACCTCGATGTTTTTGCATTTAAGAACCAACCATAATGAGCTCCTATTCCAGCACCTTGAGAGTGTGCAATAAGATGAATGCCGGAAGTATGACTGTATAAAACATCTACTCCATCCTCTCCATAAACAACATCTTTTCCCGTTGAAATACCATCGCGAACTTGTGCTGCAACTGAGTTTGGTAAACCCCAAACAAAAAGTGGAAATAGTGCGAACAACAACTTCATTTACCCAAAAATATTCATTTGTACAAATTTACCTCAAGTACATTAAAATTCGATAGGAGAGTTCATATATTACTTACCTCAACCTTATCTTTACCTCAAACCTCAAACTTTGAACGAGACTATTATTTTCTCTGACAATGCATATCCAGAAGCAGCTAGCAAACTAAGCAAGGGCCCAGGACACTTGGTGGGTCAAGCTGAGAAATTGAGGGAATTGGGGCTTGACGTAAATAAGAAAATACCTGAAAAGTTGATTTCAGACTCAGATTTAAGATTCATGAAACACCTTATTTATTTCATGTTTATACTTTTCGTTGTTGCCTTGATAGCGTCATCTTGCTCTACTTCATTAAGTTACGACTCCAACACTTCTCGACGTCCATATGATTACGAATCAACATCTCTTCATGCCGATGTAATTCCCTTTTTTTATGATGACACGTTGTCCGTATTTCTTAAAGTGAATAGGGAAGAACTTCTATATACACGAGAGTTTGACAAAGCACCCTTTACAGCTAATTTAGAGCTAATATTTAATTCTCAAAAATGGCTATTAACAGATACTTTGTCAAACAATTCTCCAAGATGGATTCGACAAAGATTCGACTTAAATAAATCTGAAAATGAACTAGATAAGTCATGGGTTCAGTATACCGTGAAGGATCTCAACCGCAATTCTTCTCAAGCAGCAATGAAAGAAGTAGAAAATATTGTTGCTTGGAGTATTCAAGAGAATTGGCCAATAAATAAGGGATTCATAGCTATTGGATCTCAAATAGCAATCATTACAGATGGTAATACTACATGGGAAGTAAACCATGTTATTCCTAAAAACAAACTTCCAGCTCCACCATATTCAAGTTATCGCAACCCGTTAGATACATTAAAAGCAAAGCCACATAGCACAATTGAGGATAGCTGGACTGTCTTAGAGGGCGCACAGGTATTTACTTCTCCTGACAAAAACCTAAGCTTGGTGATACATGGAATGTCTCCTGAATTCCCTACACTTAAAAATGTTCGGCACCTTATCGAATCAGTGAGATATATTTCAACTCGGAGCGAGTTTTCTGCTTTGCTTAGCGCCTCTAACCCTAAAATGGCATTGGATGAATTTTGGCTCTCATGTGGAAAATCTCCTGACAAAGCGAGGAGATTAATAAAAACTTACTATGCTAGGGTGGAGGAAGCGAACCTGTCATTTTCTGGATTACAGGAAGGTTGGAGGACAGATAGAGGTATGATACATATTATTTATGGTGTCCCACATCGCGTGCGAAGAGATTACTGGACAGAAGTTTGGACATATGGAGAAGAAGGAACATCTAACACCCTGACATTTAGATTCAAAAGACGACTCCACGACCTTGATAACAATAGATATCGATTAGAAAGAAGCATTACTTATAGAAGTTCTTGGGACAGAATGGTCACAAGTTGGAGAAATGGAAGGGTACAAAACGATTGAAGGTAGTACCTTGCGCCTATGGAATCAAAACCAATTTATAGCGGCCCTCGTAGACCTTCTGAAAAGACATTTGTCTATGGCTTTCACCCAATCGCTGAAGCGCTCGATTCAGGGAAAGAATTAGATATCGTTTTAGTACTCCGTAGCTCATCAAATGACAGGCTTAATAAATTACTTGGCCGCATACGATCTATGGGAATACCTATAAAAATGGTTCCTAGAGAAAAGCTTGACGCGATTACTCTAAAAAACCACCAAGGCATGGTGGCGTTTCTTTCTCCAATTACTTATCAGCCTCTTGACGAAATTGTGTTAGGTGCATTTGAACGTGGTGAAGCTCCTGTGTTAGTAGCCGCTGACGGAATCACTGATGTTCGGAATTTAGGAGCAATAGCTAGATCTGCAGAATGTTTTGGCGCTCACGCTTTAATTGTTCCTGAAAAAGGATCTGCTTCAATCACTGATGGTGCAATTAAAAGTTCTAGCGGTGCATTGCTAAGACTTCCTGTGTGTAGAGTCTCCAATCTTTCTTCCGCTCTTGAATTTCTAAAAAACAGTGGGGTTGCTTGCGTCGCATTGTCTGAAAAAAGCGCTGTTGGATTGCCTGAAAACACGATTAAAGCTCCATATTGTCTTGTTTTAGGTGACGAGGGTTACGGTATTTCCTCAGAGGTTATGAAGCTCTGTGACAATAGAATCAGAATCCCTATGGTCGGGAATACGGCTAGTTTAAACGTGTCTGTCTCTGCCGGAATTGCTCTTTATGCGCTCAATGCGACTAAGATCTAAAATCCCTACCCTTATATATAGCCATCCCACCAAGCTCTTCTTCTATTCTAAGAAGTTGGTTGTATTTAGCTATTCTATCCGATCTACTGGCTGAACCCGTTTTAATTTGGCCTGTTTTAAGCCCAACCGCTAAATCCGCAATTGTCGTATCCTCTGTCTCACCACTTCTGTGACTCATCACTGAAGTGTAGCCTGCTTTGTGCGCCATTTCAACAGCATCCATCGTTTCACTTAGGGTGCCAATTTGGTTTACTTTAACTAGGATTGAATTTGCAACACCTTGGTCAATACCTTTTGAAAGTCTATTTACATTCGTGACAAACAAATCATCCCCTACCAATTGAATATCTTTTCCTAAACGTTCCGTTAAAAGCTTCCATGAATCCCAGTCGTCTTCATCTAAACCATCTTCAATACTAACTATGGGATACTTCTTGCTCCAATTACACCAAAACTCAACCATCTCTTCACCAGACATTTCATCCCCTGTGGAGTCAAATTTGTAAATGCCTGATTTTTTATCGTAAAACTCCGATGCTGCAGCATCGAAAGCAAGTAACACATCGTCACCCGGCTTATATCCTGCTTTCTCTATAGCTCTTAGTACGAACTCAACACCTTCATCATTGGACTTTAGATTGGGCGCAAATCCTCCTTCATCTCCAACATTTGTAGAATGTCCTTCTGCCCGTAACACTTCCTTTAAAGAATGAAATATTTCAGTCCCCATTCTAAGCCCTTCTGAGAATGAAGAAGCACCAACTGGCATCACCATAAATTCTTGAATATCTATCTTGTTATCCGCATGTGACCCACCGTTTAAGATATTCATCATAGGAACTGGAAGCACTCCCACGTTGGCACCGCCAATGTACCTATACAGTGGCTGTCTAACAGTCTCCGCAGCAGCTTTCGCAACAGCCAATGAAACACCTAATATTGCATTGGCTCCTAGATTAGACTTATTCTCTGTCCCATCAACATCAATCATAATCTGATCAATTAGCCTCTGTTCGGTAACATCTATTCCGTGAAGCTCTTCATTAAGCACTTCATTCACATGCTCGACAGCCAAAGTAACCCCTTTCCCCATCCAGAGGCTTCCTCCGTCGCGCAATTCCATTGCTTCATGAATTCCTGTTGAAGCACCAGATGGAACGGCGGCTCTTCCGAAAGCACCCTCGTCAGTCACTACGTCTACTTCAATAGTTGGATTCCCTCTTGAATCTAAAATCTGTCTTGCGTGAATTATTTCAATACTACTCATTATATTTTTACTTTACACTCGCATATTTAAACTCATTAATCAACTCAACAAAATCATCAAACAAATATCTGCTATCATGAGGTCCAGCAGATGCTTCGGGATGATATTGCACACAAAACACTGGCTTATTTAACAAACGTATGCCTGCAATCGTATCATCGTTTAAATGAATGTGGGTGACTTCAACATCACTGTTGTTTTTTACCGAATCATGACTGACAACAAAACCGTGATTTTGAGAAGTAATTTCACATTTACCTGTAATCAAATTCTTCACCGGATGGTTCACACCTCTATGCCCATTAAACATTTTTGTAGTCTCTAAACCTTGACTTAGTGATAAAAGTTGATGCCCTAAACAGATGCCGAAAATTGGCAACTCTGACTCAACTAGTTTTCCAACTTCAGTAATCACAGACTTCATAGCAGAGGGATCTCCAGGACCATTTGATAGCATTATACCATCGGGACTCCACTCTAACACTTCTTCAGCAGATACATTCCAAGGAAATACTCTAACAGAACACCCCCTTTCACTTAAACAAGTCGCTATACTTCTTTTAAAACCAAAATCTATTAAAGCAACTTTATGTTCGCCAGTCACATTAAAGTCAAAAGATTCAGTAACAGAAACTTCACTACTTAATTCGAGTCCATCCATTGAAGGAACTGAATCAAGAATAATTCTTAATTTTTTAATATCAAACTCTTGAGTAGAGAGAACCGCATTCATCGCCCCATTATTTCTGATATGTCTAACAAGCGCACGCGTGTCAACATCACTAATACCAACAGTGCCATTTTTTTCTAAATCTGCTTGCAAAGTTCCTGAACTATCTACTCTACTAGCAATTGAGGAAAAGTTTCTGACCACAATGCCAGCAACCTTAACATTGGCAGACTCAACCTCATCATCATGTACACCGTAATTCCCAACATGAGCCGTAGCCATTACAAGCATTTGTTTGTGATAACTCGGATCTGTAAAGATCTCTTGATATCCATACATACCAGTATTAAAGGCGATTTCACCACAGGTAGTTCCTTGAGCACCCAGAGCTTTACCCTTAAATATTGTACCGTCTTCTAATAACAGTATGGCTGGTAGATCTAAACGACGTAATCCTTGCATGGAGCAAAGATAATTCTACCGATGAAATCACAATCAATAATTCAACGTAAAATACAATAATTTATAAACGAACAAAGGGCATCTTTCCAGATGCCCTTTGAAATATATAAAAGAATATTTAGTCTTCTTTCTTTTCTTCAGGAGAATCTGTTTCAGTGTCATCATTTGATGATTCTGTAACATCTTCAGAAGCAGGAGCTTCAGCAACAACTTCTTCAGCAGGAGCTTCAGCGACAACTTCTTCAGCAGGAGCACTTTCTGGTTTAGAAACAGCAGTTGCACCACCTCTACGTGATCTGCGAGTCTTCTTCTTCTCATCCTTGCCATAGATTTCGTTGAAATCAACAAGCTCGATCATACACATTTCAGCATTATCACCTAGACGATTGCCTGTGCGAATAACTCTAGTGTACCCCCCATCTCTGTTTGCTACTTTTGGACCTACCTCACGGAATAATTCCGTTACAGCGTCTTTACTCGCTAAATAGCGAAAACAAACACGACGATTGTGGGTTGAATCGTCCTTAGAACGATTAACCAGTGGCTCCACATATTTCTTAAGAGCTTTAGCCTTTGCTACAGTTGTAGTAATACGCTTATGCTCAATTAAAGAACATGACATATTACTGAGCATCGCTTTACGATGCGCAGTCTTACGACCTAAATGATTGAATTTCTTTCCGTGACGCATATTTTACTCCTTATCAAGTTTATACTTAGTTACGTCCATACCAAACGCAAGGTTCTTAATCTCAACCAATTCTTCAAGTTCCGTTAATGACTTTTTACCAAAGTTACGGAATTTCAAAAGGTCATTTTTATTAAATGCAACTAAGTCGCCTAATGTCTCAATATCAGCAGCTTTAAGACAGTTAAGAGCACGAACACTTAGATCCATGTCAGATAACTTAGTTTTAAGCAGTTGTCTCATATGAAGACTTGACTCATCAAATTCTTCTGTCTCCTGTTGCTCGTCTGTCCCTAAAGAAATACGTTCATCTGAGAAAAGCATGAAATGATGAATTAAAATCTTAGCAGCTTCTTGTAAAGCATCTTTAGGTGTTATACTTCCATCGCAATCAAGTTCGATAATTAATTTTTCGTAATCAATGCGATCTTCAACACGAAAGTTTTCAATGCTGTACTTAACGTTGCGGATTGGAGTGAAGATACTATCTAAAGAAATAGTCCCTATAGGAGCGTCAGTACGAACATTTTCATTAGCTTGAACGTATCCACGTCCTTTACCAATGGTCAATTCCATCTTTAGCTCTACACCTTTTTCCATGCGACAGAGAACGAGGTCAGAATTAATCACCTGAAATGCAGATGTAAACTTACCTAGATCACCTGCTGTTAAAGAAGTTTTACCTTTTACAGAAACAGTTACTGTTTCTGAATCGGTATCTTCAATTTGACGCTTAAATCTAACCTGTTTGAGGTTAAGGATAAGCTCAGTCATATCTTCCATTACCCCCTTAATCGTAGAGTATTCGTGATCGACACCGTCGATACGTACAGAAGTAATTGCAAAACCTTCTAGTGATGAAAGTAGAATGCGACGAAGCGCATTTCCTACAGTTATACCAAAACCTGGTTCTAATGGGCGGAATTCAAAGCGTCCATTATACTCCGAAGAGTCTAACATAATTACTTTGTCCGGTTGTTGAAAATCGAGAATAGCCATGAATATTCTGGTTCTATATTACTTAGAGTACAATTCTACAATTAAAGATTCCTTGATGTTTTCAGGGATCTGATCACGAGTTGGGGTGCTAACTAAGGTTCCAGACATTGCCTGAACATCCCAATTAAGCCACTCATGAGTTTGAGTACTTGACCCTAAAGACATTGAAATAATCTCTAGGGACTTACTCTTCTCCCTAACTCCTACAACGTCACCAGGGCGAACGCTACAAGATGGGATATTAACAACACTACCATTTATAGTAATGTGTCTATGTGATACTAGTTGTCTTGCACCTCTTCTAGTCGTGCTTATTCCGAGACGGTAAACAACATTATCCAAACGACATTCGCACATTTGAAGTAGCAATTCACCAGTAATACCTTTCTTCGAACTAGCTGATTTAAACAGATTTGAGAATTGCTTCTCCAAAATACCATAAGTATATTTTGCTTTCTGCTTTTCAATTAATTGAACAGAGTACTCAGACTCTTTCTTTCTACGACGTGTATTCCCGTGCTGTCCAGGTCCATAAGTTCTACGTTCTAGAGCTTTATCTGGGCCAAAGATTGCTTCTTTGAAGCGACGGGCAATTTTTGATTTGGGTCCGCGGTAACGTGCCATGATTAAAAATTCTTAATTTGTAATTATTAAACTCGGCGACGCTTTGGAGGGCGGCAACCATTATGAGGTAGTGGTGTTACATCTACAATCTCTGTAACTTGAATTCCCATGTTGTGAAGGGTACGAATCGCGCTTTCGCGACCTGATCCAGGACCTTTCACAAAAACTCGAACCTTTTTAAGTCCAAAATCCATTGCTTCTTTACCGCAATCTTCGGCAGCACATTGTGCAGCATATGGTGTGTTCTTTTTAGATCCACGAAAACCCATTTTCCCTGCACTTGACCAGGAAATCACCTGGCCTGTAGTATTCGTCAGGGAGATGATGATGTTGTTAAACGAAGAATGTATATGAGCTTCTCCCACGGGGTCAACTTTTACATTTTTCTTTTTTTTGGCGCTTTTTGCCATAATTAGTTATTTGGAGGTGATCAGTCCTTGCGGACAAAATTAATAAAGCAAACTCTGTGTTATTGTTTCTTATTCGCTACAGTCTTCCTTCGCCCTTTACGAGTTCTAGAATTGTTCTTTGTTCGTTGACCGCGCAAAGGTAAACCGTTACGATGACGAATACCTCGGTAACAACCGATATCCATCAAACGTTTAATATCTGATTGTGTATCAGATCTTAATTCTCCTTCGACTTTGAAACTTGAACCTATAATGTTACGAATTGAACCGACTTCTTCGTCACTCCAGTCATCTACATTTTTATTCGAGTCTACATCAGCCTCAATCAAAATTTTCAACGCGCGACTGCGGCCTATGCCGTAGATGTACGTTAAGGAAATTGCTCCGCGCTTGTTGCGAGGAATATCTACACCAGCTATACGTGCCATGAGTCTATTGAATTTGCAATATCAGGATTAACCCTGACGTTGCTTCATTTTAGGATTCTTCTTGTTAATGACGAAAAGTCGTCCTTTACGGCGAACGATTTTACAATCTGCCGTTCGCTTCTTTATGGATGCGCGTGTTTTCATTGGGCTGATTTTTTATTTTTTATATCGAAAAGTGATTCGTCCTTTAGACAAGTCATATGGAGACATCTCAACTTTCACACGGTCACTAGGTAAAATCTTGATGTAATACATCCTCATTTTTCCAGAGATATGAGCTGTAATTACATGCCCATTTTCTAATTCCACTCTAAACATTGCATTAGACAACGCTTCTAAGATGGTTCCATCTTGTGTGATAGATGCTTGTTTCGCCATTCGCTTATTTATTTTCGATCTTTTTCGTTTTATTAATAACTCTTTCTATTTCTAAAAAACTTGAGAGAATTTCGGCTTTTCCATTCCGAACAACTATATCGTGTTCGAAATGAGCAGAAACCAAATTATCACTAGTCACAATTGTCCAACCATCCTTGTCAGTACGCACATCGCGTTTTCCAAGGTTGATCATTGGTTCAATAGCTAGCACCATGCCATCTACTAAACGTGGGCCATTTCCACGGCGACCATAATTAGGAACTTCCGGTGCTTCATGAAGCTCTCGCCCCAATCCATGACCTACTAATTCACGAACCACTCCATAACCGAATGATTCAGCATGCTTTTGACAAGCTGCTCCTATATCGCCAATACGCTTACCAACGATTGCTTGTTCTATCGATAAAGTAAGGCATTCCTTTGTGACTTTTAATAATTTTTGAATCTCTGGATCTACCTCCCCTACTTCAAAAGTATAAGCGCTATCTCCATAAAATTCATTCATTAGCGTACCACAGTCTATCGAAACAATGTCACCATTATTTAATGGCTTATTATTTGGTATTCCGTGGACTACAGCAGCATTCACCGAAGTACAAAGAGTATTGGGAAATCCCCCATATCCTTTAAAACCTGGTTCCGCACCATTGTCTCGGATAAATTCCTCGGCAATGGCATCTAACTGTAGAGTAGTAACTCCTGGTGTAATCAGTGCTGCTACTTCTGCTAAAGTCCTCCCAACAAGCAATGAACTTTTACGAATAAGTTCGACTTCTTCTTCCGTTTTTATACAGATTCGTCGTCCTAAACTCATATCGCAATTAACCTCCTAAACCTCCCACAGGTGACTGCGAACGATTACGCATCTTTCCAGACTTCATTAAACCGTCATAGTGACGTGAAAGCAAATAGCTTTCAATTTGTTGAAGAGTGTCAAGAATAACTCCAACCATAATCAAGAGCGATGTTCCGCCGAAGAATATGGAAAATGATTGTGAATGTGTTAAACCAAGGTTAAACACAATTGCGGGCAATATCGCAATTAAACCAAGAAAAACAGCTCCTGGCAAAGTGATCTTAGATAAAATTTGATCTAAAAATTCTGCAGTAGCTCTTCCTGGCTTAATACCTGGCACAAAACTGTTTTGACGTTTTAAATCATCAGCCATCTGATTAGGGTTTACAGTAATAGCAGTGTAAAAGTAAGTGAAAGCCACAATCATGAAAAAGAATAATACATTGTAACCTACACCATTAAAATCACTTAAACTTTGCAAAAACGCATTTCCCTGTAATGACTCAGATTGTGTCATATATAACGGAGCAAACATAATAGCCTGAGCGAAAATAATTGGCATAACTCCCGAAGAGTTAACCTTTAAAGGTATAAAACTTCTAGCGCCTGATCCTGAAGGCATCATGTTGTCCGCTTGTTGCAACTTAGCCATCTGTACTGGTACTTTACGAATACCTTGAACTAGAGCAACACTCGCTCCAATGACAATCAAAAAGAACGCTATTTCAACTAAGAAGAAATATATAGTTGAATCGGGATGCTGAAATTCTTGAATTAAAGCTTGAGGGAAGGATGCAATAATACCTATCATAATGAGAAGGGAAATACCATTACCCACACCCTTTTCCGTAATTCTTTCTCCGAGCCACATAATCACTAAAGTGCTACTGACAATAATCATAACAGAGGAGAACCACCAAAAGGTACTTGGGTTAACAACAGCCCCTGGCACAGAAGCAACAGTAGATGCTAAATATCCTGGAGCCTGGACTAGAGCGATTGCAATAGTCAGAAACCTTGTCCCTTGAGTTATTTTCTTCCGTCCACTTTCACCTTCAGCTTGTAGCTTCTGAACTGCTGGTACAGCAATGCTCATAAGTTGAACAATAATTGAAGCCGATATGTAAGGCATAATACCTAGAGCAAAAATAGATGCTCTAGTGAAAGCTCCTCCAGTGAATAATGCAAGTAAACCTCCCAAACCACTCGTTGTAGCTGACAAAGCATCCGGATTAACTCCAGGGAGGACGATAAACGATCCTATTCTGTATACTAGGATAAGGCCAAGCGTAATGGCAATCTTATTTCTAAGATCTTCGTGACGCCAAATATCTGCTATTTTAGAAAACAGTCTCATTTCGCGAGACGGTCAATCGTAGAAACAGACCCTCCAGCAGCTGTTAAAGCTTCTAAAGCGGTTTTCGAGTATTGATGAGCTGTTACATCTAACTTAGAAGTAACACTCCCTCTGCCTAAAATCTTGATTAAGTCATGCTTACCAGCAAGGCTGTTTTCAACGATTTCCTTAGGTGTGATAGTTGTAGAACCAATTTTTTCTGAAAGTTCTTGCAATACATCGAGATTAATACCCTTGTATTCAACCCTATTTGGACTTACAAAACCGAATTTAGGCACACGACGTTGAAGTGGCATTTGACCACCTTCAAATCCGATTTTAGACGAATATCCTGAACGCGACTTAGCTCCTTTGTGACCACGTGTAGACGTACCACCAAGTCCAGAACCTTCTCCACGACCAATTCGCTTGCGATTCTTAATAGATCCTTTTGCAGGTGTAAGATTGCTTAGATTCATGATTATTACTGGATTGGATTATTTTTCTTCAAATTTAACGAGATGACTCACTTTACGAATCATTCCCATTATTTGAGGTGTTGCTTCATGCTCAACAGGGTTGTTAAGCTTTTTAATTCCCAACGCCTGAATTGTATCCTTCTGGCGTTTAGTGCGATTAATTGCACTACGGACTTGTGTTATAATAACTTTACTCATGATTCTTAAGTTCAGCCTTGAAATACTTTTGACATAGAAATACCACGAATATTTGCAATTGTTTTAGCATCACGCAGCTCTTTTAAAGCATTAAATGTAGCTTTAACAACATTATGTGGGTTTGAAGATCCCAAAGACTTAGCAAGTACATTCTTAATTCCTGCACTCTCTAGCACAGCCCGCATTGCTCCACCAGCAATTACACCAGTTCCTGGAGATGCTGGTCTAATAAGAACGTGAGCACCCGCATACTTCATTTCTTGTCTGTGAGGTATCGTACCGTTAATTACGGGAACAGTAATCATATCCTTTTTCCCAATCTCGATACCTTTCTGAATTGCAGTAGCTACTTCACGGCTTTTACCTAAGCCATGACCAACCTTGCCATTTTCATTCCCAACGACTACAATAGCGCTAAAACTAAAAGTACGACCACCTTTGGTAGTTTTTGCAACACGATTTATGCCTACTAAACACTCTTTCAAATCTGGATCACCAGTTCTACTTTGTTGTTCGCGTTTTCCACCAGGTTTCTGGTTGCGATTGCCTTGTCCTTGTCCTTGTCCTTGATTCATCTTATTTAGAATTTGAGACCCCCATCGCGGGCAGCTTGCGCTAATTGTTTAACACGACCGTGAAAAAGATAACCATTACGGTCAAATACCACGTTAGTAATTCCTGCATCTTTTGCTTTCTCAGCAATCATAGTCCCTACGGAAGTAGCCTGCTCTAGTTTAGGTTGCCGTTTAGGATCATCTTTACTTAAAGACGATGCTGAAGCTAAAGTTCGACCACTCTTATCATCAATAATTTGAGCGTAAATCTGCTTATTGCTACGGAAAACTGAAAGTCTTGGACGATCAGCTGTTCCAGATAATTTACCTCGAACTCGGCGCTTGACTTTTAGACGAGCTAATGTTTTTTTACTAGTTGACATTACTTATTCAATTATTTAGCAGCCGTCTTACCAGCTTTTCTACGAATTACTTCTCCCTTGTAACGAATACCTTTACCCTTATATGGTTCTGGCTTACGTAGTGAACGGATTTTAGCAGCAACAGTACCGATAAGTTGTTTATCATGTGATGCTAACTTAACTAAAGGTGGCTGACCTTTTTTTGTTTCTGCTTGCAGTATAACTTCAGCAGGCAATTGCATAACAATAGGATGGCTATAACCAAGACTTAATGTTAATTGTTGACCTTCAGAAGATGCTCTAAAACCAACACCATAAAGCTCAAGCTCTTTAGTGTAACCTTGAGAAACACCTTCAATCATATTAAAGATAAGAGCACGGAATAATCCATGCTTAGATCTAAATTCCTTGTCATTAGAAGATCGTGTAAGTGTAATTACAGTGTCTTCAATGACAACTGAGATTGCTGAATCAATATCTTGACTGAGCTCACCTTTAGAGCCTTTCACCGTAACAATTGATTTATCAATTGAAACAGTTACTCCTTCAGGGATTGTTATGGGGGCTTTTCCTATACGAGACATTTCTCTATTGCTTAATATCAGTAAACTGTACAAATGATTTCACCACCAATATTTAAACGACGAGCTTCTTTGTCCGTCATCAAACCTTTGTTGGTTGAAATAATACTTATACCTAATCCGTTAAGTACACGTGGCAACTCAGAAGCTGCTCCGTATTTACGTAAACCTGGCTTAGAGAAGCGCTTTACTTCTGTAATTGCAGGTCTACGAGTCTTATCGTCATAACGTAACGCAATTTTAATGGTTCCTTGAGGTTTCTCATCAACAAATTTATAGTTGAGGATAAAACCTTGATCAAAGAGTATTTTAGTAACCTCCTTCTTCAAATTAGAAGCAGGGACGTTTACCACTTTGTGTTGTGCCATTTGCGCATTGCGAATGCGCGTTAATAGGTCTGCTAAAGGATCACTGTGCATATCAGTATTCTATTATTGGATTAAAAAAGCGCTTACCAGCTAGCTTTCCTTACTCCTGGGATGCGACCCGAAAGGGCCAATTTGCGAAATAGAACACGGGAAACGCCAAACTGACGCATATATCCGCGAGGACGTCCTGTGATCTGACAACGATTGTGCATACGCACAGCTGCCGAATTTGGTGGGAGCTTTTGAAAGCCTTCCCAGTCACCAGCCTCCTTCAAGGCTTTGCGCTTAGCAGCATATTTTGCAACCATTTTAGCGCGCTTGCGCTCTCGCGCTTTCATGCTTTCTTTAGCCATGCTCAGTTCTTTTTGAAGGGGAATCCAAACTCTGATAACAAAGCTTTTGCTTCTTCATCAGTGCTTGCAGATGTAACAATAGTTATGTCCATTCCATTTATATGTTTAACATCATCGATGTTAATTTCAGGAAAGACCAACTGTTCTTTTATACCAAACGTGAAATTCCCTCTACCATCAAAGCCCTTAGCTTTAATACCTTGGAAATCACGAGTACGTGGTAATGTGATTGAAATAAGACGATCTAAAAAGTCGTACATCTTATCTCGACGTAATGTAACTTTACAACCGATAGGCATATACTTACGGAGTTTAAAGTTAGAAACATCTTTGGTTGACATTGTCTGAACTGCTTTTTGTCCAGAGATAATTGACATCTCATCAACAGCAGTATTCACCATTTTACGATCACCTACTGCTTGACCAACTCCCTGGTTTAAGCAAATTTTAGTGATACAAGGCGCTTGCATAAGACTCGTATACTCAAACTTTTTTATTAAAGTAGGAACAATCTCGTCGTTGTATTGCGTTTGAAGTCTAGATACGTATGTCATTACTTCAGATCTTCGTTTGATTTCTTAGAGTAACGAGTAAGCTTACCAGCGTCATTACGACGACGTCCTACTCGAGTTGCATTGCCAGCAGAATCAACAACCATCACATTAGAAATGTGAATACCTGCTTCTACTTTAACTACTCCTCCCTGTGGGTTAGAGGCGCTTGGCTTAACGTGCTTAGTGATGATGTTTACACCTTCAATAACCACTCGATCTTTTTTGCGATCAACAGAGAGTACAGATCCAGTTTTTCCACGGCTTCCGCCTGAAAGAACTTTTACTGAATCACCAGATTTTATTTTTAGTCGCTTTTCCATCTTTCCTTAGTCTTCCTTACAGCACCTCAGGTGCTAGTGAGACAATTTTCATAAAGTCCTTATCACGTAACTCGCGAGCAACAGGGCCAAAGATACGTGTAGCACGAATATCTCCAGCTTCGTTTAACAAAACGCAAGCATTATCATCAAAACGGATGTAAGATCCATCAGCTCTGCGAATCTCTTTACGAGTTCGCACAACTACTGCCTTAGCAACCGTACCTTTCTTAATATTTCCATTAGGTGTAGCACTCTTTACAGTTACAACCACCTTATCTCCAATCGACGCATAACGTCTTTTAGTTCCACCTAAGACACGAATACAGAGCACTTCACGAGCACCACTGTTATCAGCCACTTTCATACGGGATTCTTGTTGTATCATTGTTTCCTAATAATATTTATTATTTAACTCGTTCTACAACTTCAATCAGCCTCCAGCATTTACGCTTACTAATTGGACGTGTTTCCATGATACGCACTGTATCACCAATGTTACATGTTTGCTCCTCATCATGAGCAACAAGCTTTGTAGTTTTAGTTACAAACTTTCCGTAGAAAGGATGCGTCTCTTTACGCTCTACAGAAACTACAATTGATTTATCCATCTTGTTAGATGTAACAATACCAACTCGCTCCTTTCTAAGTTTACGTGTTATAGTTTCTGTGCTCATGATGCTTTATTACGTGCAGTTTGCTCAGTTAAAAGGCGCGCGACATCACGCTTTTGAATTTTCAAAATTGTTGGAGTTTCAAGTCCCGCAATTGTATGGTTAAAACGAAGCTTTGATAGAGCCTCACGTTCAACGTTTATTCTTTCTGCCAAGTCCTTCTCAGACATCTGGCGAATTTCGTTCATTTCAATCATTGGGCTGCATAATCTGGGCGTGTAACAATTTTGCATCGTACAGGAAGCTTTTGAGCTCCAAGACGTAATGCTTCATGCGCTGTCTCAAGTGATACACCATCAACTTCAAACATGATACGTCCGGGACGAACAGGTGCTACCCAATGAGAAGGGGCTCCTTTACCTTTACCCATACGTACTTCTGCAGGCTTAGATGTCATTGGTTTGTCTGGAAATATTCTAATCCAAACTTTACCTTCACGTTTCATGAAGCGGGTAATCGCAATACGAGTTGCTTCAATTTGACGTGAAGATATAAAACCTATATCCATCGTCTTAATGGCAAATGATCCGTATGCTACTGTGCTTCCACGGTAGGCAAGGCCTTTAACACGGCCTTTTTGCATTTTACGAAACTTAGTTCTTTTTGGCTGTAACATATCAGTCAACTATTATCTACGTGAGTTATTACGACGACCTCCTCCACCTCCAGCACCACCACGACGTTCTCCATCTTTACGGTCTCCTCCACGCTCTTTCTTCTGAGGAGGAAGTGGTGATAAATCGGGCTTACCATAAATTTCTCCACGGCAAATCCAACATTTAATTCCGAGGACACCATATGTAGTGTGAGCCTCTACATTAGCGTAATCAATATCTGCTCTGAAAGTATGAAGTGGAATACGACCTTCTTTGTATCCTTCAGACCTCGCAATCTCAGCTCCATTAATTCGACCAGCGATGTTTATCTTAATTCCTTCAGCACCTATGCGCATCGTGCTTTGGATAGACATTTTAATCGCACGACGGTGATTAATTCTAGCTTCTAATTGACGAGCTACACTTTCAGCAACTAAACGAGCATCTAATTCAGGTCGTTTAATTTCAAATATATTTATTTGAACATCTTTACCTGTTAGTTTCTTAAGTTCTTCTCTAAGCTTATCCACTTCAGAACCTCCTTTCCCGATAATAACACCTGGTCGAGCTGACTTGATGGTGACAGTAACCAGTTTGAGCGTACGCTCAATGATAACATTGGCAATGCTTGCCTTGCGCAAACGTGCAGTGAGGTATTCACTAATCTTATAGTCTTCTACAAGCTTAGACCCGTAATCGTTTCCTCCGTACCAGTTTGAATCCCAACCACGAATAATTCCGAGGCGATTTCCTATTGGATGTGTTTTCTGTCCCATATTAGTTCTTTGCGCTATCTACGATGATTGTAACGTGGTTCGAACGCTTTCTAATGCGGTGAGCACGACCTTGAGGTGCAGGCTGAATTCGCTTTAACATTCTTGCACTATCAACGAATATTTCACTTACAGTTAATTTAGAGTCCTCCGGACTTGCTCCAGAATTCTTAGCTTCCCAGTTAGCAATTGCTGAACGAAGAAGTTTTTCAATTCTACCTGAAGCATCTTGTGCTGAAAAGCGCAAAATATTTAATGCTTCAAATACATCCTTCCCTCGAACGGTATCCGCTACCAAACGCATCTTTCGAGGCGAAGTAGGGCAATTATTGAGTTTCGCAATAGCAATATTTTTCATTGCTTCTTTACGTGCCTCAGCTTTTAATCTTTTACGTGCTCCCATAGTTCCTTAGTTAGCGAGCGCTTAGCGCTTCTTATCTTTTTTATCCGCGTGACCACGGAACGATCGAGTTGGAGAAAATTCTCCTAGTTTATGACCTACCATGTTCTCAGTAACGAACACCGGTATAAACTGGCGGCCATTGTGAACAGCAATTGTCAATCCGACAAAATCAGGTGTAATCGTACTTGCTCTAGACCAAGTCTTAATAACTGATTTCTTTCCAGAACCTTGCATAGTTTCAACTCGTTGAACTAGCTTGTAGTGGACAAATGGGGGTTTTTTCAGGGAACGTGCCATAGTTTATTTCTTCCTGCGTTCAATGATATACTTAGACGACTTGTTGCGTGGGTTACGAGTTTTGTAACCTTTCGCAGGAATTCCATTACGTGAACGTGGATGTCCACCTGATGACTTTCCTTCACCACCACCCATTGGGTGATCTACTGGGTTCATCACAACTCCACGAACTCGTGGACGACGACCCAACCAGCGTGAACGGCCGGCTTTACCACTAATCTGTAGGCTATGCCCTGAGTTACCCACAGAGCCGATAACAGCTAAGCAAGTAATTAAAATCATACGAGTTTCACCACTAGGTAGTTTAATAATAGCGAACTTACCTTCACGAGCAGCTAACTGTGCATACGCACCTGCACTACGTGCAATACAAGCTCCTCTTCCTGGATGTAATTCAATATTGTGAATGATTGTTCCGAGTGGAATATCAGACAGGTACATCGCATGTCCAACTTCAGGAATAGCATTCTTACCAGAGTTAATCTTCATTCCAGGGGTTAAACCAGCTGGAGCAACAATATATCTCTTTTCACCATCCTTATACTCAACAAGGCAAATACGGCCAGTACGATTTGGATCGTACTCTACTGTTAAAACAGTTGCTTCTTCGTGCTTATTGCGCTTAAAGTCAATGAGACGGTAACGACGTTTGTGCCCACCTCCACGGTAGCGCATAGTCATTTTACCAGTATCGTTACGACCTCCGGATTTTTTTAATGACTCAAGTAACGGCTTATGTGGCTTGTCAGTAGTGAGCTCGGAGAAATTCGTGAGCACTCTATGACGCATACCAGGCGTTATCGGATTGAATTTACGTAATGCCATTGTTTAGATATTATCGTATAAATCGATTACTTCGCCTTCAGCTAATGTTACTAATGCTTTCTTATAAGAATTAGTACGGCCTTTGACGACTCCGGTTTTTGTGAAACGTTGACGGGCTTTTCCATCTACACGTAATGTGCGAATGTTTCTAACTGTCACGTTATATTCTTTTTCGATCGCATTTTTAATTTCGATCTTATTAACACCAAGAGCAACAACAAATCCGTAGCTATTAGTTCGCTCAGTATCAGCGGACATTTTCTCAGTGATTAAGGGCTTGATTAGAATCTCTTTCATAGCAACTATTACTTTAGTAATCCCTCGAGAACTTCGTGGGCATTATTTACGAAAAGAAGATTCGTACAGTTCATAATATCGTAAGTGCTTAAATCTGAAGCTAACATCACACGATGTTTAGGTAGATTACGACAGCTACGGTAAACATTGTCGTCTAGAGAAGGAAGAATCATTAAAGTCTTCTTGTCATCAAGCTTCAGATTAGTCATTACAGTCAATAAGTCCTTCGTCTTAGGAGCGTCCATCTTGATGTTATCTACAACCATAATGCCGTCAGCCTTTGCCTTATAACTAAGAGCGCTTCTGCGAGCTAGCTTACGAAGCTTAGCATTAAGGTGGATGGTATAATCTCTTGGTTCAGGACCGAAAGTATTACCTCCACCACGAAACAATGGATTCTTGATAGAACCAGCACGTGCTGTACCTGTTCCTTTCTGCTTTTTAATCTTACGAGTAGATCCCGAAACTACACCTCTGTGAAGTGTGTCATGAGTTCCTTGTCTTTGCGCTGCTTGATAACGCTTAACATCTAAGTAGATCGCGTGATCGTTAGGTTCGATTGCGAAAACTGAATCTTGTAACTCAGCACTTTTCTTCGACTTAGAGCCTTTACTAGTGAATACGTCTAGTTTCATTGTGCTTTTGGCTTACGGATTACTACAGTTGCTCCTTTGTGCCCAGGAATTGCTCCCTTAACAACAAGAACTCCTTCTTCTGGTAAAACTTTAAGAACTTCAAGATTTTCGATCGTTACACGAGCATTACCCATTTGACCGGCCATTCGCATTCCTTTGAATACACGAGCTGGAAAAGATGCTGCTCCAATTGAACCTGGTGCACGTAAACGATTATGTTGACCATGTGTTGCTTGACCAACTCCAGCAAAACCATGACGCTTAACAACACCTTGGAATCCTTTACCTTTTGAGGTACCAATTACACTTACAAATTCTCCTTCGTTAAAAACGTCTTCAACTTTTAAAGTATCTCCCAATTGGAATTCACTATCAAAATCGTTAAATTCAACGAGGTTACGCTTAGGTGAAACTCCAGCGCGTTTAAAGTGACCTTGCATTGCTTTTGATGTGCTCTTTTCAGTGCGCTCACCATAGCCGAGTTGAATGGCTGTATAGCCATCCTTCTCGAGGGTACGTACTTGCGTTACAACGCAAGGACCTACTTCTATCACTGTGCATGGGATATTCTTCCCAGAGGCACCGTAGATGCTGGTCATTCCTACTTTTTTCCCTATTAATCCATGCATAATAGCTTGTTTTTATTCAACAGACAGAATGTCTATTAGTATTCTTTAATTTATACTTTAATTTATACTTTAATTTATACTTTAATTTCTACTTCAACTCCACTAGGCAACTCTAAACGCATCAAAGCATCAACGGTCTTCGAAGAAGAGCTATAGATGTCAATCAAACGTTTGTAGTTGTTGAGCTCAAATTGTTCACGTGACTTCTTGTTCACGTGAGGTGAGCGAAGAACTGTGAAAATACGTTTGTGCGTAGGTAACGGAATAGGCCCACTAATTACAGCACCAGTCGTCTTCACAGTTTTAACTATTTTCTCAGCCGATTTATCCACTAAATTGTGGTCATATGACTTGAGTTTGATACGTATTTTTTGTGTTGTCATAGTGTTGCTATATTATCCTTGAGATTCCTCAATAACTTTTTCTTGAATATTTTTAGGGGCCTCAGAGTAATGACTAAAAGACATCGCAGATGTTGCACGTCCAGAAGATAAAGTTCTAAGATCAGTAACGTATCCGAACATCTCAGAGAGAGGAACCTTAGCTTTAATAACTGTCTTTCCAGAACGTTCATCAGTACCTTCGATAACAGCACGGCGCTTGTTGAGGTCTCCAATACAGTCACCCATGTTAACCTCAGGTGTTACCACCTCAAGTTGCATCAAAGGTTCTAAAATTTTCGGAGAACACAGCTTAAGAGCATTACGGTAAGCAAATTTCGCTGCTTGTTCGAACGACAAAGCATCAGAGTCAACTGGATGGAAACTTCCATCAAGAAGTTCAACACGAAGGCTATCCATTGGGAATCCAGCTAGTACACCGTTAACCATTGCTGTTTTAAATCCTTTCTCTACAGCAGGTATAAATTCCTTGGGAACATTACCACCTTTAACTGAACTCGTAAATTCAAGGCCTGCCTTTTCTTGATCAGTTGCGGGTCCAACTTTAACAACAATGTCAGCAAATTTACCACGCCCTCCAGACTGCTTCTTATATATCTCACGATGTTGCGTCTCCGCAAATATTGCCTCTTTGTATGCTACACGAGGTTGACCTTCATTACATTCAACGTGAAATTCACGTTTCAGACGATCGATGAGCACTTCTAGGTGAAGCTCACCCATTCCAGAGATAATGGTTTGGCCACTATCTTCATCAGTCTTAACAGTGAAAGTAGGATCCTCTTCAGAAAGCTTTGCCAAACCGTTAGATAATTTATCCAAATCAACTTGAGACTTAGGCTCAATAGCAATACCAATTACTGGATTAGGGAAAGACATTGACTCAAGTACTATAGGTGAATCCATAGCACATAAAGTGTCTCCTGTTCGTATATCTTTAAAACCAACTACAGCACCGATATCACCCGCCTCTAGCAGGTCGATAGGGTTTTGTTTGTTTGAGTGCATCTGGAAGATACGAGAAATTCTTTCTTTCTTATTCGAACGCGTATTCTTTACGTAAGTACCCGCTGGCAAAGTTCCAGAGTAAGCACGAACAAAGCACAGACGACCTACGAAAGGGTCCGTTGCAATTTTAAATGCAAGTCCCGCGAAAGGCTCATCAGGATCAGGCATACGCTTGACCTCAATCTTCTCATCATCAGGGTCCGTTCCAATAATCGCTCCTACATCATATGGAGAAGGTAGATAACGCATTACGCCATCTAACATAGTCTGAACACCTTTATTCTTAAACGCTGATCCACACATAAGTGGAGTAATGTCCATCGATATTGTAGCTTTACGAATCGCAGCGTAAATTTCTTCCTCAGTTAAGCTGTCTGGATCCTCGAAATACTTCTCTAAAAGAGTCTCATCTTGTTCTGCAACCGATTCAATAAGTTTTTCGCGCCATTCTGAAACAGTCTCGAGCAGATCTTCAGGAACAGGAATCTCTTCCCAAGTCATACCAAAATCCTCCTCATTCCAAACAAAAGCTTTGTTCTGAACTAAATCTACAACTCCGCGGAAAGTTTCTTCTGCTCCAATTGGAACTTGAAGTGGGACTGGATTTGCACCTAACATTTCGCGAATCATGTTAACTACATTGAAGAAGTCAGCACCAGAGCGGTCCATCTTATTCACGAAACCAATACGAGGGACGTTGTACTTGTCAGCGAGAGACCAATTCGTCTCAGACTGTGGCTCAACACCAGAAACAGCACAGAAAAGACCAACAGCTCCATCAAGTACTCTTAAAGAGCGCTCAACTTCAACAGTAAAGTCAACGTGACCAGGCGTATCGATAATATTAATACGGTGTTCAACATCATTAAACGTCCACATGCAGGTTGTTGCAGCAGAAGTAATCGTTATACCACGCTCTTGCTCTTGCTCCATCCAATCCATAGTAGCCGCACCATCGTGTACTTCTCCTATTTTGTGAGAAATACCTGTATAGTATAGTATGCGCTCCGTACATGTCGTTTTACCGGCATCAACGTGGGCCATAATGCCAATGTTCCTTGTAAGGTTGAGATCTCTCTTTGCCATGATAGTTTAGAAACGGAAGTGAGCGAATGCTTTATTGGCTTCAGCCATACGGTGAGTATCTTCTTTCTTTTTAAAGGTAGCTCCCTCTTCTTTCGATGCTGCGATAATTTCAGCCGCCAAACGATGAGACATTGATTTCTCATTGCGCTTGCGAGCAAAACCAATTAGCCAGTTCATAGCTAGACTGTTTTTACGACTGTCACGAATAGGTGTTGGAATTTGGAATGTTGCTCCACCGACACGTCGGCTACGAACCTCAACTCCTGGAGTGACATTCACCAATGCTTTTTTAAACAGCTCTAATCCATCTTCACCTGACTTGTCAGTCACCTTCTCAATTGCGCTGTAAAATATCTTGAATGCAGTACTCTTCTTCCCGTCCTTCATAAGACTGTTGACGAAAATCGTTACTTGAACATCTCCGAATATTGGATCCGGTAGGACGCGGTGCTTTTTAGCTACTTTCCTTCTCATAGTTCAGTTTATTTCTTCTTTTTAGCTCGTTTAGACCCGTACTTAGACCGTCCTTGTGTACGACCATCTACTCCAGCAGTGTCAAGTGCACCACGTACAATGTGGTAACGAACACCTGGGAGATCTTTAACACGACCTCCACGAACAAGCACTATACTGTGCTCTTGAAGATTGTGGCCTTCTCCACCTATATAAGCATTGACCTCGTTGCCATTAGTTAAACGGACACGGGCAACCTTTCTCATCGCTGAGTTAGGCTTCTTAGGAGTCGTTGTATATACACGAACACATACTCCACGTCTCTGTGGGCATGAGTCAAGTGCTGCGGACTTGCTTGTCACCGGTTTTGTATACCGGCCCTTGCGTATTAGCTGTTGTATTGTAGGCATATTAGCTGATAACGATTTCTAATGGGCATAAAAAAGATAATCCCAAATTTTAATGGGGGTGCAAAAGTATGACATTACTTATAATTCTCAACAACGATGAGATGTTTTTTCCTTCAAAATGATAAACGTGACTTTGCATTGAACTAAATACACAACGTCTTAACTTTGCACGGTGGATTTTTTAGACGAATTGAACAAGCCCCAAAGGGAAGCAGCGGAACACATTAATGGCCCCATGATGGTCATCGCAGGTGCTGGGAGCGGCAAGACACGTGTACTAACTTACCGAATTGCTCAATTGATGAGTAAAGGGGTAGATCCATTTTCTATTTTGGCCTTAACGTTTACAAATAAAGCGGCCAAAGAAATGAAGGAAAGGGTGGGTAGAGTTGTAGGGCATGATAAGGCTAGAAACCTAATGATGGGTACCTTTCACAGTGTTTTTGCAAGGATTTTGCGTGTTGAGAGTGATCGAATTAATTATCCACATAATTTCACCATTTACGATAGTCAGGATTCAAAAGCGCTTATAAAAGACATTGTTAAAGGGCTTAAATTGGATGACAAGGAATATAAAACTGCATCAGTAGCTAAACGTATTTCTGAAGCAAAAAACAATTTACTTAATGCCGATGATTATTTGAATCATGCCGAGATACAGGCTGAAGATAGGCAGTCAGGCAAGCCATTTATTTCAAAGATATTTAAGAGTTATGAAAATCGTTGCATGAGAGCAGGAGCGATGGATTTTGACGATCTTCTTTATAAAATGAATGTCTTACTGCGCGATTTCCCTGATTTGCTAAATAAGTACCAACATAGATTTAAGTACATTTTAGTTGATGAGTATCAGGATACGAATTATGCGCAGTACCTTATCATAAAGCAGCTTGCTGCAGCACATGAGAATATCTGTGTCGTGGGTGATGATGCTCAGTCAATCTATGGCTTTAGAGGGGCGAGTATTCAAAATATACTTAATTTCAAGAAAGATTACCCGGATACTAAGACCTATAAGTTAGAGCAGAATTACAGGTCGACTAAGGTCATTGTGAATGCTGCTAACTCAGTGATTGCAGGAAACAAAGACCAAATAAAAAAAGAGGTTTGGACTGCCAACTCCGAAGGAGAGAAAATAATAATTCACAGGGCAGCCAGCGACAACTATGAAGGGCGATTCGTAGCAGATAGCATTTACGAAATGCGTGGGAGAGCTGGATCAGATTACGGAAACTTTGCCATTTTATACAGAACAAATGCCCAATCAAGGTCATTTGAGGAGAGCTTGAGGAAGATTAACATACCCTACCGCATCTATGGCGGTCAGAGCTTTTACCAGAGAAAGGAAATAAAAGATTTAATTGCGTATTTCAGGCTGACTGCAAATCCTAGGGATGACGAAGCACTCAGACGCATTATTAATTACCCCGCACGAGGAATAGGAAATACTACATTAGACAGGGTATTCGCAGAAGCTGGAGAAAGGGATATGGGAGTTTATGACCTGATTTCGTTAGGTGAACAGCCAGACACAATCAAGAAGGCGGCTTGGTCAAAGATTCAGGATTTCACTGAAATGATGACTGGGTTTGCAGCGGAGTTATCCGGGTTAACTGCCCATGCGCTTGGATTACAAATTGCAAAACGAACAGGTTTAGTTCACCAACTATACACAGATAAATCTCCTGAAGGCGTAGCTCGATACGACAACATTCAAGAACTTCTCAATGGACTGCAGTCATTTAGCGAGCAAGAAGACTCTGAAAACCCAGGTGCTGTAAGAACGCTATCTGATTTCCTGCTTGATGTTGCACTACTGACTGATGCAGACAACGATGATGACGATACGAATAAGGTTTCTCTGATGACCATTCATGCATCGAAGGGACTTGAGTTTAAACACGTACATATTGTTGGGCTTGAAGAAAATCTATTTCCCAGCCAAAGGTCAATGGATTCAAGAGCTGATATGGAGGAAGAGCGTAGGCTATTCTATGTTGCATTGACTAGAGCTGAGCAAAGTTGTGTTTTATCTTATGCAACTTCTCGTTTTAAGTGGGGCCAAATGCACCATGGAGATCCAAGCCGTTTCCTTGATGAAATTGATGAGCAGTATATCATCCGACCTTCGGGAAGTATAGGAAACTATAAAACACGTGGATGGAGTTCAAAAGGGGATGGAGACTCATCCAATGAGGTCAATATTTACAGAACCATGACGACCCACAGCCCATCATTAAGCGGAAAAAAGAAGGACAAGAATGCATATAAACCCACTATAGGGGGGAGACCACTCACAAAGGTATCTGGGTCTAGAGAACCCACTATAAAAGATGATTCTAATAGCGTCAGTAAGGATTCCAACTCAGAATCTCGTAAACTCTCAGAGGGGGAAACGGTGCAGCACGCTAAATTTGGCAAGGGGAAAGTTGTGAAAATAGAAGGTGATGCACCCAATGTAAAGGCCACTATTTTCTTCCCTACCGTGGGTACAAAACAGTTGCTACTCAAGTTTGCTAAACTCAATGTTATATGAGTGTGCGATTTGCAGCTTTTCTAATCGTTCTATCTATTTTTTCTAGCTGTTGTAGAGAAGATTGTGCAAATACATACATCATTGAAGGTGTCGTGAGTGAACAATCAACCAGCTTGCCATGTATAGGATTTGAGGTTGAGCTCAAAGAACAAATTCTTGAAAATGGTATTTTAAATGGTTTTTTTGAGACTGCTGGAACAACTACAACTGATGAATCTGGTTTTTTTACAATAAGTTTTCCGAGAAAAAATGCTTTAGAGTATCAATTAGAAGTAATATCTGTTGGCTGGTTTGCGATTTCTGAAAACATCAATCCCGAAGATTTTACTCCAGACATACCACTGCATATTGATCTTGAGGCGACGCCTAAAGCGCAATTAAAAATAAAAATTATGAACTCATCCCCTTCATATGAGAACGATAAAGTTAGAATTAGAATGCTTGGAGATTTCGGTCAGCTCACCGATTGTGGGAATGATTGGTTTGTCTTTGAAGGACCCAACGTCAATGATGAAATAAACTGCTCTCTACCTGGCGACAAATGGATGCCTTATTTATTTATTAATCAGTCTTATGAAGACGATATCCAGGTGGTTGATTCTGTTTTTTGTTCAGCATTCGAGACCACTGTCTTAGAAATTAATTATTAGACTTGAAAATGGATCCCAGATTGAAATATCCTCTTCCTGAAAATATTGTGGAACACTCCATCGAGATTTCGAGGAAGGCGAGATGGTTTCATGTTGGGGAGGTCCCACAAGATGGGAAAGAAGTGATCATCGTTCTGCATGGGTATGGACAGCACCCAGCTTATATGCTCAATGGACTTCGGGAATTAGAGAGAGAAGGTAGGTCGATCTGTGCGCCAGAGGGACTCAGTCGATTTTACGTGGAGGGATTTGATGGGAAAATTGGGGCGTCTTGGATGACCCGTGACGATAGGGAGAACGAAATTAATGATCACCTCAGTTACTTAAATAAATGGTGGAGTAGTCTCGACATTGACGAAGCGGTATCTGTTACGTTAATTGGCTTCTCTCAAGGAGTGGCTACTGCAGCTAGGTGGTTAAGTGATGGAATGAAAGTTGACAAAGTGATTTTTTCTTCAGGAACATTGCCGGTGGAATGGAATCAGCAGAAGCCACGGTTAGATAAGCGGATTAGCGAAATTCACATTGTACGACCTAAAGAGGATGAGTATTACTCTCTTGATGTTCATGAAAAAGAGGTGGAGGGTCTTAGGAAATTCGGATTTAACGTGATGAGTCACAAACCAAATGGTACTCATAAGCTATCCTCTGATGTCATTAATGAGATCTTATAAGAGAACAAATAGAAGATATGATTAACAACTTCATTCATAAAGGAGTGTTTGTACTTTTTCTGAGCCTAACAATCGTTGTGATTGAAGCACAAGAATTGAATAAGGTTTGGCCTAATGCCGTGGGAGTTGAAGAAAGAGCTGTCATAGAAAGAAAGGGCGTATCTCCAGTATTAGCTCGAGGCATCGAAACCCCTCCTCCATTTTCTAACCTCAGAGCTGCAGCAGAATGGGAAGAAATTGAAGCCCTCACAATTGCCTGGGAAGGGTTTCCATGCATCTTGAAGCAAATAGTTGCAGCCTCCATCAGCGAATGCCGTGTGATCATTTTCACAGAAAACCCGAGTTCTACAAGCAATTATTTAACCGGAAATTCTTGCGGTGGAGCTTTAAACCTAGATAATGTGGAGTTTGTCGAACAAGATTTGAACACCATTTGGATTAGGGATTATGGGGCCAACACCGTTTATGGTTCATGGAATGACGATAGAATCTTGGTTGATTGGATGTACAACCGGCCTCGACCAGATGATGACGTAGTATCGGATGCTCTTGGCACACACTTAGGTATTGATGTTTACAGCACAACGGCTGAACCCTATGATTTGATGAACACAGGGGGGAATTACATGAGTGATGGGTTTGGAACTGCTTTTGAGTCTGAGCTTGTACATCATGAAAACAATGGTGGGTCTACTTGGTGGACCTCGTTCCCGAATCATACTCCTACTGAAATTGAGGGGATTTTTGAAGCTTTTATGGGCATAGACACATTGATTACAATGCCCACTTTACCGTATGATGGAATTCACCACATCGACATGCATATGAAGTTACTTGACGAGAGTACGCTTATGGTGTCTGAGTACCCTGAGGGCATCGCCGATGGTCCGCAGATAAATGCCAATATCGATTATGTTCTTTCAAATTTTACAACCAAGTGGGGTACGCCTTTTAACATTGTTCGAATTCCTAGCCCTCCACAATTGGGTGGTGGATATCCAAATACTGGAGGTTGGTATGAAACGTATAGCAATGCCGTTTTTGTAAATAATAAAATACTACTACCTACTTATTATGAGCAGTACGATACAACGGCGATTCGGATTTGGGAGGAGACCATGCCGGGATATGAAATTGTTGGAATTGATTGTGATGATTCAGGAAACGAAATTATCTATTTTAGCGGTGCGATTCATTGTATCACACACTCGGTAGCAGTGGCAGACCCTCTTTTAATCAGCCACCTTCCTCTCTCAGACACTGAAAACACGACGGAGGCATATGTTGTAGACGCCTACCTGAGTCACAGGTCGGGGATTTCTAATGCCAAACTTTACTACACCACCGAACCCACCGAACCCTGGACAGAAGTCACAATGGTAGAATCTACCGAGTTAAATGGCGAAGACTTTACTGCAGAAATTCCTGCTATGCCGGAAGGAACAGACGTCTTCTATTACGTCAGTGGAGAAGCTTACTCAGGGAAAACTGGTTCACGGCCCATGCCCGCTCCACTTGGTTGGTGGAAATTTCACGTGGGGGAGATTGCCACCGATGATATTTTCGAAATGGACCCTATTGTAGCTGGGAAATTCGCCGAGATCTATCCCAATCCCGCTTCAGCAATAACTTGTGTCCCTGTGATCATGTCTGAATCTCGTGAAGTAATTGTCATTCTGCGTGACGCATTAGGTCGAACTGTAGAAGTCATTCACGAGGGGTTACTCCCTTCTGGAGAAACGAAGCTATTCTTCAACGCCGCCTCTCTCCCGTCTGGCGCCTACCTCATAAATATCGAAGTAAACAACGTCAACGTTGCGGGCAAAAAAGTAATGGTTCCCTAACGTCTACCTCCTAATAATCGGAGAAGAAATAGAAATAAATTAACGAAATTGAGGTAGAGAGATACAGCAGCAAGAATGGCGAGCTTAGTCGCTCCAGCAGACCCGTATTCCACACCTGCACCTATTCGCTTGATTCTTTGTGTGTCATAAGCAACAAGTCCTGTGAACACAAGAACTCCTACAATGCTAATGATGAAATCCATCATCTCACTTTGCATAAACCAATTGACTATCGAGGCTATAACAACACCGATTAAAGCCATAAATAACAGAGATCCAAATTTACTGAGGTCCATGGTCGTTGTATAACCCACAAAAGCCATGACACCAAACGTTCCCGCTGTAATCACGAATACTTGTGTTATAGACCCGATAGAATAAATCAGAAAAACTGAACCTAACGATATTCCCATTGTTGCAGAAAATGCAAGAAACAATACGGTAAGAGTCGTAGCACTATATTTCTGTAGGCCTGCATTCATTGCTATGATAAATGCAAAAGGGGCAAGAAGTATAACCCAACTCATAAGTCCACCAGACCCCACAAGTTGAAGATACAATCCTGAAGAAGCAGAATACCCAGCAACGAATGCTGTGAGAAGTAGTCCAATCGTCATCCAAGAAAAAACATTAGCTACAAAGTTTTTTGCTATATCACCAGTGGCTGAGTCTGATACGCTATCGAAATGTAAAGGCGGTTTATTGGTATTCATGATTCTCAACTTCTGTCTATTAAACTAATAAATTCTTTTCTTGTCTTAGGGTCATCAAGGAACGCACCTGTAAAGGCACTTGTTGTTGTAACGCACCCTTGTTTTTCAACACCTCGCATTTGCATGCATAGATGTTGAGCTTCTATTACAACGGCAACACCTCGGGGTGCAAGTGTTTCATTAATACAATCTCTAATTTGTTCTGTGAGTCGTTCTTGGACTTGAAGTCTCCTAGCAAATGCGTCTACGATGCGTGGGATTTTACTAAGTCCCACAATTTTTCCATTGGGTATATAAGCAACATGTGCTTTGCCGAAAAAAGGCAGCATATGATGCTCACATAAGCTAAATATCTCAATATTTCTGACGAGTACCATTTCGTCGTTTTCCTCTGTAAAAATTGCTGACTTAAGAATATCAGATGGTACAGAGTCCATGCCTGATGTCATAAATGCGAGTGCTTTAGCTACTCGTTCAGGCGTTTTTATGAGGCCCTCTCTATCAACATCCTCTCCGATGTCTCCAAGTATAGATTTATACTTATCAGAAATAGCAGAGATTGCTTTCTCATCATACTGTTCAACGCGATTATAAAGTGCCATGAAAAATGATAGGTTTATTCGCCACCGAAATATTCAGCGTAATTATTTTCAGACTCACACAACTTAAGAGAGTGAAGTTCACAACCACTGTCCTTGATAGGTTTTTTTATTCTATCCCAAATCGCTACAATGAGATTTTCCATTGTTGTCAATTGGCCAACCATCCAAGGAACATCCAAATTTAGATTTTTATGATCGATAGGATCCTCAACATATTCTTTTAAAATTGCTTTCAGCGCACCGAAATTCATTGAATAGCCCGTTTCTGGATCTGGATATCCTTTTACAGTAACAAACAAATAGAAATTATGTCCGTGCCAGTTTTCATTCGCACACTTTCCGAAAACTTCATGATTTTTCTCACTACTCCAATGCTCATTCCAAAGTTTGTGAGCTGCATTAAAGCATGATCTGCGGGTGATATAAACTAAATTTTTACTCATAGATGTATTATAGATAGCTGACGACAAAGGTAGCGGTTATACCTTTACAACCATGATAATCGTAACAGGTGCAGCTGGATTTATTGGAAGCAGGTTAGTTAATAGGCTTAACCAAGACAAATACAATGACTTAGTCCTTGTGGATGATTTTTCAAGGAAAGATAAACAGGCCAATTACTCGGAGTTAATTTACTCGGAATTGGTCGAGAGAAAGGATTTTCCTATTTGGCTTAAAAAAAATGAAAACCAGGTGCAGTTTATCTTCCATTTGGGAGCCAGAACAGATACAACAGAAAAAAGCGTTGAGTTATTTAACGAGTTAAATCTCAACTACTCAAAAGAGATCTGGAACTTGTGCGTCAAATACGGTATCGCGTTGATTTACGCCAGCTCGGCAGCCACATACGGCGACGGGACATTGGGATATAGCGACTCCCACGAATTGGTAGATAAGCTCATACCACTTAATCCTTATGGCGATTCTAAAAACGATTTTGACAAGTGGGCTCTTCAGCAAGAACGCTCACCTTACTTCTTTGCTGGCCTAAAATTTTTCAATGTCTACGGGCCTAATGAAACTCACAAAAGCAGAATGGCTTCGGTTGTTTTACATACTTTCAGGCAGGTACATGAGACTGGTAAAATGAAACTTTTTAAGTCTCACAGGGATGATTATTTAGATGGACACCAAACCCGGGATTTCATTTTCGTCGAGGACGTTTGCGATGTCTGTATGCATTTGATGCATGGGCGGTTAAACATCGAGAGCGGTTTATACAACATAGGCTCCGGGAAGGCAAGAACATTTTTAGATCTAGTGACAGCTTCTTTTAAGTCAATGAAGAAGGATGTAAATATAGAATTTATTGATACCCCTGAAGACATAAGGGAGACTTACCAATACTTCACCGAAGCTGATTTAACTAAATTAAGAGCCTCAGGTTACAACAAAGAATTTACGTCTTTAGAAAATGGAGTGGAGAAATATATCGTAGAAAGCTTAAATGCTACCCTTTAATCTCCGCTCTAAAGGTCAGCAATTCACCTCTGACTTTTTTAAGCCGCTTCATCACTTCTAACCTTGCATCTTCGGAAAACTTAGGCTTTAAATCTAAGTTGTCATTCATTGACTTTTGGGTTGCGTGAGCTTTCGCCCTGGCTTCTGAAGCAACTTCTGCACCTAACCCTTTTCTTGAATTGAGAGCTTTTCTAGCACCATCAAGTGTGAACCCTTGTTCCTTTACTAAAACGTAAACAGATCTTATAATTTCTATATCCTTACTGCTATACGATCTCTTTCCTCGGGCATTTGTCTTGGGTTTTATCTGCTTAAACTCCTTTTCCCAAAACCGCAAAAGTGATGCATTAACACCAATCATAGTGGCCACTTCAGAAATGCTGAAGTATTGCTTTTGAATGGGTTTGTTTAACGGCATGAGAAGCAGCAAGATAGTAACATAAACTAATTTTTGCAACACCAAATTAAAATACCTTGAAAATAATCAAAAGATTCAATCAAAAGATTGATGTGCAACTTCCGCATTTTGCAATAATATTTCATACTGCTCAGGGGATAGGTCATTAAAATAATAGTGAGCCGGATTCACCTTTTTCCCGTCCTTACTCACTTCATAATGTAAATGGGGTGCTACTGAAGTCCCCGTATTCCCCACAAGTCCTATCGTCTCACCTCTTATCACCTTTTGTCCTTTCACGACTAAAGTCTTGCTCATATGAGCATAAAGTGTTTCATATCCAAACCCATGACGTATCACAATATGTTTGCCATATCCTGTGTAAGAACGACTAACTGTGACAACAACACCATCTCCGGTTGCAAATATTTCGGTGCCTGTAGGTGCCGAAAAATCCATTCCATAGTGAAATTTCATCACCTTATAGATGGGATGAAACCGATTACCCCAACCACTAGCGACCCTTTTTAAGTCGTGATTCCTTACCGGTTGAATTGCCGGAATTGAATGTAATCTAACTTCATGGGTGGTTGCCAATTCCATAACTTCATCAAATGAACGACTTTGAGCAACCAAACGTCTTTGAACTTCCGCAATTCTCACTGTTAGATCACTAATCTCATCCGTATGTTCATACCCTCTTAATGCTCTATTTCGATTCGCTCCACCAACACCAGGGTTCCGTCTGTACTCAGGATATTGGTCCGTTCCAAATATGGTGCGATAAATCGCATCATCCCTCACCTCTATATTGTCAAGTACGCTAACCATTTCCTCGACATCATTTTCGAACCGAGAAATTTGGCTTTCTAAAAAAGCAATCTCACGTGCTTGAGCTCTGTCTTTCGGTGAGTCAAAAGCGTAGTCAAACAGCAAAACAGAGCTTGTTCCGACTAGAACAATCCAACCAATGTTGCGTAAAGACCACCATACATAATCCTTAACAGAATACGGAATCACCTCTATTTGAAGGGTTTCCGGGTTAAATTTTGATTTCTTGAAGCGACTCATGAAGTGCAAATTTCGTACATTTTTGACAGATGAGTATTCCTTAAATTCACAAAATCAAATAAGACTCATGGAATCTCGCCAAATACGCAAAATATTTTTAGACTTTTTCGCTGAAAAAGACCACGAAATTGTACCGTCATCTCCCATGGTTCTTAAGGATGACCCAACGCTTATGTTTACGAATGCAGGAATGAATCCATTCAAAGATTTATTTCTTGGGAACAGTCCCATAGTACACAAACGAGTTGCAGACACACAAAAATGTCTCAGGGTAAGTGGAAAGCACAACGATTTAGAAGAGGTCGGTGTTGATACCTACCATCACACGATGTTTGAGATGCTTGGTAACTGGTCTTTCGGAGACTATTTCAAAGAAGATGCCATATCATGGGCTTGGGAATTACTTACTGAAAAATACAACTTAAATAAAAACGACCTTTACGTTACAGTTTTTGAAGGTGATAAGACGGATGGACTCGAACTCGACTCAGAAGCTTTTGAGATCTGGAAAAACCACGTCGATGAAGATAAAATTATTCTAGCTTCTAAAAAAGACAATTTCTGGGAAATGGGTGAAGCCGGACCTTGTGGCCCCTGCACAGAGATACATATTGATCTTAGGTCAGAGGAGGAGAAATTAAAAATCTCAGGAGCGGAATTGGTGAATCGAGATCACCCACAAGTAGTTGAGATTTGGAATCTAGTATTTATGGAATACAACCGATTGGCAAATGGATCTTTAACCCCTTTGCCAAATAAGCATGTCGATACAGGGATGGGCTTTGAAAGATTAGCAATGGCTATTCAAGGAAAAAAGAGCAATTACGACACAGATATATTTCGCCCTTTGTTGGATAAATTATCATTTCTGAGTGGCGTGAAGTATCCTGCAGGTGACGACCTCGAGTCTGTCGCTTTTAGAGTCATTGTTGACCACGTAAGAGCAGTCTCCTTTAGCATTTGCGATGGCCAACTTCCCTCAAACACAGGTGCTGGATATGTGATTCGTAGAATTCTAAGAAGAGCTATTCGATATGGTTTTTCTTTTCTTGGATTAAACAAACCATTTATTTTCGAACTAGTCACAGATTTAATCAAGTCACTAGGAGAAGCTTTTCCAGAGCTTGAAAATCAAAAAGAACTCATAACACAGGTAATAAAACAAGAAGAAGAGAGTTTTCTGAGAACGCTTGACAACGGAATTGAACTTTTACAAGTACAACTAAAAAGTATGTCAAAAGGTGATACTTTATCCGGTAAGACAGTATTTGAACTGTATGACACGTTTGGTTTCCCATTTGATTTAACTTCTCTAATGGCCTCTGAAAGTGGAATGCTTGTTGACGAAGCTGGTTTTAAATCCCAACTTAATGATCAGAAAAGTAGATCTAGGAAAGATGGGAAAGTTTCAACAAAAGATTGGATTGAAGTCAATCCTTCCACTTCAAATACAGAATTTATAGGCTACGACCATACATCTTGTGAGTGTAAAATCCTGAGATACCGAGAAGTAGAATCAAAAAATAAAACTTATTTCCAGGTAGTACTTGACAGAACACCTTTCTACCCTGAAGGAGGTGGGCAAGTAGGTGATTCGGGGTTTTTAATTTCTGAAAATGATAAAACCACAGTCACAGATACCAAGAAGGAAAATCAACTTATTATTCACACTTTAACAGAACTTCCAAAAGATCCATCAATACCTTTTTTAGCAAAAGTCAATTCTGATTTACAACTTTCATCAGCTCGTAACCACTCTGTGACTCACCTTCTTCACGAATCACTTAGAGATATCTTAGGAAAGCATGTAGAACAAAAAGGATCACTTGTTAGGCCAGAGAATTTGCGGTTTGACTTTTCTCATTTTGAGAAAATAAATCCTGATATACTTCAATCTATTGAAGACAGTGTAAACTCAAAAATCATCAAAAACATAGCTCTTGATGAACAGCGAGATCTACCTATCGCGGAAGCGAAATCAGCTGGAGCTTTGATGCTTTTCGGGGAAAAATATGCTGATCAAGTTCGAATGATAAGTTTTGGAACTTCAAAAGAACTTTGTGGTGGAATACATGTTCCAGCAACTGGATCAATCGGTGCTTTTAGAATTACAACAGAAACATCAGTTGCTTCTGGAATTAGGAGAATAGAAGGGATTACTGGAGATTCTACTTTAAAAGCTTCAATCGCAGATAGAGAAACTTTGCTTCAAATTCGGAACAGCTTTAAAGGAGCAAAAGATCTGCCTAAATCTGTAAATGATCTTATGGTGGAAGTGGCTAATATGACAAAAGAACTTGATCAGCTAATGCGCAAAGAAGTAGCCAACATTAAAGTCGAAATAGCGAAAAAAATGGTGCTTAAAGCTCGTGTGAACTTTGTTGCTTGTGAATTAGATCTTGATTCTAAATCAATCAAAGACCTTGCTTTCCAAATGAAAAGTGAACATGCTCCATTTGTAGGTGTTTTTGCTTCTAAAAAAGATGGTAAAGTGGGGATCTCTGTTGCAGTAAGTGATGATGTGATTTCTGACAGAGGTCTTAAAGCTGGTAGCGTAATCAGAGACTTGGCAAAGTTTATAAGAGGTGGTGGTGGTGGCCAACCTGAGTTCGCTTCTGCTGGTGGTTCTTACCCAGAGGGCATAAAAAAAGCCCTCAGTTTTGCTGAAGGCTTACTTGAATAACAAACTTTAAATTTAATGAGCAATATTCATCCCATCAGATGAATTTATTTTGTCATTTGACTTAA
>JAQCFW010000037.1 GCA_027619225.1 Bacteroidota bacterium
ATCCCATAGGGCTTGTCGCAGTTGCAGTCACAACAAATATGGTCCCGTTCGCATCAACATTTTCGTTTAGATAAGTGTGTTCTTCATTTGAGTTGTTAGAACTTTGATCGTCTCCGAAGTCCCAAGTTATCGTAGAATTTTCATCACTTGTGGATTCAAAGTTGACCGTGAATGGTGCGCAACCTGATGTGATGTCAGAAGAAGCTGATATTTCGGGTGTTGCATCAACTAAAGCTGTATGTGAAATAATGTTCGTACAGTTCGTATTACTCATTTCTAAGGAAACTTCATATTCCCCCGGTGTTGAGTAGGTGTGTTGAGGGTTTTGTTCGTCAGAAATATCACCATCTCCGAAAGACCAAGTGAAATCAATTGTACTTTCATTTTCAGACAGGATTGACAAGTTCGTGAAAGAACTAACGTTTCCTTCGCATACACTGTCTACAGAGAACTCCACGTTTGGACTCTCAAAAACAGTTACAACTTCAGTATCATTATTTACGCAACCTAGTTCGCCAGTTACTTCTAACTGAATCACATACATTCCTGGATTTTCGAAAATAATCTCAGGAGTCGTTGAACCTGAATATGAGAAAGGAGGTGTGTTAAACGTCCATTCGTATTCAATGCCATCACCACTTAATTCCTCAGCTTCGGTAATAAGAGTACCACAACCTACTTCTTCAGACAATGAAATAATTGCTTCCGGAATAGGTGTTACTGATACCTCAAAGCTTGTCGTATCGCTACAAGATGTAGGTAAACCGTCCATAGCAACTATTCCATATACTTCATAAGTGCCCGCGTCGTTAAATGTTAAATTTAAATTTGGCGCAGCTCCTGGATACCAAGTTCCTTGGCCACCGCTAAAATTCCATAAGTAGCTATCAGCCTCAGTCTCATCATGTATTAATGTTGCAGGGAATCCTTGACATACATGCTCCGGTCCAGATAGATTGGTAGACAGAGGTGCACGTTTGATAAACTCTCCAGCAATAGAACAACCTTCAATACTTGTAAATACAATTGTATACTCTGCGTACTCTTCAGGGTAAGTATGCGAAAGGTCTTCAACAGGTGACCAAAATGCAAACGATTCTGAATCGGATCCATCACCCCAATCGACCGTTAAGCCTGTCCAAAGGTCTGAAGTTGCAATATTCAGAGAGAATTCTCCTGTATCACAGCTGTACCAAACGGGAGTGGAAGTTGCCACATCATCAGAACCTATTAGGTCGTGACATTGAGCGTTCATAGTTGTTCCTACTAGTGTTAGCGAGAGCGTTAACCACATAGTTAGGGTCGATAGACGAAATGTTTTATAACTATACATGCCCTTTATTACGAGTCTAATTGACTATAGGTTACGTTTTGTCAAAACAAATGTAGGTTAGAACAGTTTAGTGTGGATTTCTGAAATCGGGGTTTTGAATAAATGTGGTGTCCGTTAGCGTATTCAAGAATGCGATAAGAGCTTCTTTTTGTTGAGGTGCCAGTTCTAATCCTCCAGTAGTGTATTTCATAAAGGTGTCAATAGTTGATGAGCTAACACCACCGCTATTGTAGTGTTCCACAACCTCTTCGAGAGAGTTAAACCTTCCATCATGCATATATGGCGCGCTTAAAGCAACATTTCTTAGCGTTGGGGTTTTAAAAAGCCCAGAATCTAAAACAAAACCTGTTACGTTAACCCTTCCTGGGTCATTCTCAAACGAAGGGTCTAAACCATTGTTGTGAAAAAGGTAATCGGAAAACTGAAGCCCCGCTTCTCCATGGCAGTGAAAACAATCAGCTCCGAACTCTCCCCCTGGGTTTACCTCTGGATCTCCCCCTTCTTTGAGGAACAGTTGATATCCGAGGTATTCTAAATCACTTAAATCGGTTTCACCACGTCTCCATTTATCAAACTTGCTATTCGCGCTAATCATTGTCCTTATAAATTGAGCGATAGCTTTTACTGTTAAATCTTCGGTAATTATTTCTGTACCAAAAGCATCAAAAAACATTTGTGGATAGTCAAGTTCACTAAAATCATCATTCATCAACCTATCCACCACAACTTCCCAAGCAACATTCATTTCAAGGGGGTGCTCGACAGGATCGCGGATTTGATCTTCTAAGGTCATTGCTCTACCATCCCAAAAGAATGATGTCGACCAACCTAGATTAACGATTACACTTGCATTTCGACTGCCTAAAGTGCCATTAACACCTGAGCTGAATTGGTTGGGGTCAGAAAAACTCGAGGTTGGAGCATGACAACTCCCACATGATATAGAGTGATCTAACGACAGGGATTTTTCCCAAAACAGCAATCTACCTAATTTAATCCCTTCTTCTGTCATTGCATTGTCTGCAGGAATATCCATTGGAGGGAAAAAGGCGGGAATGTCGATCGTATATGACGTGGGTTCCCAAGCGGGGTTTTTCCCACAATCACATCCTGAAGAAACGGCTATGAAAATCAAGAATCCACTGACTGTGATACGAGACAGTCTATTTGAATTCATAGTTTTATTCTTTTAACGTCCATGATGTTGTCAGGTTGTCCATAAACATGATTGCTTTAGGCACCTCACCCATAGAGTGCCCCACTTGACTTAAATCTAGATCTCCGGCATTTCCTTCTAGCGCGCGTCCCAGATCTAAATCTAATTGGAATTCTAAATCATCATTAGCATGAAAAGAAAACGCATTCGTTTCTATTACGACCGTTCTGTAAAGAGGGTCTGTGGCAGGATGTAAGGCGAAAGGAATTTCTATTGATCCGCCATCTTCTTCAGCCAATTTTCCCTCAAATTTTACAAAAAAGTAACTGTTGTTCATATCCCAGCGCATCCCAGCCGAACCTGAGACGCTTAATGGATGGCTGTTAGGGTAGGATGTGGGATCAATGCCTTGATTTAATTCTGAAGGAACCCCAACGTTAAATTTAATTGCGTTAAACGTGTCAGAACAACGTAATTTTGGTGGGCTAAATTCGCCATTTGCACTCGCTGAAAATGGAATAAAGTCTAGTCTAGAGATAGAAGATGAATTGATCCATTCACCGTCCTCACTACGCAGCGAAAGATTGCTGACGTAGCAATTAAATTTTTCTGGCCTTACGGGTCGATTCATGTAATCATAAACGGTATCACCGATTGATAATTCTACGCCGTGCCAAGAAAGTGTCGTGTTGAGGTTGAGTATCCCACTTTCATTATTTTCTCTACAACCTGAAGTTAGAAGTACGGCAAAAACAGTTAATGTTCCGAGTACTCTGTGTGTAAATGCGTTCATATTCATCTAACTACAAATATTAAAAATAGTTGCACTAATTCATGCTATTTATCTCAGAAAAAGTTGTAATTTATAGGACTGAAAATGGAATCATCATCTAAGAGGTTTGAAGTAGTTAGGGCTTCAGCCGGATCTGGAAAAACCTATCGCCTTGTTTTAAGGTATTTAGAATGTGCTTTATGTGATGACGACAAAAGGGCATTTGGTAAAATTCTTGCGCTCACCTTCACGAATAAAGCAGCGGCTGAAATGAAGGAAAGGGTTTTAGAAGATCTAAAGCATCTCGCCGACGGAGGGGGAGATAAGTTATCGGAACTTAAAAAAAACTTAAACCTTAGCGAAAAAGTGCTGATTGCAAGAGCAAAGGCTCTTCACAGAGAGATGCTTCACAGGTACAGTGATATTTCTATCATGACGATTGATAGTTTTGTCAATCGTTTGGTGAGAACTTTCGCTAGAGATTTAGCCCTAGAGCAGGATTTCAGGATAGAGTTAAACTCAGACCAAGTAATTGATGATGCGGTGACTAAGCTCTTAGAAAGGGTAGGAGTAAAAGGGAATGAGGCTATCACGGAGCTTTTAGAGGGGTTCGCTAATCTACAGATTGAAGAAGATAAGGATTACCGTGTGAGAAGGCCTCTCAATGAATTAGGGATTGCTGCTGTTAAAGAAACTATGAGAAAGGTAGTCGATTCTTTCAAAGATATTTCTCCTGAGAAGTTCAAAGAAATTTCAATAGAATTAAAAAAAACCACCTCCTTTGCAGAGAATTTATTGAAAGAAAAATCTATGGCTGCTCTTGCTAAAATAGATGAGCTTGCTATGGAAGATTCAGATTTCTCAGGTGGTACAGTGCCTAAAAATCTAAGAAGCTTTAGCTCGGGTAGAATCAAAGAGCTGAAAGCGACAATTCGGAATCATCTAACGAATCCCGAGTCGATGATTAAAAAAAATTCCCCGAATGATTTGGTGTTAAAGGCGCAAGAATTAGGAGATTATTTAATGCCGGTTTTTCTAGCTGCGATTGAGATGTTGCCAGAGACGGACAATGGCAAAAGGTATCTTCTGGCAAAAAAATTGGGGAAGCGCTTGGATTTAATGGGGACCCTTTCTGAGCTCCATAAAGAAATTTTAAAAGTCCAAACAGAAAACA
Source organism: Bacteroidota bacterium (assembly GCA_027619225.1). Classification (GTDB taxonomy): domain Bacteria; phylum Bacteroidota; class Bacteroidia; order Flavobacteriales_D; family Sanyastnellaceae; genus UBA974. The sequence goes on from JAQCFW010000037.1 coordinate 4,436, forward strand.
ACATTCGGACTTTTGATTCGATGCATAATATGATTTCTCAAATTGTGCGTAACAACCCGGCCCCATTTATCTATGAAAGACTTGGCAATAGATATGCCCACATATTTATGGATGAGTTCCAAGACACGTCAATTACACAGTGGCAAAATCTTGTTGTTCTTTATGATCATGCTGTGAGTTCGGACAATAAAACACTTGTGGTAGGAGATAGTAAGCAGGCTATTTATAGATGGAGAAATGGAGATTATAAACAACTCTTGGATCTCCCGGATTTACAAGGTAATGATTTAGGAATGGCGTTAGAAGATGCTCAAACATCTTTATCTAATCACTTTCTTAATAATAAAAAAGACTTAAGGGACAATTACAGATCGGGTTTTGAAATTGTTAATTGGAATAACAGATTGTTTCATGAATTAACCAATCATTTGCCCGATAACTTAAAGGAGGTGTATGCTGAGCAAGAACAAAATCCAATAAATGAGTTTCCGGGAGCTGTAAATTTGGAACTGGTGATTGAGCCTACTGTGAAAGAGAGAAGAACGAAGCACCTTGAGGTGATCGTCAGTAGGCTGAGAGATTATGTAAGTCAGGGCTTTCATCCGGGAGATATTACGATTCTTGTTAGGACGAATCGTGAGGGGGCTATGATTGCCCAAGAACTTCTGAAAACAGAATTTAAACCCATGACAGAGGAGTCGTTGCACTTGGGAAGACATCCGGGGCCATTGGCAGTTGTGGCTTTGGTAAGGTGGCTTTTGAAGCCCAAAGACAATAGGTTAGGAACGACTATTTTACAGTGTATATCAGCTCTTTCTAACAATGAAAACAACAACCGTGGCAAAGTGGTGGATGAGGCATATTTCTTAGAAAAATATGTGATCATAAAGCAAGTCGAATCTAGCAGAGGCAATGGGCACAAAACGTCCATTGGCAATTTAAATACTCAGGGAATGTTGCGTGAACTTTTCCCAGATTTAAAGGCAATTGAAAAATCGTCTGAACCTTTGGTAGCATTTTTAGGGCATGTTTGTGCGCAGATGGGGATTACATCTATTTATCCAGCCTATGCCGAAGGTGTTTTAGAGCTAGCGAGAGAAGTTTCTGGTTCTGATGAGAGTGGCCTTCACGGATTTTTACGACTTTGGGATGCCAAAGGGAAAGAAAGGAGTGTCATCACCGCCTCTACTTCGGATGCGGTCAATATTATGACTGTTCATAAAGCGAAAGGACTTGCCTTTAAGGTAACGATGGTTCTTTTAACAATAAAAGACTACACGAAATTTAGAGGTGTCATCCCCGTTGAGCTTAATGAGGATGCGAATATGCCATTAAAACATGCCATGCTTGAGAACAATGACATGGTAAACACAGCTGTAGAAGACCAAAGATCAGCAGAAGTTAATCGGGTTATTCTAGATTCGGTGAATGTTGCGTATGTCGCCTTTACAAGGCCTGTTGAAAGGTTAGATATTATTATAGAATTGAACAAGGAGGATTTTGATCGAAGTAAAGTCAAGTCCGTAGGTGAGTTGATTGTGCAATCTTTAGAGGGTATTAATGGAGGGGGTGTTGTGTGTGGAAAGCTCACAGAAAGTAATCCCGGACAGGCCCTTGTCAGCAAGGATAAAATTGAGACGATAAATCAAATTACACCGTACAGTCTCTCAACTGGGGAGACAGTCAATCATCTTGTGACTGTTCCGCCAAGTGAAGGAGAGGAGGTCATTCCCGACGGATTAGATGCACTACAGTTAGGTTCTCAAATTCATAAAACGCTAGAGAAAATAATCTACTGGGACAATTGGATAAATGTAAAAAATTCCCTTGAGTCAAGCTTGAGATTTTCTGAAAAGGACAGGGATAAAATCATTAAAAGGGTTCAGGGGGTGATGGATTTAGATTCTGCTAAGATGTTTTTTCAGCCTGGAATTCACGTAGAGGTGGAAGTGGATTTCGTGGATAAATCAGGGAAGGTGTTAAGACCTGACAGGATAGTTATGATTGATGATATTTGGCATGTCATAGACTATAAAACAACACAATCTGGAGGGGTGTCACATGAAAAACAAGTGCGTGAATATGTTAGTTTACTTGAAGACATTGAAAAATCAGAGGTGAAAGGTTGGATTATATACACTGATCCAACACAACTAATTGCTGTTGTTTAAATAATTTAAATCTGCCGCAAACAAAGTTGTATATTCACAAATTGAAGAACGACCAAATGCGAACTTTTTATATTCTACATTTCCTCACTATATCCCTCGTCTTTTCGTGTGTAACAAAACCATTGGCCCAAAGTTCTCAATCTGCCCCCGCGATAAAAATGCAAAAGGGTCTTCCTATTCCTGTAAACCCAGATATAGATAGAGCTCAAGCGAAAGCGGAAGCCTGTGCCCCAGCTACCGCACTGAGAGATTTGGAATGGAATAATGTGAGGGCTTTAATAGAAAATGGAGGGACTCTTTGGTACGATAGAGCGATTGACAAAGGGGCACATTACGTGCCTAAGGATGAAGGAGTTTCTGTTGTCTATGGTGGAGCCCTTTGGCTAGGAGGTATTTCTCCAGATCAACAGCTTAAGCTAGCTGCAGTTAAATACAGAAATTCCGGAAATGATTTTTGGCCCGGACCACTTACAAATACTGGAGAAGCGGAGGTGGAAGCATCAACCTGCCAACAATACGACCACTTCACGATCACCTACAGATCTGACGCCATGCGCCATCGCCAATATTTCGATGCTGAAGCTGCCGGTACACTCGAAATGGATTTCCCAGAAGGTTATGCCATCCCCCCTTATTTCTATGAATACCCAGCTCACGGAAACCCCGCACTTGGTCAAGATTTTTACTTAAGTCCCTTCTTAGATTACAATGAAAATGGAATCTATGATCCATCAAATGGCGATTATCCGTGGTATGATTTTCTCCAACAAATTGACTGTTCTGAGCGCCGCCGTGAAGAGATTGTTCCTCTTTATGGAGACCAAAACTATTATTGGATTTTCAACGATAAGGGAAATGTTCACTCTGAGTCTCAAGGTGAGCCTATCGGTATGGAAATCCGAGCACAAGCATTCGTTTTCTCAACGAATGATGAGGTAAATAACATGACCTTCTACAACTATGTACTCATCAACCAAGGCACCCAAACATTGACTGAAACATATTTTGCTCAGTGGGTTGATTCAGATTTGGGAGGACACGTTGATGACTATGTGGGATGCGATGTTGAACGAGGGCTCGGATACTCATACAACGGAGACCAATTCGATGAGGCAACAGGTTATTCCATTGGTTATGGTTTAAATCCTCCAGCGATGGGGGTTGATTTTTTCGAGGGTCCCTACCAAGATGCAGATGGGGTAGATAATCCCTTAACCGATGTATTTACTGATGCAATAGATTCATTGGGAATTCCATACGCAGGAATTGGTATCGGCTACGGCGATGGCGTAGTTGACAACGAGCGCTATGGGATGCGTAAATTCTTATACTATAATTGGAATTATGGCAACAATGGACAGCCTACAACTTCGACTCATTACTATAATTATATGCGGGGTTTTTGGAAAAACGGCCAACGAATGGCTTACGGAGGCGATGGGATTAGTGCTTCTACTGGAGCCCAATTAGATCTCGCTGCTGATTACATGTTCCCAGGAGATACAGATCCATACAATTGGGGAACAGGAGGTGTAGATGTTGACGATTGGTCAGAATACGAAACGGGAAACCCTGCTGGAGATAGGCTCTTCCTTCAATCTGCGGGACCTTTCACTCTCGAACCAGGTGATTACAACAACATTACTGTAGGGATGTTATATGCGCGTGCAAGTGGAGGTGAACCCTTTGAAAGTGTAAAACTTCTGCGCCTTGCCGACGATAAGGCCCAGTCGCTTTTCGACAACTGTTTCGAAATTGTGAGCGGTCCTGACGCGCCTGATGTTGCAATCCAAGAACTCGAAAATGAGTTGATTTTATATCTTACAAATGAGAATGCGATCTCAAACAACTTCCACGAAGAATATACCGCGATAGACCCCTCGATTCCTAAGGAATTAGAGGATGGCTCTCAGCTTTCAGATCTTAACAGATCCTATGTTTTCGAAGGATACCAAATCTACCAACTCGCTGATGGTGCCGTTTCTCCTTCAGATTTAGATAATGTTGAAAAAGCTCGACTTATTTTTCAATGTGACCTCTCAAACGAAGTTGATTATGTTGTGAACTACACCTTTGATGAAGTAATGGGGGTTTCTGTACCGATTCTTATGGTTAACGGAGAAAACGAAGGAGTTGCTCACAGCTTTAGAGTGACTACAGATGTTTTTGCACAAGGAGATAACAAGCTGGTCAACCACCGCACTTACTACTTTATGGCCCTTGCTTACGGATACAACAATTACAGAGACTTTAATACTGCCTCCGGTATTGGCCAAGACATACCCTACAAAGCTTCACGTAAAGGAGCTGTCGGTTCTATCCGTGTTTACTCAGGCACTCCTCACCTCCCTTCACCTGAATCGGGTGGTACTATTCAAAACTCTTCTTACGGAGACGGTGTTGTAGTGACTCGTTTAGAGGGCAAGGGAAATGGCGACAACGTTATTGAGCTTTCTTCAGAAAGTGAGACAGCTATTTTAGAGAGTTCTAACGGCAGAGTATCTCAGCTTACTTACACAGGAGATGGCTCTCCTGTAAACATACGCGTTGTAGATCCACTCCGTGTTCCTGATGCTGACTTCGAATTGCGAGTTAACTCGAGTGATTCAGATCTTGAGGATGCTGATGAGTCTTACTGGATTTTAACCAACCGTACTCTTTTAGATGCTACGGGAGATTCTACAAAAGCAATCCGCAACTCTACGAAAGCGTTAAACATCCTCAATGAGGAACTGTTACTCGATTGGGGCTTGAGTATTACGCTTCACCAGTATCAGTATCCAAATGGAGGGACTTTCTCGGATCCATTAGAGTCTTCTATTACGTTTGACAACCCATCGGCTCCTTGGTTACAAGGTGTTCCAGATACTGAAGGGTTTGACCTTCTAAACTGGATACGTTCTGGAACTCAGGAGGGGGATAATGAGTTAGAGGAAGAAATCGTATTTAACGACATCAAAGCTGGTAACCCGCTTGATGAGGATGAGAAATACGAGGGTATACTTGGAGGCACATGGGCTCCTTATTGCCTTGTGAGTTTCACCGATGAGGTGACTTTCATCACGGGAGAGAGTGCTATGATTCCGAATATTGCCCCTACCATAAAAGGACTTGAGGGTGATCTAAGTCCTTTCTCAGGTATCAATGGATTGAACAACGTGGATGTTGTGTTGACGAGTGACAAGTTACTTTGGACACGTTGTCCTGTACTTGAGATGCAGCCCGTAGAGGCATTGGCCCAAAAGGCTTACGATGGAGATGATCCTGAGAAAATGCGCCTGCGACGTCACCCA
>JAQCFW010000038.1 GCA_027619225.1 Bacteroidota bacterium
AGTGGAGAAGCCGATGGTTATTCTGGATGGGGACTGCAATGGGGTGACGGTTGTGTGAATGCAAATGTTATCGTTACAGCAGGAGATGTTGGAACAGTAACAACATCTACATTGACTCCAGGTTGTGCTGAACTTTTAGGTTGTCTTGATGAAAATGCATCTAACTATGACGCTACTGCAACAGCTCAAGCTTACGATCAATACGGAAACTTAGGCTGTATATATGCTTCATGTGATGATGTCCCAGAATACGGATGTATTTATGCTGATGGCTTTGGTGCTTTCAATGCTACGTTCGGTGCAGCAGATTGTGTTACTTACGGAGGAACTCCTTGTGAGGAGCCAACTACAGGGGTAGCTGGTTGTATGGATGTAAATGCAACAGACTACGATATAACAGCAACAGAACAAGCTTATAATCAATACGGAAACTTATCTTGTATATATGCTTCTTGTGAAGACATTCCAGATGTCGAAGGTTGTATCTACGCTGACTCATACGCTTCTTTTTACCCAGGATTCGGACCAGTAGAGTGTGCTAACTATGGTGGTACTCCATGTGAGGAGCCAGTTGCTGCTGAAGTGCTCACGATGATTACCACTGTCTGCGATGCTGCTAGTTCAGTTGCGATGACTGGTCCATGGTGGGGCTGGGATCCAGCTGCTGGTCCTGTTGCTTCGGACAATGGCGATGGTTCTTGGACCTTTACTTTTGATCCTGCTCCAACAGATAACATGGAATACTTGTTAGTTGTAGATGGAGTTCAAGAAGATTTAGTTGCTTCAAGCACAGCTTCAGAAGATTGGTCATGTACACCAATTACAGATTACTGGTCTTATGCAAATAGACAATGGGCAGTAGGCTCAGGTGATGTGTCAAATGTTTATGGTCAATGTGGTGATTGTGTTGAGATAGTCTTAGGATGTATGTATGCAAATGCGGACAACTACAATGCACTTGCAAATGACGACGATGGATCTTGTATTTTCCCTACAAATGATTGTGCGGGAGACATTGATGGAGACAATATCGCAGGAACTTCAGATCTTTTACTATTGCTATCAGGCTTCGGAGACGTTTGTGAGTAATTTTATTTAGAGGTTAATCTTAGTCTTAAGGTGCAGGAATATATTTATCTATGAGCACAATCATAGAAGCCATTGTTCCTGCCCCTAATTCTAACTCACGTTTGTGGACGTTCTCAAAAACGTCTGAAGAACTGTGGTGAAAATCGAAATATCTTTGTCCGTCGGGGACCAACCCTATAAGGAATGGACGTTTTTTAAGTTCTTTTAATGGGCCTATATCTACTCCTGACCAGCCCTTTTTAAACCGATGTATATTGTACGGCTCGAATAAAGGAGCCCATTCTTTTACCTGAGCAACCAAGTCATCTGGAGCGTCCATGCTGAATCCCCTGGGACTAAATCCCCCGGCGTCTGATTCCATAGCCGCGACGTAAATATTTTCACCTGCTTCAAGTTCACTAGCGGCGATTTCAGCATATTTTTCCCCTCCTCGATTTCCATTTTCTTCATTGATGAAAAGCACGAATCGTATTGTTCTTCTTGGAGTGTATCCTACAGCTTTTAATGCTCTTAGTACTTCTATAGTATGTACAATTCCAGCTCCATCATCGTGCGCTCCTTCGCCTATATCCCAAGAGTCGAGGTGTCCACCTAGCGTTATTATTTCGTTAGGATATTCAGAACCAGTCCATTCTCCAATAACATTTCCTTGCTCCACATCTGGCAAAGCTGTGCAATTCATGATAAAGGAAACTCTGAGGTTTGAATCTTCCTTGTAAAGTGCTGCAAGTTTTCGAGCATCAACAGTAGAAATTGCAGCTGCAGGAATTCGCGGCACCTCCTCAGAGTAGTACATGGCGCCCGTGTGAGGCAATGTGTCTAAAGAATGGGTGAGAGATCTTACGAGTGCGCCTATTGCTCCCACGCGGGCGGCGGCGATGGCCCCACGACCTCTTTGGTCATTCGCTCCCCCATAAGCAGACCCTGTATTAATAAGTACAGGGTTCATGGCTCTGTTGAAGAGTACGATTTTACCCTCTGTAAAGTCAGCTTCCATAGAGTCAAGATCGGTGAGTTGATTGACTACGATGATTCCTGCGGTTATTATCGAATCCCCGGGAGTTCCGATAGACCCTCCAAGAGCGGTAATGTGTAACTCTTCACGTTCTCCATTTGAGAGTGTTACATAAGCTGCAGCGACATCCCCTCTTGTCCAACTTGGAACGACCACGGGCATCACAAAGACAGAGTCAGCTCCATATAAGCGCAGTAAGTCTGCACCCCAAACCATAGCTCGATCCGCTTCTGGAGACCCGCTTAACCTGTGTCCTATTGTCTTCGTCAGAGTGCGTAGGTTAGAATAGGCCTCGCCATTCGTCAGAACCTCATCGTAGATTGAACGGATAAGTGCGGAGTCGGAGGGAGTTGATGTTTGGGCTAAAGAATCAGAAAAACCAAATGCTATACATAACATGCAGCCACAAAGTATATTTTTTATCATGTGTGCAATCTAATCAAAACTCTGAGTATGTTACTCACATGCCAAGAATCCTAATTTATATTTGCTGAAATATATTTTACATCATGAAAGTTGAAAAATTCACAATAGATCTTCGTAGCGATACTGTCACTCGTCCTACAGCTGAGATGAGAGCTGTTATGAATAGAGCTGTTACGGGTGATGATGTTTTTGCTGAGGATCCTGAAATCAATGAGCTTCAAAGTAGATGTGCGAAAATGTTCGGGATGGAGGCGGGATTGTTTTGTCCTTCAGGAACGATGACAAATCAGATAGCGATTTCTGTGCATACAAGACCAGGCGATGAAGTAATTTGTGACAGGCTTTCCCACATTTACAACTATGAAGGAGGTGGTATAGCCCGACTTTCAGGGGCTTCAGTGAAGTTGTTGTCTGGAGACAGGGGAAGGTTTACATCGGAAGATGTTTTAAAAGCGATAAATCCTGAGGACAGCCATTATGCAAAGACATCGCTTGTGAGTTTAGAGGATACATGTAACAAAGGAGGCGGATCTATTTGGGATGAAAAAGAAATAAAAGCGATACATCAAGTCGCTAAGTCAAATTCTCTTTCGATGCACTTAGACGGAGCGAGACTTTGGAATGCCATAGTTGCTCGAGGGATTCAGAATGACTCCGAGGCACTTAAGAAATATGGAAGAAATTTTGATTCTATTTCGCTTTGTCTTTCTAAAGGGATGGGTTGCCCAGTGGGATCTGTGTTAATCGGAACTGAAGCTTTTATCGTTCAGGCACATCGGTCTAGAAAAGTTTTTGGGGGAGGGATGCGACAAGCTGGAATAGTTGCTGCAGCGGGGATTTATGCTCTTGACAATCATTTAGACAGGTTGGAACAGGATCATCTTCATGCAAAAATGCTTGGCGAAGCAGCTCTGAAAAACAAATCTGTCGCATCTGTTGCAAAGGTTGAAACGAACATCTGTATTCTTGAGCTTAATCCTGGGATAGGCTCTGCTGAGTTGACTAAAGAGTGGGGAATGATGGGAATTGAGTGTTTTCCATTCAGCCCTACGAGCATCAGATTTGTGACACATTTAGATGTGTCTCTATCTCAAGTGGAAATGGCGTGTAGTTTACTTGCGCAGTAATGTCTGCAGAGATAAAAAAAGGCAGTGAAGTGAAATTCCTCAACGATGTAGGTGGTGGAATTGTGTTGGAAGTTTTTTCTGATGGGACTGCCAATGTAGAAGGGGAGGATGGGTTTGATATGAAATACAATCTGAAGGAGCTTATGCTTGTGAATGAAAATATAACAGAGCAGGAAGAAGAGTATAACAACAAACTTCCCGACTTGGCTCAGATTATAGCACAAGACGTGAATGAGGAAAGGCAGAAGCTAATTCAAAAGGATTTCGAGGTTAAATATGCCAATGTCCGAGCGACAAATCAGCAACGGAGGGGGGAGCATATGGTGATTGACCTTCATATCCATGAGCTTATAGAGGATCAATCAGGTCTGCAGGACAGGACGAAGTTAGATGTCCAGCTTAATCACTTTGAGAGGATGATGAGGATCGCTGGTGAGCAAAGGGTAAAGCGCGTCATCTTTATACATGGAGTAGGAAAGGGGGTGCTGAGAAACCAAATCAGAACGCGCTTAGATTCTTATTACCCTGATTGTACTGTCCGTGATGCCAATCCCCGCGAATATGGAGCAGGAGCTACAGAGGTTATTTTAGGTCAGTCCTCTTTTTGAAGACTGTTTTCTTTCTCGAGATCTTCCACATATTGTTTGGCAACCTGCTTCAAGTCAAGACCTGAAATCTTAATCATAATTTCTCCTTGCTCTAGCTTGAAATCACCATCTAATCTCCAGTTGAGGATTCTAAACTTATAGCTATCGCAGTTATATCCCATAGGTATCCACGATGATTTTATGATAGCTGAAGAAAGGAAAGGTGTACGAGTTTGGTTTTTAAAAATTAAAGGAAGCCCTCTTTCTAACATTAACCTGTCAGTCTTTTTAAACGAATTCTTGGTAGCCACCCACATCGTGTGTTCTGACTCCTCTAACATTGCAATCGCGGGTTGACATTCCGAATTCGCGATCGTGTCTAAAGGACTTTTTTTGTCGATGATATATACTTCAGTGGATTCTATGTTGACAGAGTATCCAAGTGCTTGCATCATTTTAGGAGAAATTTCAGCCCCTTGGTTTATCGATGGCGTGATGGTGATGATAGGCGAGTCCTGAGAGGCGCGGAAAAATAAATTGTTCTCGTGATTAAGATCTTCAAGCCAAACAACAGCCTCGTGATTCTCAGAGAAATAGATCTTTCCAGCCCTGCTTTTCTCATTTTCTTCCACTGTGTACATTATAAAGTTCTCAAACTTAAGCGTGCCTTCTCCGAGAGGTTTCCTGGTTAAGTTAGAGATTTCTTCAGCCATAGATGGTAAATTCCTGTTCTGAGTGGCGGTACTGTCTTGAGCAAGTGAACTGAGAAATAAGAAAAGAAAACTTGTGATTAATAAAACGATTTTCATAAATATCAGCTGTTAGTTGGATCTCTTAGAGGTGTTAGGTCTGGGGTCGTTATAAATTTTATTGCGTTTATTCGATTCGTTCTTGTTGCTCACATTTACGTCTTTGGTGAACACCCATTTTTCTTCCTCCCAGACAAAAGCATCGTATTCCATCGTAGGCCCGTAAAACGCTGTAGCGCCAAGGAGAGATGGGTCGCTCGGGGCGAGGCGGTCAAGTACGATTCTTCCTTGATCAGCCTCATAGTTAAGTGTTGCTTGAAGCGCATCTCCATATTCTAAGACGTGTCGCTTTTTTAAACCCTCCTCGGTTTTTAAATAGGGTACTCCCAAGCGAATCCGATCATTTGTAATGATCATCGTCTCAATAATTTTTCTTGTGACTTGACCATCTGCACCCTCCCAGCCGAGTAAAGTATATACAGGAGACTTCATCACGTGGGTAAGTATAAGCTTGTAGTAAATAGCTCCCGGCCAATCATCTGCTCTGTAGCTTCGCTCAACATTTGTAGGGTCTTCTTTTCTGTTGTGTGTAAGTTCAGTCCATTTAAAAGTGCTGATATCCCCCACTTTTTCAAACCCGAAAATGACGAAACATCCGTAGTCCTGTGTCCTGTCAAATCTTTCAGAATTCCAAGATAGAATAACAACCTTTTCTATTCCAGAGCCAGCAGTAATGTTGCCTGCAGGCCAGTTGCTGATCAATGGTTCTAAATCATCTGTAGTTAAAGCATCGTTGAGACTCTGTACTACGAAATCATTTAGGGCCTGATGAGCTGTGGCTCTATCGGTGTCATTTTTTGCTGTGCTAAGAGATGAGAATTGCTCTATTTGGCCAAAAGTGAAAAACGGACACAATAAAACCGTGAAAAAAGCAAGTTTTTGTATTTTCTTCTTCATTTTCATTTAACGTCTCAGAAGCGATGCATATTATCTTACTTAGACGTGTAAAAACGTCTTTTTTGAAAGTAAAACCTCCTCACTTTCACGCACATCTTCATCATCAATGCAACAATCTACAGGGCAAACAGCAGCACATTGTGGCTCGTCATGGAAGCCTACACACTCAGTACATTTTTCTGGAGAAATGTAATACAAATCCATGCTGATAGCGTCGTTTTCCTTGTCAGCATCAACATCTCCGGCTGTGGGGTGTGCTCCCTTACCTGTAAATCCTGTGCCGTCAGAAAACCTCCATTTGGCAGCTCCTTCATAGATAGCTGTATTGGGACATTCTGGCTCACAAGCTCCACAGTTAATGCAGTCGTCAGTAATAATAATTGCCATGTACTTTTGCCTTTCAATTTTCAGATACAAAGATACAGTGAACACACTACAACCTGTCTTACAGAAACTCGGAATTTGGTTTCTTCAAAATGCCTCCAACGACAATGAATTATTGCGATTGGCTGAAGCTCACAATGGCTGGTTTTCAGCAGACAGTGTGAAGACGGCCTTTAAGTCAATCGGAGAATCATTGAGGGAGGATCAGGTGAGTAAGTGGCTTTTAAATTATCATCTTCCCGATGCTATAAAAGGGAGTTCTGGAAAAAGAGTGGGGCTCATTTTAGCTGGAAATCTTCCTCTCGTCGGGTTTCACGATATTCTTTGTTCAGTTGTCGCTGGCCACAATGTCGCCATTAAGGCCTCAAGTGGCGATCAGATTCTCCCCAAACGAGTTGTTCAGGAGCTTGAAAATATCGAACCTAAATTAAAGGGTAGAATTACGTTTGTAGAGGGTAAATTAGGTAAAGTGGATGCGGTAATAGCGACTGGCAGCTCCAATACAATGAGGTATTTTGATGCTTATTTCGGTCATTTACCCCATCTTTTTAGAGCCCAAAGAACGGGTGTTGCAGTCCTCGACGGCTTGGAGTCTGAAGATGAGTTAAAAGCGCTTGGAGATGATATGTTTACTCATTTCGGATTGGGGTGCAGAAGTACTACGAAGGTTTTCTTGCCTCAAGATTTTGATCTTGACAGGTGTTTCGGTGCTTGGGTTTCGTGGGGGGATTTAGCGATGAATAACAAGTATGCAAACAACTATGATTATCACAAAGCGATTTGGCTTCTTAACAGAGATGATTTGATAGAAAATGGATTCCTGTTGGTAAAAGAAGATGAGCAATGGGTGTCTCCTGTGGGTTCCCTTTTTATAGAGCGCTACGATGAAATCGATCAGATTGTCAACAAGTTGACTGATTATCAAGATGGGCTTCAGTTAGTTACTTCCAGAGCAGGAGCAAAACAATTCAAGTCAGCCTTATCTAAACAATCGCCAAAAATCGCTCAGACCAATCTCGGCTCGGCTCAATTCCCTGCCTTGGACGATTACGCTGATGGTGTGGACGCAATAGAATTTTTACTAGACCTTAAATAAGTATCTTCGCGACATGCAAGTAAAATACCTACTTTTTCTTATTTCTATTTTGGGGTTGTCAAGTTGTACTACTGACGTTGATTTAACGGCTCCATACAAATCTATTCCTGTAGTATTTGGTCTTTTAGATGCTGAGACTGATACACAGTGGGTTCGCATTAACCGTACATGGTTAGGTGAGGGAGACCAAACCCAAGTAGCTCAAATCGCGGACTCTTCTGAGTATGACCCTGCTCGACTTCATGCCCAGTTCGTTGAGGTCATTCATGGAATTGACGGAAGAGTTTTTGAATTAAAGGATACTCTGTTAAATGATAAGGAAGATAACGGTGTGTTTTTTGCTCCTGAGCACAGAGAGTATTTTGTCTCTACGCGTCGTCAAGATGGAGATGATTTAAACCCTGATGCTTCGTACCGATTGGAGATTGTGATTGATGACACTACAGATGTTGAAGCAAGCACGAATATGATCGCGTTGGCGTTGGGGAATATCACGCAACCTCCAATGGGTATAGATAATTTAAAGTTGGGGTTTGCCAATGTGGGCACGACGAACGTAACCTATCCTGATTACACTTTCAAGTGGTCTTCCACACCTGGTGCGGCTCGCTATGATGCTGCGATTAGAGTGCATTTTATGGAGAACTATTGGGCGGATGATTTTCATACGATTTTAGATAGTTCTAAATACCGCACAATGGAAATTCCCATAGGTTCATTAAATCCCAATGATGATGATGGAGGTGAACAATTAACCAAGGTATTCGGGGGGTCAACATTCTACAGTACACTTTCTACTAGACTTGAAAAAAATATTCGGATAACACGAGAGTTAGGTATTTGGGATCAAGATGTCCAAATATCGCGTGCCTTTGATTTCTTACTTATTGTAGCAAATGAGCAACTCGCTATATATCTTGATATTAACTCTCCCGTTACAGGTATTATCCAAGATAGACCTGAATACAGTAACATAAATGGTGGTTTAGGTCTTTGGGCTTCAAGGACCATACAAGGTGTGTTTGGTCTTGGATATACAACGGATACAATTGAGCACCTACAAGAAGGGGATGAGACGGCAGAATTAAATTTCTGTACGCCTAACCCCCTCTCAGATTATACTTGTCCGTAGTCGTTTTACTTGATGATTACAGTTGAAGGGCGAGAACGCAGTCCTTTATGTAGCAATGTAATATCAGAAACCAAGTAAGCTCCAGAAGCTAGCCCAGTTGTTGAAATCGTGTTTCCGAATCCGGTATTGATGACACGACCTGTAGCATCTCGGAGTTCCCACTTAGTATCTATAGAAGCTCCGCTTAAAATAATGTCTTCAGATGCAGCAATAGGATTGGGGAATGGAACGAAAGCGTTAGGGATAACGGCGGTTATACCATTACCAGAAGTGTCTATAATTGGAGATTCTCCTTGGTATTCGACAGAAAAAGTAGCTCCGAAAATTGTCTTTACCTCTAAATAAGGCATTCCACCATCTCCTACCCAAGAGTAAACTGTCGAGACTCTATCTAACTCGAAAGGATCTGATCCAGAAAGAGAAAAGATATCGTGGGTAGTAATCGTCGTGTTTACTCTTAAAACTTCGTGCGTAGCTCCGCCTGGTAAGGTAAGAGTTCCCCAACCATCAACAGAACCTGTTCTTGAAGCTGAAGTCTCATATGTAAATGCATCAGGAATATTGATAGTGAATGCTGACGTAGAGTTGATTTCGTCCATGTAGTTTAATGGTAGAGGATGTATTTCGTCTATGTCAGAGTATTCAACAGGTAGGTCAAATCCCTCTATGTTCATCGAGATTCCAGCGATGTTGTATGAATCGTTTGAGATCTGTAAGTAATTGTATAGATTAGATATCGCTACAGGCAACTCAACACCTAAACCTTCTAGTGCTGAGAGGTCGAAATCTCCAGGACCGAAGAAATCACATAAGTACTCTGGACTCGTCCACGGGTTGTTGAAAGATAGTTGTGCTAAAACAGGAGCGTCTTCCATCGTGCCAAACTCTACCTC
>JAQCFW010000003.1 GCA_027619225.1 Bacteroidota bacterium
ACTTTCGTCCATTGCGCAATATTCCTCACTGCTGCCTCCCGTAGGAGTCTGGTCCGTGTCTCAGTACCAGTGTGGGGGATAATCCTCTCAGACCCCCTACCTATCGTAGTCTTGGTGAGCCATTACCTCACCAACAAACTAATAGGACGCATGCCCATCTCTTACCGTAACCTTTAACCATGAGATCATGCGATCTTGTGGTGTTATGAAGTATTAATCCAAATTTCTCTGGGCTATCCTTCAGTAAGAGGTAGGTTGCATACGTGTTACGCACCCGTGCGCCGGTCGTCAGCGGAAAAGCAAGCTCTTCCCTGTTACCCCTCGACTTGCATGTGTTAAGCCTGCCGCTAGCGTTCATCCTGAGCCAGGATCAAACTCTCCATTGTAAGTTATAATCCATAATTGACTCTCAAACAAAAATTAACGTTGGAACACCTTCTCCGAAAAGAAGATGTTAAAACTACCAGTAAGATAAATCTTACTCGTAGACCTATCTCAATAAAGAGATAGGATTTGGGCTGCTGCATCAAGTCAAAGAACTTTATATTATGTCAGCACCGAAGTGCGTCTCTAATTGCTCATTTCAAAGCGGACGGCAAAGGTAATACAGGATTTTCATTCTGCAACTTTAAAGTGATTTTTATTTCAACTTTTTTTAGCCATCCGATTGTCAAAAAACTAGCTTTCCTTCGAAAGCGGGTGCAAATTTACAACAGCTTTTTCCCTAAGCAAAGAGTTTGCTATTTTTTTTTAGGGGTTTCTTCGAGTAGGCGCTGTAAGTCGTAGTATAGCTGAGATATTTCCTTTTCTAGTGTACCATCATAGATCCCCCGGAGGCGTCCATCTGTATCTACAAGGATTACGTTTTCAGTATGTACAAAGTCCTGATAACCACCATCTCCCTCATCAAGACAAGCGAAATAGCTTTTGCGAGCAAGACGATAGAGCTGAGCCTTGTCGCCAGTTAGAAACCACCACTTTGCTGGATCGGCACCATAACTGTTCGCATAATCAAGGAGAACAGAGGCACTATCCGCTTGAGGCGTGACTGAATGACTTAGTATATGTACACCGGAAGGTAATTTATCGTGGATAAGAGATAAATTGGATGTAAGGATAGGGCATATCGTATTGCACCGAGTGAAAAAGAAGTCGACAATTAGGGTTTGGCCTGAAAGATCGGAAAGGGAAACAGTATCGCCAAGCTGATTGATTAAGGTGAAATCTAAGATGCGATGGTCCTTTCCGTGGAGCAAAGTGGGGTCAACTAGTGCTGGATTAATTTGATAAGGTTGATAAATGGGCAATCGATCAGGCTGTCTCAAATGAAAGAAATAGGTATATAGTATTGCGACAATTGCTATTAAAGCGAAAATCGCGAAGTTATATTTGGTGCCCATGTGTTATTTATCGGAGGTGTAAGTCTCGATTCCAGCAACAAAGGTGCGTAAAATTTTGGTATCTAGAATTGATTCTGGTGGAGACGTCAGAAGATTCCTATCTAAGATTACCAAGTCAGCCCACTTTCCTACTTCAATTGATCCGACAGATTCATCTTGAAAATTTGCTATTGCAGCCCAAAGAGTCATGCCATATAGTGCGGATTGTCGTGAGAGTGATTGATCTGTGTGGTAACCGTCTTTAGGAAAACCCTCTGTGTCTTTACGTATTGTAGCGGCATAGAAGGTTTTTATAGGGTCGATGTCTTCGACAGGCATGTCTGTACCTAAAGGTAGGAGACCCAATACTTGTTCTAGATCATTGTAGGCATATGCGTGTCTGATTCTATTTCGACCTAGGCGTTCTCCAGCCCAGTACATGTCAGAAGTGGCATGGGTTGGTTGGACTGAAGGAATTATACTGGCTGATGAGAATAGTGGGAGATCTTCAGGCGTAACTACCTGAGCGTGCTCAATTCTCCATCGTTTATCGTTGTGACCACCTAGGATATCGTTGTAAACATGTAAAACATTTCGCACCGCCGAGTCGCCTATACAGTGTGTGGCAACTTGGAATCCCAGCTCATCAGCCTTTGTGAGAGCGTTGTAAAAATCATCTGGATCTTGAAATATAAAACCCTTGTGATCGGGGCGATCCGTGTAGGGCTCTAGCAGTGCAGCACCACGAGAACCTAGGGATCCATCCATGTAGAATTTGAGGGAACGGGCTATTAGTCTATCGGTCACGAAGGGACCAATGGCGAATGCGGAATCTAAATTGGGGTGGGTTCCACTCGCCATGGCTACTACTCGGATAGAAATGGTGCCCGATTTATGTAGGGAGTCTATAAGCTGAATGTCGGAAACATCAAGACCAGCATCGACGATTGAGGTGAGACCACGTGCGAAAAGATGCTTTTCTGCTTCGATGAGTGCTGTGATTTTTAATTTGTTATTTATAGATGGTATTATCGAGAGAAGAGAATCTGCTGCTCCGTCAATTAAAACACCGGTCGGGGTGCCGTCATTAAAGGTAAGCATCTCCCCTCCTTGTATTTGGCGAGTCTTTGAAAGGCCTGCCAATTTAAGGGCCGTTGAGTTCGCCAGTAGGGCATGACCGTCAATACGGCGGATGGCGACCGGCCTTGATGGGAAGAGTTCGTCTAAAAGCGTGAGAGTTGGGAAAGTGGTGGTGGACCAGTCTGTTTGGTCCCAACCTCTACCAGTAATCCAACCTGAAGGGTGATCCTCAGCAAATATCGCAACACGGTTGAGGACATCCTGATAAGAAGTGGTACCTACAAGATCAACCGTGAGCAAGCTTAATGCGTAACCAGTGAAGTGAGCGTGTGCGTCTATAAATCCTGGGTAAATGACAGCTTGTTTAAGGTCAATCTTTTTCTTTGATGTAAATGAATTCAGAATTGCTCGTTCTGGGCCGGTGGCGATGATGATACCATCTAAAATCGCGATGGCCATCGGTGTTACTTGTTGATCTGACCCTTCGCATGTGAGAGCTACAGCGTTGTGCAATATTAAATCTGCCTTTTGAGATTTAAAGTTGCATGAAAAAAGAGCGAAAGCTAGAAAGGTATAAAGTAGTGTAATTGGTTTTTGAAAAATATTCATTTTTGTTTAAGTCTGAATCCCTCAAGCGTGGACTTGCAAATATGACAAACTATTCACTAAATTCGTGAACATTTTAAAACCAAAAATATGCTACATACAGTACGCCATTTTCTAACCGCTGCCGGAATTTTCGCAGCTAGTTTCATGTCTGCACAGACAATCACCCACACAATTGCCGATGTTCAAGGAGGGCTTTTCGCATCTCCATTGATTGAACAAGTTGTTACTGTTCAAGGAGTTATTACAGCTGCAAGTGATTACAGCTATTTCATACAAGATGGATCGGGACCTTGGAATGGCGTTTACGTATACGACAATACAAATCTACCTGCTGTCGGAGATCACGTCATACTACAAGGAGAAGTGATTGAATATTACGACCTCACTGAGATTACGAATATTACTTATTTTGAAACTGTAAGCTCAGGCAATGATCTACCAGCGGCAGTTGAGCTCACGACTGGATTTATTGGAACCTCTGGAGAACCTTACGAAGGTTGTCGAGTCAAGGTGTCAAATGCAGCTTGTACGAATACAGACCTGGGATTCGGTGATGCATATTTTGATGACGGATCTGGAGATTGTATGATTGACGATATGCTTTACACTCCTGATCCAGCTTGGATGTTAGGTGAATACTACTCAGTTACTGGTGTTCTTACATACACATATGAAGAGTATAAGATAGAACCAAGCAGTTCCGCCGATGTGAGTATAGGGATGGCTGTAGGAGCAATAGAAGTTTCTGTGATTAATGTTTACCCTAACCCGACAGTTGATGTTTTAAACTTCAGACTGAACTCAAATGCCAAGGCCTACATATATGATACAAATGGGCGTCTTGTGTTCACACAAGATGTTGCTTCTGGAGAAGTTAACTTAGATGTAAGTGGATTACGCCATGGAACATACAGAGTTGATTGTGTTTCTGAAACCTCAATAATGAGAGCAAGTTTCGTGAAGCAGTAACTCTTATACCTTATCGTTATCCGCGTAGCGAGAGCCCGCGTATAATTCATATCCCAGCCACCGACATTCTAAAGGGCCATTGTGCACTTTGAGTCGGTGGTTACTTTTTAAGCCTATATGCTTAATTGCCTCAGGATTGGATGAAATAATCCAAGCCTTAAATCCTGGCCAATTAAACTTGAGTCGGTCGCCCATAGCGCCGTACATCTCATCGATGTCTTCAGGTTCCATTCGCTCTCCATAAGGAGGATTGAGGACAACCATTCCTCCCTCAGTCGTATTGGGCTCTGATTTGAAGAAGTCTACAAGAGATACCGTTACATCGTGAGAAGGAAGATCAAGTTGAGATAGCGCGTATTTTGTTTGGGATATCGCATCCGGATTTATATCCGAAGCATATATAGTTGTGGGAATAGGCTCATTAAAGTTCATAGCTTCGTCACGAATCGTCATCCAAGCAACTCGGTTAAAGTTTTTCCACTCCATAAATGCGAAGTGAGAGCGATTCGCTTGAACAGGAAGGCCTGAAGCCCAAAGGGCTGCTTCACACGCGAAGGTTCCTGAACCACACATAGGATCATATAGGGTAATTCCAGGCTCCCATCCGCTAAGAGCTAAAAGCCCTGCGGCGAGAACTTCGTTTAGAGGTGCAATCGCCTTACGTGATCTATAGCCTCTTCTAGATAATGGCTCTCCACAAGCATCAAGAGAAAGAGTTACGTCTTCTTTACTAATATGAAGGTGAATTCTAGCATCTGGGTTGTCTCTATCGACGGAAGGCCTCTCCCCTGTTTTAGCTCTGAATCTATCCACAATAGCATCCTTGAGACGTAAAGTGGCAAACTGATCGTGCTTGAAGCTTTCTGAATAAATGGTCGAGTCTATTGTGAATGAACCATCTTGATTCATGATATCTTCCCAAGATTTTCTTGCAGCAAGTTTGTAAAGCTCATCAGTGTGATTTGCTTTGAACTGATATAAAACACGAAGAACCTTTAAGGTAAAGCGAGCATGCATACAATGACGGTACATCACCTCAGCGGTAGCAGTAAAGCCCACTCCTCTCCTCCCTAATTTAATTTCTGTTGCCCCGTGTGCTTCTAACTCATTTGCGACAAGCTGCTCTAAACCAGAAAGAGTTTTTGCATGGTATTTAGCTGTGGGTACGTTGGAAATATTCATTTTCTTTGGCTTCTTAAATCTAACTTTGTTAATGGAATTATCCTCCCTTACGCTTTACTAAATAACCGTCTTTTTCTAATCTAGAAACAACCTTATCTCTGTGGTCGCCTTGGATTAGAACACACCCTTCTTTAACTGATCCACCTACCCCGCACATTACTTTAAGGTCCTTACCTAGCTGTAGCAACTCTGAAGCAGGACCGTTGAACTCTTCAACAAGTGTCACAGGTTTCCCAGCTCTTTGCTTGCGATCAAGACTAACGTAAAGTTTACAGTCCGAAGGCGTCCAAGAAGAATCATCTTCCGCCTGGTTTTCATCATCCAAACTGATGCTAGAATTTGTGCTAAAAACCAATCCATCGTTATTGCGTCGTCGTTTTGCCATCTTGTTTGCAAATATTGCGCAAGGTACGAGGTAGATTTGCAGCATGGCACATTTCGAGGACGCAACAAATGAATATTCCACAGTTCATTCTTCTTCTGAGGGAGAGGTGTTATCTAGATTGAGAAGGGCTACATGGCTTTCGACAACAAAACCTCAGATGTTAAGTGATCCTATTCAGGGAAGGTTTTTAGCGATAATAAGTAAAATGATTAAGCCTGTGAGGATTTTAGAGTTCGGTACGTTTACCGGGTACGCTACAATATGCCTATCTGAAGGTCTTGAGAAAGGTGGCATTATTGATACTGTCGAGATTAACGATGAGCTACAGGATATTCACGATAAGTACTTTCAAGAAGCAGAGATAAGCGAAATCGTGAGAAGGCATTACGGACACGCCCTGGAAATTATGAAGAGTGGAGAGATTGAGGGTCCTTATGATTTGGTTTGGATTGATGCAGATAAGGAACACCAAATTGAATATGTAGCGTTTGCCATTTCTAAGCTGAGAACTGGGGGATGGCTTCTGATCGACAATGTAATTTGGGGCGGGGCTGTGCTCGATAAGAAGAAGCTTGATAAAGCTGATTCTGGAGCGTCAAGAATACACCGACTTAATCAGTATATCGTTGAATGTAAAAAGGTCGAGAATGTACTCATCCCGGTTTGGGATGGATTACAGATCTTAAGAAAAATCTAAGCCACTACGGCAGCAACCGCATCAGCAGCCTCTTGAAGGAGGATAACCGAAGTCACTTCTAAGCCAGACTCATCAATGAGTTTTTTTGCCTCAGTAGCATTGGTTCCTTGAAGACGAACGATGATAGGAACGTCTATGTTCCCCATGTTCTTGTATGCATCGACAACTCCTTGAGCAACGCGATCGCAACGAACGATTCCACCGAAGATGTTTACTAGGATAGCTTTAACTGCTTTGTCTTTTAGAATTATCCTGAAAGCTTGCTCAACACGTGCTGCGTCTGCAGTTCCTCCAACGTCTAAGAAGTTAGCAGGCTCTCCTCCGCTAAGCTTGATGATATCCATGGTAGCCATAGCGAGTCCAGCACCGTTCACCATGCAACCTACGTTTCCGTCGAGGTTCACATAGCTAAGACCAATTTCGTCAGCTTCTAATTCTGTTGGATCCTCCTCTGATTTATCACGCATATCAGCATAATCTGGGTGGCGGTATAGAGCATTCTCGTCAAGACTCACTTTAGAATCGACAGCAATGATTTTATTGTCTGATGTTTTTAGGACAGGGTTAATCTCAAACATTGAAGCATCACACCCTACGTAAGCGTCGTACAACTTAAAAATGAACTTCGACATTTGCTTGTAAGCCATTCCGGTTAAGCCTAAATTGAAAGCGATACGACGGGCTTGGAAGGCCTGAAGGCCAACTCCAGGATCTATCGTCTCTGTGTATATCAGGTCCGGTGTGTTTTCAGCAACAGCCTCAATATCCATTCCTCCTTCAGGAGAGTACATGATGATATTCTTTCCTGAAGATCGATCAAGCAGAACCGAGACATAAAACTCCTCTATCTCAGATTCACCAGGATAATATACATCTTGAGCAACAAGAACTTTATTTACCAACTTACCCTGAGCTGAAGTCTGGGCAGTAACGAGGTGACCTCCAAGGATACCCGAAGCGACATCTTTTACTTTGTCTATGCCTTTCGCGAGCACTACTCCATGCGATCCGGTCTCAGTGACTATTCCTTTCCCACGACCACCAGCATGAATTTGGGCTTTAAGAACAAACCACTCAGTGCCCGTCTTCTCAGTTAGATGTAAAGCCGCTTCGTAAGCCGATTCAGCTGAATCAGCAACTAACCCTTCTTGAATGGAAACTCCAAAACTTTTGAGGATAGTTTTCCCCTGGTATTCGTGCAGATTCATATTCTTGCTTTTAAGAGATGATTTTCGGACGCAAAGTTAGGGAAATTTCGAAGGTTGAGTGCTAGATTGCACACGTGATTAAAGTAAATAATATTCAGAAGTCATTTGGAGAGCTTGAAGTACTGAAGGGCATTACAATAAATGTGGCTAAAGGCGAAGTGGTGAGCATCGTAGGAGCTTCAGGCGCTGGTAAAACAACTTTACTTCAAATCTTAGGCACGCTTGACACTCCATCTTATGGAGAGCTAGTTATTTCAGACCAAACAGTCTCAAATTTATCTAGAACTGCGTTGGCTAACTTTAGAAATAAACATATCGGATTTGTGTTTCAATTCCATCGATTACTTCCAGAATTCACGGCATTAGAAAATGTCATGATGCCAGCTTGGATTGCTGGGGTAAAAAATGCTGAAGCAGAAAAACGTGGAAAGGAATTGCTCTCTGATTTAGGACTTGCTAACAGAGGAATGCATTTACCTTCCGAATTATCAGGAGGTGAACAGCAACGAGTTGCTGTGGCGAGAGCTCTTATGAATAAGCCAGATGTTTTGCTTGCAGATGAACCTTCTGGAAATTTAGATTCTGAAAATGCTGGGATGCTTCACGATTTGTTTTTCGAACTTCGAGATAAGCTAGGGCTTACGGTAATTATTGTCACCCACAACGAGGATCTTGCCGCAAGAGCAGACCGAACATTAAGGATGGCTGATGGTGTTATTGTTTCGTAAAACCGAGCTTAGTTGCGAAAACATTCTTAATTTTAGGAACAAACTATTTTTACTGCACTAATTCTACCTCATTAAAATCAAATGCAAAAGATTAATTCCCTGAAAGAGTACCGAGATGAGTATGAGCTTAGTGTAAAAGATCCTGAGGGTTTTTGGGCGGATAAGGCCAGTAGCTTTTCGTGGAAGAAGAAATGGGACAAGACCCTTCAGTGGAATTTCGATGAACCTAAAGTGAAATGGTTTCTCGGCGGGAAGATGAATATCACTGAAAACTGCTTAGATAGACATCTTGAGGAGCGAGGAAATCAGGTGGCTATTCTTTGGGAACCCAATGATCCTAAGGAGAATCACATAAAAATTACATACAGGGAGTTGCACAGCCGAGTGAATGCATTTGCAAATGTGCTCAAAAGAAATGGCGCTTCGAAAAGTGATCGTATTTGTTTGTATATGCCCATGACCCCTGAGCTTGCAATTGCGACTCTAGCGTGTGCGAGGATAGGAGCTATGCACTCAGTTGTTTTTGCAGGTTTTTCCGCCAGGTCTTTGGAGGATAGAATTAACGATGCTTCTTGCAACCTTATTGTTACTGCTGACGGTGGTTTTAGAGGCTCGAAGGTGATAGAGTTGAAGAAAATTGTCGATTTGGCTCTTGAAAATTGTCCCAGTATTGAAAAGTCTATCGTATTAAAAAGAACGGGAGGAGAAGTTGAAATGAAGAAAGGAAGAGATGTTTGGCTTCATGAGGAATTAGAAAAAGTGGACGACGTTTGTCCTGCTGAGACAATGGACAGCGAGGACGAACTTTTTGTGCTTTACACTTCAGGATCAACTGGTAAGCCAAAAGGTGTGGTGCACACTTGTGGTGGGTATATGGTGTATGCTGAGTATAGCTTTCGCAATGTCTTTCAATATAAAGATGGTGATATTTATTGGTGTACCGCAGACATAGGATGGATCACTGGTCATACTTATATCGTGTATGGGCCCTTGCTCGCGGGAGCAACCACTGTGATGTTTGAGGGAGTGCCAACCTACCCAGACGCTGGACGCTTTTGGGACATCTGTGACAAACACAAAGTGAACCTGTTTTATACAGCTCCTACAGCCATAAGAGCTCTTCAAGCTTGCGGACTTCAGCATGTGAAAGATCACAGTTTAGATTCTTTGAGAGTTCTTGGTTCAGTGGGCGAACCGATCAATGAAGAAGCTTGGCACTGGTATAATGATGAAATTGGAAAAGGGAAATGCCCCATTGTTGATACGTGGTGGCAAACAGAGACTGGTGGAATTATGATTTCTCCGCTAGCAGGGATTACCCCGCTTAAACCAAGCTATGCAACACTTCCGCTACCAGGAATTCAACCATGCCTAGTTGATTCTGATGGAATAGAAATTGAAGGAAATGACGTGCAAGGAAATCTATGTATCAAGTTTCCTTGGCCCAGTATGATTCGAACCACCTATGGAGATCACGAACGATGCAAACAAGTTTATTTCTCGACGTACAAAGGAAAATACTTTACTGGAGATGGTTGTAGGAGAGATATTGATGGTTTTTACAGGATTACTGGACGCGTTGATGATGTTATTAATGTCAGCGGACACAGGTTTGGCACAGCCGAAATTGAAGCTGCAATAGACGAGCATGAAAACGTTGTTGAAACAGCGGTTGTTGGATTCCCTCATGAAATTAAAGGTCAAGGGATTTACGCTTACGCAATTTGTTCAAAGCAACCAGCAAATATTGAAACATTCAAGAAAGAAGTGAATGCTGTTGTGATTGAGATGATCGGTCCTATTGCCAAACCCGACAAAATTCAAATCGTTTCAGGATTACCTAAAACAAGATCTGGTAAAATTATGAGGCGAATACTTAGAAAAATTGCCGAAGGGGATGTGAATAACCTCGGGGACACATCTACATTGTTAGACCCAAGTGTGGTCGAGGACATCAAGTCTGGAGCAGGTCTTTAAGCTGAAACTATTGTTAAATAATATCTTTTTTATGATAGATGGCTGTCTTCGCAATTTTATCATGAAGAGCTTGTCTATCATCTCCTATCGCTAAGAAGCATCCTAAAAACATAACGAATCCAATGATTGAACCTAACGGATTAAGAAATATGAGTCCTGTTGCTAATGCAAGCATTGAAAAAACAGAAGATGCATTTTTAATCGCCCATCTTTTCAAATACAGTGTTGTGTCTCCACATGTACCATCATCGTTTGCTGCTTTATAACCAAGCATCATTTTTCCCGGGCTCGCTCCAGTAAAAGCTTCTATAATAGAATATATAAAATATCCGATTACGACTCCACCTAGCATACCCATCAGTGCTCCTATTCCAGCACCTACACCCATAGCTTCGAGAGAAGATTCTAGCTCAGCTTGTTCATCAATCGCCAATCCTAAAACACCACCAGCTCCTAGACCTAAAAATGCAAGAAAAATACCAAAACCACCAGCGAAAAAGCCTCCTAAAATTACGTCAAGGATAGAAACTCCCAGACGAGGGGCAAAGCCAATACGGGGATTAGATTGAAGTTCCATGTTACTCTATAATTAAATTTGTGGTGTAAAGAGACTCACCACTCGTTGACAAAAAAGTCATGATGTAATAACCTTTCACTTCTGGTAAATCTAACGCCAATTCTGGTGAAGAACCATTTACATTGTGTGACATCACCGCTCTTCCAGAGTAATCAGAAACGATTACACTACTCACCTTCGTTGTAAGAGCGTTAAGTTGAATGATTAATCTGCCATTAGAAGGATTCGGAAACACCTCTGGATCATTCATGATAACTTGAGGAACATCATTCGTAGGGCAGTAAATTCCGTTGGGAGCAAGTTGTGGCAATTTATAAGCAGCGTTATTTACTATACTATGCATCATTACATCAACGTTTTCAAAAAGTTCAGGAGAACAAGGCTCCCACTCCTCTTCAATTGCTGTACATATTTCTGGAGTATTGAGCACTCCCATATCTGTTGCAATGCACCAGTATAGATACTCAATCGCCATACATTGATAATCACACGTAACGTCAGTATAGTGGTACCAAGCCTCTTCGGGATAAGATCCTGGCACACCTAAAAATTGTCCACCTCGCGCAAGATCCATAGCTTGACAAAGTTGTGATGCACCAGGTGTGTCAAGTGCGAAAATGGCTGGGTAAAGTTCAACATGACCACAAACATTTATGGTGTGTAAAATTTCTTCTAAGCTAGCATCTTCAAACCAATCAACAGGAGCCCATGGAGCTATTTCCTGAGAATATAAGACTGCTGAAACGCAGAATGAATCATCCCAATTGTCCATCATGGCATTTTCGGCAGGGGATCCTTCTTCAGAAAACAGTGGCATGACAGCATTAATACTAATTAACTGTTCAGCCAAATCGAGATCATCAACTACCCCATTTTCATCATTATCTAAAAGCTCTGCTCCAATAGAAGCTGCATGAAGCAATTGAGCATCGCTTACTCCAGGTTCTGCATAAAACTTAATCGTTCCTAAAACATCTATATACCTATCGAATTCAGATAAAGAAGGATTTTGAACGTCTGGATTAGCAAGGATATCAAGACAAGAAGAGGTTTGGGCTAAGGGAACAGCAGCGGTTAAAAGAAAAAGAAAGACAAATGTATATTGCTTTTTAAACATCCTGTAATGTACACACAAAGTCTATAATAATCATGTTGTGTACATCAACACAACAAGCCATTTTACTTTAACAAAAAAATAGCATTAAGATAAATTTATTTAATCACAACTATTTATTATGCATGCATAGGAAGTTTGTTGTAACTTGTGCGTAAATAATGCCAAGACAAGAGACGATAGATTTTAATTTGAGATGGGGTTGGGCTAAGCTCGCCCGTCTTTACTCAGCTGAAGCAGATAGACGAGGAATTACTTTGTCCGTAGGTTATGCACTTCTAAGTATTGAACGTGAAGGAACACCGAGCACTAAGCTGGGACCAAGAATGGGCATGGAACCTACTTCACTTTCTCGTACTCTTAAAGGAATGGAAGAAAAAGGGCTTATAGAACGACGCCCTGATCCCAAAGATGGAAGATCAGTTAGAGTATTCCTGACTCCACTTGGAGTTGACGCTCGCCGCCAAGCAAGAGATCTTGTCGTTGGAATTAACAAACGCCTAGCGGCAATGCTTGGCTCAGAAACATTAAAAGAACTAAACGAACGTCTTCAACGATTAAACACAATTCTCGAAGATCCAGAACACCTAATGCCATTAAAAAATGAGCACACCTATTAAAACACATCAAATTCGTCGGGTTGCAGTCCTTGGATCGGGAGTTATGGGGTCGGCTATTGCCTGCCACTTAGCCCAAACAGGGTCAGAGGTACTACTCCTCGACCTGCCCTCAAAAGAAGGCCCAAGAAATAGCCCAGCAGAAGGAGCACTGAAAGCTTCTCTGAAATCAAAACCCGCTCCCCTTTATTCAAAGAGGTTTGTGAAGCGTATTGAATGTGGGAATTTTGACGATGACCTGAGTCGAATTGCCGAATGTGATTGGATTATAGAAGTTATCGTAGAGAGGTTAGATATTAAACAACAGCTTTTTGAGCGCGTAGAGAAATATCGCAAGCCAGGAACTCTTATTACTTCAAACACGAGTGGAATTCCAATTTCTCAATTAAGCGAAGGGCGTTCTGAAGATTTCCAAAAGCATTTTTGTGGAACACACTTCTTTAATCCTCCTCGTTATTTACAGCTCCTAGAAATAATACCTGGACCTAAAACCGATCTGAGAGTGATCGATTTCTTTGTGGGGTATGGAGAGTCCGTACTCGGGAAACAGAGTGTTCTATGTAAGGACACTCCAGCGTTTATTGCTAACAGAGTCGGAGTCTTTGCAATCCAGGCGCTTTTCCACACTGTAGAAGATATGGGGCTTTCAATTGAGAAAGTTGATAAACTTACCGGCCCAGCTATGGGTAGACCTAAGAGTGCGACATTTAGGACTTGTGACGTTGTCGGGTTAGACACGTTGGTTCACGTCGCCAATGGAGTAGCATCGAATTGTCCCAATGACGAAAGATCTGAATCTTTTGCAATTCCAGGATATGTTCAGCACTTGGTAGATAACAACTGGTTAGGAAGTAAGTCCGGTCAAGGATTCTACAAGAAGACGAAGGATGCAAAAGGAAAAAGAAATATTCAAGTTCTCGACCTTAAAACACTCGAATATAGAGATCAGGAAAAAGTAAAGTACGCAACACTCGAGGCCGCAAAACAGGTCGACGATCTTAAGCCTAGGACGAAGCTGCTTTTCAATGGCAAAGACGAAGCCGGGGACTTCTATCGCAGAATTTTTACCGATGTGTTCTCGTATGTGAGTTATCGCATCCCGGAGATTAGCGATGAAATATACAGAATAGACGATGCGCTGAGAGCTGGATTCGGTTGGGAGTTAGGTGCTTTCGAGAGCTGGGATGCGATCGGAATTAAAGAGGCTAGCGACATTGCGAAAGAGCGTGGGCATAACGTTGCGGATTGGGTGGGCGAAATGCTCGAAGCTGGTCATGACTCCTTTTATAGAGTCGCTAATGGTTCGAGGGAGTGTTATGATCCCGTGAGTAAAACATATAAAGTGATACCAGGCCAGGATGGTAGGGTGAATCTAGAGTATTTGGGTGACGATAAGGTAGTTTGGTCTAACAGCGGAACCACAATTAAGGACATAGGGGATGGAATTCTAAATATCGAATTTCACACCAAGATGAACTCAATCGGCGGGGAAGTACTGCAGGGTCTTAACAAGGTGATTGATCTAGCGGAAGAGGGATACAGAGGAGTGGTTGTGAGTAACAACGGGGGTAATTTTAGTGCCGGAGCTAACGTAGGGATGATCTTTATGCTGGCTGTGGAACAAGAATGGGAGGAACTCGACGCGGCGGTGAAGTACTTTCAAGACACAATGATGAGAATGCGCTACTCGGGAATTCCAGTGGTAGCAGCACCTCACAATATGGCTCTTGGCGGAGGTTGTGAACTGTGCTTGCACGCTGATAAAGTTATTGCACACGCTGAAACATACATGGGCCTAGTAGAGTTTGGAATAGGAGTAATCCCAGCTGGTGGAGGAACAAAGGAATTTGTATTAAGACTATCTGACTCATTTAAGGACGGAGATATTAGAATTAATGCAATGAGAAATAGCTTCCTTACTATAGGACAAGCTAAAGTTGCAACTTCAGCATACGAGGCTTTTGAACTGGGATATCTTGTGGAGGGTGTGGATGAGGTTTGTGTAAACCGTCGCGATCAACTTGCAATGGCTAAAGCATCCGCAATTCAGCTAGCAGATTCTGGCTACACACAACCTATAGAACGCAAGGACATTACTGTTCTCGGTTCTGAAGGGATGGGGATTGTCTATGCCGGAGCAAACGCAATGGCCGCCGGTAAGTATATCTCAGAGCACGATAAGTTTATTAGCGAAAAACTCGGAAGAGTAATGTGTGGTGGAGATCTTACCGCTAAGCAGGAAGTGAGTGAACAGTATTTATTAGGTCTAGAAAGAAGGGCATTTGTGGAGCTATGTACAGAGAGGAAAACGCTCGAGCGCATGCAGTCTCTTATTCAGAAAGGTAAAATCTTAAGAAACTAAAAGATTATGGACGCATATATAATTGGAGGCTACCGATCTGCGGTAGGTAGATCAGGAAAAGGCGTTTTTCGCTTTATGAGACCCGACGATTTAGGTGAGCAAGTTATTCGCCACCTCATGAATGACTTTCCTCAGCTTGACAAAGAGAGAATAGACGATGTCATTGTCGGAAATGCAACACCCGAAGCTGAGCAAGGACTCAACATTGGAAGAATGGTGTCATTAATGGGATTAGATACCGAGAAAGTTCCAGGAATGACAATCAATCGCTATTGTGCTTCTGGATTAGAATCAATCGCTATTGCTTCTGCAAAAATTCACGCTGGAATGGCTGATTGCATTCTTGCAGGAGGAATTGAAACAATGTCCCCGATTCCTTTCGGAGGTTGGAGGTTGGTTCCTAACTTTAAAGTTGCAAAAAACAACCCAGAGTGGTATTGGGGAATGGGGCTTACAGCTGAAGCAGTTGCTCATGAGTACAATATTAGTCGTGAAGATCAAGATGCATTCGCTGTGGAAAGTCACATACGCGCTGCAGCAGCGATTGACGCCGGTAGATTTGCTACGGGGATTGCACCTATTACAGTTGAAGAAACATACCTAGATAAAGACGAGCGCCCAGCTACACGTAGTACAGTGGTCGACACAGACGAGGGAGTTAGAAGAGGCACAACAACAGAAGCTTTGGCAAAATTAAGAGCTGTATTCGCTCAAGGTGGGTCAGTGACTGCCGGAAACAGTTCACAAACATCAGATGGAGCATCTTTCGTTCTAGTAGTAAGTGAGAAAATGCTTAAAGAACTCAATGTAGAACCCATCGCAAGACTGAAGGCTTATCACGTAAGTGGATTAGAACCTAGAATAATGGGAATGGGGCCTATTCACGCAGTACCTAAAGTATTAGAGCGTGCTGGACTTAAGCCTGGAGATATTGATTTATATGAACTGAACGAGGCTTTCGCTTCACAAAGTGTAGCTGTTACTCGTGAGTTGGGACTAGACCCAGCGATGGTAAACGTAAATGGAGGGGCGATTGCACTGGGACATCCACTCGGTTGTACTGGTTCAAAACTTACAATACAGCTCTTAGATGAGTTGAAACTTAGAGAGGAAAAGCATGGAATTGTTACCATGTGTGTAGGTACCGGGCAAGGAGCTGCGGGGGTATTTGAATATTTAAAATAAAAAAATTATGAGCGACGAAATAAAGAATATTGTAAAACCCATTACAGGCGGAGAGTTTATTATTCGGGATGTCAGCTGCGATGAGATTTTCACACCAGAAGAGTGGACGGAGGAGCATCTGATGATGAAACAAACGACGAAAGATTTCATTCAGTCAAGAGTTAAACCCAACCTAGACGCGATCGATGCCCAAGAGGAAGGACTTATGACTCAACTACTAGAAGAGGCAGGAGAGCTAGGTCTATTATGTAGTTCAATTCCTGAATCCCTAGGTGGGATGGGGATGGACTTCAAGACGTCCATGATCATCACAGAAGGAACTGGTGGTGGCCACTCTTTTGCTGTGAGTTATAGTGCACACACAGGTATTGCAACACTTCCTATTCTGTACTACGGTAACGAAAGCCAGAAAAAAAAGTACATCCCTGGACTCGCATCAGGAAAGATAAAAGGAGCATATTGTCTTACTGAGCCCAGCTCAGGATCTGATGCAAATAGCGCAAAATCTCGTGCAGTATTAACCGATGATGGTATGCATTATAACCTTAATGGTCAAAAAATGTGGATCACCAATGCAGGGTTCGCAGATATATTTATCGTGTTTGCAAAAATCGATGACGACGAAAACCTAAGTGCTTTTATTCTTGAAAAAGAGTACGAAGGAATTACAATGAACCCAGAAGAGAAAAAGATGGGAATTAAGGGATCTAGTACACGTCAGGTTTTCTTTAATGACGTTAAAGTTCCAATTGAGAACCTTCTTTACGAGAGAGGCAAAGGATTTAAAATTGCTGTAAACATATTAAATATAGGGCGTATTAAACTTGGAGGAGTGGTTATCGGATCGTGTAAAGAAGGTATCGCAATCTCTTCAAAATACGCTAACGAACGAGAGCAGTTCGGACGTCCTATTTCTAAGTATGGTGCGATTCGTCATAAAATTGGCGAGATGGCTATCACTACTTTCGCTGCTGAAACAGCTGTATATAGAGCGACACAGAATATCGATGATGCCATAGCAGCATTGAAAGCTGACGGAGTAGATCATGGAGAGGCTACCTTGAAAGGGATCGCTTCATTCGCACCGGAATGTGCTATGATGAAGGTGGTTTGTTCTGAAGTTTGTGACTACGTTGTAGATGAGGCAGTCCAAATTCATGGGGGTATGGGCTACAGTATGGAAACACAAGTCGAGAGAGCTTACCGCGATGCGAGAATAAATAGAATTTTTGAGGGAACGAATGAGATCAACCGCATGCTGACTGTAGATATGATTCTCAAGAAGGCGATGAAAGGAGAAATGGATCTTATGGGACCAGCTATGGAAGTGGCGAATGAGTTAACAGGAATTCCTGATTTCTCTCCTCCATCTACTGACGTTTACGAACGTCACCTTGCGTACATAAAGAACTTCAAAAAAGCGGTGCTAATGGTTGCTGGTTCTGCAGCTCAGAAACTCATGATGACCCTTGCTAAAGAGCAGGAAATCTTGATGAGCATAGCAGACATGATGAACTGGACGTACTGTGCTGAATCTACTGTTCTTAGAGTTCAAAAGATACACAATGCAAAAGGAGAAGAAGCCGCTGCACTCGCTCTTGACGCTATGCAGACTTATGTCTATACTGTAGCAGATAAGATTAACGTTGCAGGAAAAGATGCTCTAGTAGGATTTTCTGAAGGTGACGAACTGAAGATGATGATGATCGGAATGAAGCGTTTCACGAAAGTAGAGCCATTCAATTGTAAAGAAGCAAGACGAAGAGTTGCTGAAGCATGCTTAGAGAAAAACGACTATTGCTTCTAATCTATCATACTGTTTCGTAAAACCTATTTAAAGGAATTACACCAAGTATACCGCCTCTAAGATTTCGACATCTCTGAGGCGGTTTTATGATCAATATAGTCCTATTTTTACATCATGGCAAAGAAGCAAAATATTATCACAAAAAAGTCGGAGAAGTTCCTCGAGAAGTATTTAAATAACCCTTCACCAACTGGATTTGAGGCTGAAGGACAAAAAATATGGTTAAATTATCTCAAGCCTTACATCGATGAGCATTTTGTTGACAGTTACGGCTCAGTGGTTGGAGTAATTAACCCCAAGGCAAAATACAAGGTTGTCATCGAAGCTCATGCAGATGAGATAAGTTGGTTCGTACACTACATCAACCCTCAAGGGTTTATTTATCTGAGAAGAAATGGAGGTAGTGACCATCAGATTGCTCCTTCAAAAAGAGTGGTGATTCATACAGACAAAGGACTTGTGACAGGACTCTTTGGTTGGCCTGCGATTCACACTAGATCGCCAGGCAAAGAGGAGACTCCGAAAGTAAAGAATATATTTCTAGACGTGGGTGCAAAGGACGCTAAAGAAGTTGAGAAAATGGGGATTCACGTTGGGTGCGTAGTTACTTATCCCGACGAATTCATGATCTTAAATAAGAAGTGGTATGTCGGTCGGGCGCTCGATAATCGTGCAGGAGGGTTTATGATTGCTGAGGTTGCGAGGATGCTGAAAGAAAATAAAGTTAAGTTGCCATTTGGTCTATATATTACAAATTCTGTTCAGGAAGAGATAGGTCTTAGGGGAGCCCAAATGATTGCTGAGCGCATAAAACCAGATGTTGCGATTGTGACAGATGTATGCCACTGTACGCATACGCCAATGCTGAATAAAATTGAGCAGGGTGATACAGCCGCAGGTAAAGGGCCAGCTGTGACATACGGGCCAGCCGTTCAGAATAATCTTCTAAAGCGCATCATTGACACTGCGAAAGAAAACAAAATTGACTTTCAGAGAATGGCTGCATCAAGAACAACAGGAACTGACACTGATGCTTTTGCATATTCTAATTGTGGAGTACCTAGTGCTTTAATTTCTTTGCCTCTCCGCTATATGCATACAACGGTTGAGATGGTACACAAAGACGATGTTGAAAGTTGTATCAAACTTATTTATGAGACACTTCTTAAAATAAAGTCTGGAGAGGATTTTAAATACTTGTAAACGTGACGTTGAACGTAGGTTTTCAAAGCATTTTAGGAACCTCTAACATCTCAATTAATTCGTCAATTCTTTGAGAATAAGCTTTTCGAGAATTTTCAGATAGCTCATCGCATGATGCCAAATCTTTAGATAAAACCGCTAACTTTTCTTGGGAAGAATAAAGTTTAATGCTGTAATCTGTAGCTTGAGCTTCTGACTCTGTTCTGGTTTTATAAAGGTAACTGGCTTCCTCTACTAGCTTGCGTAGTTCTGCTTCATTCCAGGGCTTACTGATGTACTTATAAATTCGACCTTTATTTATTGCATCGATAACTGCGTCAATATCGGCATGACCAGTCAGCAACATTCTTACAGGATTTGGGTAATCAGGCATGATGAGCTCAAAAAATTCAACACCACTTATAGAAGGCATCTTTTGGTCTGAAATAACAACTTCAATGGGATGATCTCTAAGAATTGAGAGTGCCTCAGAAGGTTCCGTAGTTACAAAAACAGTAAAGTCTCTTCGGAAAGCAGCCCTAAATGAAGTTAGGTTGTGCTCTTCATCATCTAAGTATAGGACATTTATCATGTTGGAAAGCTAAGGATGAAAATAGTCCCCTCCCCCATTACAGATGAAATTTCTACCTTGGCATCGTGATCTTCAAGAATCCCTTGAACAATACTAAGACCAAGCCCCGTTCCTTTACCAACATCTTTAGTAGTAAAAAACGGAATGAAAATTTGAGCTTGGGTTTCCTTAGACATTCCAACCCCATTGTCAGATATTTCAACCTGAATAACCTCTACACCATCAGTCTCAACTACGCGAGTACTCACCTTTACGGATCTCTCGGATCTTTTTAAGTCAGTATCCGTAGTTGCATGAGCAGCATTTGTAATAATATTCATGAATACCTGATTCAACTTACCAGGTTGACAATTGATGGCAGGCAGGTTATCAGCCAAATCAACATCAACATCAACGACATGTTTAAGGTTACTTCTTAAGATAATTAAGGTGGAAGATAGAAGTTCGTTAATATTTGCTTTAATCTCTTGATTGCCATCCATCCTTGAAAATATCCTCAAACCTCTTACAATCTCAGCAGTTCTTTGGGCTCCATCTTCAACACCTTCTAGTAGTTCATCAATTTCAGTGACAGTAAATGTAATGTCCAATTCAAGCAATTTACTTTTAACAGATTCAATCGATTCTTTAAGAGATTCACTATTCGGATCAAGGTCAACAATCAAAGAAAGTATTTCCTTAACATCAATAAAATCTCGTTTTAAGGATACAGCACTAGAAGAAACATAGTTAATGGGATTGTTTAACTCATGCGCAATTCCGGCAGTAAGTTGACCGATAGAAGCAAGTTTTTCGGACTGTATCAATTGCTCTTGTGTAGAACGTAAATCTTGAAGCGTTTCAGATAATGAAGCGTTGGTTTTTGTTAATTCACTTGTACGTTCCTCTACATTCAGTTCAAGTTTAACATTTTGTTCTCGTTGAATCTTCTCATTTAAAAGTGAAGTGTTTAATTCTTTTTCTTTTGCGAGTTCACTGTCTTTTTTAAGTTGATTAATTCTTGATGCTAAGGCCAAAGAAAGAACTACAAGCTCAATAGCACTGCCCATAGGAAGCGCATAAATAGTAGCTTCGTTATAAGGTATTATACCAAATTCCTTCAATGCAAAAATCACGACTGCTATAATAAAAACAGACCATCCTACAAGAAAATATCCAGCAGAGGCATCGCCGCTTCTCCAGACTTTAATTGATGCTGGAATTAAAAGAATTATTGAAAGAGCGGAAAAGTTAATTAAATCATAAGAGGTATTGTAAAAACCTAAAACCAATAAAATTGTAGCTACAAAATAGGGTATGTATAGCAAACCAAAAAGCTTATCGTAGAATGGTGAATGCTTCTTCAAGTGTAAAAAATTGCGGGAAAACAATATTGTTAGAACACCACCTAATATTCCGAAAATATGTGTCATTCGTAGCGATAGCCAAGGTATAGACACTAAATTAAAAACTCGATCATAACCATTTAGCACCAATTGAGTCCCACCGATAGCGATAATAAACAACACGTAGTGTAAATAGTTTTTATCCTTAACACTAAAGAATAAAAATAGATTATACAGGAGAAGGGAAAGTGCTATACCTAAGTATATCGCAAATAAAACATCACGAACATGACCCTCTGATAGAATTTTTTCTGAACTTTCTATTCGCACAGGTAAAAGAAGTTGTTTCCCGCTCCAAGCTCTGATATAACAAGTGAGATTAGAACAATCAACAGATGGGATGAGAAAGGATGGATAATTCCCAATATTTAGCCTGTTGCTATTATTTGTATTATTTATACCGACAAGTTGATCGGATATTGTGACCCCATCGCAAACCATAAATACCTGTAAAGAATCAATCGTGGAGTAGGCAATCTCAACGTGTAACCCAGCATCTTTAACAGGGTCTAGGTTTAACCGAGCCCAAATCCAACTGTTTGAGTTTCCTAAATTAGGCACACTTACATTGGGCTTAACCCAAATATCATCAAACAATTCATTTGGCGTTAAGGCCGTAGCATTCGCATCGGTTAATTCTAACAGCTCTATTTCTAAACCTAAGTATTTTTGAGAAAGTAAATTGTTGGAAAATCCTATTGTTGAGAAAACAACAACAATTAGCTGAAGCCGCCTGATGATTGAAATCATACAGAAATGTTAAAACGGACTTTCAACTTTCCTTTGGGGCCCTTTATATTCATCACATAACCAGTAGGATCTGCCCACAATTCATCCAAAAATACCCTCACCTCCTTTTGCGATTTAGGAAGGTCATCTGGGAAAACAAAATGCTCAATGCTTGCTAGTAATTTATCATTCGGATATTTAAAATACCCATCATCACCGAACTGATCTTGAATACTCCACCCCATTTTATCTCTCATTCTCCTTGTAACTGGCGACGTGAGGGCAAGTATATTCCTTAAATCTAAAATTGACATTGAGGCCATCGCAGATTGCACCATCCATTCTACTCCAAGTCCCATACCTGCTAACTCAATAGAATTCCACATACCATTAAGCTCCATCGTGCCATCTTTCAATAAAGTAGCAAGCCATGGTTTCAAACTTTCATCCATATACCCAACAGCTTGATACAAAGGAAAATCTTCAGGCTTATCAGCAGATTGAAGCCGTGTACCTGCTAATACTTTCTTTCCATCAGCTGACATTGCGACTATTAATATTACATCATCTCTACCGATCCAATTGGTATTAAACGATGAAATATTTTTGATGCCATAAGCGTGAAGTACACGCTTGTGGCCATCAACCATAGACTGACAAAGTCCCACGTCCTCAGAAGCCCTTAAAATTTTAAGGACAACTTCATCAATGGGTTTTGATTCTCTGAGTTTAGAGGTTAGAGTCTTGGATAGATAACTGCTCATCGAGTTCTAGGTATAATCGTATATCAGGTAAATTTTCGCCCAGCATCAAGCGGCGACATGATTCGGCAGCAAAAGCACCCCCTGACGCAACGTCAGAGTGTAACTGAGGCCAACCAACAAGTTCAGTTCCCATTAAAGCTAAGCTCTCCCTTCCTTTTACAGAAGCAGAAGCGAAATCCACAAATAAATTAAGCGTGTCAGGAGTCCATGTTTCTCTAGATTTTAAAGAAACCATTGTTTCATAATCTATTCTACCATGAAGAAACCCATCATCTTGAGTTAAGATATCATATCGCTCAATATCCAACATACCTCTATCACTTGTGTCCATAATAACAGGAATCTTTCTCTCCATAGCTTCTAAGCGTATTAAAGCTTTTGCAGAAAGTCCATCACAAGCATCGATTACAACATTACATTTTTCCATAAAAGAAGCAATGTTATTCTCCGTAACGCCTTTGGGAAAAACTTCAATGTTAAGGAAGGGGTCAACTTCAGAAATAGATCTCGCAGCTATGATCCACTTAGGCATACCTAATTCGTGAACACCTGCTCTTATTCTATTCAAATTTGACAATTCTAAATCATCGAAATCAGCAAGAACTATCGTTCCAGCGGACCTCTCCATCGCAATGGTAAAAGCCGCGGCCTGACCTACTGAAAGACCTACAATTCCTACAGTTTTTAATGCTAAATTTTCTTGCTCCTCTCTTGTAATTCTGTTCTTATTTCTATTTGTTCGCACTTCCACAAACTCATCTTCTGGAAGAAGTCTTACTGCTGATCCAATCCAATGAAACACAACCCAATTACCGTACGTATCCCAATCTTTCCCTTCCAGTATATCACCAATAGCCATCGCAAGGCCTGTTGGATTTTGCTTTAACATCGGGTTACGTATGATCGCCAATTCAGCAACTTGATTTTCAAGTGTATCACTCACCGTCTGAATAGAGCCGTCAAGTTTTAGTTCTGAAAATCTCTTTACCCCCTCAACAGTTGAAGGGTCAATTATTTCCGCTTTCCAGCGTAGAGTATCAGTATATAAATCACTTGAAGACATAGTGAAAAATCGGAAATAGTTTCCCTTTTTTTACATAACGTCAATTGAGTTCTCAACAACTAAATAATGACAGTTTATTCGTTATAATAAACCCTCAAATGGCCTTTTGCAAGCTCATTCGCCCAATTTCGTAACGCTACAAACCCAGATTCTGTTTCTGGTGAAATTGTTTGTTTTTTCATCCTTAGCAATAACCAACCATAAAGCCCTATTAACATCTGCTCTACAGGGTGACTTACATCCTCTTTTTGCTTAGCTACTAAATCACGAAGCATCAGCTCTGCTTCTTCAAAAGCTTCCTTATATCTCAAATCCTCCAATGGCCCAAGCAGCATTTCATGTAAATGAGCTAACTCAACCACAGGTTCACTTACAGTCGATATATGACCCGACTCTTCTTTCCCTTGCGCTCTCATCTCCTTCGCTATACTGACTATCCATTCCTTTTCATTATCTGGGTTAGTGTCTTCTCGGTGAGCCGTTTCGTCAGCCCAGTGTTCGAGAATTTCAGGAGTGAAACTTGAAGCTCTTATTAAATCTTCTATTTGCCACAAAAACAAAATATATTCAACAATATGTTCTTTTTTCTTTTTTTCAGAAAGTGTCATTTTTAAATCTAATCATTGGTTTTATTAAGCGCAATAAGCACCTCCTGAGTGACATCAATAGCTTCAGTACCGTACAACACTCCTTCACCACTTAATCCCCAGTTAAAAACAATATCTATGCCTTGAGCATCT
Source organism: Bacteroidota bacterium (assembly GCA_027619225.1). Lineage (GTDB taxonomy): Bacteria > Bacteroidota > Bacteroidia > Flavobacteriales_D > Sanyastnellaceae > UBA974. Next base: position 24,332 of record JAQCFW010000003.1, read on the forward strand.
GAAAACACTCTTAAAGTCTCAGTCAGGTGAGCAGCAATTGTTGCTTGCATTGTTGATTCCTTAAGCGCAAAAATTTGCTCTGCATCATATTGCAATTTCTGTAGCAGTTGTTCAATCTCATTCACTCTATTGCTTGCAATTTCAATCTCACTACCAGTAGCATTGCCCGAATTTGCATAACCAATTAACTCTTGTGCCTCTACTTGTAAAGGCGCAGAATCTTGCTGCAGCAATGAATCTAACTCATACATATTCTCTCTTAAAGTCGCTTCTAAAGATGCAATTAAATTCATACCCTGTCTTAGCGTATCTCCATGTACGTAAGCAATTACACCTCCTTTTTGATCTGAAATTAGCGGTGTTTTCGGAGCAAACTGTATATATGTCAAAGCGATAAGCCAAACACCAACAACACCTAAAACTAATTTATTATTCATCATTGTTATTTTATTTAGATCGCGAAGATATACTGAGTGGCGATGTTAATTCATCATCCCAAGCTCTTTTAAGTTTAGGAATTTTTGGAGAAGAAGAACTCGCCACAGCTCTCATCAGGCAATGGATTATAGGTCTATTGTTCACCTTGAGATGACAAACAAGTCGTTTGGGACAAGCGCCCAATGACGATTTGATATCAAGAGCAGTTCTTCCCAAAGAGATTTTTGCAACTCCTCTTGCGATGCCTTGCTTAATAAACTCTAGCAACATCCGTTGATAAATAGAGTGCGTTTTGTTCTCATTTAGATGAAAGCCCACAAAAAATGCTTCGACAGAATAATCTGTAACAATTCCACATTGAAACCCTACGAGTTCATTGTCAAATGAATAATAACCAATGACAGGGAAATCATCTTTCCAATATTTTTTGAAAAAAACAAGGTCCTCTTTGTGCAGCATTCCAAGTTTAAAACCAGCTCTTCCATAAACCATAGAGTACAGCTCGAAAAGTTCATCCGCATTTTCTACAACTTCCTCAAAACTAAATTCTCTCAAAACTAAAGAAGAAGAATCTTTGTCAATTCGTCTTAGTTTAGCTCTAGATTTTTTCCTGAGTCCTACGCTATATTCATCTAAAGACTTCCAATCAGGACTTAAATCAATCTCCATTACAGGGTCAAACTCCATATCAATCCACTTCTTATCCCAATGAGATTTTCCTGAAATACGTTGGCTCCAGGGCGCACTTGAATAATGATCCTTTACCATAAAAGTACTGGGCAGAGAGTTCGTGGCTTCTTTACTTACTTTTAAGTCAAGAGCTTCTTTAATCAACGCCCGTCTTTCTAATTCTGAAACATTTTCATCAAATCTATAAGCGTGATCTCCGCTTGAGAGAACAGACCCCATTACGCGAATATTTAACCTAAAAACTCCTTCATTGCGATAGAGAAAAGTTTGGGCCAATTTAAAAAAAGGCTTGTCAGCTTTAAGGAATTGACCTCGTGATTGACTCGTTGCAACAGTGTCTTCAACAATGGCAATTCCCTTCACATCTTTATGATCATTCAACCAACACACAGCCATTAAAGATCTATTTTCTACACAGAGTGCAGCTTTAACAGATCTAGAATCGAGAAAAGCGCTTGGGTGTTTTAACTTAAGAAACTCATCCCATTTGTGCCAATCCTCATCGCCCCAATCCTCTAAATTTGATGCTCTAATCATATTTAATAGCATAAAACATTGTGCCAATTAAAAATAATAAGAGAAATAAACTACCGAATCCATTAACTAAACCTGCTACTTTTCTTCCTGGCAATTCGAATTTTAGTTCAACCGTATGATCTCCCTTTGGAAGTTCTATCGCTCGTAAAATATAATTTGCTCTGAAAAGTGGCGTTTCCGCACCGTCAACATAGGCGGTCCAACCCTCTCCATACCAAACTTCACTTATCACCAGTATACCAGCTTCATCGGATTGAGTTTTGTAAACTGAACCTTCGGGGTGATAGTTCAACAATGTAACATTTGAACTCCCTGCAGTCTCAGATGATTCATAAGATATTATAGATTCAAACTCTCTATGAATAATTGCTGTTGATGCAAGATCTACATTTCGAATACTCTCAATTTCAGATTCTGGAGTATCTACCCAAGAAATCTTATGTGTCACCCAAGCAGGTCCCAGTGCGCTGGGAAGAAGCAATGGAGTTTCTGCTCCTGGAAGGACTATATACTTCGTATTAAGCATCGTCAAAGCCCTAAGACTCGACATTGCCAAGCCCACACCCGAAGTGCCCGCCATAGAGGCAAATTCACTTCTTTCTGGAACAAGCACCTGATCGATGAAATCTTGATATCTGCGAAGTTTAGCTCCGTGATATCCGCCTACAGATTTGTGAAAATACGATGTGCGAGCATCATTAAATGGGTTTCCCCAATCTAGGACTCTATAATGACTCAAAGAGTTTAGCGCATTAAAAGAAGCCGCTAAACTGGCTTTGACATGTCGCCTTGATAGTTTATGTCCAAGTTTCTCCTCCGCAAGAGCAATGTGCTTTGCTTGCAATTCTGCAAACCCAGTTAAATTTTCAGATTCACTTTTAAGAATTGCAAGGTCCGCTTTATTTGGCTCAAATGGATAAAGGGCTTCGAATGAATCAACCCAGTTCACATTGTATCTCTTATCTACTAAAGCCAACTCCGAAATCATAATAACTGCGAGTATTGAAATCACTATTCTCTTGTCTAAAACACCCTTTAGTATCATAAAAACTGCAGCTGCCGCAACAGAGATTAAACCAAGAGAGCGCAGAATATCAGATTGAAATATGTCGATGCGCAATTGTGTAACACTCAGTTTTCCGAGTTGAATTAAAGCTTGGTCTGGTCTTATACTTGAAGTGAAATCAAAAAAGGTTGTCGGAGATATATAGAAAATAAATAGACAAGCCGAAATTCCCAAAAGAGAAAACACCCAGGGCTTCCATTTTCCATTAGAAGCATCTTCCCAAATTTCTTTTAAGGCCAAAGCTCCTCCAGCCGCGACAGCTACTTGGACGATTACAAGCATCATTTTAGTATCGCGAAATTTATTAAAAAGCGGTACATGGTTTAAAAAGAAGTCTGACAAGGCCGAAGCTTCACGCCAAGATAGAATGACAGCAAGGATCGTGATGAGCATAAGTGGAAATCTGAGTGGATCACGACCTACAAAGAAGAATGCAAGCATTAAAGCAAAAGCAATTGCGCCAAAATAAAAAGCTCCCCCGCTAAATCTTTGTTCACCCCAATACAATTGGTCAGCACCTCCTTTGATATTCGGTATCATCATCGACAACCACTCACCTCGAGCCATACTGTATTCAAGAATATAATCTTCTGACAAACCAGACTCCAGTTCGGTTTGATCGCCTGAATAATTCGTTAAGACAGTTTCTCCTCGTGTTGTATGATGAGAGTAATTTTGAGTTAAAGCAAGTTCTGCAGATTGAGGGAGGATTGCAAAAAAACCACCAACTAAAAGAATAAAAGACGTTTTAAGAGCTTGCTTCACCTCACTCTTGTACGACAACAATATAAATTCAGAAATGCCTACAAAACCTATTAGGAATAGAAGGTAATAAGTCATCTGCAGGTGGTTTGCAAATAAATGAATTGACAGGAATAGAGCGAAAACTCCTGCGCCTAAAGCACGTCGCCCTCTAAACGCAGCAACTACACCACCTAAAACTCCAGGCATTACAGAAATAGCTCTAACCTTAGTCGCGTGACCAGCTGATAGATAGAGGATGTTTACAGAAGCCAGACCATAAGTGGCTCCCACAATAAACGCAATCCAAGGAGGGGCTTTAAGACAAAGAGCAAGCACATAGCCTGCGAGCATCGCCATAAATAAAGTCATAATCTCAGGCGACATAAACAGCTTCAGGAAAAGCCAAATAATTTTCGGTAGTGAGGTTAATCCACTACCCGTTATTTGGGTTGTGGGCATTCCGGAAAACATGCTATCTGTCCAAGACGGGAGTTCTTTAGATTCAGAAATCTCACGATAACTCTGTGCTTCGTGAGACATCCCTTTAAAGTTAATCGTGTCTCCCTGATGCATTCTTTCTCCTTTTAAAAATGCAGGAGAGTAAAAGGCAGCTGAGATGCAAAAAAGAAGAAAAACCGCTATCGCGTGAGGAATAATTTTATGCATGGGAGCAAGATAACAAGTAGGAGATAAGTATTATTCTTCGACCTCTTCAAACTCCACATAATCACCTATTCTATCGTCATTGGGCTTTTTATTGCTTGTTTGATCAGCTTGGTTTGGTGTTGCCTGCTGACTGTCTCTGCGATTTGCTTGCCGTCCTTTTCTGCCAAACAACCTATCTAGCCATCGCCAAACAAACCAAAACACAACAATATATAATAGACTCTTCAACATCAGAAATGGTTATAATTACTTGCTCAAATATAAGTTGCGTTCAGAGTAAATCTTCCGAAAGAATGGATCGCGTAAATCTTGAATAAAACGAATACCCTCTCCTGTAGATTTCATCTCAGGTCCCAACTCCTTATTTACATCAGGAAATTTTTCATAACTAAAAACAGGTATTTTAACTGCATACCCTTGAAGTTTAGGAGAATGTGGCAAATCTTTAAGCTTGGCTGCTCCGAGCATAACCTTAGTCGCTTGGTTTACATACGGAACACCATATGCTTTCGAAATAAAGGGCACTGTTCGAGATGCGCGGGGATTTGCTTCAATAATGTAAACCTCATCGTCTTTAACCGCAAACTGTACGTTAATCAACCCCCTGGTCTGAAGGGCAACGGCAATTCTCTCTGTATAATCTTTGATTTTTTGGATTACCAAATCACCTAGATTAAATGGAGGAAGAAGTGCATAACTGTCACCCGAGTGAATCCCTGCTGGCTCTATGTGTTGCATAATACCGATTATTCTCACCTGATCTCCATCACAAATCGCATCTGCCTCACACTCAACAGCACCTTCTAGGAAATGATCTACGAGAATCTGATTTTCAGGCATGTGCTTGAGAATGTCGATAACGTGATTTTCTAAATCTTCTTCATTAATTACAATTTTCATCTTTTGCCCTCCTAAAACATAGGATGGACGAACAAGAAGAGGGAAACCAAGCTCACGACAAAGATCAACAGCTTGGTCAGCGTTTTCAACGACTCCAAATTTTGGATATGGAATACCCTCTTTTTTTAGCAATGCTGAAAAGCTCCCTCTATCCTCAGCGAGGTCAAGAGCTTTATATGATGTGCCTAGAACAGGTATGTTGTATCGGTCTAACTTTTCAGCGAGCTTTAGAGCTGTTTGGCCTCCCAACTGAACGATTACACCAACAGGCTTTTCGTGCAAAATAATATCGTAAATATGCTCCCAAAAAACGGGCTCGAAATACAGCTTGTCAGCAGTGTCAAAATCTGTAGATACGGTTTCAGGATTGCAATTGATCATGATTGTTTCATAACCACACTCTTTTGCGGCAAGAATTCCATGAACACAGCAGTAATCGAACTCAATTCCTTGGCCAATTCTATTGGGACCGCTACCGAGAACGATGACTTTTTTATTGTCAGAACTGACGCTCTCGTTTTCAGATTCTTCAAATGTCGAGTAATAGTAAGGTGTAACGGCTGGGAATTCAGCGGCACATGTATCTACTAATTTGTATACTCGATTTATATTTTCTTTGATGCGCTTCTCGTGGACTTCGCTTTCAAGACACTTTAAGAGGTGAGCAATTTGTCTATCGGCATATCCCTTGCGCTTTGCTTCGATAAGAAGTGCTTTAGGCAGCGACTCTATAGAATACTGCTCAATATCATTTTCGAGCATGAGCAAAGCCTCAATCTGCCTAAGGAACCACGGGTCAATATTTGTTGATTCGTGAATTTTGTAAAACGGAACACCTAGTTTAAAGGCATCATAAATATGGAAAAGCCTGTTGTAAGAGGGGTGATTTAAACTCTCCATGATAGCGTCATGGTCACGTAATTCTTTTCCATCAGCGCCTAAGCCATTTCTCTTTATTTCGAGAGATTGACACGCCTTTTGAAGCGCTTCTTGAAATGAACGGCCTATCGCCATAACCTCACCGACTGACTTCATCTGGAGTCCAAGTTCTCTGTCTGTCCCTGGAAATTTATCGAAATTCCAACGAGGTATTTTCACGACAACGTAATCTAACGTCGGCTCAAACATGGCCGAGGTAGAACCGGTAATGGTGTTCTTCAACTCATCTAAGTGGTATCCAACAGCAAGTTTTGCTGCGATTTTAGCGATGGGATAACCGGTTGCTTTAGACGCTAAAGCTGAAGATCTTGAAACCCTAGGATTAATTTCAATCGCAATAATATCTTCCTTTTCATCAGCTGAAACTGCAAATTGAACATTGCAACCACCTGAAAATTCTCCGATACTACGCATCATACGGATGGCCATATCGCGCATTCTTTGGTATGTCGAATCAGAAAGAGTCATGGCGGGCGCAACAGTGATTGAATCACCCGTATGAATACCCATAGGATCCATGTTTTCTATAGAACAAACGATCGTTACGTTGTCGTTCGCATCACGCAAGAGTTCTAATTCAAACTCCTTCCAACCGAGCAAAGCTTTGTCAATCATCACCTCATGAATGGGTGATTTATGGAGTCCTGCCGTAAGCTTATCCTCAAAATTTTCTTTGTTGTGAACTACTGCAGCACCAGCTCCACCTAATGTAAAACTAGCTCTGATACAGAGTGGGTACCCAAACCGTTGAGCGATTTCCTTTCCCTCAAGAAAACTTTTCGCAGTTGCTTGAGGCGCCATAGGAATGTCGATCTTTTCCATGAGCAATCTAAATTTCTCACGGTTCTCAGTAATTTCTATCGCATCGATATCAACACCAATTATTTTGACTCCGAACTCTTCCCAAATGCCAATTTCGTCGCATTTAACAGCAAGATTTAAAGCTGTTTGACCTCCCATAGTTGGGAGAACAGCATCAATGTTGTGCTTCTCCAGAATCTTAACGATAGATTCAGGCTCTAGAGGTTCGAGGTAAACATGATCCGCCATGACTGGGTCAGTCATAATGGTGGCAGGGTTGTTATTAATTAGAGTCACTTCAATCCCTTCGTCTCTTAATGAACGAGAAGCCTGGGTACCACTGTAATCAAATTCACAAGCTTGGCCTATCACTATAGGGCCGCTGCCGATAATGAGTACCGATTTTATGCTGGAATCTTTAGGCATTTTTTTTTTATCCGGTCGTTTTCTAATAAATTTCTTTGTTAAAAAAACGTCCAGTTAAGTATGACTTTAATGACTTTAACCGATGTAAATTTACGTTATCATTTAGTGACTTCAATCAAACTATTTAGAAAAAAGACGTCACTTTTTCCACAGTTTGTTACTTTGCATCATGACACCACCTGAAATAAGTGAACAACCTATAGAATGGGAATACCGAGGATGGCGATTTGGGGGTTGGATAAGACGAAGTGAAAACCTAAAAGCCTCCCACGAAATAGTTGTTGCATTCCATGGATTTGACAGGAATGCAAGAGAAATGTTCAACTTTAGTCCTTTGTTTAAGGATGATTCCGTCATGCTTTCCATCAGCTTACTTCACCATGGCAACAGCATGCCCTTACCCCCCATACCTCTAGACGAAGCTCTCAAACCAGCACTCCTGATTGAGAGTATTGAGAACTTTATTTGTATGCATTTGTCAACAATAAAGGAGGTGAACCTAGTTCTTTTAGGTTATTCCATGGGAAGTAGGGTTGCGCTTACCTTATTCGAGAAGTTTCCCGATAAATTATCTAAGGTGATCGTATTGGCTCCAGATGGTTTAAAAATGGGCAGTCTATATCGATTTGTTGTGAACACAAGATTCGGTAAATACTGCTGGCGTTTAATAGATAAAAAACCCAAAACAAATCGGTGGATTATTAATGCCATGAGATCTATGAGGCTCATCTCCCAGCACAAACATCAATTCGGACGCTATCACACTGACTCAGTAGAAATTAGGAGAAGAGTTGCATATGGGTGGGCTGGGCATAAATTATTTTGGCCTGAAAAAGAAGGATTAGTGAAGGCTATTCATGAAAATCTCACGTCAGAAAAAAATATATATTTTATTTTCGGTAAGAGAGATAAAATCATACCTTTCAGCTGGTCAAAATCACTTAGAGACGCACTTTCAAAAACCACGAAAGGAGTGCACTTTCTTGAAGTATCTAGTGGGCACGTAATGAGGCATAACACAATCGTACAAGAGATAAAACTGGCAATAAAAGAAGCGAAATGAATAAGAATTGGCTGAAGAATCTTCAAATTAGCAAGCGCCAAGGCGAAAAAAGGTTTGCTGTTTTGCTCGATCCAGATAAAATACCTAGCGGAGAAGAGCTATATAACTGGCTGAATGAAATTGAGCAATCTGGCGCAACCGATATACTCATTGGTGGCAGCCATCTGTCAAAAGGAAACACCGAAGAACTAGTTAAGAATGCTAAGAAACAGACAAGTTTACCAGTTGTTCTTTTCCCCGGATCCCCTGAGCAAGTTACTGAACATGCCGACGTCCTGTTATTTCTTAGTCTTGTAAGCGGTAGAAACGCAGATCTTTTGATTGGCCGACACGTAGAAGCTGCTCCTCTAATAATGGCAATGGATATTGAAACTGTTGCCACAGCGTATTTGTTAGTTGGTGACGGCCCACTTACTACAGCCGCCTATATAACGCAAACCCTACCCATTCCTGCTGCAAAACCAGAATTAGCTGTTGCAACTGCTTCAGCCGCAGTTTTGCTTGGTATGCAAGCCGTTTATCTTGATGCGGGAAGTGGAGCTGCGAATAGCATTCCTACCGAAGTGGTTTACGCAGTAAGTAACGCAGTAGAGGTTCCTATAATTGTAGGTGGGGGAATTCGAGATTTCGAAGGCATGGAAAGAGCCTGGGCAGCAGGAGCGGATCTTGTAGTGCTTGGTACTGTACTGGAAAAGGTGAGGGACTTTAGTCAGCTAACACCTTCTTAACGTTGCCGTTTTCATAGTGAAAAACATAAGTTACACCTAACTCTGGGCAATCAATACGCCTTCCTGACAAGTCATATACACAAATCAACTGTCCGAGGTCAATTGAGTCATCGATTAAAATGAGTTCGTTCAAAGCTGTGTTGATCTCTCCTATAGGCTGTTGCTGAGTAACACAGTGAACCATTCCACCTACGGATAACATATTTCGACAATCTATACCAACCACATTTCTATTGGGATATAAATCACTAATAATAGCATTTGCTACTGCGTCATTGGGGTCGTTATAGTTGGGGACTAAAACAACGCTATTTGCAATGTAATAATTTGTATAGGTTGAGCGGTAACCCACAGATTGCCCCCACGTTGTAACGACATCATTTACCGTTAACGGTAAATGAACTATTTGAAATGGCACGCCATCCGTGTTTAATGCATTGTTGATTATCTGTCTATCAGAAAACGAAACCCCCCAATAAGCCTGATCGGTATGTGTAAGTGTCACTAGAGTATTGTTACCGTGAAACCTAGCAAAACCATCAATATGTTGATCGGTTATATCATCTAATCCACCAAATTGTCCGTCTAACCAAACGAAATTTGTTACACCTAAATACTCCTGTAAGTAATCTTCAATTTGGGCTTCCGACAAATCAGGATTTCTGTCTGGGCCAGTTATTGAAGTTCTTGTAGCCATCAATGTTCCGTATCCGTCAATCTCAAAAGCCCCTCCCTCAAGTACCATTTCGTTGAGATCTATAATAGGTATATTGAGAGCATCAGCCACTGCAACAGGTATTGCATCGCAAAGCTCAAAAGGAGCATTGCCTCCCCAACCATTAAAACCCCAATCTAAAATCGTTAAATTCACGTCAGAGTCGTAAACGAAAATGGGACCATTGTCTCTCACCCAAAAGTCATCAGTTTCAGCAATCACAAAATCTACAGAAGACATATCTACTTCAGATGCCTCTAATAGATTTACAATGTGATCTCTATGCACATCGTCATACGCTATAATGTGAACTCTCTCACCATCAACCAAGGCTTCTGTCATTTGAACCCAGGAAGGCTCGAAATCCTCAGCACCAAAACCATAAGTATGATTATGCGGCCATTGAAGCCATGTCCCTTCATGTGGAAGCTCTTCAAAAGGCATGGTATATTGAGCTGAAACTCCATGCACACAAACCCTCAAGATCAACATCAACAAAATAAATGGCACCCTCATTTTCATAGATGCAAATTAGTTCATCTAACTTAAAAACGGTACTCAAGATTTATAAACCCATGACGACCAGCCTGTGGGTAGACATAATTCTCTGTAACCATTGCATCTACTCCGCCATATAAATAACTATAAGTCCAACCATTTGCACTATACATTTCGTTGAAAATATTATTTGCAAAAAGTGACACACTTAGTCCACTCCCAGACTCAGGAGACCATCTAACAACGAAATCATTCACTAGATATGATGGCAATGATCTTTCGTCATTTGAAGTATTATCAAGGTATTGTTTGCCCACAAATTTAGCGGCATGCTCAAAATTTATTGAGTTTTTATCATTAGACCAAACCTTAATTCCAATAATACTTGCCGCAACTACTGAGGGCGAAAATGCAATGTCTGTATTAAGGTGAGTTATAGGAATTACAGTAGGAAGCATGGAAATATAATCGTATAGAATTTCATCAAACTCTTTAATTTTATTCTTAGATAATGTCAAATTACCATCCCATCTAAGGCGAGATGAAATTTCAACTCCACCTTGTAATTCCACACCCTGCCTAAAACTATTAGGTACATTTATTCTCACCACATTTCCAACATCATTGAGCGCTCCTGTAGCTACTAATTGGTCTTGATAACCCATGTGATATAACCCGATTTCAGCAGCCCATTTTTTCCCATAGGTCTTAAATCCAGTTTCGATGTTCAATAATCTCTCAGGCTTAATTAAAGTAGAACTCCAGCCCGGATGATCTAAATAATCACTTCTAGCTGGCTCTCTGTTTGCGATAGCAACTGAAGCAAATGCTCTTACGTTTTCCGACGGCTTGAAATCTAACCCAAGCTTAGGGTTGAAAAACAACATATTATGATCAAACATAAAGTTCTGCAAATCAGAGTCTACTCCATTAGAAGTGTAAAGCACAGATCGGATTTGTGCTTCACCTTGAACTTTAATTAGTCTAGGTATTAAATCAAAACTAATTCTTGAGTATGCACTCATGTCATGTTTATTACCCACATTATCGTAGTACTTAGTACCCGGCATCACATCGAATGCATGTTGCATCCAAATTATCTCACCGAAATGGTCACCAGAATAAGTAGAGTAAGCAAAACCAGCATCTAACTTTGCTTCTTTGATAGGTACGCTCAAATTGATAATGCTTCCTAAAAGATTATTATCAAGCCATCTTCTACGAATGACATTCGTTGATTCTGGGGAAGTCGAGTTAGGAAACATTGGAGCTTCTAAACCATACGACTGAAAGGAATCTCCAGATCGAAACTGTTCATAAAACCCAGCACCTGAAGTAGAGTAAAGAGTCAGTGCTATATCCGCTAATCCGACTTTTTGATCAAAATGAAGTTGTAAATGATTTTGGGCATAATCGTCTACTTCATTTTCATAGTTATAATAATTATGAGTCCTTCTATTTTCAATCAAATCCGTTACTCGCTCAGAATCCGAGCCGTATCCATATTCAGATGAGCCTGCAGCCCAATCGAGTATTTGTTGGTCAGTAACATTTTCGTCTGTCGCTAATTGTGGTACACCATACCAAGCTTGATATGTCCTCTCATTTCCTAACATAGTTGTAAACGACATCCTACCGCTTAACCATCTTTTTGCAATTGAAGTGTAAAGTGAGTTAAGCTCACTTGAAGCTCTATCAATATAACCGTCTGATGAAACATGAGAAGCTCTTCCATCAAATGAAAAACCATTACCTATCATTCCCGTATTCCAACTTACAGACTCTCTTGATGAATTAAAACTACCCATTCCTAACACAGCCCTTACTCCAGGCTTGACGATCGCACCTAATGTGTTTACAGCTACTGAAGCACCGAATGCTCCAGCTCCTACAGTGCTTGTCCCAACTCCTCTTTGGATTTGAAGACCGGAAACACTAGCACCTAAATCTGGCAAATCAACCCAGTAAACCCCCTGAGACTCAGCATCGTTTAATGGAACACCATTAATAGTAACGTTAACTCTACTAGCGTCGGTTCCTCGAATTCTCATTCCTGTGTATCCTATACCATTTCCAGCATCAGAAGTAACAACAACAGAAGGAGCAAACCTTAAAAGGAAAGGTAAATCTTGGGCCGCATCGCGTTTGTTTAAATCCTCAGCATCGAAATCTGAGTGGGTAAATGGTGCTCTTTCATCTGAAGTCACGGCAGTAATTGCGGCGGGACGGATTAGGTTAATTGAATCAATTTGGGCTTGAAAGAAAGCTGAAGAAAACAGAAAAATAAATAAAATTGATATACGCATAGCATCGTTTTTAAATTAAAAAAAAAATATGACGCAGGCGTATTCTTATATGACATCTTCCACCCCGGTATTACCCGGTCAGGTTCAAAGGGTATATATCTCAGCCAAAAGGCACCCCTGCATCGTGGTCAAATTTAACGTATGACGACTATATTAGACGCATGTTGTCAGAAAAACTTTTTCAAAAAGCTATAACACTATCAATTAAAGCGGCTGGGGCAGGCTCAAAAGTCCTACTTTCATCATTAAGCTCATCTAATGACGATCTGCATATAGAATCAAAGAAAGATGGCTCATTGGTTTCTGATGCAGATTATGCTTCAGATAAAATAATAACTGAAATCCTCAGTCCACTTGGCATACCTATTCTCAGTGAAGAGTCAGCACTCCCCAGTTTTAAAGAACGAAAAGATTGGCCTTACTATTTTTTAATTGACCCACTAGACGGAACTGAATCTTTTCTAAAAAACAGGTCAGGTTTTGCAGTCAACATAGCTCTTTGCGATTCTACTGGCCCTATCATAGGTGTTGTAGCTGACCCACTGTCTAACATTATTTACACAGGTGTATTAAGTAAAGGGTTTTCCATTTGCCAATTAGATGGCACTTGCCTTAAAACCATACAAACTACTCCTATTCAAAAGCCGTACCGACTCCTCACATCTTGGGTTGAAAAAGAGGGGGTTGAGGCACTTCTTCCACCAGGAATTCTTGCAAAAGATGTAATACTTAGGCCAGTTAGTGGTGCATTGAAGTTTTGTAAACTCGCATTAGGAGAAGCTGAAATACACGCTAGAACTGGCACATACATGGAATGGGATTGTGCTGCAGGAGACGGTATTCTAAGGTCAATTGGTATTGATGTATTTGACAGACACACTCATAAACGTCTTAAATACAACACTGAAGATCTTAAGGTTAGAGGCTTATATACTTCTAAAGTGTAAACTGAACAGGCTTATCTATAGGGGCCATCCTCGAAAGTCTTATACATTTCTAAATAATTTGAGTACCGCTCTTTAGACACATTACCCTCCTCAACCTGCTTTTTCACTGCACATCCCGGCTCACCCACATGCACACAATTGTTAAACTTACAAAAGTGTAGAAGTTTAAAAAACTCAGGGAAATGATGGTTCAGCGTACTCTTTCCCAATGTTACTAAACCAAACCCTTTTATCCCTGGTGTATCAATAATAAACCCACCTCCTGGAACCGAAAACATTTCAGCAAAAGTAGTTGTGTGCCTTCCTTTTGAATGAGATTCCGACACATCCGCAGTTTTAAGTTCTAAACCCGGAATAAGCATATTGATGATTGTGCTTTTACCTACACCACTGTGCCCAGAAAGTAAATTGATGCCCGAATTTAATTCCTCTCTAAATTCTTTTATTCCTAAACCAGATTCAGCTGAAACCCTCATCGTTTCGTAACCAACTCTTGAATAGATACCCTCCAACTCCTCTTGCCTTAACAAGGCCTCTTTGTCTGAACTTAACAAATCTAATTTGTTAAATACAATCGTAGTCGGAATTCCGTACGCTTCTGCTGTAACTAAGAATCTGTCAATAAATCCGGAGCTCGTCCTTGGCTTAGCAATTGTGACAATAAGATAGGCTCTATCTAAGTTTGAAGCGACAATGTGAGTTTCCTTAGAAAGGTTAACTGATTTTCGAGCAATGTAATTCCTCCTCTCCTCTATACTATCTATGCTACCTGTTCCGTCATTTGCCCTGATAAATTGTACTGCATCACCTACCGCAATAGGGTTGGTAGACCGAAAACCCTGCAGCCGCATCTTCCCCTTGATTCTACATCGAATATTCTCCCCTGAGGAGTCTTGTACATCATACCAAGATCCTGTAGATCTAAATACTATTCCTCTTTCAGTATTGGTTTCAGTACTCAAGAAGTAAGATCTTTAAAAGCCGCTTCAAGCCCACCATCTCTGCTCGTGAAAACATCCGTGGCCTCATCCGCTACAACCTCTCCATTCTTAATCAGTACAACACGATCACACATAGCTTCCACCTCTTGCATGACATGCGTAGAAAGAAGTACCGTTCTTTCACGACCTATGTTTTTTATGAGTGCCCTTACTTCAACAAGTTGATTGGGGTCCAAACCGGAAGTCGGCTCATCAAGTATCAATACTTCCGGCTCATGTATAATCGCCGCTGCAAGACCCACCCTTTGGCGATAGCCCTTAGACAATTGACTTATTTTCTTGCTGGATTCAGGCTCTAATGCCACAAGAGACATAACTTCCTCAACCCTTTTAGCAACGTTATTTACTTGATACATCCCACCTACAAAACTCAAATATTCACGTATGAACATTTCTTCGGGCAAGGGATTGTGCTCTGGCAAATAACCTATTCGCTTTTTTGTTTCAAGAGGCTCAGAATCAACATCAAAACCACAAACTTCAACATAACCTGAAGTTGCGGGCAAGTACCCAGAGATTAATCGCATTAACGTTGATTTACCTGCACCGTTTGGGCCTAAAAGACCTAAAACCTGGCCCGAAGGGACTTTCAAGCTAACATCATTAAGAGCAGCTTGTCCATCAAAAACTTTCGTGGCGTGTTTTACGTTAATCGACATTAATCTGAAAGTGTTTTATGCTACATCATTCCTCCCATACCACCAGGCATAGCAGGTGAAGTAGCCATCGAATCTTCTTCCTCAAAGTCAGAAATAACGCACGCCGTTGTAAGCATCATCCCTGAGATAGAAATCGCATTTTCTAATGCTACACGGGCAACTTTAGTGGGGTCAATTACGCCCGCCTTGTAAAGATCTTCATAAATCTCAGTCCTTGCATTGTATCCGAAATCAGCTTTCCCATCACGAACTGCATTAACAACGACAGCTCCTTCTCCACCAGCATTTGCCACAATTTGGCGTAAAGGCTCTTCAATAGCTCTGATTACAATCTTAATCCCAGTTGTCTCATCGTTATTCACTCCCTCTAATTTTGAGATCTTAGACGCAGCTCTGATGTAAGCAGTTCCTCCGCCAGGAATAATACCCTCCTCGATAGCAGCACGAGTTGCGTGTAAAGCATCATCAACTCTGTCCTTTTTCTCCTTCATCTCTACCTCAGTAGCAGCTCCAACATATAAAACAGCTACACCACCAGCTAATTTAGCAAGGCGTTCTTGTAGTTTTTCCTTATCGTAATCTGAAGTTGTCGTCTCTATTTGAGCTTTTATTTGACCTATGCGTGCATTAATACTCGCTTTATCCCCAGCACCATTGACTATTGTGGTATTGTCCTTGTCAATCGTTATTTTTTCAGCTGTTCCAAGATCGTCAACTGAAGTGTTTTCAAGCTTCAAGCCAGTCTCTTCTGAAATGACCTGTCCACCTGTAAGTGTAGCAATATCTTGAAGAATTGCTTTTCTTCTATCACCAAACCCAGGTGCTTTTACTGCAGCAATTTTTAGAGAACCTCTGATTTTGTTTACAACTAAAGCCGCCAAAGCCTCACCATCGACATCTTCAGCAATGATCAAAAGTGGGCGACCTGACTTTGCTGTTTCTTCTAAAACAGGCAGCAGGTCCTTCATGTTCGATATTTTCTTATCGTGAATAAGAATAAATGGTCTCTCCAACTCAACCTCCATTTTCTCCGGGTTCGTTACAAAGTAAGGACTTAGATATCCTCTGTCAAACTGCATTCCTTCAACCGTTTTAACAGTTGTCTCCATACCCTTAGCTTCCTCAACAGTAATCACTCCTTCATTTCCAACAATCTTCATCGCCTGTGCTATTAACACACCAATAGTATTGTCGTTGTTTGCTGAAATAGTAGCTACCTGCTCAATCTTCGAGTTGTCATTCCCCACCTCTTGACTCATCTTTTGTAGATGCTTAACAATTGCGACAGACGCTTTGTCCATTCCACGCTTAAGATCCATGGGGTTAGCTCCAGAAGATACATTCCTCATACCTTCAGAAATAAGAGCCTGAGCGAGAACTGTAGCGGTCGTAGTTCCATCTCCAGCGACATCAGCCGTCTTAGATGCAACTTCCTTCACCATTTGAGCTCCCATGTTTTCAATGGGGTCTTTAAGTTCTATTTCCTTTGCAACAGTTACACCATCTTTTGTTACGATTGGCGCTCCAAATTTTCTCGCAATAACAACATTTCGCCCTTTGGGTCCCAATGTTACTTTTACTGCGTTTGCAAGCGCATCGACACCAGCTTTTAAACCCGTACGAGCCTCTATATCGAACTTAATATTTTTTGCCATTTTATGAAATTTTAAACGGTCTGTGTTTTTTAAACGATTGCGAGAATATCTGACTCACGCATAATCATGTAATCCATGCCCTCTACTTGAAGATCCGTGCCAGAGTACTTTCCATATAAGACAGTATCCCCAACTTTAACTGTCGTGGGTTCATCTGGCTTTCCTGGACCAACAGCAACAACAATACCTCTTTGAGGTTTTTCCTGAGCTGTATCAGGGATAATAATTCCACTTACTGTTGTTTCTTCAGCTGGAGCTGGTTCGATAAGAACCCGATCTGCTAATGGGCGAATGTTTACTGACATCTGATATATAAATAATAAAGAATAGCTGGAGCCAAAAAAGGTGCTACACAGAAAAATTACGAGCGCTAAATTACGTTAGAATAAATATAAAATCTAATCCTTTAAGCAATAAATAAGCGATAAATAAGCGATAAAAACTTCGGAGTTATACCTACTCAGAAGGACTGTCAGTGGAAGACTCTGCTTCAACTGGAGCAGCAACTTCAACCGGAGCTGGTATCGAAGTTTCACTTGGCATAAAGCTCTCGTCAATACCGACATTAGCTTCCGTGTTTCCATTGTAGATACTTGCACCCATGCAAGTCACAAATAATGCAACCACAAGGTACCAAGTACTCTTCTCAAGGAAGTCTGTTGTGCGTTGCACACCGCCCATAGCGGCACCACCTGTAAATCCAGATGCGAGTCCACCACCTTTGGGGTTTTGGACTAAAATAACTGCTCCTAAAAGGAAGCAGATGATCAAAATAATAACTGTGAGGAGAGTTCCCATGATAGTCTTCTTAGTTGTTGCTTAGCTTTTTCAGCTGGAATGCAAAATAAACACTTTTATCAGGATATTTCAAAGCTAACATCTTAAAAGCTTTCCTTGCGCGCCCAATTTGGCCCTGAGAAGCATATAATTTCGCCATCGTTTCAGTCACTAAACTCGGGTCGTATTGTAGCCCTTTACTCGCCCATTCTTCAACCGGTGTTTCAACATCTCTAACAACTCCAATAGACGGATTCTTCTTTTTCAAAAACGCATCAATAATAGTCGATGCACCCCGTTCTACAAGGGATTCATGGTTTCCATAATCTCCAAATGATGTTTCTACTGCCCTTGTCTTCAACCACTTTCCGAACATAGAATTTGCTTCACCAACCCCTTTTACCACATTCAATTCACCATCCAAAACGGCGTCTTTTTCAAGCTCATTTTCACCGCTTTTATAATGTTGAAAATAATTTGAATTTTTTTCTATCCCCCCCCCTTTATGGGGCTCTTTTTCGTCCCAACTCTCCATTTCAACGCTCAAAGAAGTCGCGATTGCTTCGACTACAGCTTCTCTTTCACTCAAAATCTGCTCAGATTCATCATCTGATTTTCTCTTATCTATATGCCAAACCAATTCCAGCAACTCATCCTCTGACACCTCATCTTCCGTTTCAATCACTTTGTGTATTTCCCTCGCTTCACGCCTTAAATCTTCACCGAACATTAATTCAAAAAGTGCCTTCCTAGAGTTGCAATGTGCGGCGGCGGCGAGAAGGTCTTGTTTTTGGTCCAAATGGCCAGCATCCTTAGAGGCCTTAGCAAGTAACATGCGGAACGGGCCACTATATGGATGATTCGAAACCAATTCAGCTAAATCATCACGCAAATCTGTCAGATCTGTTTCTTTGTGAGTAAGAATTGAATTTAATCGCTGAATATTCATTTTCTCACCAATTTCCGAGGCTTGCATTAAAAATATCCAAAGATAACAACTCGCCTATCTCACTTGCAATCTCATCTTCTATAGAAAATATATCAGAACTACTCGGTACATCGACAAAACGGCTAAATTTTCTTTGAAAACTCAGAGATTCATCTAAGCTGTTGGTATAAATAACATCCACTGTGATTGTAACTCTATTTGCACTCGCTGTCTCATCTCCTTGTACGTTAATCGGCTGTACTAACCAATCCACCACTCTTCCCGAAAATGTTAACTCTGATTCTGCATCTACTAATTTCAAAGTTGACTGCCTCTGAACTCTGTCCACTAGTGACTCTGAAATACTGAGTGCCGAAGTAGCAGAAACCAATGGATGAGTTGCTTCAAAAATAGATACGCTAAAGGTCTTAGCGCCAGAAGTTGCAGCTCCATATGGAGAATATACACCACAGCTACTAATCGTGGCAATGGCGAACATAACGCTGATAAATAATATGTACTTTATCAAATTCATTTAAGAGAATATTCTTTTATTTTCCTGTATAAAGTCCGCTCTGAAATCCCCAACTCTTCCGCCGCATCCTTACGCCTGTTATTGTACTTTTCTAAGGCCATTTTTATCAGCTCTTTCTCTGAATCAATCAAGGACAAGCTTGGCTCAATATCCTGTAAATCATCGGTTTTACCAGAATTCTTCGGCTGATTGCCCCCAGAAAATACGATTGGAAAATTACTTGCGCCCTGCTGAGAGCTACTGTGCTCATCAAACATTCTTTTTACAAGAATTTCATCATCTCCACTTAGTGAACCTCCGTTTTTGATTAGACCAAACACGAGATCCTTTAAATTATTCAAGTCACCCTTCATCTCAAAAAGGACTTTATAGAGCATTTCTCTCTCGTTCCTTCCCGAATCACTCTCCTCAAAGCCGTCAGTGCCAGCAGTAACGCGGACTGGCAACCTGGACCTATTCGTCTCAGGTAAATAACCAAGCAAGGTGTCAGAGTTAATTCGCCTCTCTGTTTCTAAAACTGACATTTGCTCAGTAATGTGCTTTAGTTGTCTAATATTTCCAGGCCAAGGATAATGTTCAATGATTTCTATCGCATCAGAAGACAGAGATAGGGGAGGCATTCTGTGCAACTCACTAAAATCAGTTGTAAATTTTCTAAAAAGAAGATGAATATCGGTTGACCTATCTCTAAGAGGAGGCATATGAATTGGGACTTGATTCAAACGATAGTATAAATCCTCTCTGAATTTCCCCCTTTGAAATGCTTCATCAAAATTTACATTCGTTGCAGCAACAACCCTCACATCTGTCATTTCTGTAGTTGAAGATCCCACCTTCATAAACTCTCCCGTTTCGAGGATACGCAAGAGTCTGACCTGTGTGGTGAGTGGCAACTCGGCTACTTCATCTAAAAATATAGTACCGCCATTCGCTTCTTCAAAATAACCTCTACGAGATTCTGTAGCACCTGTAAAAGCTCCCTTTACATGACCAAACAGCTCTGAATCTATCGTCCCTTCGGGAATAGCTCCGCAATTAACGGCAACATATTTCCCGTGCTTACGCTTACTGAATTGATGAACGATCCGAGGCATGATTTCCTTTCCTGTTCCACTCTCTCCAAGAATAAGAACCGACAAATCAGTTGGAGCAACTTGAGCAGCAATGTGCAATGCTCTGTCGAGCGCCTCATTCATTCCTATAACACCAAACCTTTGTTTTATCGACCCTACATTCATTTCACAAATAATAATTAAGCATCTTCCTTGTCAGTCGTAACCTCTCCTCTAAGAGTTGCGCTTGTACAATCTAAAGCTCTAACATTAACGTAATCACATAAATTCAAATCTCCTTTATCAAATACAATAACAATATTGTGAGTCGTCCTGCCATAAAGTTTTTCTGTACTTTTCTTGCTCACTCCTTCAACTAACACTCTGTATACTTTACCAACCATGGCTTCAATAAGTACGGATGCATAAGCTCTTTGGTGTTTTATAATTTCGGTTAATCGAGCGCTTTTCACCTCCTCTGGAACATCATCCTCAAACTTTCTTTCCGCAAGTGTTTTCGGCCGCTCACTGTATTTGAAATTATAAGCTATAACAAAGCCCACTTCTTTTAAAATCGACATTGTTTGCTGATGTTCCTGCTCTGTCTCTCCACAAAAACCAGTAATAATATCTGTTGACAAAGCGCAATCAGGAAGTATTCTTTTAATTGCTGCAATTCTATCTAAATACCACTCTCTTGTATAACCTCTATTCATCCTTTTGAGCATAGAACTTGCTCCAGATTGAATTGGAAGGTGAATGTATTTACAAAGGTTTTCGTGTCTTGAAATGACATGGAGAACATCGTCAATCATATCCTTAGGGTGACTCGTTGAGAATCTGACCCTTAAATCCGGGTTCACTTTCGCTACCATTTCTAACAATTCAGCAAACCGAACAATTGGCTGCTCTGGATCTTTAATGATTCCTTTAATATCGAGGTTCCACTTGTAAGAATCTACGTTTTGGCCTAAAAGAGTGACTTCACGGTAACCTTGATTAAACAGATCATGAGCTTCAGCCACAATACTCTGAGGCTCCCTACTGCGCTCTCGTCCACGCGTGAATGGCACTACGCAAAACGAACACATGTTATCGCAACCTCTCATAATACTAATAAAAGCAGTCACTCCGGATTTATCTAACCTTACAGGACTAACATCAGCATAGGTTTCTTCTCTGGAAAGAAGGACATTCACAGCCTTTTGACCTCCATTTACCTGCTTCACAAGTGACGGAAGATCCCTGTAAGCATCTGGCCCAACAACCAAATCAACAAGCTTTTCCTGTTCTAACAAACTCTCCTTTAATCGCTCGGCCATGCAGCCCAGCATCCCCACCACAAGCCGCCTGTTTTTAAGCTTGTACCTCTTGAATTCCTTAAGCCTATTGCGAACCCTTTCCTCTGCCTTTTCACGGATAGAACAAGTATTGACTAAAATTAAATCAGCCTCTGTTTCATCACTCGTGGTTACATAACCGACGTCACTCATGATTGAAGCAATAATCTCCGAATCACTAAAATTCATCGCACAACCATAACTCTCTAAGAACATCTTCAGTCCAGGAGATGTGCCAGGAGATTTTTCAATGTGAATTGCCTCACCTTGTCTTGACTCGTCAATATGTATATCACCTTCTCTCATTATCCGATTTTGTGCAAATGTAACTTGTTATGAAGGGCGTGACAAATTGTCACCCCTAAAGGGGTATCTTCTTTTGGTGAAAAAGTTATTGCAAATAATGAGTGAACTAAACAAAAGTTTTATATTATTTGTATTCCAAAATCATATCTTATGCCCAAAAACCTTGTCATAGTTGAGTCACCTGCAAAGGCAAAAACAATAGAGGGCTACCTCGGAAAAGACTTTGTTGTAAAATCCAGTTTTGGTCACATACGGGACCTAGCAAAGGGAGATGCCGCTATCGATAAAGAAAACAACTTCACCCCTAAGTATGAAGTGAGTGACGATAAAAAGAAGGTCATCACAGAGCTTAAAAAAGCGATGAAGGGGACTGAAGTGGTTTGGCTAGCGACTGATGAAGATCGTGAAGGAGAAGCAATTTCATGGCACTTGGTAGAGGCTTTAAAACTGAAACCTGAGAATACAAAACGTATTGTTTTTCATGAAATAACTAAATCCGCAATTTTAAAAGCCATTGAGAACCCTCGAACAGTTGACGAAGATTTAGTTAACGCTCAACAAGCGAGGAGAATACTTGATAGAATTGTGGGGTTTGACCTAAGTCCTGTTTTATGGAAAAAAGTTAAGCCCGGCCTTAGCGCTGGACGAGTACAGAGTGTAGGAGTTAAAATCATCGTCGAAAGAGAGCGTGAGATTGATGCTCATATACCCTCTTATAAATTTAGAATCGTAGGAGAGTTCAAAACGAAAGCAGGTAAAAACCTGAAGGCTGAATGTAAAACTCGTTATAAAACAGAAGATGAGGCAGAGGCATTTATAAAAGACTGTGCTCTAAGCACACACTCAATTAAATCCTTAGAAACTAAGCCCGCAAAGAAGAAGCCAACAGCCCCATTTACAACATCAACACTGCAGCAAGAGGCATTCAGAAAACTGGGGTTTTCTGTTTCTCGCACAATGGGAGTGGCACAAAAATTATATGAAGCTGGTCGCATTACGTATATGCGAACTGACTCCGTCAATTTAAGCGAGCAAGCTCTTGATTTTGCCGCAGAAGCCATTAAATCTGCTTATGGTGATGAGTTTTGTGAAAGAAGAACTTTTGCAAACAAAACCAAAGGAGCTCAAGAAGCTCACGAGGCCATCAGACCCACAGACTTCTCAGTTAGCAATCACACAGGGAAAGCTGAAGAAGAAAAACTGTATGCGCTAATTTGGAAAAGAGCTATTGCATCCCAAATGTCCGATGCCAGACTTGAAAAAACTACTGTTACAATAGATGTTAGCGAGAACTCAGATGTTTTCGTGGCTCGTGGGGAAGTAATCACTTTCGAAGGGTTTCTCAAGGTTTATTTGGAAGGTACTGATGACGAAAATGATGAAGATGCAAAAGGGCTTCTTCCCGCCATGTCAAATGGCGAGTCAATGTCAAGAATCAACATCATTGCTACTCAGAAGTTTTCCAATCACCCAGCGAGATACACTGAGGCTAGCTTGGTGAAAAGACTTGAGGAACTCGGTATTGGAAGACCTTCAACATACGCTTCAACAATTAGCGTGATCCAACGCCGTGGTTATGTTGAGATGCCTGACCGAGAAGGAACTTCCAGAGACTATCGCGTTCTTAAACTTGATGGCACAGAGATCTCTTCTACTACAGAAACAGAAAACACTGGAGCAGAAAGAAACAAGCTTGCTCCAACTGACATCGGTATTGTAGTAAATGACTTCCTTATCAAGCATTTCAGTTCTATAGTAGACTATAATTTTACCGCCGATGTGGAAGCGCAATTTGATGTAATTGCTGAAGGTCGCAAGGATTGGCAGCAAATGATAGGAGATTTCTACAAGCCATTTAAAACATTAGTAGATGACGCATTAGATAGCGAAAGAGAAGCTGGAGAACGTATTCTTGGAACGGACCCTGTTACAGGAAAACAAGTCTTAGTTAGAATCGGACGTTTTGGGCCGATGGCGCAACTTGGATTGGCTGAAGATGATGATAAGAAGTTTTCATCTCTTCGCCCTACCCAAACTCTCAGATCCATTACACTCGACGAAGCCCTAATGCTGTTCAAACTCCCTCGCAAACTTGGTGAGTATGAAGGTAAGGTTGTCTCAACTTCAATTGGAAGATTTGGGCCATATGTAGTTCACAATAGCAAATTCATTTCGATTAAAAAAGACACCGATGACGATCCATATTCCATTGAATTAACAAGGGCGATAGAACTTATAGAAGAAAAAAAGGCCGCTGACGCAGCAGCTTTGTTAAAAGTTTTTAAAGAAGATGAGACCGTTAGAATTATTAATGGCCGTTGGGGTCCGTTCATAAAAGCCGGAAAGAAAAACGTAAAAATACCCAAAGATGAGGATTACAAAGGCATTGATTGGATTCGTGCTCAGGAACTTATAGTCGAACACGACAAACGTCCCCAAAAGAAAAAGAAAGCTCAAAAAGGGAAGAAGTAACAATTCAGTGTGAATTGATAGTACGATAGTGTAGTTTTTGCGTTCCCATGTATGCTTAAACTTGTGACAAATTGTACAAATTTATTTTTTTACACTGATTTTCAAGAATGAGCGAAAGAATATTTGATCTATTACAGCCGGTTGACCAACCCGTGTTTAGCAATGCCGAGGGGTCAGCCAGAATAGCTGATAGAATCGAAATACATCGCTTTGATCACCAGCCATCTATTGAAGGTTGTAGGGTCGCAATTTTCGGAGTGAATGACGGAAGAAATAGCGGTGACAATGAAGGATGTGCCGCTGCTCCAGATTCTATAAGGGATTGGTTCTACAAACTTACTCCACCTACTCGTTGGGCTCCCACTGTAGATTTAGGTGATATTAGAGCTGGGTTAGATAGTGTGGACACAGAAAGGGCTGTAAGTGATCTTGTTTCCGAGTTAATCCAAATGGGTGTGATCCCTATTGTATTGGGTGGCGGACAAGACTTAACATACGCAATTTATTCAGCCCTAGAGTCTGTTGGAAGACCCATGAATGTTGTCACGATAGATTCTAGATTAGATTTTGGAGGAGACCCTGAGTTACATACGTCTAGAAACTTCATGAATCGAATTGTTTTACATGAACCTAACTTTTTATTTGACTATGTAAATATTGGTCATCAAGGTTATTTGACTGACCCTGACACTTTAGAATTGCTTGAAAGGCTTCAGTTTGAAGCAATCAGACTTGGTACAGCACACAACAACCCTAAACTTATTGAGCCCACTTTAAGAGATGCCGATTTAGTATCCTTCGATCTATCCTCAATTAGAGCTTCTGACCATCCGGCTTCCACACATGCTGGACCCAATGGATTTTCATCTTCTCAATTTTGCCAATTGGCCAGATACGCTGGACTTAGTGATAAAATGATGGCACTTGGTCTGTTCGAGCACAACCCAGATCTAGATGACAGAGGAAGAGGATCTCATCTCGCAGCACAAGTTTTATGGCATATGATTGATGGCATCTTTAGCCAAACAGGTGATTACCCTAAATGTGATGTCGAAGAATACACTAAATATTTAGTTGATTTACAAGGGAAAGACCATGAAGTAACGTTCTACAAATCATCCAGAAGTGATAGATGGTGGATGGATGTACCTATTCCCACGTCTAAGAAAAATAACAAAGATCACCACCACCTTGTTCCATGCTCGTATGAGGATTATGAAGAGGCTTCTGAAGGTGAATTACCCGATAGATGGTGGAGAACCTATCAAAAGCTAGCGTGATGATATCAGGAAAATTACGTATCTTTCCACACTCGGTGAACGCCGAAACCTGTGAAAATTTTGAAAACCAACGAGTTAACATGATTCGTACCTACTTATCTGCACTTCTTTTAGTCGTGTTTGCATCATCTATGAGTGCACAGCAAGACCCACAGTTCACCCAATGGTATATGGACCATGTAATGTCTAACATTGCAGCGGCTGGACAATCTGACCTAACAAACATCAATGGTTTTTATAGAAATCAATGGAGTGGACTAGATCGGTCACCCGTAACATCACTTTTGAATATTGATGGTGAACTTGGATTTATTCCCGGCGCCTTTGGTATTCAATTTTATCAAGATGAACTTGGACTTGAAAGTAATACGATGATGAAACTTGGATATGCATACACCTTATCGCCATTTTCAAATGGCACAACCATGAGTTTAGGTATGTCTGTAAGCTATTTCAGTAAATCATTTGGAACTGATTGGATAGCCATTGATGATTGGACACAAGATAACGCTATACCTCAGGATGACAACACATCCTCTGCTGTTGATGTAGATTTCGGAATCTATATTTCTAAGCCTAAGACTTTTTACGCCGGTCTATCTATGACTCACCTAGCAGAAACCGAGTTTTCTGAAATGAGTATTAAACCTGTAAGACATTTATATGCAATGGGTGGTTATAACTACCCCCTCGATGGAGATGCACTCGTACTTAGAACAAACATTCTTGCTAAAACTGACCTAAACGCTTCGGCAATTGACATGAACGTAAATGTTTTATACAATGAAATGATTTGGGCGGGCGTTTCCTGGAGACCTGGAGATGCAATTGCGCCAATCGTTGGACTCCAATATTCAATGATAAATAAGGATGCAACCAATTATAAAGAGCAACTCTTTAGACTTGGTTATTCATTTGACATGACTACATCAGAATTACAGTCGTTTTCATCTGGATCTCATGAAATATTCCTCTCTTACAGCTTTAAATTTGAGTCGACACCCATCTTAAACAGGTACGCAAATCCGAGGGTTCTATAATAAAAGTAACCTTATATCCGTATTATACGTATCTAATTATTACAAACTACTAGAATATACTAAATGAATAAGTTTCTTCTGTTACTCATGATTCCAGCTCTGCTTGCTGGATGCTATATGGGACCTCAAGGCGAACTCGTTGGTGTTAACCCTCGAGAATACTGGGATCAAGCTAACCCATATGGTATGAATTATATCCACTTCGGATCCTTCACAATGGGACCCAGTGATCAAGATGTGCCATACGCTCTTAACTCTCGTGCAAAAACTGTTACTATCCCATCATTTTACATAGATGTTCATGAAATATCAAATAATGAATATCGTCAATTTGTTAACTATGTAAGAGATTCACTATTCTTAAACACTTTAGCTGAGAATGATGATGAACGCTATTTCTACTCGGAAAACGCTGCTGGTATTGAGCTCGATAGATTTATTGACAAAGGCTATGTCTTAAATTGGGAAGAACCTATTGATTGGACAGATGAAGATATTTTCGAGCTGCTTTACGATGAGTATTATCTTCAAGGTTCTGATAGATTCTACAACAGAAATGAACTTGATACGCGTAAACTCAACTACAGATACTACTGGTTTAACATTGCAAAAGCAGCGAATAAAGATGCAAGAGATGAGGAGTATGGAGAGGTTAATGAATTAAACCAACTGCATTCTATACAACGGTATTCTGACAGATCCCAATTTGTAATTGAGGAAACTATCAATGTTTACCCTGACACTTTAGTTTGGGTTCATGATTACACATATTCATATAATGAACCTTTGGCAGAAAACTACTTTTGGCATCCAGCATATGATGATTACCCTGTGGTAGGAGTAACTTGGGGTCAAGCTGTAGCTTTCAACGCTTGGAGAACTCAAATTATGAATGAGTGGAGGCAGAACGAGGGTCTAACGTATATTCAAAAATTCCGCCTACCTTCTGAAGCCGAATGGGAATATGCGGCTCGTGGAGGCAGGGATCTAGCTCCTTACCCATGGGGTGGTCCATACATTCGAAATGAACAGGGATGTGTCCTTGCAAATTTTAAGCCTATGCGAGGTGATTACGTTGAAGATGCAAATGCATATACTGCACCCGTTGAATCTTACAGTCCAAACGATTACGGTCTGTACCAAATGTCTGGGAACGTTGCTGAGTGGACAAATACTGCCTTTGATGAAACGGTATATGATTTCGCCTTTGATTTAGCTCCTGATTATATTTACCATGCAAAGATCGACGACTCTGCAGCACTACATAGAAAAGTAACACGTGGTGGCTCTTGGAAAGACATTGGATACTATTGCCAAACTGGAACCCGATCGTTTGAATACAGTGATACCGCTAAAGCATTTATTGGATTCCGATCTGTAATGTCATACTTAGGTCGCGGTAAATCTGGACCTCAAGAAGAGTGGAATTAATCTACTCGAATAAAAAAAAATACCTAAAACCAGAGTTTAATGATTAATTATCATAGACTAGTATTAAACTAACAACACAAAGAAAATGAAACCCGGATCAAAAAACTTTAAACAATTTATGGCTAAGCTCTATGGATGGGGAGCGGCAGTAGTAATACTTGGAGCTTTATTTAAAATAAACCACTATCCGTTTGCAAATGAAATGCTCGTTGTAGGTCTTGGAACTGAGGCGTTGATATTCTTCTTTTCTGCGTTTGAGCCTATCCCACATTCTGAGCCAAATTGGAGCTTGGTATACCCACAACTTGCAACAGGTGAAGAATCAAAAACAGCTGTTGCTGAATTAGACTCTCTGCTTACTGATGCAAACATTGACTCTAAACTTCTCAAGAATTTAGGGGACGGTATGAAAAACCTTGGTGATCAAGCAAGTAAAATGAGTAATATGGCTGACGCCGCAGGAGCTACTCAGGAATTTAGCGATTCACTTGTAAAAGCCTCAAATAGGGTTGATGAAATGGCAAATACCTATGAAGGGGTTTCTAATTCATTAACCGGACTAGTAGGATCAAAAGAAGCTGGGAATTCTGCAGGAAAGAATTTAGAGCGTATGAATTCAAATCTTGATTCATTGAATGCTATGTACGAGATGCAATTACAACAGTTAGAAGCGAATAAAGAACTTTATTCTGGAATGGGAGAGTTAGTTAAAACTCTTAACGATAGTGTAGAGGATACAAAAGCTTATAAAGAGCATATTGCTGCTCTTGCTGAAAACCTTGCTTCACTAAATACTGTTTATGGCAATATGCTCAATGCGATGGGCAATAAACGTAGCTAAGCCATGGCAGGAGCTAAAGAGACCCCAAGACAGAAAATGATAGGGATGATGTACCTTGTCCTTACTGCACTACTTGCGTTAAATATTTCAAAGGAAGTACTTAATGGTTTTGTGAAAGTTGAAAATAGTCTTCGAACAACTCAAGAAACTCTATCTTCAAAAATTCACGACACCTACACTTTGTTAGAATTAAAATACAATAGTAATCAGGAAAAGGTTGGTCCGTTTTACGATGAATCACAAGTCATCGTCGAAAAATCAAATACCCTTATTAAATATATAACTAAATTGAAAGCACATTGCTTGGCAACCTCTGAAGGTGATTTCGAGGAACAAGTTGCACTTGATTTTGAAAAATATTTAGGAACCGATGAATTTGGAAATGACACCGTTCTTAATATAAAGTATATAGGTAAAAAAGATGAGTTTCAGGCATTGACAACTTATATGATTGGCGGAAAATCTCACGCACCTAAAGTTGGTGAGTGGACTGCGAATGGATTGAAACTTTCTCTTGAGGCTTATAGTGAATACCTCAAAAGTTTAGATGTCACCGATATTAATGGAGTTAGACGAACTATATCTGCAAATTTTCTTAAATCATTGGATGAAAGGTTTTCATTCGAGAAGGAAATTGAAGATGGAAAAGAGATCCTGTGGGAAGCTGCTAATTTTTATGATGTACCATTGGCCGCTGTGATTCCACTAATGTCAAAGATGATTATTGATGTTCAGGATGCTGAAGAAGATGCTCTTTCTTGGTTATTAGGTGCAATTGAGTCTAAGAGTTTAAAATTCTCTGAGGTAATGCCTCTGACTATACCGTTATCAAATTATATTCTTAGAGGCGATACTGTGAGGGCAAGTATTTTTCTTGCTGCCTTTGACAGAACAAAAAAGCCAGAAGTTTACATAGACCCAAATAAGTGGGACGGTAAAGACTCTACTGATTTAGATTATGTAGGCCTAGGTATTGAACCATTAGCGGTCAATGAGCAAGGTCAAGGACTTTTAGCGATGTCATCAAAAGGAATGACACTGGGACAATATCAATATAAAGGAGTAATTAGGTATCAGGGGGCTGAAGGAGATATGCAATCTCTACAATTCTTTACGCCTACATTTACGATTGCAGAAGCCGCGCTTGTAGTCTCTCCAACAAAAATGAATGTATTCTATAGAGGAGTACCTAACCCAGTAGAAATAAGTGTCCCTGGTGTCGCTAACAATAAACTTCGAGTTAGTATATCTAACGGGCATAGTATTAAAAAGCAACAAGACGGAACCTATATCGTTGATCCTGCAACATCTACTGCAAATAAGGAAGCTGTAATTTCAGTTATGGGGGAAATGGCCGATGGATCGATTAATAATCTTGGAAGTTCTAATTTTAGGGTAAAGCGAATCCCTGACCCTGTTCCTTTTTGGGCTGGTAAAATGCCTTCCGATAGAACGATTACCAAGAATGAAGTACTCTCATTTGCTCCACTTGCAGGCAAGATGGATAATTTTGATTTTGATGTTAAAGTCCTTGTTAAGAGCTTCACGATACGCCTAAGTAAGGATGGCACCTTCAAAGAGCTAAATTCTCCTAATAATAGAATAACTTCAGACATGAAGGCTCTGTTAAATCGAGTGAAAAGAGGCGATACTATATACTTTGAAGATATCATTGTAGGTATGCCTGACGGAACTGAACGTATGGTTGCATCTTTAAAACTTAAAATAACCAGCTAAATAATATAATAATGAGTAATTTATTTAAGTACACATTACTGGCTATCGCTCTTATTACTCTTTCAATGGAGGGTAATGCTCAAGTACAAAACGTCCTTGACGGTGCGTATGTTAAGGAAACTAACCTGACTAAAAGGGTAATTCCCTACCCATATTTACGTGAAGCAGACGTAATGTACTTCAAACGTATTTGGCAAGAAATGGACTTGAAACAAAAGATTAATCATCCATACTACTACCCTGTTGACCCTATTGAAGACAGAAGTAATTTATTTGATGTGATTCGCGACGGCTTACTCATTGAAGGATCATTGGTAGCTTACAGTACTGGGGCTATTGGTGATGAGGATGAATTTACTATACCCTTGTCACCTGACAGTATACGTAGTATTTTAAACCCTATTGAACGAATTGATGATTGGGACGAGTTTGGTGAAAAGATCGGATTTAAGGAAATTATAACTCCAATTGAATCTGATAAAATTACTCGTTATCGTTTGAAAGAAGATTGGATTTGGGACAGGCAACGTAGCGAGCGGTATGTTAGAATTATTGGTATAGCCCCTATGATTGAAGATTATGATAATGATGGCGAAAGCATTGGGTTCGCTCCATTGTTTTGGTTATACTACCCGGAATGTAGGTACGTGTTTGCCAATGCGGATGTTTTTAACCTATTCAATGATGCTCAGCGAAGAACCTATGAGGATTTATTCCAAAAGCGTTATTTCTCAAGCTATATTGTAAAGGAAGCCAATGTTTATGATAGAAGTATTGTTGAATTTGCTCGTGGAATGGATGCTTTAGCTGAGTCTGAAAGAATAAAGGAAGAATTGTTCAATTTAGAACATGATCTTTGGCATTACTAAAAAGTAAAAAATTTGACATCTTAAAGCGGGAGGCCTTGTGGGCTTCCCGCTTTTTATTTAAGACCTTTGTAAGCGAATGCTAACTGTAACACAACTTGGAGTACACTTCGGTGACAGAACTTTATTTGAAGGGCTTAATCTATTTATTGGGAAAAGAGAGCGTATTGGATTGGTTGGACGCAATGGTGCTGGAAAGTCTACACTAATGCACATACTTGCAGGAATTAACGTTCCTTCAGAGGGTACTGTAAGTTACCCCAACGATTATATGATTGGGTACTTGCCACAAGAGATGGATCACAACGAATTATCAACCGTTTTTGATGAATCTGCCAGTGCTTTTGCTGAAATTAAAAAACTTGAGGAGCGTATTGTTGAAATTACGAATGAAATTTCTACAAGGTTAGATTATGAAAGCACTGAATACTCTCGTTTAATTGACGAATTAACCGAGTCCAATCAAAGGCTTGATATTATTGGGGCTGGTAATCTTGAGGAAAAAATTCAGAGAATTCTTCAAGGTCTGGGCTTTAAACCCGAAGACTTGGAAAGAAAAATGAGTGAATTTAGTGGTGGATGGAAAATGAGAGTTGAATTGGCTAAGCTTCTTCTTACAAACCCCAATCTGTTACTTTTAGATGAGCCGACTAACCACCTCGATATAGAAAGTATTGAATGGCTTGAAGGTTTTTTAAAGAATTATTCAGGTGCCATTCTGCTTATTTCTCACGACAGGATGTTTCTCGATAATTTAACTGAACGCACAATAGAAATCAGTCCTTTTAGGTTATACGACTTTAAAGCTCCATACACTAAATATCAGATTTGGCGAGAGGAGGAACGGGATAGACAACTACAAGCACAGAAAAATCAGAAAAAATATATTGAAGAGACACAAGTACTGATTAATAAATTTCGAGCGAAGAAAAACAAAGCGGCATTTGCTCAATCTTTAATAAAGAAACTGGATAAGCTTGAGATAGTTGACGTTGATGCTGCTGATAATGCAAAGATAAAATTTAGATTCCCTCCTGCGCCACGAACTGGCAAGGTGATCTTTGATGCAAAAGGGTTGGGCAAATCATTTAACGAACTGAATGTATTCAAGGGGTTAGAATTTATGATGGCACGTAGGGATAAGGTTGCATTTGTGGGGAAGAATGGTGCAGGTAAAACGACTTTAACCAGGATACTTTTAGACCTAGAATCATTTGACGGAGAATTAATCAAAGGCCACAATGTAGATATCGGATATTATGCTCAAAATCAAGCTGAGGAGCTAGATGGTAAAATAACAGTATTACAAACACTTGAAGCAGAGGTGACGATTGAGAGCAAGGTAAATCTAAGGTCAATGTTAGGTTCCTTCCTCTTTTCTGGAGAAGATGTAGATAAAAAAGTAAGCGTGTTAAGTGGAGGTGAAAAAGCACGGCTAGCACTTTGCAAGCTATTGCTTCATCCTTACAATGTTCTTATACTAGACGAGCCTACTAACCACTTAGATTTAAAGTCTAAAACAGTACTGAAGGATGCACTCGAAAACTTTGACGGATCATTGATTGTGGTATCCCACGACAGGGACTTCCTTTCAGGACTGACAGAGTTTGTCTACGAAGTTACCCCTACTGGGCTAAGACAATATATCGGAGATATTAAAATATTTTTACATGCCAAGCACGCAGAGAGTATTGGAGCATACGAAGCGTCTAAAACTGGCGAGAGGGTCATCGGAAAAGGGAAAAATAGCAAATTAGAAAATAATTCTAAAAAGTCTGATTCTACTATTAAGATTGATTATAAAAAGAAAAAAGAGCTTGAAAAGGCAATTAAAAAAGTAGATAAAAAGATAAATAGATTAGAGAAGTCCGTTGCCGAAGCTGAAAAAGAGTTAGAGCTCAAGAATCAAGTGATTTCCGAAGTTGATTCAGCTGACATGAAGCTTATGACTAACTTGTCATACGAATTTGAAGAAATTCAAAAAAGGCACGACAGCTTTATCATGGAATGGGAAAATGCTCTGATTTTAAAAGAGGAATTAGAAGATCAATTATCGTAATTACTTTACTTAGCGATACCCTCTAAATATATTTTCCACTTTTCAATAATTTCCTGCATATCGCTGGGCACTTCAGATTCAAAGGAAACGAATTTTTTCGTTTTAGGGTGTGTAAAACCTAGGGTTTTAGCATGTAGAGCTTGACGCGTCAGTATGCTGAAACAGTTTCTTAAAAATGAATTGTATTTACCTCCTGGCGATCCCTTTACAGGGACATTTCCTCCATATCTAGGATCACCAAATAATGGATGTCCTATGTATTGCATATGTACACGAATTTGGTGCGTACGTCCTGTCTCAAGTTTACATTCAACTAAAGTGACTGGGCCTAAGCGCTCTAAAACTCTGTAATGAGTTACTGCATGCTTTCCTTCTTCTCCATCAGGAAAAACTGCCTGGACTGTTCTGTTACTTCTTGAACGTCCTACATGCCCTTCAACTGTGCCATCTTCAGAAACATCACCCCAAACCAACGCGTGATAACGTCTTTCTACTGTTCGTTCAAAGAACTGCTCACTTAACTCGGTTAGAGATCTCTCAGTCTTACCTAAAACCATCAGTCCAGTAGTATCCTTATCTAACCTGTGGACCAATCCTGGACGTGGGGTTGGAGACCCCTCAACAGAGGGAATGTTTTGCAAGTGGTGTAAAATTCCATTTACAAGAGTTCCTGTGTAATTTCCGTGACCTGGGTGGACAACTAAGTCAGATCTTTTATTTAAAACTATGACAGTGTCATCTTCATAAATAATATTTAGATCCATTTTTTCTGCAACAAGTTCGAACTCATATACAGGTTGTGGAAGTTCTACAGTAATTACTTGATTCGGTCGAACTTTAAAGTTAGATTTAACCGAATTGCCATCCACTCTGATATAACCAGAATTTGCAGCCATTTGAAGCTTATTGCGAGAAATATTCGCAATTCTGGTCATGAGAAATTTATCAACTCTAAGAGGTTGTTGTCCTGGATCAGCTTCAATTCTATGGTGCTCAAAAAGCTCCTCAGGCTCATCTAAAATATCCTCTATGTTTACTTCTTCACTCATTAGTGGGGTAAAATTACTAAGCGTTTACAAGAATTTGAAACACTACGCGTACTACTCATATTCACAAAATATATACCTGGTGAAAAATCCGATGTGTTAAAAGTTACAACGCAAGCTCTATCAACCTTACCATCTAAAACAAGATCTCCATTTAACGAAAATACAGACCAAATAAGAGCTTCATGCGCCTTGAAGGAGACAATTGAAGATGTAGGATTGGGATAAAGGTTAGAAGAAATGTCATTCACCGTGAATTCTTCCACTTCTTGTGGGATTTCTGGCGCATCTTTTCCTGCTCTTAGAACTGGATGTATCATCACAGATCCTTGAATTTCTGAGGAAAGCCATTCGGCACTTGAGCCTAATTTGTAATGAAGGTTGCCTGCATTTGCATTGGTGTTTTTATCAAGTCCAATGTTAAGATGCTCTACATTTTGTTGAATAAAACCAACGTGAATGATCCCACTAACCGGTATGGGATGATCACATGAGTAATAAGCGAACTTATCATGACCATCCGTGAAATAAAGAGGAGAATTGAATTGGTACATTGTATCTATTTGTTCACCAGGAGTACCCGCATCATCCGCCCAAACTTTAATTACAAATGTTTCTAACTCAGCATTGTCATAAAATGGCGTAAAGTGAATTTTTATTCCATCTAAGGTGTCAGCTATGGCAAGTGGATAGCGTACTGCCAATTGTCCACCCACAGATTCAAGGGAATAAGCCTTTTCAGCAGAACCGTCATCGTAAGCGTAATAGTTATCGAAAACTTGAGTAAATCCAATACTGTCATTGTCATAGACGGCAGATTGGTTGGTATAATAACCAACCTCCTCTTCCCACAAAGACACATTAAAAGTAGCTGTGGTATCAGAAGCAAGTGGATCGTAAAGTACGGATGCCGTTACGCCAGTCATGTCAAGTAAAGTAGACAAGTATTCTGTAGAAAATGGTCCAATAGGCACACTAACATTTTGAATAAACTCATTATTATACATTGTAGGCGCATCCTCACCTACCTGAATTTTAATCCCTGTATTTTCCTGATTATTTGCCGTCGTACCAAAGTTGGTATGGGCAACATGCAAAGTATCTCTCATGTGGAATTCTGGATTGTCCTTGTAATGAGTCCAAGGCATAGCAGAGAAATTCCTCAGCAAAGTATACGCAGGATATAAGAATGCCAATTCTTCTTGTGGATTTCCTATTGATCCATTTTCGGCAACAAAAACGTAATCTATATGCCACAAATCTGCATTCCCCTCTTGAGTTCCATAATTACGAAACCTAAATTGGAAAGAATTATGAAGGTAAATTCCATCATAAATCGGAATAACAACTTGAATGAATTCGTCTGTTGTTATCGTGTCATTAGACCAAACCCGTGTCCAAATATCGCCTTCAAATCCAATTGACTTAAACTCAACAATAAGACTATCCTCTCCTAAATCAGGTGCATTTCCTATGCCACCTCCTTCAAACCAAAAAGACAAGTTTACATTGTTATCAGCTGTCATTCCACCTAATAAAATTTTTCTTGAAGTTAGAGTATCATTCCAATCATGTGGATCACTGCTATTAAACGCATAAGGGTATCCACCACCATCTAACCCGTCAAGTGTAGCAACGCCAATTGTGGGAGGGCTTATTGCAAATGTAGAAGTCCTTCTCACAGGGCTTGAATCCCATCTAACTAACTCAGGTCTATCGAAGCCTGATTCCTCAAAAGAGCTTGGCCACGCAAAATCATCTAAGAAAGGAAGCCCCATAGGCGCGCTACCACCACCCCGTGAGTTGACTTCAGAAATAATTCTCTCGTCATGATTAAGGTCAATGAATTGCAAATCTCGTTCTAATTCTTGAGAGAAAATACCTGTAGCTGAAAAAGCGAAAATTAAGGTAATTATAAAACAATATGCTGGAGATGTTCTGGTCATAATTAGCCTTGTTTTCAGTTTTTAAGAATTACGTCGATGGACGTTCCAGCTTTAACCCTCCCTCTAGATGAAGATGGAAACTGGCGAAATACTCTTGCATTTGTTGTATCACTATCTGTTATCACGGAATCGGAATACTCAACATAACCTAATGAAAGAGATGACTCCGTCAATTTAGACGATGTTTCAGATAAAGACAACCCTAATAAATACGGTATTCTTACTTTAACAAGAGAAGACTTGCCTATAACTAAAACAATCTGAGCCCCTCTAACTCTTCTATCATCTGATGACAAAGGAAATCCCTTTGACTCAACTCTTACAACTTTTCCTTCGAGTATAATGTTAGGCTCCTCACGTACCTGAACGATAAAACCTTTGCGTTCTAAAATTATTTTTGCTAAAATTGCATCTTGTCCTTCATAAACAGAAATAGATTCAGAAGGAGGTTTTATTCTAAATGTTGTCAGGTAAACAGGTCTTCCACTTTTGACTAAACTCCCCTCTTTAGGCGTTTGTTCTAGTATTGAGCCTGGAACTGCAGAGACACTATAAACAGAGTCAAGATGAATTGCTTCAAGTTCCAATTCAGCTAGTATAGCAAAGGCAGAGTCCAATGATAAATGAAGGAGATTGGGTACAGAGCGCTCTGACCAAGGCCTACTATTTAGCTGTAAAGAAAGCATGCTCATACTAATTAGAACTACCCAAGCAACACCTATACTCACTATCGTGAGTATAAAAGCTTTACTAAATAAGAAGTTCCTTAATTTCATGCTTCAATAATAAAAGGTCTATAAATCTAAAGCTTCTTCAAAGCCATTGTCATAGTAAGCACGTAGTTCCGAACAGAATCCAACATGTTCTTCATCTACAACAATTTTACCTTTTGTTACATGTCCTAAAAGAACCGCACCAACTTTATTAGCATCACAAATGTCAAAAAAATCGTCTTGATCTTCCTCAGTTAAAGTGACGATAATTCGACCTTGTGCTTCACCGAAAAGGAATCCGTCTATGCGTAGCTCATCATCAGACACGATATCAAACCCAAACAGATTGGGCATTGACATTTCTAAGAGAGTCGTGAAAAGACCTCCATCACTAATGTCGTGAGCTGCAGTAACAAGGTTTTTTGCAATGAGTTCTCGTATACATACGTGAAGAGCTTCTTCTTGTGTTAAGTTAAATTTAGGAGCAGGAGATTGCTTTACCCCTACAATATTTGCAAGATATTCAGATGAATTAATACAATCCGACATTTCCCCCAAATGAAAAATAAGTTCCCCCTTCTCTTTAAAATCTAAGGACATATGCTTATCTCTGTCTTGAAGAATCCCAACCATTCCTATTGTAGGAGTCGGGAAAACTGATGTTGAGGTACCATCCTCGTTTGCTGTTTGGTTATAAAAACTGACATTACCACCTGTTACCGGGGTTTTAAATTTCTCACAAGCACGAGTCATACCCTTTATTGCTCCCACAAACTGCCAGTAAACCTCTGTATTATAGGGGTTGCCGAAATTTAAGCAGTTGGTAATCGCTGAAGGAGTTGCTCCGGTACAACTAATATTTCGGGCAGCTTCCGCAACTGCGATAGCAGTGCCTACTTCCGGATCAGCCTGAACATAACGTGAGTTACAATCAACCGTTAAAGCAAGACCCTTTTTCGAGCCGCGTACAGAAACTACACCCGCGTCAGAAGGTCTATTTGTAGTCCTGTTTAAAGTTCCTACCATACTGTCGTACTGCTCCCAAACCCATTTCTTAGAAGCTATATTAGGGAGACATATAATGTCAGTCGCAATTTCAAGTGCTTTTTTAAGTGAAGGGACTGCAACTGAGTCAGGGTTGAAAGCTTGAGATTCCGCAAACCAAGATGGCTCAGAATACTCTCGCTCATAAACTGGAGCTCCTCCACCTAAAACAAGTGTAGAAGCAGGAACTTGAGCAACTATCTCGTTAGCTACAAAGAAATTGATCGTGTCACCTTCTGTCACTTCTCCAATTGGAACGGCATGTAGATCCCACTTCTTGAATATATCCTCGACTAATTTTTCTTTCCCTGGAGCTACGACAACAAGCATGCGTTCCTGAGATTCTGAGAGTAGAATTTCAAATGGTTCCATATCTGCTTGACGAAGAGGAACTCTGTCTAAGTAGATATCCATCCCCACGTTTCCTGCTGCGCTCATCTCAGAAGTAGAACAAGTAATACCCGCAGCACCCATATCTTGCATTCCTATTATTGCATCAGTTTTTGCAAGTTCAAGGGACGCTTCCATAAGAAGTTTCTCTTGGAACGGATCTCCAACCTGGACAGATGGCAAATCATCGGCAGACTCAGCCGTGATATCTTTTGAAGCAAACGAAGCGCCTTGAATCCCATCTTTACCAGTATCAGATCCCACAATGTAAACAGCATTACCGGGACCTTTTGCTGTAGCAGAAATGATTTCATTTACATCTAAAAGCCCCACCGACATAGCATTGACAAGGGGATTAACTTGATAACAAGGGTCAAAGAAGACCTCTCCTCCAACTACTGGTATTCCAAAACTATTTCCGTAATCTCCGATACCTTTAACAACGCCCTCCAGAAGCCACTTAGTACGTGGATGCTCTGGATCACCGAAACGAAGACTGTTTAACTGAGCAATAGGCCTAGCACCCATTGTGAAAATATCACGATTAATCCCACCAACACCAGTTGCAGCTCCTTGATATGGCTCAATTGCAGAGGGATGGTTGTGACTTTCTATCTTGAAAGCACAACCAATTCCATCACCCAAGTCAATGATCCCGGCATTTTCCTCCCCAGCCTTAACGAGCATTTGATCTCCGTCTTTAGGAAGTGTCTTAAGCCATTTAATAGAGTTTTTATATGAGCAATGCTCACTCCACATAACAGAATAGATACACATTTCTGTGAAATTAGGAACTCTGCCGAGGATTTTCTCGATGGATTTAAACTCGTCAGGGGTTAGGCCCATATCCTGAGCTTGTATCAAGGTAGATGGGGCAGTTGAGGCGGTCATAGTTGGCATAGAATGCGGTGTAAAATGCGTTTCAATTGAAGGTGTAAAGGTAGCAACGCAACGGTAATTTAAACACTTGAAATTAGACAATCATAGGGTAACTTTCGCACATGAGAGCAGTCATTCAAAGGGTAAGTAAGTCTAGCGTGAAAGTTAATGGGAACACCTTAGGCCAAACCTCGCTAGGACTAGTGATTTTACTAGGCATAGAAGAGATTGACGATAGAACAGATGTTGCTTGGCTCGCAAAAAAAGTAATAGGTTTACGAATCTTTTCTGACGAACATGGAAAGATGAATCTTAATATCGAAGCCGCCGGAGGTGAATTGTTAGTAATATCTCAATTTACTTTGCATGCATCCACTAAAAAAGGCACACGCCCTTCTTTCATCAAAGCGGCTCGCCCTGAGCAAGCTATACCACTTTACCAGGCGTTTATTGAGGAGTGTGAAAAGTTGATGGGGAAAAGTGTTGCAAGGGGGGAATTCGGTGCAGATATGCAGGTAGAACTAATCAATGACGGCCCTGTTACAATAACGATAGATACTCAAAACAAAGAATAAACTATCGTGGTATAGTACAAAAAGGGATGGGAAGCATTTTATGCTGATTTGCTTTATTTAATCTCGTGTATATTTCATACACATCAAGAGCTCGACCGGAGAGAGTTGACGGGTTGCCTTGATCTTCAGAGAATTTCATTGCAATTTCGAGTTCGGGATAGGAAGCTCCTATTTGGTCTTCATCAGTGCGATCATCACCCCAAAGCCCATCTGTAGGGGCAGCTTCTAAAATACTCCTTGGCACACCTATCGCCTCACCCACTTTGTAAACTTCGCTTTTCACAAGATCGGCAATGGGGCTAATATCTATACCTCCATCACCATATTTAGTGAAGAATCCCACTCCATAATCTTCGATTTTATTTCCCGTCCCAACTACAAGAGCCCGCCTCTGTGCAGCGAGAGCATACAGTGTAGTCATCCTCAATCTAGCCCGAGTATTTGCGAAAGTGAGGCCGCCCGAAATATCTTCGATTTGGGGCAAAGCCGATTTCGTCGCCTCATAAACTTCAGTCAGGGGCACAGTAATCATTTCGAAGTTGTTAAAACGACTCTCGAGTAATTTACAAAGCTCCCGAGATCGCTCCACCTCTGACGACGCCTGGTAAATTGGCATATCTACCACATACACAGGACGACCAGTCATAAGACAAAGCGTTGCAGTTACCGCGGAATCAATGCCGCCACTAACACCCACCACAAATGAATCAATGTTTGCTGTGTCGGCGTAATCGTTCATCCATGAAGAGATGAACCCAGCGATCTTAGCTCCATTAAATTCTGAGGATAGAGTCGACATTATCTAAAACAAAATACCCACTGACAATTCGAAAAATCTGTCATTACCTTTCATAAATCCCTCCCTAGGAAAACCATCGACTTCTTCTGGAATACCGCCGTCAAATTTGACGAGAGTCACATCATTATGAATATTGCTGAATGCTGCGTTGTAATTCAGCCCAATGGTTAGAGATGTTGACCCTGTTAAACTTTTCTCTATTCCACCACCTACAATCATAGCAGCCCTAAAGAAATTCACCTCGTTAGTTATATCCAAACTAGTGTCAAGAACATGCGTATTTGAGGGTTCTTCAACCCAAACATCTCCATCAAACACCCAACTTAGATGCTCATCCTGTGACGCTAAAGATTTCACATTCATCCCCAAGCCAAAACCAAATTTGCTGAATATCTTCATGTAGCCTATTTCGTTCGTACGCATTTTAAACGTGAAAGGCAATTCTACATACTGCAGACTATAAGTTCGGTCTACATCAGAAATACCACCAGGACTCTCGATTTGATACGTAAGATTTGATCCGGTGTTGAAAATGTGCACACCTAAGCCTAAAGCGTAATTTTCAGAAAACATAAGATCTGCAATAAATTCATATCCGAAATTTAATTTTGCTCCACTGGGAATGTGATCATAGTCTGTAGAAACCATCCAGGCAACATTCGGTGTAACAGCCAGTCCCATTCTTATATCTTGGGCTGATGTTATATTAGAAAAAAGCAAGGCTGAACTTGCCATAAAACCGAGTAATATTGCGGTTGATAGAGAAGGAGTTTGACTGTTGCGCATAAGTGTGCTCATCTTTGCAGTTGTAAAAGTAAAACTAAACGTAAATACCATGAGTTCAAGCGAAATTCGTACCACTTTTTTGATACGTTCATTGTGGACAAGAAATACAATCACACTTATACTCGGTTTGACACTGATTTCCTTGTTGACATTGTCGTCTTGCACTGAAGATAAATGGGCTGTAGATGTGAGTGATGTCAAACTACCCACTGATTTTTCTGTTAGAAATTTTCACCGCGAAATTCAATATTTATCTGAAAGTGACTCGAGTTCTCTAATTCAATTGAGAAGTAATTACAACTTGTTTTTGACAGATTATTGTGAGGATATTTTAAAAATAGGTAGTTCTCAATCACTCGAAACAATTGACAAAATAAGGGGTTTCGTGGCTCACCCTGACACAAAAGAAACCCATTTAGCAATTGACTCAACTTCTGGTAATGCTGAATTTTTGAGGAAGGTCTCTTTGGATCTTGAAAACGGGTTTAAGAGACTTCACGTATTTATGCCCGACGAAATAATCCCTGAAGTGATCTGGATGAATAGCGGATTCAATTTCGCTATCTACCCGCGAGATGAATTTGTAGCAGTGGGGTTAGAATGGTTTTTAGGTCCCGAACATCCCATATTAAAGCTTTTGCCTCCAGATAGATTTCCTAAATACCAGCAACTTAGGATGCACCCAGATTTAATGGCCGCAGATGCAATGAAAGGATGGATGCTTGTTCACTTTGTCAATAAAGGATACACTGGAGAAAAATGCATAGATGACATTCTTTATTGGGGGAAGGTTTTGTGGCTGTTGGGCAAGTGTATGCCTGAACAATACGAGCATGTACTTATGGATTGGACGCCAGAAGATTTAGAATGGGCTAAGGCAAATGAAACAGCTATTTGGTTAGAACTTCAACCTGCGAATGTGCTCTTTGAAACAAATCGAACGGTATTCCACCGCTGGTTAACAGATGGACCATTTACCAAGTTTGGCTCCATCCCTCAAGAAAGCCCTGACAGATTGGGAGTATGGATGGGTCTGAAAATTGTTGAAAATTTTATGGAGCAAAATCCTGAAACTTCAGCAGAGCAACTGTTCTCAGAGGTAGATTATATTCCATTCCTTAAATCTTACCGACCTGAGCGATAAGTAACAGATAAATGCTAATTTTGCATGATGTCAGAAAATACAATTACAATCAAGGTTAGTACAGATGAAAATCATGTGCCAACTGATATAGTTTGGTCAGCTGAAGGAGAAGATGTTGAGAATAGGCAAGCGAAAGCAATGTGGCTTGCGATTTGGGACGAGAAAGATG
Organism: Bacteroidota bacterium; assembly: GCA_027619225.1. Lineage (GTDB taxonomy): Bacteria > Bacteroidota > Bacteroidia > Flavobacteriales_D > Sanyastnellaceae > UBA974. Next base: position 67,266 of record JAQCFW010000003.1, read on the forward strand.
GAGCCTCTATGAATATGGACCTCTGGACTAAGGATATGAGTGTCGATGAGATGAAACGATTCGTTTGCGACAGCATGATGACTCTTGCAAATACTTTAGAAACGGCCACTTCAGACAAAGGCCATGCTGAAGCAATGAGAGGATTTACAAGTGAACTTGCTAAAAGAATCGGAGTTATAGAGGCGAATGACGAAGCGTAAAAGGGAGTCCGATAAAATCAGAATAAAACGTTTGTTGACTCAATAAAGTTTAACAGCTCTTCTTTTCCATCTCCCTTCACGGCGCTTGTAATAAAACTAGGCGGCATCTTTTCCCACTGCTTAAGCATTACAGTCTCATACTTAGATTGAAATTCTCCACGTTCAGTCTTATTAAGCTTATCTACTTTTGTAAATACAAGAACGAAAGGCAGCCCCACCTCACCCATATAAGCCATAAAATCTAGATCGACTTTTTGGGGGGGTAATCTAGAGTCAACAAGCATCATGGTGCACATTAAATTCTTTCGGCCCTCTAAAAACTGCTTTGACGTCCTCTCCCATTTCACCCTCTCAGATTTTTTAATTTTTGCATAGCCAAAACCGGGTAAGTCTGTTAGATACCAAGACGTCTCACCAGCCTTCTCGGCTACATCATCACCGTTAATATCAAAGTGATTTATGAGCTGTGTTTTGCCAGGTGTACTCGATATTTTAGCCATGCTAAGCCTGCCCACGACCATGTTAATGAGAGAAGATTTACCCACATTAGATCTTCCAATGAATGCGTATTCAGGCCTGTCCATGCTGGGACATTCTCTAGGATGAGCGCTACTTTTTACAAAATCAACAGATCTGATTACCATGTACTACAGTTTGTTACCTATACCTCTCTGAGTATACCACTCATTGAGAATTACATTAAATTCTTCAGGATGCTCCATCATAGGAGCATGTCCACATTTATCTATCCAAAAAAGATCTGCATCAGGAAAACCTTTTAAAAAGGCTTCCGCAACTTCCGGTGGAGTCACAATGTCATTTTTACCCCAAATAAGGCAAACCGGTATATCCATTGCCGGCAGATCACTCTCCATGTTGTGTCTAATCGCAGATTTTGCAATAGAAAGTATTCTTAAAACTTTATTTCTATCGTTAACTGCTTCAAAACATTCATCAACCAATTCGTCAGTTGCCCAGCTGGGATCGAAAAATGTAATCGCAACTTTATTCCTAATATACTCTTTGTCTTCCCTTCTGGGGAAACTGTTGCCAAAGGCATTCTCATAAAGGCCACTGCTCGCGGTCAACGTTAACGAAGCTACCCGATCTAAATGATTTTTTGTAAAAATGAGTCCTACATGACCTCCCAAACTATTTCCCACAAGGTGGACTTTATCTAATTGAAGAGCATCAACAAACCCTTTAACATGCTCAGCGATATATTTCGCACTTGTTTTTCGAAGTGGTAAGTCATAGATGGGCAAGACAGGTGTTAGGACTCTAAATCTCTTACTAAAGTACTTACGTACCTCCTGAAAGTTACTCAGAGCACCGAAAAGGCCATGTAAAATAACCAACGGCTCCCCCCTTCCCTCTTCTACATATCTGAATTCACCCAGCTCAATGATTGTAGCATCCATTTTTGTATTTATTTAAAAGGCCAAACTACGCACCTAAAGGCGCTATTTCACAACTCTTTTTACCTAAACATTAACTTAAGGTTGTACACATTGATTGTTAATATCCTGTTAAAACAGAAAACCAACAAGATTTACTAAATCGCTACAACCCAATAAATACAACCTTTTCCAACGTTTTATTGTTTATCACTTTTCAACAACGTGGTAGAAAGTGTCTATTAGTGGTAATAAGTGGTAAATCTACCTTAGTTTTGGGGATTCCAGTAACAATGGAAGTTATGCTGAACCTATTAGGAGAACATACATGTAGAATTGACGCGAAGGGGCGACTAATGTTCCCTGCCCGGTTGCGAAGACAATTGGACAAAGTCCTACATCATGGCTTGGTAATCAATCGTGATATTTTTGAGAAATGTCTTGTTTTATATCCCAAACCAGAGTGGGACAATGTAAACGGGGAAATGACTCAACTCAGCAGATACAACAGGAAGCACCAACTGTTTCAAAGAAAATTCTTGAAGGGAGCCACCATTGTTGATTTAGATGCATCTGGAAGATTAAACATTCCTGGAGTCCTCTTAGATTATGCTGGAATTGATCTGAAGAAGAGCAACGAAATCATTGTTTCTGGCTTGGGCGAGAAGGTTGAGATTTGGACAGTTGATGCTTATGAAAAACAGGTGCTAGGAGAAGATACCGATTTCGATTTCGGAAACCTGGCTGAAGATGTGAGACGAGATATTGAAAAAGGCAGCGCCACTTAAAACATGGAACAAGCCTACCACGTACCCGTCCTTCTAAATTCCTCAATTGAGCATCTCAATCTCGGCGACGGGAGCGGCACGTGGATGGACGCTACGTTTGGAGGAGGGGGGCATAGCCGAACCATATTACAAAAACTCAATTCAGAAGGCATACTTGTCAGTTTCGATCAAGATCCTGATGCAGTTAAAAATACAATTAACGATGCTAGGTTTACCCTGGTTGAAGCTAATTTTAGATACGCAAAACAATTTCTTAGCCTGAACGGTGTAAAGAAAACAAAAGGCATATTAGCTGATTTAGGGGTGTCATCTCACCAGTTCGATACGGCAGATCGAGGTTTTTCCTTAAGAATGGATGGTCCTCTTGATATGAGGATGAACCACGAGTCAGGTCTCTCAGCGGCAGATTACTTATCTGACTGTACATGGGAAGAGTTGATGGTCGTTTTAAGAATGTACGGAGAAGTAAAGAGACCGGACAGAGTTGCAAGAGCAATCGTCTCCGCAAGAGAAGAGAGACCTATTACCACTACAGGAGAACTCGTACACATCTTAAGCAAGATGGCTCCAGGTGGGCGCGAAAATAAATTCTACGCCCAGATTTTTCAAGCATTAAGAATAGAAATCAACGACGAGCTTTCTGCTCTACGTGAACTGTTGGAACAGGCAACAGATTTATTAGAACAGGGCGGGAGGCTCGTTGTGATTTCATATCACAGTTTAGAAGATAGGCTTGTCAAACATTTTATGAGGTCTGGGAATTTCGAAGATGAAATAGAACAAGACATAAAAGGAAGGGTGCTCGCACCATTTAAGCCTGTTGTTAGAAAGGCGATTTGTGCTTCTGCTGAGGAGGTTTTATTAAATCCACGTGCAAGAAGCGCTCGTTTGAGGGTTGCTGAAAGGACTGACTTTTTATTAAAGTCATGCTGAGAAGATTTAGAAAGAAATCACCTGCTAAAGGGCCGTCAGATAACGGCAATAAACTTTTAACCCCAGAGCAAAAAATATCTCGCAAAGAGGCCGTTGATTTGGCGCGAGTAGTAGCGGGAGAAGCGAAGGAAGAGGCTGCAGAAAAAGCAAGGCGAGCCAGAGATAAGTCTGGCAGGACATCAACTGATGAAATAAAAAAAACCGCGAAAACAAATGGAACTGGCAAGATTTTTAAAGACATCATTGGCGGTAAATTTTTAACCAGTGAAGGCATAACCTCTCATATACCGTATCTCTTATTTGTTACCTCATTGTTTTTAGCTTACATAAGCCTAGGCTACAAGTTTGAGAATATTGAACGGGATAAAATGCGCACTGAGAGGGCGCTCGAGGAGGTTGTTTCAGAGTATAAAACGCTTAGATCTGAGTTAGAATCTAGACTACAACAAAGCAGGGTTGAATCTGCAACCTCTGTCTTAGGTCTTCAACAACCTATATCACCGCCTACACTTCTTAAGCAAGACGCAAAATGAGAAGTGCAAGCAACAACATTTCAGAATCAACCATTAAAACCGGGAGGTTTTGGGTTCTTTTCGTAAGTCTATGCTTTGTCGGAATTGCAATTCTTTGGAGGATCTTTTGCATACAGACTTTCGAACATGAACATTGGACGGAAAGAGGCGCTGAATTTCAACATAGCATAAGAAATATTGATCCTGCGAGAGGCCAAATCCAAGCAAGTGATGGGAGTTTATTAGCGACCTCTGTACCTGTTTACAATCTGAGATGGGACAGCAAGTGCGAAGCGATAAAATGGAGTGTTTACAACGAAAAATTTGATTCTTTGTGTTCTGGTTTTGCAAAGATCTTAGGAGGAGATTCCGAAGAATTTTCAAGGCTCTTTGAAGAAGCAAAAGCCAAGGGGAGTAGAGCTGCTTTATTCGCCAAAAACATACCGTTTACGAAATACAAATCCTTAAAATCTCTTCCATTTGTCAGAGAGGGAAGGTATAAAAGTGGATTTGTTTTTGAGAGAAAGGAGGTGAGGAAAAAACCGTTTGGCCAACTGGCAAAAAGAACAATAGGGATAGATAGAGAGAATAGTCGAGTGGGGATTGAACTTGCCTGGAATAAGGAGCTTGGAGGGGTTGAAGGCAAGCAAATGCAGAAGCGAATTAGTGGCGGGACTTGGCTGCCCGTTACAGATGAATTTATTATCGAACCTCAAGAAGGACTTGATGTAGTAACCACAATAGATATGCATCTTCAAGATGTTGCATCTTCAGCATTGAGAACGCAGCTTTTTAAGCACGATGCCGAGTGGGGGGTGGTCGTTCTTATGGAGGTGAAAACGGGATATGTTAGGGCGATCTCAAATCTCAAAAGGTTAGAAGATTCTAAAGGACTGCCCTACTACAATGAAAGTTACAATCACGCATTAGGCACGGCGGTTGAACCTGGATCGACCTTTAAACTAGCATCTCTTATGGCCTGCTTAGAATCGGGAAAAATGGGGCTCAATGATGTGGTAGATACGAAAAATGGCGAATATTCTTTCCATGATAGAAGAATGCGTGATTCGAATTGGAAGGATGGTGGTCATGGTAAAATCTCATTGCGTGAATGCTTCGAAATGTCCTCCAATATCGGCTCTGCTCTATCAGTAAAGCAATGCTTCAGTCTAGAGCCTCAGGAATTTTTAGATAAATTAAAGCGAATGGGGGTTACTGAACCTTTAGGTGTGAATCTGGTGGGAGAAGGAATCCCTCAAGTTTACTCATCAGTAGGAGAAGGCGATTGGTCTGGGATTTCATTAACTCAAATGGCTATAGGTTATGAGGTGACTCAGACACCACTTCAAACCTTAGCTCTTTATGGTGCAATTGCAAACAACGGCAAGATGATGCGGCCAACTTTTGTTACTGAAACACAGCGAAAAGGGGTTACGGTAGAGAAATTCGAGCCGGTTGTTGTAAAAAATAATATTTGCTCTTCAAGCACTGTACGAGATTGCAAAATAATGCTTGAAAGTGCTTGCGCACCAGGTGGTAACGGAACAGCTTCCAACATATTCATTAACAAACCCTACACAGTTGCAGGGAAAACAGGAACATCAAAAATCACCGAAAACGGTGGATATGTAAGTGGTAGATACAGGGCGTCTTTCACAGGCTACTTCCCTGCAGATGATCCGGAATTCGTTTGTATCGTCGTCATCGCGGACACAAAAAGTGGGTCATACTACGGAAGCACTATTGCGGCTCCTGTATTTATGGACCTAGCCGATTTAATTTATGCAACAGACCCTTCCTTCCACACCATACGCGATGAACCATTACTCGCTTTGAAGGAAAGACATCTTCCAACATCAAAGAACGGAGCACGGGAAGAACTCGTGGGGCTATACGAGATTCTAGGAGTGCCTTTTGTCCAAACAAATGAAGAAGGAGATTGGGTTAGGGTTACTACTGAATCCGACAATATAAAGCTGACCACACGAATATTTGAAGACAAAGCCGTTCCGGACGTACGAGGCATGGGTCTACGAGACGCACTGTATTTACTTGAAAATTCGGGAGTTAAGGTGAGATATGAGGGGAATGGTACTGTTAGAACACAATCAATTCCTGCGGGCACTCCTCTGACACCTGAATCAACTATTAGAATTGAATTGTCGTGAAAATACTTAAAGATTTACTATACGACGCAAGGATTTCCGAGATTCACGGAACAACTCACACGGCCGTTGAGGGCATAGGGATAGACTCCCGTGAGGTAAAGCCTATGGGGCTTTTTATAGCCATTAAAGGCACACAGGTTGATGGGCATGATTATATCAAGCAGGCAATTACAAACGGAGCCACAACTGTTATATGTGAACATATTTCCGAAGATTTAATTCGGCCCGCATCTGTCACGTTTGTTGTTGTCAAAAACAGTTCAACTGCTTTAGGAAATATCGCTGCGGCATATTACGACCACCCTTCTAATGATATGAAAATCGTTGCTGTTACAGGCACAAACGGCAAAACCACAACTGTGACATTACTCCACAACCTGTTCAGAATGCTCGATCGAAAAGCAGGACTAATAGGTACGGTTGAGAATAGAATCATCGACAAAGTAGTTAAAGCTACTCATACTACTCCGGATGCGCTAAGCTTACAGAAGCTATTTAGGAAAATGGTCGATTTAGGTTGCAAATTTTGTTTTATCGAAGCAAGTTCTCACGCAATAGATCAAAATAGACTGTCAGGAACTAAAATATCCGGGGCAGTTTTTACAAACATCACACACGATCATTTAGACTATCACAAAACGATAGACAACTATATCGTAGCTAAGAAAAAGCTCTTTGACATGCTACCTGTTAATGCGTTTGCATTAATTAATTCCGATGACAATAATCACCAAGACATTACAACAAACTGTAAAGCAAAAATTTCAACTTATGGTATCGCATCGATCGCTGACATAAAAGGAAGAATAGTTGAAAATCAACTGCACGGTCTTCACGTACACATTGATGGCCAGGACCTCTACTCAAGGTTAGTGGGTGCGTTTAATGCTTCTAACCTGTTAGCCGTTTATGGAGTAGCGAAGCTCTTGGGATTTGACGCACTTGACTCATTAACCCAGATGTCACTATTAAAGCCTCCTGCCGGAAGGTTTGAGCTTGTTGAAAGTCCCGATGGAATTACAGCAATTGTAGACTACGCACACACTCCGGACGCATTAGAAAACATATTAAAAACTGTTTTAACTTTCAAAAAAGGGCAGGATAGGATCATTACCGTTGTCGGGTGTGGTGGAGATAGAGATGTTACTAAAAGGCCCATTATGGCACGTGTTGCGGCAAAAGATTCTGACAGGGTATTCCTCACCTCTGACAATCCTCGAACAGAAGATCCAGCAGCCATACTCGAGGACATGAAATCCGGGTTAGATCCAATTGAAATGCGTAAATGCATCTCTATTACAGACCGAAAAGAAGCAATACGAGCTGCAGCTCTATTTGCTGAGCCTGGAGACATTGTAATTGTCGCAGGTAAGGGTCACGAAACCTATCAAGAAATTAATGGCGTAAAACACGATTTCGACGATAGAGTCGTGTTGCGTGAAGCTTTCATAACTGCATAATATGTTATATCATTTATTCACATATTTAGATACTGCGTACGATTTACCAGGTGCTGGACTTTTTAAATTCGTCACTTTCAGGGCGGCCATGAGCTTAATCACCTCATTAATCATAGGTATATCATTCGGAAAAACGATTATTGAGTGGTTGCAAGTGAAGCAGGTTGGTGAAATCGTCCGTGATTTAGGTCTTGAAGGCCAAATAGAAAAACGCGGCACCCCTACCATGGGCGGAATCATCATCCTAACCGCAATCCTAGTTCCCACTTTGCTTTTTAACGATCTCACTAATGTGTACACACACATGATGATGATTGCGACTATTTGGCTTGGAACAATCGGATTCATTGATGATTACATTAAAGTACACAAAAAGAACAAAGATGGTTTAGCAGGTAAGTTTAAGATCGTGGGACAAATAGGAGTGGGTCTCATTATAGGAGCCATCATGATGTGGCATCCCGATGTATTGATAAAAGAACTAGGGGCAGACGGTCTGTGGAGTGAAATTCGATCTACTACTACAACAATTCCTTTTGTAAAGGGAAATAGTTTTGATTACATGTGGCTTATAAGCTGGGCATTTGATGATGTCTCAACATGGGTTTGGATTGCATTCATACCAATCACAATCCTTATTGTAACAGCAGTTTCAAATGGAGCCAATTTAACGGACGGGCTCGATGGTTTGGCAACAGGTTCTAGTGCAATAATAGGTATGACATTAGCTGTACTGGCTTATGTCAGCTCTAACACCGTGATTGCGGAGTATCTGAACATTATGTACATTCCTGGGTCTGAGGAACTGGTTGTATTCAGCGCAGCATTTGTAGGAGCGTGCGTTGCCTTCTTGTGGTATAATGCTTTTCCAGCACAAGTTTTCATGGGGGATACTGGATCGCTAGCATTGGGTGGGATTATCGCAGTCTTTGCTATTGCGATTCGCAAAGAACTTCTGATTCCAGTTTTATGTGGCATTTTCTTGATTGAGAATCTCAGTGTAATCATGCAAGTTGGTTGGTTTAAATACTCGAAAAAGAAGTATGGGGAAGGACGACGAATCTTATTGATGGCTCCACTTCACCACCACTACCAAAAGAAAAATATTCACGAATCTAAAATTACAGCCCGATTCTGGATTGTGGGGATTCTGCTAGCTGTTATAACGATTGTAACACTAAAAATTAGATAACTAGAATCCAAATGTCTGAGAATATACTCATATTAGGTGCCGGTGAAAGTGGTGTAGGAGCAGCAAAATTAGCTCTTACACTAGGCTTCACGCCTTTCGTGAGTGATTCCGGAGCGGGTAAAAAATCTCTTTTAGGTGAATTGAAAAGCTTGGGGATTAGGTATGAGATCGAAGGCCACAATCCAGACAATTGGGTTTCCTCTACAACGGTAATTAAAAGCCCTGGCATACCAGACACTGCATCAATTTTAACTCCATTAAGAGCTAGTGGATCCGAAATAATAAGCGAAATAGAATTTGCAAGTCGGTATTCCAAGGGAAAAGTGGTAGCGATTACAGGAGCAAACGGAAAAACTACGACTACTGCATTAATTCATAGGATGCTTACTGATGCAGGAGTGAATGCAGCGTGTGTAGGGAATATCGGCACAAGTTGGGCGAGAGATATCGCAGAACGAAAAACACCAGCTGAAGTAACTGTCGTAGAAGCGAGCAGTTTCCAACTCGATGGGATCACCACCTTTCGTCCAGATATCGCAGTGCTACTGAATATCACGCCAGATCATTTAGATAGGTATGATAACAGTTTAGAGAACTACTCCGCTTCAAAATGGCGCATCACAACAAACCAAACCTCGAGTGACTACCTGGTATATAACTCTGACGACGTAGAAATCGATAGACATATAAAGGCAAGAAATACTAAAGCTACCCTAGTTGCAGTGAGCATCAACAAGCGATTTGAATCTACTGGATTTAATGCATGCTTGGGCCTTAAAAAAAAAGAATTTACAATACACACACCATATAAAAAACCATTTTCAATGACCATACAAGAACTCGCCCTTCAAGGCAAACACAATCTATTTAACTCTATGGCTGCAGGAGTTACCGGAAGAATTTTAGAACTTCGCAACGAGGGAATTCGCGAAAGTCTTACTCATTTTGAGGGAATTGAACACAGATTGGAATTCATTGCTACAGTGAATGATATTAAATTCATAAACGACAGCAAAGCTACAAACGTTAATAGTGTTTGGTATGCATTAGAGTGCATGGAAACTCCTGTGATTTGGGTTGCTGGAGGAGTTGATAAGGGAAATGATTACAGTGATTTACTATCCCTAGTAGAGAAAAAGGTAAAGCACTTAATCTGCTTGGGAAAGGACAACAAGAAACTAATTAAAACATTTTCACATCTAGTAGAAAGTGTACATGTAGCTAAAACGGCAACCGAAGCAGTTCAAATCGCCTATGATCTTGGAACTCCTAACGATACGGTACTCCTTTCACCTGCTTGCGCAAGTTTTGATATTTTCGGAAGCTATGAGGAGAGAGGATTTAAATTTAAGCAAGCCGTAAAGGGACTCTAAATGTCCGAGTGGGCACAAATAATTCGAGGACGACTCGAAGGTGATAAAGTCATTTGGATGATTGCGCTAATTCTCAGCGTTGTATCACTCCTATCTGTCTATAGCGCCATTTCGTCTCTTGCCTACAAAGCAAATGGCAATTTCCTATACTTTTTTATAAAGCAAGGATCATTTCTTCTTTTAGGCCTCGCAGTGATGTTTGTGGTCCATAAAATTCACTACAAATACTTTGCACGTTTGGCTAATTTTATATTAGCGGCGGCGATATTTACGCTAATATTAACACTAATATTCGGAGCAGATATTAACGAAGCAAAACGATGGTTGAAAGTTCCTTTTACGAACCTTACACTTCAAACATCTGACTTTGCAAAGGTTGCTCTTGTACTGTGGATCGCAAAAGAATTGCATGTTAGAAAAGATCGGTTAGATGATTTTAGAGGAGAGGTCGCTCCCATATTAATCAGGATAGGACTAGTGTGTGGTCTGATTCTACCAGCCGATTTTTCAACTGCAGCACTTTTAGGTCTTGTCGCATTGAGCATGTTATTTATAGGAGGAGTGCCTTTTAAGGGGCTATTAAAAACGATAGGATATATCATGATTTTTGGCATCTCGATATATGGGGTGAGTAAAGTAGCTCCAGATTTATTTCCCAGAACTAGTACCTGGGTTCATCGAGTTGAACAATTTGTAGGGTTAAGTCATAGCAACCCAGATGTAGCCCATCGTGCTGGAGGTTCTGCTGAATACCAAATAGACCTCGCCCAAGTGGCTATAAATCACGGTGGAATTTTACCTTCTGGCCCAGGATCAGGCACCTCAAGAAATTTCTTACCTCACCCCTACTCAGACATGATTTACGCCTTTATTATAGAAGAGTGGGGAGCGTTAATAGGAGGTTTTGGATTGTTGCTTTTATATTACATATTGTTTTACAGAACAATACAAGCGGCAAGAAAATGTGAGAGGCCGTTTGGAAGTTATCTTGCAATGGGACTTGGACTCATGATTACGATGCAAGCTTTGATAAATATGGGTGTTTCAGTCAGGCTTCTACCCACAACTGGACAACCACTACCATTAGTGAGTTTTGGAGGAACGTCATTGTTATTTACATGCCTATCAATCGGGTTAATTCTTTCTGTGAGCAGGGCTCCAATGTTAGATGCTAAATGATAAGACGCGTCTTGATATCAGGAGGAGGATCTGGCGGACACATCCAACCTGCGTTAGCAATCGCAGATGAAATTGTACGCCGTTACCCCAAAGTACAAATCAGGTTTGTCGGAGCGAAGGGAAGGATGGAAATGGAAAAGGTGCCACAAGCTGGATATGAGATAGATGGATTGTGGATCAGCGGATTACAGCGTAGCCTTATTAATCTGAAAAATATCAGCTTTCCCTTTAAGCTTATATATAGTCTCATAAAAGCTGGTACATTACTAAATAGATACAACCCTGAAGTTGTAATAGGTGTGGGCGGATACGCCAGTGGGCCATTGCTTTATAGAGCATCTCGAAAAGGAATACCCACACTTATTCAAGAGCAAAATTCTTTTCCTGGAATAACAAACAGAATATTAGCCCGTAAAGTAAATAAGGTTTGTGCTGGATTTCCAGGTTTAGACAGGTGGTTCCCTAAAGACCGTATAGTAGAAACGGGTAACCCTCTCAGGGAAGCGGTCTTAAAACTCGCTGACTCTAAATCAAGCGCTACAAAATCAACAGCGATATCACATTTTAATTTAGATACATCTAAACCAGTCGTATTTATTATGGGCGGAAGTCTGGGTGCATTGTCTATGAATATGGCCGTTCGTAATGTATTAGAAAGCTCAAATAATGAGTTGATGTATTCTGTGATTTGGCAATGTGGTTCACGTTTTTTTGATGAAAATGCTAAGTGGCTTGATGCATTTAGCAAAAAGAATTCAAAGACAGCTGAGTGCGTAACATGTCTTGGATTTATTGACAGGATGGACCTTGCCTATGCTGCTTCAGATCTGATCGCTAGTAGAGCAGGAGCTATGTCTATTTCTGAACTTGCCTTGGTTGCAAAACCAACGCTACTCATACCCTCTCCTAACGTTGCTGAAGATCACCAAACAAAAAATGCCAAATCTCTTGTAGATCGTGGTGCCGCAATACTAATTAAAGATTGTGACGTAGTTCAAGGTTTAAAAAACCACATTGAGAATTTACTGAAGGATGAAACTACGAGGCAAGAAATGACGATCAACTTAAAAAAAGCTGCACGCCCTAATGCATCTTATCAAATAGTTGATGAAGTTGAAAAGCTACTCAGATAAAAATGAGAAAAAACGTTGCATATTTCATAGGCATTGGTGGAGCTGGAATGAGTTCTATTGCGAGGTATTTGAACAAAAAGGGTTGGAGTGTATCTGGATATGATAAAACAGAAACCCCGTTAACTGATCAACTCAAACAAGAGGGGATAAACATCAATTTCGAGATCGTTGATTCGTCCATTCCTGAGGAAATTAAAAAAGTTGATTTGTTACTTGTCACCACTCCAGCAATTTCTTCAGATCACCCACACCTGGTTGCGCTCAAAAAATTAGGTCACAACGCAATCAAAAGAGCGGAGCTATTGGGGGAAATAACAAAGTCTAAAGCTACACTCGCAATTTCTGGCACCCACGGTAAAACTTCTACCACTGCACTTTTAGCACATATAATTGACGGCACACCTCAAAGATGTAATGCATTTATCGGAGGCATCTCGGCTGAAATAGATAGCAATCTATACTATTCACCCAATGCAAAATGGAATATAGTTGAAGCTGATGAATTTGACCGGAGTTTCCATCACCTTCATCCAACTCACGCAGTGATCACTTCATTAGATCCAGATCATTTAGATGTGTATGGAAGTGAACCGAATTTTATAGAAGCATTCAAGATATTTGCCTCTCAAGTAAAAGAAAAGGTAGTCATACACCACTCGATAGCCACTACTTTCAATAATCTACAAAATATAGAGACATACGGATTAGAGGATTGTTCATTCACTCATTACGCTACCGATTTATCCCAAACAAGTTCAGGCACTTCATTTACGCTGAGTTTAGGAAATGGCAAAATGGTGATTCCTCACGCTCGAGTAGACTTAATGGGCAAACACAATCTTGAAAACATCGTTGCCGCAGCAGCTTTAGCTTATTTAGCTGGAGCTGACAAGGGAATTATAAGCTCTAGAATAAATTCATTTAAGGGGATTTACAGACGCTTTCAAATTCATTTAAATTCTAAATATAAAGTCTACATAGACGATTATGCCCATCACCCTACCGAGTTAAGAAAAACCATTGAAGCGGTAAGGACACATTTTCCTGGCAAACATTTAACGGTAATTTTCCAACCACATTTATACTCAAGAACATTAGACCAAATTGACGGGTTTGTTCATGAATTGAGGAAAACTGATAGGCTATTTCTACTTCCAATCTATGCTGCTAGAGAAAATCCCATACCAGGTTTCAATACACAATCGCTGTTTGAAAAGATCTCGCACCCCCATGGAAAAACCTCAACAAAAAATTCCATCTTAGATAACTTAAAGGCACACCCCGTGGAAATCCTCTTAACTGTAGGAGCTGGAGACATTAGTCTGATAGTTCCAAAGCTAAAAAAATGGATAACCATGAAAGCCTAAGGTTATCATGAAGTCAAGCACAGCAACAATCCTCAGCACATCAGTCCTCATCGGATGTATCATTACGTTGCTCGGATTTACGTATGCTGACAAAGATGAAAAACGTATCACATCTATCAACATCTCAATAATTGATGACGTTAATAGTAAGTTTTTAACGGTCCCACGCGTCCGAACTCACCTCGATTCATACGGTAAAATTATAGGAGAGCTTAAAAAAGATGTCCAATTAGAGGCTATTCACGCTCACTTGACAAATATCCCAAGTGTTTTAAATGTAACAATTTTCTCAAATTTTAATGGGGAATTAGTCATCCAGCTTGTTCAGCGTAGAGCTCAAGCAAGAGTTCATCTTGAAGAGTCCACAGATTATTACATTGATGAATTAGGTGGATCTATGCCTTTAGACCCGAATTATTCTGCACGTGTTCCAATTATTCACGCGAAAAATAGTGAAGAAGTGAATCAGGCATTTTTGTTTATCAAGAAGATCGAGAATGATGAATTTTGGACTTCTCTGATAGACCAAATTATAGTTCACCCTCTCGGTGAATTAGAAATAATACCCAGAATTGGTGCAAGAGTGTTTCTTGGTTCATCACCAGATCCTGATGAGTTAAGAAAGAATTTATTGACTTTTTATAGAGCCCAAATAAAAACGGGCAATCTTAAGAACTACTCACGTATTGACTTGAGCTATAAAAACCAGGTTATCGCAAAAAGACACGTTTATTAATACACACCCATGGAAAACGAATTACAATCAACAGACCCTGAGATTATTGTAGGACTAGATATTGGAACAACTAAAATAGCTTGCTTCGTAGGTCAGAAAAATGAACATGGTAAAATTGAAATCCTCGGTTACGGAAAAAGCAACTCCGTGGGCGTCTCGCGCGGGGTTGTGTCTAACATAGAAAGAACAGTTAGTTCTATAAAGCAAGCAGTAAAAGCTGCGGAAGAAGATTCTGGTGTAGGGATTAAAATTGTGAACGTAGGGATCGCTGGTCAACACATCAAAAGCCTTCAACACAGGGGAATGATTACTCGTGAAAATATAGATGACGAAATAAGTCGCAAAGACATAAACGCTCTTATCGATGATATGAGTCGTTTGGTAATGCAACCAGGTGCACAAATACTTCACGTTCTACCACAAGAGTACACAGTAGATAGTGAGCCGGGAATAAAAGACCCTGTAGGAATGGCAGGAGTTCGTTTAGAAGCAAACTTTCACATTATTACAGGAGATATCGCCGCTGCAAAAAATATATACCGTTGTATAACAAAAGCCGGTTTAGAAATAGACCAACTTGTCCTCGAACCTCTCGCCTCTTCATCGTCTGTCCTTACAGAAGAAGAAAAAGAAGCGGGAATTGCACTTGTAGATATCGGAGGTGGAACAACGGACATCGCAATTTTTCAAGATGGTATTATCCGACATACAGCAGTAATACCCTTTGGGGGAAAAGTGATCAGTAGTGATATAAGCCAGGGGTGTAACATTATGGAAAAGCAAGCTGAGAAATTAAAATGTAAGTTTGGCTCAGCCCTAGCAAATGAAATGAAGGACAACGAAATCGTTTGTATTCCGGGGTTAGCAGGAAGAAAACCCAAGGAAATCTCACTTCACATTCTTGCCAACATAATTGAAGCTCGCATGGAAGAAATTATCGAGCATGTAGATTATGAAATAAAGGCCTCAGGTTTCCGTGATCAATTAATCGGTGGTATCGTAGTTACAGGCGGTGGGTCTCAATTGAGACACATTACACAGTTATTTCAATATCACACAGGGTTAGATTGTAGAGTAGGTTACCCAAATGAGCATCTTCACGAGCCGCCACAAGACACAAATATCCCATCATTCTCAACTGGAGTAGGATTGGTAATTAGAGGTTATGAAGAAGCCGCAAAGAATCATCATGAAACAAAAAGGTCTGAAGTAAAAGGAAATAGATCTGGATTCATGGATGAATTTATGAAAACCATTAAAGAGTGGTTTGAAAAAGAAGAAGATACACAATAGCCCAACCGAAAAAAATATTTTAAATGGAATTTGCACTACCTAAATCATCGAACAATCCAATCAAAGTAATTGGGGTTGGAGGCGGCGGATCGAACGCTGTCAATACAATGTTCAAACAAGGAATCAAAGGAGTGGACTTTATTGTCTGCAACACTGACGCACAAGCACTAGATGTAAGCTCAGTACCTTTGAAAGTACAACTTGGAGCAACGTTAACTGAAGGCCAAGGCGCTGGATCTATTCCGGAAGTAGGGAAAAATGCGGCTATTGAAAACCTTGATGACCTAATAACTCTTTTAGGCTCTGACACAAAAATGGTTTTCGTTACTGCAGGAATGGGTGGCGGAACAGGAACAGGAGCAGGACCTGTAATTGCTAAAGCTTGTAGAGATCTGGGAATCCTAACTGTCGGAATTGTAACTGTACCATTCAAATTTGAAGGTAAAAAACGAGCTAATCAAGCTGACAGTGGGATAAAAAATATGAGGGAAGCTGTAGATACTCTTCTAGTAATACGCAACGATAAACTACGGGAGCTGTACGGCAATCAAACATTAAGGGCTGCCTTTAAAAATGCAGACCAAGTACTAAGCATTGCCGCGAAGGGGATTGCAGAGGTGATTACTCGAACAGGAGAAATAAATGTTGATATGAATGACGTGAATACCGTGATGCGTCAAAGTGGAAACGCAATCATGGGTTCTGGAATGGCGTCAGGAGAAGGTAGGGCTAAGAACGCTGTGACTATAGCTCTTGAGAGTCCCCTTTTAAACGACAATGATATCATCGGAGCGAAGCATGTCCTTCTCAACATTACTATGGGACATGAAGAAATTCTTATGGATGAGATCATGGAGATTACAGATTACATCCAAGAGGCTGCAGGCCAAAATGCGGAAGTAATTTGGGGTTACGCTATGGATGAAGATCTAGAAGAGGATTTATGCATCACAGTAATCGCAACAGGCTTCGAAGCTCATGAAGTTAAGACAGGGGCAGCAGCCGTTGAAAAAGAAAAAATTACATACAATTTAGGTGACGAACCTAACGAAGTGACTGAACCTATTAATCGTGCAGTAAATTCTACTCCAGAAAAAACATCTGAAGAACTTCGCGAGCCGTTTGTGGTAAATCAATCAGATTTGTTTGGCAATACAACTGAAGAAATAAGTTCTGAACGTGAGAGCTTAGAGGATAACATTAAGATAGAGGGAGATGTTGAAGAGGAACTCACGGGTGATCCTCAAGATATTGAAGCTGATTCTGAAGAAACTGAAAAGGAAGATGGATTGATCATCCACAACCTTGACGATGCTGCATTGGATAAAACTCCATCAGACACTTTTAGAAAGCCATTGGTAGATCAGAAAAGCAAAGAAGCATACGCTGCTCGCCAAAAGCAAACAAAAAAAATTCTAAGTGATATGAAAATTAAACTTAGACTTCCGGGAAGGATTTCTGATTTAGAAAACGAGCCAGCTTACAAACGCAGAAATGTGATATTAGATGAAATCCAACATTCATCAGAATCTACAGCTAGTCGTTTCTCTGTTAATGAAGAAGTTGATGAAAATGGTGAACGCAGAATAGAACTACGTGATGACAATCCATTTCTTCACGATAACGTAGATTAATGTCAGGATTACATTCACAAATCTCAAGCGGTATCAAGGATGCTATGCGTGCAAAAGACAAAGTTAAACTAGCTACTTTAAGAGATGCTAAGTCAAAGTTTATGCTTGAACAAAGTAAAACTGGGGCAACTGAAGATCTAAGTGACAGTGAAGCAATTAAGATTTTGAGCAAATTGTATAAGCAGAGGCTAGAAACCGCAGAAGTCTATAAATCTCAATCTAGAGAAGACCTTGCAGAAGACGAACTTGCCCAAGCGAAGGTCCTCAACGAATATCTACCAAGCGCATTAGACAACTCAGAGATTGAATCAAAAGTTATAGAAATAATTTCTGAACTTGGCGCTTCTGGAATGGGCGATATGGGGAAAGTAATGGGTATTGCTTCCGCCGCTATGGCAGGTCGTGCAGACGGGAAAGTAATTTCTGGCTTCGTACGCAGCAATCTACTCAAGTAATATCCTGAGTTCTATCCCCGCTAAATTGGAAGTTAGATACCCTCTTGAAACGATTCTGTAATCACTTTCAAATAGGACCACTTGTTCTACCCAAATTGAATTCCCTACCCCTTTCGACCAATAAAGTCCAATATACCAGCCCGGTTTATCTCTTTCAGGTTCTTTGTAGAGTCCGATTTCTGCAATCATCGGTATCGAAGCCCATCTAACTCTCCCGAGGTACGCTTCATAATTGCCAGTATTTACGTAAGAATCGGATGGCTTTATATCTACTCCAAATCCCGCCGTGGCAGATACAAAATACCCAAAACCCAGAGGCACTCTTGTTTCTGCAAAAATCGGGATTCTATACCCCACAGTTGTTAATTTTGGTATGGTATCAAAATCGTTTATGGCCAAGGTGTCATTCTGGTAATGAAACTCAATAGAGTAATTCCTACGAACCCATTGAATGCCTGATCCAAAACTCCAATTTTCTTTTAATCTATACTGAAGCCTCATTCCAAATTCTTGCCCAATTTTAGGAGACCAAACCGCAGTCAATCCCAAATCTTCAAACACTTCATCCTCTACACCCACCATTGAAAATGGTGTATTCATTCTCGCTAACACTGAGAGTTCCCAAACAGATTTAGCGGGGAAGGTCTGTGCGTTCACTTTTGTAGAAAGAGCGCCTAATATTGCCAACACCAGAAATATGCCAGTTATAAAAAGCAACAGCCAACGAAAAAATTTATTTGGAATGAACGGAGACCTAATCTCAGCGTACAAAAGGTGATTTTGTCTTAGAGCTTCTTGAAAGTGAGTCCTTGGCACCCCAAATAAATATTTAGCACCATACTCGAGTTCATCATCCTCATGAAACTCAAAAGGGATGGCCTGATCTTCCAGTGAATCTCTGAAAATTACACTGTGATTCTCTTCTCGAAAAGAAAATACATAGTATCTATTATCTGCAGGGTGAATAAAATAATTCGTTAACCTCATATAAGTGCTAAGTTAACCCCACATTTGTAGTATGCATACAATTCTTATCACAGGTGCTGGAACTGGAATCGGAGCAGCTACTGCCCGAAAACTATCTGGCTTACAAAACGCTCGACTCATACTCGTTGGAAGAAGGAACTCTCCATTAGAAAAACTCCTTGAAACTCTAGAGAATAAGGAAAGACATAGAATTTATTCTATAGATATTTCAGACCCCAACTCACTCAAACAATTACTATCAGACCCATCTACTGGATTAAAGGAGCACCCTTTAGTGAACGTATTCGCAAATGCAGGAATAGGTGGCACAAATGATTTCTCTCACAATGAAAACGATAGATGGAGTGAAATTATTAATACAAACCTATCCGGAACTTACAACACATGTATGGCAAGCATCCCATGGTTACAAAAGGCTACTTCTGCAGGGATCTCAAATAAAAACATCGTCATTACTTCGAGCTGTCTTGCAAGATTTGGCGTACCACATCAATCGGCATACGTTGCATCTAAAACCGGCCTTCTCGGACTTGTTAGAAGTCTAGCTACAGAATATTCTCGAGAAGGGATCCTTATCAATGCTATTAATCCAGGGTGGGTAGATACCGATATGGCAAGATCAAGCATTCAAGCTATGGCAGATGGTGCTGGAGTAGATTATAGTGTCATGCTTCAAGACCAAAAAGATCTTGTCCCTACAGGCCATTTCAGCTCCCCTGATGAGATCGCAGAACTCGTATCTTTCCTATTCTCCGGAGTACAACGTTCAATTACAGGGCAAGCCATAGATATTAACGGCGGAGCATGGATGGCATAATCGCAATGTAAAAAAACAACCCCATAAGAAAGCCCCGCTTCGGCGGGGCTTTCTTATTAAAAAGTTTAAGACACAAAAAAGCCCCGCTTTCGCAGGGCTTTCTTTATATCGTTTATTCTATTCTTAGCAAATCGTACCGAACGATCCTAAGAAGATCAGAAGGTCACCAGTAGTAATCGATCCGTCACCGTTCAAGTCCGCAGGACATGGATTAGCGATATCGAATGTACAAGAACCGTCATCAGAAATAGAAGTTGCATCGTAGTTAGATGCATCTGGGTAAGTACATCCCTCACAACCGGAGAATACACACTGTTCAACATCAGAGATGTTTACAGCAGCATCGTAGTTACACGCACAAGAGATATCACAACCAACAACACACTGATCACCTGATCCTACGTTGAAAGTAACAGACTCATTAGCAGCACCAGAAACCAAACCTCCAAATGCTCCAAGAACAGTCCAACTCATCTCATAAGAGTACGATCCACCAACTACATCAATCGTGTAACATCCATCAGCTAGACAGTAAGAATCCGTTGCAGAACTACCAATAGCGATCGTGCCTGACCCGATCTCAACTCCGTCAACAGTAGAAAGAGTGTAAACACCTCCATTCCACCCATCTCCCCATGAATCGAACATCTGTACATCTAGACAGTTGCTGTAGCAGCAAGAACCGTCATCTATCGTTGAAAGAGCATCGTAGCTACAAGAAGCAGCATCCATACATCCAGCACAAGTTAAGTACTCACAAGAATTGTCCTCATCAGTTGCAAGAACGTCATAGTTACAAGCACCTGAATCAGTACATCCACAAACAGCACCTCCGACAGAGATCGTCTGAGAATCTGGAGCACCTCCAGCAACAAGTACAGTACCATCTTCGATAGCAAGATTCCAAGACACCTCAGAACCCCAATCGCCAGTAGAGACAGAGATGTTGTAACATCCAGGCTCTAGACATAGCATATCGAATCCGTACTCTGGTCCAGCATAGTTGTCATTGTCTACAAAGAACTGAGCATCATCAAGACTACCCGCGAATATAAGGTTACCAGCAAGATCAGAGATTGTGTAGCCTGCGTCATTCCAACCATCACCGAACGCATCAATCATATTTAATTGAACAGCAGTTCCAGTTTCAGTTGTACAAACACATGACCAGAAGTCACAAGTATCAGTACTTACGTTAGCTGTAGCATCAAAGTTACAAGCAGCAGAGTTCATACATCCCTCAACTACAGTAGCACAATCAAATACTAAATCGAATGCACCAGCTGTAGCTTCAGATCCTACGAGAACGTAGTAAAGCGTGCCTACAGTAGAAATAAATTCGAAATTCACATCGTCAGCATCATACAAAGTACATGTACCCGTTCCATCACTACTTGCAGCAGAAGCGAAACACGTAAAGTCTCCAGGCTGGTAAACAGGCTCCATAGAGTAAGCAGCAACAGAGAATGTAGCTGTTACACCAGGAGTTGCACCACCTTCAGTTAAACCAAAGAAACCTATGACTTCACCAAGACCGTTTGTAAATGTCGCGTTAGCGCCATTCCACCCGTCACCGTATGCATCAACCATCGTGAGTGTGTAATCGCCTTCAGCGACACAAACATTACCTGTTGTAGGAGCGCCTCCGGAAGCAACTTCTATACCAGCAGCATCAGCAAGAGACCAAGAGATTTCAGAATCCCATGATCCACCACCAATACTATAGTTGACAGTCACTAAACCTTCTCCACAAGCATCCGCAGGAGGAACATCGATTCCACCACCACCACAAGCAACATCTGCTGTGTAAATGTTAATCTTAGAATCGATATCAGATCCACAAGTGCTGATGTTATGAAGTTGTCCGTCACCCACGAATGAGTACCAAACACCTGCTCCAGGAGCAGTTTGACATCCCACAACTCCGATTGGAGAACCAAGGATCGTAGAACCACCTGTTGAACCAACAGTTACTGTGTTACAAACCAAAGCTTCAGCAGTATCGCAAATATCGTTTGCTGGAACAACACCTGTAAAGTCACAAGTACCATCGTCAGTTGTAGCAGTAGCATCGTAGTTAGTCGCAGTAGCGTCTGTACATCCGAAGCTTACACCAGTAGTCGTGAACTCATAGTCACCACAAGTATTCAGGTCAGTAGTCCAAATCACCGCGTAGTAATTTGTATTAGGCTCTAGCGTAATGAAGGCCTCAACAGAACCAGCACATGATCCAGTAAATGAACAACCTGCAACAGGAGCTAAAGTAGCACAATCGCCTGCGCCCATAAATCCTAATCCAAGTGCATCATTTGTAAGGTTTGTTGCATTGAAATCAAACGTATCGTAGTCCGCAGAGTTGAAAGTGAACCACACACCATATGCAGTTGAAAATCCAGCCCATGGAATATCTAGTCCTTCTTGTGAAGCACAACAAGTTGATCCTGTGTAAGTTTCTCCAGTAACTAGAGCAGTCGCATCATTGCAATCATCGTTAGATGGTACATCAGCACATTCAGCACAAGTAACAGTCACAACAAAGTCGTTTCCATTTGTAAATGCAGAGTACTCCGAAACCAAGATGTAGTAATCTAAACCTGTAGAAACGTTGAACGTAGCACTCGAAAAGAGACCAGTACCACAGCCATCATCGTTAGAAGCCATACCAACCAAAGAACCATCTACAGCTTGTGTGTAAACGTGAAGTTTAGTATCCTGAGAGTAATCTGTACCTGCTGCGTTTGATGGAGTATCACAAGTACTTACAGTAACTTGTTGATCTGCAACAGCATTGATAACGTACCATACACCATTACTATTTACAGCATTGCCAGCAAACTCAGAACCAATTAATCCTTGATCATCTGTTGAGAACAATAGACTTCCATTCACAAACGCATCACATGCCAATGCCTCAGCATTTGCGAGTTGATTGTTTGCAGGTGGCTCTTGACAAGATCCATCATCAGTAGAAGCACTGATGTTGTAGTTAAGCGCAGAAGGGCTAGTACATCCAGAGAATGCACATGCACCCGTTAAAGTAAAGTCAAGAGGCCAAGTAGAACCACCACCGGTAGAACCGTAGTTCGTTCCGAATTGATCCGACATAGAAACACTCACTTCACCAGGATCAGTTCCAGCACTTACTTGAACGTTATAGCAACCAGGTGCCAAACAAACCAAATCAGCTCCTGAAGAAAGACCATCTCCAGAGAATGCAGTATCAAGATCACCAGATAGCACAAGCGCTCCAGAAACTTGATCGTATACATAGTAAACAGCTCCGTTCCATCCGTCTCCGAATGAATCAGACATGTTTAGAGTAAGTACGAATGTACCTGGGTCACAGTAAACACAAAGTCCACTTTCAATCGTAGCGTTAGGATCGAAGTTAGCCGCAGCTGAGTCCATACATCCTACACAAGAGAAGTCACAAGTACCGTCCTCAAATGCCGCAGTCATATCATAGTTACAAGCTCCAGCATCTGTACAACCGAATGTACAAGCTCCACCGTTGAAGTCAAGGAAATCCATACCAACACCATTAGTTACAGTAACACTAGTAGCAGTGTTAAGGTCACCCGAGAAAACATTTACACCGTCATATCCGTCGAAAGAATAAGTTGCACCATTCCATCCGTCACCATATGCATCAATCATACCAAATTGATAACATCCAGCTTCAAGACATAGCGCCTGAGAAGAAGGAGCTCCACCTGAAGCAACTTCAACACCATAAAAAGCTAAAGACCAGCTAATCTCAGAATCCCAAGTACCACCACCTACAGTAAGTGTACCAGCAAATGCACCTTCACAGTAAGCACAACAATCAACACACATGATCGTAGCAGCTGCGTCATAGTTCGTCGCAGTAGCATCCATACAACCGATACAAGAATAATCACAAGATGTGTCAGCTAGAGTAGCAGTATCATCGTAGTTACAAGCAGTAGGGTCTGTACAACCTGCACATGACAAGAAATCACAAGATCCATCATTTACATTGGCAGCAGGGGCGAAGTTACAAGAAGCTTCAACAGTACACCCAGCAACAATACAAGCAGGATCAGAAGAGAAGAACAAGTCTGTACTCGCACCACTTCCAGTAGCAACAAGAGCACCGTTAACTAAAACCTCCCAAGAAGCTTCACCAGCGTATTGGTCAAGTGTAAGAGTTCCATTGTAACATCCAGGCGCTAGACAGAAGTCTAAAGACAAAGAAGATCCAGCTAAGAATTCATAGAATACACCAGAAAACTCCAATCCACCAACTACACCAGCCCAAGACCATCCGTCTCCGAATGAGTCATATAAGTTAATAGTTACCAAATCGTCAAAGCAACAAGTACCATCATCTACAGTTGCCGCATCGTTGTAGTTAGATGCAGTAGAATCTGTACATCCTGGTACGTCAGCACTTACTGAAAGGACAACAGATCCAGATGAGCCTTCAACAGCTAAAGATCCGATTACGATACCTCCACTTGTAAATGTTGCGGTAGCACCGTTCCATCCGTCTCCGTATGAATCAGAACCGATAAAGGTGTAATCACCAGCGGGCAAACACCATTGACCACTAATAGGAGCTCCTCCGTTAAATACCGAAGCACCGGCATCGTCATTAAGAGTCCAAGAAATTTCAGAGGCATAAGAGCCTCCAGTAATAGCATAGTCTACAGCTATTTCGCCTTCCGCGCATTGCGACCAGGCTCCAGTTGAAAAAAGAAGTGCAAACGCTGCGAAAGCAGTCGTTATCTTCGAGTAATTGTTAAACATGTGAACAGGATTAAAGATTAAATCAAAAAAATTATTTACAAAATTGAAAACTCATAATAGTCAAACTGACGTACAAAAAGTAGCAACAGTCAACTCTTCAGAGTGCATCCATGACTTTAAATTAACATAAAAAGACATTTCAACGCGTTAAAATTAGGTGATTCAGGCTAACAAACCAAAAAAAATATAAAAAATTCGTTGGTATTAAATCGAGTTACGTAGAAATAAAACAGCAATTGGACGAATAAAATGTCACAATAAGCGTGAATACCAACTTTGTAAAAAAGGTTGAATCATTGACTCTCGAGCCTCTTTAACAACAGAAACTGTCGTATTTAATGTTTGAACGTTCTCGGCTAAGTTTCCGTTTTTAATAAGTGAAATAAAGTCCTCTAATTTATGGACCAACCAATCTGAGGTGAAATCATTTTGATTTGCGCTTCTATATAAAACTTGATGACGATTAAACCAATCAACTCCAGAAGCAACCCCTTCGGATTTAATAAAGTTCGTCAAAGAATCAACTGAACACCCTGAAGCAATCGAACTGCTTTCATCTACAGCAATAAATAAAACACGGTTTGCGATCAAGACAGAGTCGGCGTTTAATTGAGAACCGTGAGATGACCAAGTTGAGAGAAATTTGTTTAATCTCGACATTAAACTTTGAGAGGACATTGGATCAAGGGTTACATCTGATGTAAAAACCAATAGTTTTGACGATGCTGGCATGTTGGGGAAAACAGGGAAGTTCATCTGACAAAATTAAGATATACTATAAGGTATAAAGAATCCGTTGCTAATAATAATTTCCATGAAGCTAATAGTGGGCTTTAGGTGTTGTAATTTTAAGGCATGAAGCAAATTCTACTTTTTATTCTTGTTGCATATGCATTTTCTTCAAATACTGAGATGTATGCTCAGCCAAATTTAACGCATGTTAATAACGTTAATGCTGCGGGGAATGCAACATTGTACTGGGATGTGTTTTCTTCTGTTGGGGGTGAGGAGTTTGTTCGGAATGAAATTCAGGTGTATGATATTCCTGGAGTGCTTCTTAGTCCGTCTCCACATTTAGTGGGTCCAAATACAGAAACAGGTGTGTTGCCAACTGGATGGGTAATGCCATCATTTTTGTATAACGCAAATGCTGCAGCTCATTGTTTTACTGCTGTACAGATCACGTCGATGGATGGGGGGACTACAAATGACAATTCCCCGACTTCTCCTACATTATGCACTATTCATGTAAACGCGAGCGTTGGGGCGGGGGTGGATGAAGTTTATCTTGTTTGGAATAGTCCATATGCGGTGTCAGGCGAAAGTGCGGGGGGAGATTTTGAATTAGAAAGACTGAATGAATTCACTGCGGTTTGGGACAATATCGCAACAATTACCGACTCACAAACCGGAGGGTCATTTACAGACAACCCAGGCCCCTGCGTGTCAGTTAATATATACAGGGTAAGACAAACTGCATCGAATGGGATTGATGTACACGTGAGCAACGCAACAGATTTAGTTGTGGGCAGTGTGAATGGAGAGTTGCCTATCACCACTCATGTCGATGTCGACCCAGCCACTGGATTAGCTGAAGTCTTCTTTGATTACACTGTTACACCTGAGACTCTTGGGTATATTATATATAAATGTTCTGGCGCTGGGTCTGCGGAGGTATTGCAACTAGACAACCCCAACGCCACTTCAGCTTTAATTCCTACTTCACTTGCTTCATCGCAACCAGAGAGTTACAGAGTTTCTGCTTTTGAATGCATTAATGATGATGGATCGCCCAATCCCAATGCTGCAGGAGCTTGTACAACTTCAATATTTACGGTTGCATCTCAGTTACCTTGTACCTATAGCGCTCAAATAAGCTGGAATACTCCATTTGGGATAGAGGGTGGAGTGGACCACTATTCCGTGCAGGTAAGTATGTATGATGAAGCGTTATCTAATTACGGCCCTTGGATCACTCTTGATGATGTAGGGCCTGGTTTCAGCACTTACCTCCACGAAGGCGACAACACTGAAAGTACAAATAAGTATAGAGTCTTGGCTGAATCAACAACTGGCAATGTCGCTCGCTCAAGT
Source organism: Bacteroidota bacterium (assembly GCA_027619225.1). Taxonomy (GTDB): domain Bacteria; phylum Bacteroidota; class Bacteroidia; order Flavobacteriales_D; family Sanyastnellaceae; genus UBA974. The sequence goes on from JAQCFW010000003.1 coordinate 93,757, forward strand.
GAATTTGAACTTAACTTTTCATATCCCGAATCGGCAAATGCTCCTGTTGTAAAGAGAGCGTCAGTTTTACCTGACGGCAGTGTAGAGATTTTTATTGAAACGGACCCTACAGCTGTTGAGGCAAGTTTATATCAACTTGAAAAGCTCGTTGAAGAAGATGGTGTTTGGCTACCTGTTTTTGAACCAGAACCAAGTTCCCTTGGGTTTCCAATCACTTTTGTGGACTCAAATGTTAATACCGATTCTAAGAGTTATACTTATAGGTGCTCTGCGTACAATGTTTGTGAAGCAGCAACGTCTACCTCTAATATCGCATCAACTATTCTACTAAAAGGTTGGCAGAGTATGGGTGAAGCTGATTTTGAGAATAGTTTAATTTGGTCTGAGTACGTAGAGTTTCCAGAGGGAGTTAGCTCTTACGAATTGTTAAGAGCCCCGACACGACTGTCCGCAAACAGCCCGCTAACCACTTTTTCATCCGATGAGTTTCACTCTGAAGACTACGTGGGAGATTTAACCCATTTACCTGGTGATTTTTGCTACACCATTATCGCAATCGACAATGATATGACTGACGGGCTGAATGGAGCGAGCTCAAATAGGGTTTGCTTAACTGAAGATCCGCTGTTGTGGATACCAGGTGCATTTACTCCGAACGGAGACCTTATTAACGATTGGTTTCCTTGGAATCCAGGTGAATCATCGCTCGGTTTTGTTTCTGCAGTTTCTGCTGAAAACGAAAGCATTTACAAACTCACTATTTTGTCGAGATGGGGTGATGTTATTTTTGAGTCTGAAAACCCTGACGAATGTTGGGATGGGATAAATGAAAACGAGATGGTCCCAGATGGTTTTTATGCAGTTATTGCTCAAGTTTTAGACGGATCCGGCAAATGGCACATGATCTCTAAAAGTGTGCAAGTTCTTCGGCCTTAAATTAAGTACCTTTGCGCGAATCGTTATCCGACATGTTGGACAGCGAATAAAACGATTCAATTAATTAAGCATGCCTATTAAAGAGTCTAAGTTTTTTGGAGATGGACTAACATACGATGATGTATTGCTTGTCCCAGCCTACTCGGAAGTGCTTCCCCGCGATACGCAACTAAAAACTAAATTTACAAGGAAAATTGAGCTAAAAGTACCCATTATTTCCGCGGCAATGGATACTGTAACTGAAAGCGCGATGGCCATAGCTATTGCAAGAGAAGGAGGAATAGGTGTGATTCATAAAAACATGACTATCGAGCAGCAGGCAGCTGAAGTTTTGATGGTAAAGCGCTCTGAGAACGGTATGATTCAAGACCCCATCACACTTAACCGTGATGCAACTGTTCAAGATGCGATAAAAATAATGCGAGAGAGGAGAATTGGTGGGATTCCCATCGTAGATCCTTCAAATATTCTACTCGGAATTGTCACAAATCGAGATTTGAGATTTGAAAATAGCTCTAACAGACCTATTTCTGAGGTGATGACAAGTGAGAATTTAATTGTAACTTCTAACGGAGCTGATTTTGACAATGCCGCTGAAATTCTACGCGAGCATAAAATTGAAAAACTTCCGGTTGTAAATAGTGACAACAAACTAATAGGTTTAATTACCTATAGAGATATTATCAAACTTACTGAGTTCCCTAATTCTTGTAAGGATGGATTCGGGAGGCTACGTGTTGCCGCAGCAGTAGGCGTGACTGTTGACATTTTAGAGAGAATTTCCGCTCTCGTCGAAGCTGATGTAGATGCGGTAATAATAGATACAGCACATGGGCACAGCAAAGGAGTAATCGATGTTGTAAGAGAGGTAAAGAAAAAATTCTCCGACCTGGAAATTGTTTGCGGAAATATTGCAACAGCATCTGCTGCTCTTGCTTTAGTCGAAGCTGGAGCTGACGCTGTCAAAGTGGGTGTAGGGCCAGGCTCTATTTGCACAACAAGAATTATTGCAGGTGTAGGTGTCCCTCAACTTTCGGCTATTATGAATGTTGCAAAAGCATTAGAAGGTACTGGAGTGCCTGTAATTGCTGATGGTGGTGTACGATATACTGGGGATATCGTCAAAGCTTTAGCAGGTGGTGGAGACAGCGTAATGGTTGGATCAATGCTTGCTGGTACCGGCGAAAGCCCCGGTGCCACTTTTATGTATGAAGGACGTAGGTTTAAAGGATATAGAGGCATGGGGTCCATTGAAGCTATGGAGAAAGGATCTAAAGACAGATATTTCCAAGATGCGGAAGACGATGTGAAAAAACTTGTTCCAGAAGGAATTAGCGGAAGAGTCCCTTATAAAGGATCTGTTCAGGATGTGATGTACCAAATTGTTGGCGGATTAAGGGCTGGACTTGGATATTGTGGTGCGAAGGACTTGCCAGCTTTAAAATCTGATGCTCAATTCATCCGAATAACAAGCGCAAGCATGAAGGAAAGCCACCCACATGATGTTATGATTTCAAGAGAAGCTCCCAATTATAGTATTAGATAAAAAAAACATGATGAATAAAATTATTGCCCTTTTCGGGGTCGCATTTTTAGGCCTAAATATTAGTATCACAGCCCAAACCAAAGAAGAAAACACTTCGGACAATTCAGTTATTTTAACTGTAGGATCAGAGGTTGTAAGCCTTGCCGATTTTAAATATATTTACAGTAAAAACAACCGAGACAGCGTAATAACTTCGGAGGGATTAGATGAATACATGGAGTTATTTGTCAAGTTTAAGCTCAAAGTCATGGAGGCTGAAGCTCTTGGAATGGATACCGTCGAAGCGTTTACAAAAGAGTTAGCAGGTTACCGCAAACAACTAACACGCCCCTACCTGGTTGATATGGAACTGCTTGATGAATTGGTTCTTGAAGCCCACAATAGAAAACAAGAGGAAATTCACGCCAGACACATCCTTGTAAGTATCAAGCCAGAGGCATCCCCTTCAGACACACTACGTGCATGGAATAGAATTTCAAAGCTTAGAAATAGAGTAAATGCAGGTGAAGACTTTACAACCGTAGCGAAAAGCAAGGGAGGTAGTGATGATCCATCTGTTGTTGATAATGGAGGAGATTTGGGTTGGTTTACCGCATTCCAAATGGTTTATGCATTTGAGGACGCCGCTTACAACACTTCAGTGGGAGAACTTAGTGAGATCGTACGCACAAGGTTTGGTTACCACTTCTTAGAAATTGACGGCAGAAGAGAAGCACGAGGAGAGATTCAAGTTGCTCATATTATGGTGAGGGTAAATGACGCATCTAAAAAAGAAATGGTGCAAAGCGCGAAGTCTACGATTGACGCAGTGGCTTCATTTCTTAAGAGTGGGGAGATGTTTGAGTCACTTGCTCTGAAGTATAGTGATGATGCCACAACGGCAAGCAAGGGAGGCGTGCTACCGTGGTTTGGAACAGGCAAAATGGTTGAAGAGTTTGAAAACGCTTCTTTTAACCTTGAAAACAATGGCGATGTCAGTGAGCCTTTTTTAACAACTTATGGTTGGCACATCGTGAAGAGAGTGGGATTTAAACCACTTGAGACATTTGACAATGATGAGCGCCAACTCAGAAAAAAAGTGAGTCGAGATTCAAGAGCTGATGTTACTCGTTCATCATTCTTAAATAAACTCAAAAAAGAATACGACTTCAAATTAGACAAAAAGCGTGTCTCATATTTGGCATCAATCGCAACAGGAATTGACAGCGTATTCTATAAAGGTCATCCTATCGAAAACGTTAAAAAATCTGAACTTAGTCGAGTTTTATTTTCAATTCAAGAAAACGTAACTACAGTAGCTGACTTTCTTGCATACGCAAACGCACAAAAGCCACGAGGACTTATTCGCACTCCTAAGGCCATACTAGAAGGAATGATCGATTCTATGATAGAGGAGGAATTACTTGCTTTTGAAGATGCCCGATTAGAAGATAAACACAACGAATTCAGAATGTTAATCGAGGAGTATCACGATGGTATTCTTTTGTTTGAATTAACCGATGAATTGGTTTGGTCTAAAGCTGTGAGAGATACATCTGGATTGGAACGATACCATGAATTAAATAACGACCTATTTATGTGGCAAGAACGCTTAGAATTAGGCATTTACACCTGTGAAGATGAGGGGGTGTCGAAAGTGGTGAAGAAAGCTGTGAAGAAAGGACATGATCTGGTGGCTGTAAGGCGTGAACTTATAGTGGAAAGGCCTTTGGCGCTTAAAATGGAAGAAGGGCTATTTTCTATGGGCGACAACAACTGGGCTGACTCTGTATTTACGGCGATTTCAAATAAAACATTAAGTCTGGATTCTAAATCTCCAAGATTTATGACTTTAAACAGTGGTGACAACGGGGTAATATTAATTGAGGTTGTAGACATGAATGCACCAACGCATAAAACACTTGATGAAGCTCGTGGTCAAGTAATAGCAAGTTATCAAGATTTCTTAGAGAATGAGTGGATCGATGGCTTAAGATTGAAATATCCCGTTTCTATTAAGAAGGATGTTTTATACGAGTTAATCGATTAAAATGCTGAAAAGAGAGGGCTTTATTCTATTCATTGCACTAGTCTCTCTTAACGCATGTGCTTTTTTTAGTGATCAAACAATTGAGGATAAAGTGGTGGTTTCTGCTTTCGGTAAAAACCTATTATTAGATAGCCTTTGCTCAAGAATCCCAAATGAATTGTCGTTTGAAGACAGCACACTGCTAAGCGAACGTATTGTTGAGGGTTGGGTTAGAGAGAATGTGCTGCTCGCTCAAGCGGAGAAGAATATCGACGAATTTTCCTCAGAATTTGAAGCTTCAATCAGGTCATATAGAAATGCATTACTCGTAACTCAATTCGAAAGGGAATTTATCGCATCAAGAGTAGATACTCAGGTTCAAGATGAAGAAATCGAGAAGTTTCACTCTGAGTACCCCGAGCTTTTTCAACTTAAGGAACATGTTTTAAGAGCTGTGTTTTTTGAAATAAATACGGAAGAAGAACTGTTAGACTCTGCTCGGGTTTGGCTTACAAAAGCTGACTCAAGTAGCGTGCCTAAATTAGAACAATGGTCTATCGAGCATGGAGCTCACTTCGCTTTAGATGTTGATTATTGGTGGTTTTTAAGTGATTTATTAGAAACCGTTCCCATGCAGGTTTACCGCATCGAAGACCAATTGCGAGACAGGAGGTTAATTGAATTCACCGATGGCGAGTCCAGGTATTTATTGCGCATTCTAGAGCATCGATTAAAGGACCTCCCCTCCCCTATTTCTATTGCACGAAAAAGAATCGTCGATTTAATTATTCAGGAAAGAAGGCGTAGTATTTTAGAGAATTTAAGGGATGACCTGGTAAGTGATGCTTGGGCAAATGGAGAAATTATTCGAGATAGTATCCTTAATTAATCTTAGCAGTTTACCTTAGCAGTCATGCCACGAATAACACTTTTATTTGCTTTTTTTCTGACATCGTCCGTTGTGACTTTTGCTCAACCTGGAAATTCGACAACCTTCATTGAAAAGTTTCAATTAATAGATGGGATTATTGCTGTTGTGGGTGACGAAATTGTCCTGAATAGCTCAATTGAAGATCGAGCCCTACAAGAGAGGCTTCAGGGAAAGGAGTCCGACGAGAACGATCGTTGCAAGTTCATTGAAGAACTTCTATTCGAAAAGCTTTTACTCCACAATGCAAAAATTGACAGCTTAGAGGTAACAGATGGTCAAATCATGGATGAAATAGACCGTCGATTGGCCTATTACGTTCAGATGCTTGGCTCAGTAGAGGCATTTGAGGCTGAATATGGGAAAACTGTTTCTGAGTGGAAGGCTGATTTTACTGAGCCGATTAAGGAGCAGCTCTTAGCCCAAAGCATGCAGCAGTCCATCTCCCAAGAAGTACGCGCCACCCCAGCAGAAGTTATTGAGTATTTTGAAAATACCCCAGTAGATTCACTGCCTCTTATTCCTGAAGAAATCAGTTACAGCGAAATCGTACTTCAACCTGAAATTTCTGAAGTACAAAAACAAGCGGTCAGAACAACACTGGACTCAATAAGAAACTTAGTTGCTTCTGGAAAGCTCTCGATGACATTAGCTGCGACAAGATATTCTGAAGATCCGGGATCTAAATACAAAGGAGGTTGTTATGAGAACATTAGCCGTGGAGCATTCGTTGCGGAATTTGAGGCTGCTGTATTCGACACTCCTCTCAATGGGTATTCTACTGTTTTCGAAACCGATTTTGGATATCATTTCTTGAGAGTTACAGATAAAAGAGGCGATAAGTTTAGCGCATGTCACGTGCTTATGAAAGCTAAGGTGGAACTCTTGGCCTTAGAAAATATGAAGTCTAAAATAGACTCGCTTCACGCAGCACTTGAATCTGGAGGCATCTCCTTCGACTCGGCTGTTTTATTTAACTCGACAAGAACTAAATCTAAAAATTCAAAAGGCCAAGTAGTAAACACCAGAGATGGTGGTGTTATGTTTGGCGTAGATGAGTTAGACCCGAATATTTACTTCCTTTTAGAACCTTTAGTAGAAGGGGGGGTGAGCATTCCAGTACAATTACTTGATGAAGATGACAATGGGTACTGGACCATCCTCAAACTAGACGGAAGAAGGGTGGCCCACAGAGCAAACCCCAAAGATGACTACGCACTTTTTCAATCTCAAGTAGAAAACAACATGCGATCTAAGGAGATGAATGAATGGATAGAACAACATATTTCCGATACTTACATTCGAATCACACCCTCATTCGAAGATTGCCTCTATAATATGGATTGGGTAAAGTAAGTTGATGATGTCTGAATTAAATAACATGAACGATAAAGAAGCTCTAATTAATCTTAGGGAAAAGCACACGAAACTCATCGATGAGGTTTCAAAGGTTATTATAGGCCAAAATCAAGTAGTTCGCGAGGTAACAATGGCAGTCCTCGCTGGTGGACATTGCCTACTTGTAGGAGTTCCCGGGCTTGCAAAAACTCTTCTTGTAAATACAGTAGCACAAGCTTTGGGACTGTCTTTTAACCGAATACAATTCACTCCAGACCTGATGCCATCAGACATCACAGGTTCTGAAATCCTGAATGACGAAAGGAAGTTTGAGTTCATTAAGGGGCCATTGTTCGCGAACATCGTTTTAGCTGATGAGATTAACCGAACACCGCCTAAAACGCAAGCTGCATTACTTGAAGCTATGCAGGAAAAATCTGTTACAGTAAATGGAAAGGGCTATGCATTGCCTTCTCCTTTTTTCGTTTTGGCTACTCAGAACCCCATCGAACAAGAGGGAACCTACCCCCTGCCTGAAGCTCAATTGGATAGATTTATGTTCAATACCTGGGTCGATTACCCAACCTTTGAAGAAGAGCTCAACGTAGTAAAACAAACCACAGGAAACATAAGTGAAACGATTTCACCTATCATGTCTGGAGAAGAGATCTTAAGCTATCAAAAACTCATTCGCAGCATGCCCGTTGCAGATAACGTTTTAAACTACGCTGTCAATCTTGCATGTAAAACACGTCCTGGAAGAGATAAAGCGACACCAGACGTAAACAAATATCTGAGTTGGGGAGCTGGACCACGTGCCTCGCAATTTCTAATTGTCGGAGCTAAAGTTCATGCTGCGTTAGAAGGGAAATACAGTCCAGATATTGAAGATGTAAAAGCTGTCGCGCTGCCCATATTAAGACATAGAATAGTTACCAATTACAAGGCTGAAGCAGATGGAATTACCGTTAGTCAACTTATATCAGATCTGACATAACAGGTACATGAAGCTGTTAATTGTAATCGGAACACGCCCTAATTTTATAAAAGTTACTCGTTTTAAAGAAGTGGCAGAAAACCTGGACGATTTCAACGTTGAAATCGTCCACACTGGCCAACATTACGACAGGAAAATGTCTGGTGTGTTTTTCGATCAATTTAAACTGCGCCCAGATCATTTTCTTTCTCTGAGAGGTGAAACTGCTGCAAGCCATTTCGGGAATATGATTGTCGATTTAGGTCAGCTAATTGCAGACATTAAACCCGATATCGTACTCGTTCCAGGTGATGTGAATTCTTCTTTAGCCGGTGCTTTAGCTGCCCACAGATGTGGTGTTTCCATCGCACATCTAGAATCTGGACTTCGCAGTAGGGATAGAACGATGCCTGAAGAAGTAAATAGGATTCTTATAGACCAAATCTCCGATTTTCACTTCGTAACAGAAGAATCTGGAATGAATAATCTGTGCGAGGAAGGATTGATTTCCTCTACCGAGGATTCCAAAGTTTTTGTGGGCAACACCATGATTGACACCCTAGTTAAACATGGCTCGGAGATAGAATCAAGTAGCATTTTATCGGATTTAGAAATTAGCGATAAAAAGTACTGCCTTTGTACCATGCATAGGCCCTCAAATGTAGATAATATGGAGGGTGTGAAATTTATTTTAAGCATGCTTGAGGAGCTTGTGAAAAAATGTATTGTTGTTTTCCCTATTCATCCAAGGTCGCGCTTAAAAATTGAGTCGATTGGGCTTTGGGGGGAATTAACAAAAATAGATGGAGTCGTGATTACTGAACCTTTGGGGTACTTTGATTTCCAAAAACTCATTAATAACTCAGAGTTCGTGATCACCGATTCAGGAGGTATTCAGGAAGAAACTACTTTTTGTAATATACCGTGCATAACAATACGAGAAAACACTGAAAGACCTGTTACAATAGAAAAAGGCACCAACCACTTGGTAGGATGTGATTTACCGGCGATCTTACATGCTGTAGAAAACCCCAAAACTTGTGAGGCGCCTAAGTTGTGGGACGGATATACTACTGAGAGGGTTGTGGCGACTTTACGCAACAGAGGTTAAAAAGGTGCGTGTTAGTTCGCTGGCAGTAATGTTCCCGAGACTTCACCGAAACCGATTGAGATTCCTGTGGTGGATTCTTTAGACCCGCGCATCGTTACTGTATCGCCATCGTTGATGAACCGTCGCTCGGTGCCGTCAGGCATAGAAAGCGGCTTGGTCCCTTTCCAAGAAATTTCAAGCATAGAACCGAAAGACCCTTCGTCAGGGCCTGAAATAGTGCCTGATGCAATCATATCTCCACCGCGAATATTACATCCGTTGACCGTATGATGAGCTAGTTGTTGGCGCATATTCCAATACATGTGTTTGAAATTAGATCGGCACACTATTTTCGAATCACCATTCGGAGTGGCAATTTCCACTTCAAGATCGATGTCATAATGAGAATTTCCTGAATACTCTAGGTAGGGAAGAACTTTAGGATCTTGAATCGGGCCAGAGACGCGATATGGTTCGAGGGCGTCAAGGGTGACTATCCATGGTGAAATGCTAGATGCGAAATTTTTACCTAGGAAGGGGCCGAGTGGGATATACTCCCACTTTTGGATATCGCGGGCTGACCAGTCATTGAAAAGGACGAGGCCGAAGATATAGTCGTCAGCCTCTTCCGTTGTAATCGGCAGGCCAAGAGATTTTCCAGGGTGGGTAATGAACGCCATCTCGAGTTCGAAATCTAGGAGGCGGGATGGCCCATAAATTGGGGGCTCACCCTCTGAAGGCTTGAGCTGACCGTGAGGGCGCGTAATGGGAGTTTCACTAACGACAATTGAAGAGGCACGTCCATGATAAGCAACCGGCATGTGCTTCCAATTGGGTAGAAGTGCATTTTCTGGGTCGCGGAACATCTTCCCAACGTTACGTGCGTGATCCTCTGAAGAGTAGCAATCTGTGTAGTCACCCACATTTACGGGCAGATGCATTGTTACTGAGGAGAGGTCTATGATACACGCTGAATGAGAATCCGTGGCGACTCGCAACTCTGATGAGTCAGCACTTAGAAGCGTACTGATTCGAGAACGGAGCAATCGAGTTGCTGCTTTCCCATGATTAATTATGGGGTTTAGAGTTGAAGCCGAGAAATCAGACTCCGTGAAAGGAAGTTCATTTGAAGTGTTGAGAAATCCAGCAGAAAAGAGTGCTGATAGATTGAGAACATGATCTCCTATCGCAACTCCTACCCTAGCAGAAAGTGAAGATGTAGAGAAAATTCCGAATGGTAAATTTTGGATTGGGAAATCGGAATTTGCAGGAATTTCTAGCCAAGATATAAGGGATGGGTTGTTTGCTTCAATCATAGTGCGAAATTACCTCAAGAAAGGCTGATAAACGAAGGAAGGATTCAGTAGATTTGGGTTAAGGAAAAAGCACAATGGAAATTAACCCTGAAGAAGAGAGCAAAGAGATCCTGAGAAGGTATAGAGGGTTGTTGCGTGCTGCGAACAATAGCAAGAGTAAAGAGGATAGGAAGAAGATTCGCAAGGCCTTCGATCTCGCACTTGATCTTCATTCAGAGCAGAGACGGAAAAGTGGAGAGCCTTATATATACCATCCAATTAGCGTAGCGAAAGTGGTGGCGGGAGAATTGGGGTTAGATACTACATCTATCGTCTGTGCACTTCTACACGATACGGTGGAGGATACAAATTTAACTTTGGAGAAGGTAGAGGATCTGTTTGGCGAAAAGGAGAGAGATATCGTCGATGGGCTGACTAAGATGAGTGACGTTTTCGAACCTGGAACTAGTGCACAGGCTGAGAATTTTAGGAAAATGTTGCTGACTTTGAGCAGCGATGTGAGAGTCATCTTAATCAAGCTTGCAGATAGGCTGGACAATATGAGAACTCTTGCGCACATGAGCCCAGATAAGCAGCAAAAGATAGCTAGTGAGACGCTCTACATGTATGCTCCGCTTGCTCATAGATTGGGATTGCACGCAATAAAAAGTGAGCTTGAGGATCTTTCGCTAAAGTATAAAGAGGCTGAAGAATACGATTTAATACAATCCCGACTTAGAAAAACCAAGGCGGTAAGGGCGAGATTTATTCGAAGCTTTTGCGCTCCCATTAAAAGGGAACTCGATGAGGCGGGAATTAAATATGAGATAAAAGGCAGACCAAAGTCGATTTTTAGTATTTGGTCTAAAATGGAGAAGCAAAAAGTATCCTTCGAAGAGGTTTATGATGTGTTTGCTGTAAGAATAGTTATAAATACTGAGAGGGCTAAGGAAAAAATGGAAATCTGGAGGGCCTACTCCATTGTAACGGATTTTTACCAACCTAACCCAGACAGATTGAGAGATTGGATAAGTTTACCCAAGGGCAATGGATACGAATCGCTTCATACAACAGTCATGTCGCCGACTGGAAAGTGGGTGGAAATACAGATTCGCAGTGAAAGAATGGATGAAGTTGCGGAAAAGGGCTTCGCGGCCCATTGGAAATATAAGGAGGGGAAGGGTGAGAAGGCTGGTGGTTCGCAGATTGACAATTGGTTAGGCCAAATAAGAGAAATTTTAGAAAGCGGGGACGGCGACGCGCTGGCATTCATAGATGACTTCAAAATGGACTTGAAGACGAAAGACATCTACGTGTTTACCCCCAACGGCGATATGAAAACCCTCCCGAAAGGTGCTACTACACTTGATTTTGCGTTTCTCATACACTCTAGAGTGGGTTCGGAGTGTATCGGAGGTAAGGTGAATCACAAACTTGTTCCACTGAGTTATGAGCTCAAGAGTGGAGACCAAATCGAGATCATTACTTCTCGCAAGCAAACTCCAAAAGAAGATTGGCTTGGATATGTTGTCACCACAAACGCGAAGCAAAAAATACGACACAGTCTCAAAGAAGTTGAACGTTCACAAGCTTTAAATGGAAGAGAAATCTTCAGCAAATGGGCGAAAAAAAATGGGCTTCTTCTCAACGAAGGCAACGTAGAATCACTATTCAGGAAGCACAAATTTGATTCTGCACAGGAGATGTACTTTAGAATATCTATAGGGATGTTGGAATTGGATAAATTGAAGGGTTTTAAAATACTACAGGGGAAATTTGTTTGGGCGAAAGGGCCTGAACCAAATACATCTAAGAAGACAGTTGTAAGCGAAAAATTCGTCCCAAATGCGAAAGAGGACACATTGCTCATCGGGGAAAGCTTGCAGAAGCTCGACTACACGCTAGCAAATTGCTGTAATCCTATTGCTGGAGATAATGTATTTGGATTTATAACTGTCAGTGGTGGAATTAAGGTGCATAGGAAGAACTGCCCCAATGCAACTAATATGCTCTCGAGGTATGCATATCGGATGATGAAAGCAAGATGGTCCAGTATGGCGGCAACTCAGTTTGAGGTGAAAATTGCGTTTACGGGGATTGACAATGTGGGACTTGTAAATCAGCTTACTACAGTCATTTCAGACAATATGAAAGTAAATATGAAATCGATTAGTATGGAATCAAGAGATGGTATTTTTGAGGGTTCGATTAAAGCTCTGGTAACAAATACTTCACATTTGAAAGATTTAATAACAAAGTTGAAAAATGTTTCAGGAGTTCACTCAGTTGAGAGGGTAGACGAAGAGGTATAGACTACATTTGCGACTTGCTATAAGCTGATGTCAAGCGACGAAATATTTATACAAGCAAAAGATATTTTCGAGGTGTACCTCGAACAAAATGGGCACCGAAAAACGCCTGAGCGCTTTGCCATACTTGAAGAAATTTATACTTTACAAGGTCATTTCGCTGTTGAAACTCTATACGATAAAATGCAAAATGGGGAGTGTCGTGTTTCTAGAGCCACCCTTTACAACACGATGGAGCTTCTTCTTGATTGCAACTTGGTGCGAAAGCATCAGTTTGGAGAGAAAATTGCACAGTATGAGAAGTGTCACAGAGTAAGACAACACGACCACGTGATTATTGCAGATACAGGCGAGGTTATTGAGTTTTGCGACCCGAGAATTCAACAAATTAAAGCGACTTTAGAAGAGCACTTCGGAATTGAAGTGCTCCATCACTCTTTGAATATTTATGCGCGCAAGCGAAAAACAAAAACTGAAGCATGAAAGCGGATGTACTCTTAGGCCTCCAGTGGGGCGATGAAGGAAAAGGTAAGATAGTAGATGTTCTGACACCAAAATACGGAGTGATTGCTCGATTTCAAGGAGGACCTAATGCAGGACACACCATAATTTTTGACGGTAAAAAGCACGTTCTGCATACGATTCCTAGTGGGATTTTTCGTGATGATATATTAAACGTAGTCGGAAATGGTGTCGTGGTAGATCCTGTTATTTTTAAAAAGGAAATCGAAGGATTGCTTGAGAGCGGAGTGAGTCCATTCGATTCTCTCGTAATTTCTCGCAAAGCTCATTTAATTATGCCTACTCACGGACTTTTAGATGCTGCATCTGAAATGGCCAAAGGCAAGTTAAAGATCGGCTCCACATTAAAGGGAATTGGTCCTGCTTACATGGATAAAACGGGGCGCAACGGGTTGAGAATTGGAGATATTGAAAGTGCACATTTCTTAGAACGGTATGCCTTATTGCGGGATAAACACGTTCATATGCTCGTGCAATTTAAAGATTACAAATACGACTTATCGAAAGCGGAATCTGATTGGCTAGAAGCAATTGAATATCTTAAGAAATTTAAGTTTATAGATAGCGAACACATCCTTAATAAGGAGCTTAAAGAAGGGCGAGGGATTCTTGCAGAAGGTGCTCAAGGAACGATGCTTGATATAGATTTCGGAACCTATCCATTTGTAACTTCATCAAACACAATTACAGCAGGAGCTTGTACCGGACTGGGAATACCTCCTAATAAAATAGGAGAAGTATTCGGAATTTTCAAGGCGTATTGCACGAGGGTTGGTTCAGGTCCATTTCCTACTGAACTTCTTGAAGAAACAGGTGAAAAACTAAGAGCTGCAGGGTTTGAATTCGGAGCAACTACTGGCAGACCTCGACGGTGTGGATGGCTAGATCTACCTCAGCTGAAGTATGCTGTTATGGTCAATGGCGTGACACAGTTATGCATGATGAAGGCAGACGTTCTTGGAGAGTTTGATGAGATTGAGGTATGTACTCACTACATGCATAAGGGCGAAAAAATCGACTATCTCCCATATGACATTAGGCCAGATGAAGTACAGCCCATCTACAAGACAATTGAGTGTTGGCCTGGAGATCTGACTAGATTGCGTGATGTAGCAGATATTCCAGCTTCGCTTAACGCTTACATTAAGATGATAGAAGATGAAACTGGTGTACCTATCTCAATCTTAAGTGTAGGTCCTGATAGAGAGCAGACGTTAATTTTGAAAAGCGATTTAAGAAACGATACCTAATATCATTTATTCTTTATACTTTAGCTAAGGTTCTTAAAATTTACAACAAATTTATTGCAGATGATTTATTGGTTTACTGGTCAGCCCGGTCATGGTAAAACAACTTTAGCAAAGGCTTTAATCGCGCAACTTAAAAGAGGAGGGTACAAACCATATCACATTGATGGTGATGACCTTAGAAGTCTCACCACAAATAATGATTACTCTCGTGTTGGACGTGAAGCAAATATTCGAAAAGCTCAAAACATTGCTCATTATCTTCACACGCAAGGGGAGATCGTAGTCGTTTCACTTGTTTCACCATATCGCGAACTGAGGGAAGGACTAAAAGCAACAACGAAAGTCTGTGAAATTTTTGTTCACACTGAAGAAATTCGAGGTAGAGAAGATAGACACGTAGAAGATTTTGAAATACCGATCTCTAATTTCATAGATATTGATACCACCGACTTGTGCTTAGAGGATAGTATTTCTAAAATTCTTAACACATCACCAGTACCTTCTAAAGAGCTAAAAACTTTAGATAAAAGAAAAACTTTAGCCGTTGATTTTGACGGAGTTATACACAGATATAGCAAAGGTTTTCAGGGATTAGAGAATGCATATGACCCACCTATGGAAGGAGCAATAGAAGTCCTTCAAAGATTCAAGGACAAAGGCTATGTTCTTAAAATAATGAGTTCTAGACCTGCATTGGTTATTGAGGAATGGCTCGAAAAGTATGAAATGTCTGGGTTGTTCGATGCGGTAAGTAACAGCAAGTTTGCAGCGACTGTTTATCTTGACGATAGAGGGTTCCATTTCACGAACTGGGAATCAGTTGAAGAAGAATTGGCCGCCCATCCCAAATTTACTCAATAATTATTTAATTTTAATGGACAATCAGATTTCTAAATTAAGGCACATTGCTAAAACCATAACTTGGAGAATTATCGCATCCTTAACAACGTTTGCCTTAGCCTATCTATTCTTTGGTGATATTACTAAGGCTACAGGATTGATGGCGGTAGAAGTTGTTCTTAAAATGGCGCTTTATTATTTTCACGAAAGAGTGTGGTTTAATTACAGCAAGCTTGGCAGAAAGAAAAAACATTAATGACTGAATTATACAATCTCGACCACCTTACTGAACTCGAGGCAGAATCTATTTTTGTAATAAGAGAAGTCGCGGCTCAGTTTGACAGGCCTGCGATTCTTTTTAGTGGCGGAAAAGACAGCATTGTAGTAACACACATAGCTAAGAAAGCCTTTGCTCCGGCAAGGATACCTATGCCACTGGTTCACATCGACACAGGTCACAACTTCCTTGAAACAATAGCTTTTAGAGACAATCTTATACAGGATATGGGAGTTAACCTTATCGTAGGTAGTGTTCAGGATACGATTAATCAGGGGAAGGTTCAAGAAGAGACAGGGAATAACGCTTCTAGGAATAAGCTTCAAACAACAACACTGATCGACACCATCGAAGAAAACAGGTTCGACGCCTGCGTAGGTGGAGCTCGCAGAGACGAGGAGAAATCTCGTGCGAAAGAACGGTTTTTCTCTCACAGAGATGATTTCAGCCAGTGGGATCCTAAAAACCAAAGACCAGAGCTTTGGAATTTATTTAATGGAATGCATGCTCCGGGTGAGCATTTTAGAGTTTTCCCATTGAATAACTGGACAGAACTTGATGTTTGGAATTACATCCTGAAAGAGAAAATAGAACTTCCGAGTCTTTACTTCTCACACGAAAGAGAATGCATCAGACGTGAAGGCCAAATTCTTGCCATGTCTGAATTCCTCAATCTCAGAGAAGGTGAAAAGCCAGAAATGATACGCATTCGGTTCAGAACTCTTGGTGATTTGACGATCACTGGCGCATTTGAAAGTGAGGCGGACACTTTAGAGAAAATAATAGAAGAGGTTGCGGCAACACGAATTACAGAGAGAGGGGGAAGAATGGATGACAAGAGGAGTTCGAGTGCTATGGAGGATAGAAAAAAAGACGGATACTTTTAGAGAACAAGAACGATGAGCGAAACAACAACTAACGGACTTCTCCGCTTTACAACAGCGGGGAGTGTGGATGATGGCAAGAGTACTCTTATTGGTCGTCTACTTTACGATTCTAAAAGTATTTTTGAAGACCAACTCGAAGCAATTAAAGAGGCTTCAACCCAAAAAGGAATTAATGGACCTGACCTAAGTCTTCTCACTGACGGACTCAGAGCTGAGCGTGAGCAAGGGATTACAATTGATGTAGCCTATAGATATTTTGCTACACCACGTAGAAAGTTCATTATCGCGGACACTCCTGGACATATTCAGTATACAAGAAATATGGTGACAGGAGCGTCAACCGCTGACCTTGCGATAATATTAATAGATGCCCGCCATGGGCTCCTAGAGCAAACGAACAGACATAGCTTTATTGCTTCATTACTAGGTCTAAGACATTTGGTGGTTTGTGTCAATAAAATGGACCTCGTAGATTTTGATGAGGCGAGATACAGAGAAATAGTCCAGGAATACAAGAGCTTTAGTTCACGCCTTGATATCACAGACATTACATTCATTCCTATAAGCGCTCTTTTAGGTGACAACGTAGTCGACAAGTCAAAAAACATGAGTTGGTATGGGGGCTCGACACTTCTTCACCATCTAGAAAATGTTCATGTTGGCTCAGACAGAAACCTTCAAGACTGCCGCTTTCCAATTCAATATGTTGTCAGGCCTCAAACCGATGAGCATCGAGATTTCCGTGGATATGCGGGGCGAATCGCTTCAGGAGTATTCAAACCTGGAGACAAAATCCTAGCTTTACCTAGTGGAAAAGAGTCAACCATTAAAGAAATTACCCTGGGGGACGAAAAGCTTGAAAAAGCCTTCCCTCCTCTTAGCGTCACAATGACTATTGAAGATGACATAGATATTTCACGGGGCGATATGCTTGTGAGGATGAACAATCAGCCTGATGTAGTCACGCTTTTAGACGCAAAAATTTGTTGGCTGGGAGAAAAGCCTCTCAACACTTCTTCACGATTTATTCTTAGACACCTCACCAATGAAGTGCCGGCAAAAGTCACGGAAATCCTTTACTGTATTGACATTAACACCCTTCATAGAAATGAGGAAAATACGATGGTTTCTACAAATGATATCGCGAGAATTAAAATTAAAACAGCTTCACCAGTTTTAACTGACAGCTATCGCAAGAATCGTACGACTGGTGCGTTTATCTTAGTGGATCCCAGCACACATTTAACAGTAGCGGCCGGAGTCGTTGGATGAAAATAAAGCTATACAAAGCCTATGCTCACAAACTCCTTTTTAAGGCGTGCGTATTCGTTTTGCTGATTATTTTATCTTCTACTTCTCCTGCAGCCCAAACAGATTCTACCTCCACAGCCAAATCCGAAAAGACTAGAATAAATATTTTAGGGGCATCGGTGATAGAACGCAACCCTAAAATTTCCGACGCTTCTAGACTTATCGGTGATGTTAAACTCGCTTTCGATGATGCAATTCTCACTTGCGATAGTGCGTATCGGTTTGACGATGGACGATTTGAGGTCTTTGGACACGTGGTCATATCACAAGATCCATCCACAAAACTTAGAGCTGATTATGGTGTTCTCGATCCCGATACAGGTTCTGTGTACATCAATGGTGGCGTAACATTTAATCATGAAGAGTTGAATATTTCCTGCCCATCTCTAACCTACAACCTGGACACAAAACTTGTTTCATACTACGAAAGGGCCACAATCATAGAGGGAGATAGGCATTTATCTAGTAATCTCGGAGTTTACAGCTCTACAACAAATAGATTATATGCTGGAGACAACGTTGAAATTTTAGAACTCGAAGATGTTATTCAGTCTGACTCACTTTCTATCGATAGAAATAGCAAAACGTTGCGGCTTTACAAATCATCTTATCTTGAAATTAATGGCGCTATTATTAATTGTGAAAAGGGAGAATTTAACGGCAATACTGGCAAAGGTTGGTTTTCTGGCGGGGCATCAATGATGGATGACCAAGGTCTGTTAGCTGGAGATAGCATTGTGGTCAATAGAGATAAGAACGAGGGTATGGCTTGGGGCAACGTCATGATAAGTGACAGTAGTAGATCTATGAACGTGAAGGGCTCCTTCGCTTCCCGCGATGAAAAGTCTGATTTAGTTACAGGGTTTTCTGATAATTTAGTCCAAATCGTGAATATTGAAGGATCTGACACTCTGAAAATGAACACTCTCAGACTTGAACGACGAGAAGAAATGTTATATGCATCGGGTGAGGTTGTGTTTAAACAGGGTGCATTCTCTGGAAGCGGGGATTCGCTTTCTTGGGATAGGAGTGTTGATGAAATGTGGCTGTTGGGAAAACCTGTTGTTTGGTCTGAAGAAGACGAAATGACAGGAGACACGGTGAAAATGAACCTAAAGGAAAATAGGCCAAACAACATGCAATTGATGGGGAATGCAAATGTCTTAAGCCCGGCAAATGACTCTCTAGACCACGTAATATCAGGCCGAGATTTGTTCGCCCATTTTTCGAAGGGGAAACTGTCAAGTGTTGACATCATCGGCAACGGAAGAGCACTTTACTACGCAACAGATGATTTGGATAACCTCAGTTTAAATAGAGCGACTTGCTCCCAAATCCAAATGCTCTTCTCAAAAGGAAAGGTGACTAGAATAACCCTCTTAGGTTTACCTGATGGGAAATTCAATCCATTAGACGATGTCGGAAATGAGAATCTTCAAGCAAGGAGAATTAAACCTCAATTATAGCTCACTTTCTTAACTTACTTTCTTAACTTACTTTCTTAACTTACTTTCTTAACTTACTTTCTTAACTTACTTTCTTAACTTACTAGTGGGAAAGTTGACATCTTAGCCCTCACCTCCATTCCGATTTTTGCAAGAACCGCATCATCTTCATGGTTCACTATCGCCTCGTCCATCCAAGCTACGAGTTGTTCCATATCCGACTCCACAAGTCCACGGGTTGTTACGGCAGGAGTACCCACACGCATTCCTGAAGTGACAAAAGGTGAGCGAGTATCAAATGGAACCATGTTTTTATTGACGGTGATATCCGCTTTTCCCAAAGCAATTTCAGCGGCCTTTCCAGTGATGTCCTTGTTGCGAAGGTCGATCAGCATAAGGTGGTTGTCTGTGCCTCCAGAAATAAGGTGATAACCACGAGAAACAAAAGCTGAAGCCATTGTTTGTGCATTTTTCACAACCTGAACACAGTACTCACGATACGATGGCTTCAGGGCTTCGCCAAAAGCAACAGCTTTTGCTGCTATGACATGTTCGAGAGGGCCGCCTTGCATTCCAGGGAAAACTCCGCTATCGAGGATAGACGACATAGGGCGTACAATACCTTTCATTGTTTTGCGTCCCCATGGATTTGGAAAGTCTTGGCCCATCATAATCACTCCTCCTCGCGGTCCACGCAAGGTTTTGTGAGTGGTCGTTGTCACAACGTGACAGTGAGGCATAGGATCTACTAGTAATTTCGCAGCAATGAGACCGGCCGGATGTGAAATATCTGCGAGTAAGATGGCACCTATGCTATCGGCAATTCCTCGGAATTTAGCGTAATCCCAATCACGGGCATAAGCAGATGCTCCACAAATAATCATTTTAGGCTGTTCGCGTTCTGCCACCTCTGCTACCTGATTCATATCTACTCTACCTGTCTTCTCATCAACTCCATAAAAAACAGGGTTATAAAGCTTCCCACTATAGTTTACAGAAGATCCGTGCGTAAGGTGACCACCATGGGAAAGGTCGAAACCTAGAATCGTATCACCAGGTGAAAGACAAGCGAGCATAACTGCAGCATTTGCTGAGGCTCCAGAATGTGGTTGAACGTTAGCCCAAACAGCACCAAACAACTCACAAATTCTATCAATAGCTAGTTGTTCGACTCCATCTACAAACTCACAGCCGCCGTAATATCGCTTCTTCGGCAATCCCTCAGCATACTTATTTGTAAGGATGGATCCTTGAGCTTCCATTACGCTTTCGCTGGTGAAGTTTTCTGAAGCGATCAGTTCTGCTCCCTCTATTTGTCGATTAGCCTCACTTTTAATGAGAGAGAAAATTGCAGGATCAGTTAATTTTAATGGCATGGCTTTAATATTATTTGCGCAAATGTAGTGATGCACAAATCTTTTTTAACTCAATAAGTACTAAATTGGCTTTATGAAAAATCAAATATTTGTTTTAGGTCTCTCGATGGCAATGATTGTTTCAATTTTTGCTTTCAACACCCCTTCGCCTTCCTATGAATACATGGCATTTACGACTATTGAATCTATTGTTCCAGGAGGTGCAGGGCGTAGCAGAATGCTGATAGATGCAGGAGATGGAACTCTCGATGAACAGAAAATGAAGAACCTTTATTCTATGATGGGGATTAAGATGGAGAACATCTTTGAAAATGATCAAGATGTGGTCTCTAAATTAAATGACCTCAGCAATGAAGGTTGGGAACTTGCATTTGCAAATACCGGCGTTCAATCTCCTACTGACGCAGGTTCATCAGGGATTTACTGCACCAGATACATCCTACGCCGAGTTAAATAAGCTTCTTAAAATTTAATGCGCTTATCATCCTTAGTATCTGTATTCACTGCATTTATAGCTTTCAGTTCGTGTTCAAATTCTATGGCTCCCATGAGTGACACTACTCTGTTTAAACATACGAACGAGCTTATAAACTCATCAAGTCCATACCTACAACAACACGCACATAATCCAGTTGACTGGATGCCGTGGGGAGATAAAGCTGTTGAAAAAGCTGAGAAAGAGGGGAAGCTTTTATTTATAAGTGTTGGCTATAGTGCTTGCCATTGGTGCCACGTTATGGAACACGAAACTTTTGAGAATGAAGAGGCTGCTGATTATATCAACGAACACTTTGTGAGTATTAAGGTCGACAGAGAAGAAAGGCCTGATGTTGATGCAGTGTATATGAATGCCGTGCAGTTGATGACCGGAAGAGGAGGTTGGCCATTGAACTGTGTGGCTCTTCCTGATGGCAGACCTGTATTCGGTGGAACTTATTTCCCAAAAGCTACATTTATTGAAAGGCTACAAAGTATTGTCAATCTAAAGGAGAATAACATTCAAAAGTTAGAGCAATATGCGGCTCAGCTTTCAGAAGGGGTAGCATCTTCTGATTTACTTATTGCGCCAATTGAAGGTTTAGCGAAGGATGCTGCTGGGTTTGTTTGGTCTAAAAGTGAGAGAAATAAATTCGGAGCTGAAATAGATGTGAAAGTAGATAACTGGAGGAGGTCTTGGGACAGGGACAAAGGGCTTTCAAAAGGGGCGCCCAAATTTCCAATTCCGACCAATTTAGATTTCCTTTTACATTATGGAACAGTTAGGGACGACAAGGATGCCCTGGCTCAAGTGAAGCTAACTCTGGACAATATGGCAAGAGGCGGAATCTATGATCAGGCTGGTGGTGGGTTTGCTCGGTACAGCACTGATGCAGATTGGAAAATCCCTCATTTTGAAAAAATGCTGTATGACAACGCGCAGCTTTTAACCACATATTCTAATGCCTTTAGGGTCTTTGCTGAGCCAAGGTATAAAGACGTGGCTCTGGGGATTATAGACTTTATAAATCAAGAACTTGATGATCCTTCTGGAGGATTCAGAAGTGCCTTAGACGCTGACAGTGATGGGGTTGAAGGCAAGTATTATGTTTGGGATGAGGAGGTGTTGGCGCTTGCTCTTACACCTGAGGATTTAAAGATTGCATTAATTGCCTATGACATTCATGGAAAATCTTATTGGGAACATGAGAACAGTGTTTTAATGAGTTGGGAAAGTGACGAAAATCTCGCAGATGCTGTTGGGTTGAGTTCTCAAGAGTTTCGAGATCGGCTTAATATCATTAATCATGTTTTATCAAACTACAGAGATGGGAAAAACGCTTTGGGAGAAGCGGATCACGTCCCGAGGATAAAACCTGGGTTAGATGATAAAGTGTTAATTTCTTGGACAGCTCTTACTGTTAGTGGATTGTGTGATGCTTATAGAACTTTTGGCAATGAAGAGCACATCCATAGAGCAGCAAAAGCACTGAATTTTATTTTAAAAACTGCTCGAAAAACAGACGGTTCACTATTTCATGTTTATCACGAAAAAGACGGGGCGCATATCAATGCTTTTTTAGAGGATTATGCCTTCACAATTGCAGCTTGTATAGATATGTATGAAGCTACTTTTAATCCCAAATGGTTAATTGAAGCAAGGGAATTAATGCTCATCAGTTTCGATAAATTTTACGATACAAACACAGGTGTGTTTTGGTATACCTCAAATGAGGAAAAAGAGCTTTTTGCAAAAAAACAAGAAAATGACGACAGCGTTATCCCTGCTTCAAATTCCACGATGGCAGACAACCTTTTCCGGTTGGGTAGATATGATACAAAATTTAATTGGATAGAACGCTCAGATAGAATGCTCCTGTCAGCTTGGGGAAACAGCGACAACATTAGAAGGTCTACAAACTGGGCTCAGGTTTTACTGAAGCGCACACTGCCTTTTTATGAAATCGCTATTTCTGAAAGTGTTCCTGAGGAAATTATAAATACTAGAAAAAAATTAGATGTAAAATATTACCCTCAAATAATCTTGGCAGGCGGCATGGATTTACCTGGCCAACCAGAGTTTTTGAAAGGGAAATATCCATCTGGGAATGCACCTAAATCACCTACCCTGTTTTTTATTTGCGAAGAGGGCTCATGCAAACTACCCGTGGAATCACTTATTGAAGTTAATAACTTGCTCAAGGTCGGACACCGGGATTGATTTGTGTGTTAACTTGGGCTTTGTATGATTAATCATGTTTCATTCTGTGCTAACATAATTAAGCTTAAGTCTTCTGGCTTTGTTCCAGAAGTGGGGTTAATATTAGGATCCGGATTAGGATCCTTCGCACAGCAGGTTGAAGTTACCTCAAAAATTTCATTTGAAGAGTTGTCTGGATTTCCAAAAGCTGGAGTAGGTGGGCATGCCGGCCAATTGATATTAGGACATATTGAAGGCACAAAAGTAGCTATTCTACAAGGTCGCGCTCATTATTACGAGCATGGAAAAGCTGATGCAATGTCTGTAGCTATTAGAACATTAAAAGAAATCGGCTGCGAATCTCTCGTTTTAACAAATGCTGCTGGAGCGATAAATAAGAACGTAAATCCAGGTGATTTAATGCTGATCACGGATCACATAAATATGACAGGAGTCTCACCGCTTTTTGGAGAGACTGGCAACGATAGGTTCGTCGATATGTGTGATGCATATAACGCGGAGCTGTCCGATAAAATGCGCTCAGCAGCTGACGAGAATAACATTAACATCACAGAAGGTGTGTATGCTTGGTGGTGCGGCCCTCAATTTGAGACGCCCGCTGAGATTAAAGCACTTGGAATTCTCGGAGCAGATGCCGTTGGGATGTCAACTGTGCCAGAGGTTATCGTAGCTCGATATGCTCGAATTCCACTTTGTGCATTGTCAATCTTAACAAATTATGCTGCTGGAATCGGTGATGTTACTCTTTCCCATGAACAAACCCTGCTTATTGCAAAGCAAGCTGAGCAGTCTGTTACATTCATACTTCGTTCTTACTTAAAATCATTTTCTCATGAAGATTGATAAATTAGAAAGAAATCCTGGCGTAGATTTTCAACTAGAATTATTCTGCGATATTAAAATTAACCGCAGTTCAGTGGAACAGCGATGTGCTGAATACGGTAAGAGACGTAGTATAAAAAAAGACAAGCAGGCTGCCTGGCTTTTGAAGGTCTTAACTTTAATTGACCTTACAACACTCTCAGGTGATGACACGAATGCGAGAGTACGCAGACTGTGCCGCAAAGCGTTAGATCCTATCAACAGCGTTTTAAAATCTAGACTTTCAATTGACTCTCTAAACATAAAAACAGCGGCAGTATGTGTTTATCATGAGATGCTCAGTGAAGCTTCAAAGCAATTAAAATCTTCTGGAGTTCATTTGGCGGCTGTTTCCACAGGTTTCCCCGCAGGGCTATCCCCACTTCCACTTAGAATAGAAGAAATAAAATACTCTGTTGCAGCAGGGGCTGATGAAATTGATATTGTTATTTCACGTCGCCATGTTTTGGAAGGCAATTGGAAAGCGCTATATGATGAGGTTAAGTTATTTAGAGAGGCTTGTGGGGATGCTCACCTTAAAACAATACTGGCTACAGGTGAATTGGGCAACCTGACCAATATCGCCAAGGCCTCGCAGGTTTGCATGATGGCTGGTGCTGATTTTATTAAAACATCTACTGGAAAGGAACCTACTAACGCAACGCTCCCAGTGAGTTTAGTCATGGTTAGAATGATACGAGATTATCACGAAAAAACCGGCTATAAAATTGGGTTCAAGCCAGCAGGTGGAATTAGTGACACAAAAACTGCCTTACAGTTTATGACTTTAATGCAGGAAGAATTAGGGCGTAGATGGTTAGAGCCAGATCTATTTAGATTCGGAGCTTCAAGTCTTTTAGGAGATATTGAACGCCAACTTGACCATTTTACAAGTGGATATTATTCTGCCGCCTATAGACATCCAATATCTTAACCTTGAGCAACAGATAATGAAATTAGAAAAATCATTCGAAAAACTAGAGTATAGTAAAGCCCTAGAAAGCGATAAAGAAGCCTTGCAATGGCTTACAAAAAACAACAATAAGTTTGGGCAATTTGTGGGAGGGGAATTTATTTCAAAAAAGGATGCTGAGACAATAACTGTTGTGAATCCCGCTGACAATAGCACGTTAGCTCACATCGAGATTGCTGACAAGAAACTTGTAGATCTGGCAGTTAAATCCGCAGGCGAAGCTCAAGAAAAGTGGTATAAATCTGGTGGTCACGCTAGGGCGAAAGTCCTGTATGCATTGGCTAGACTTATTCAAAAAAATGCACGGGTGATTTCTGTTTTAGAGACCTTAGACAATGGCAAGCCTATTCGTGAGTCACGAGATGCTGATATTCCACTTGCGGTAAGACATTTTTACTACCATGCAGGTTGGGCTCAACTTCAGGAGTCAGAATTAAAAAACTCAGAACCCGTTGGTGTAGTGGCCCAAATAATACCTTGGAACTTCCCTTTCTTAATGCTTGCCTGGAAAATTTCACCCGCCTTAGCAATGGGAAATTCCATTGTATTGAAGCCAGCAGAAAACACGCCACTTACCGCAATGTTTTTTGCTGGGCTTTGTGAAGAGGCTGGAGTTCCTGATGGAGTAATAAACATCATCAATGGTGCAGGAGAAACTGGAGCTGCTTTGGCCGCACATCCAAATGTAAATAAAGTTGCTTTCACAGGTTCTACAGCTGTGGGTCGTGCTATTCGTAAATCGACTGCAGGCCAAGGGAAAAAGCTGACGCTAGAACTTGGTGGGAAATCCGCTTTTGTCGTTTTCGAAGATGCTGATTTAGATTCTGTTGTCGAAGGTGTCGTTGATGCAATATGGTACAATCAAGGGGAGGTTTGTTGTGCTGGATCTAGACTTTTAGTGCAAGCTGGAGTTGAAGAAACTCTTGTGAAAAAGCTGAAGGCAAGAATGGCCAATTTAAGGTTTGGCAATCCTTTAGATAAATCAATAGATGTTGGATCTTTAGTAAGTTCCGAGCAGTTTGATCAGGTATCAAAAATAGTAAAAGAGGGGTTGAAAAGTGGCGGTGAATTGTTTTCACATGAAAAACCTGATTCGACATGCAATTACTATCCCCCGAGTATTGTGACAGACGTTGACTCTTCTCACCCTTTAGTGCAGGAGGAGATTTTCGGACCCGTGCTTGTTGTAAGTAGCTTTAGAACTCAGGATGAAGCTATTAAACTGGCAAACAACACAAGATATGGTCTTGCTGCAAGTGTCTGGAGTGAGAATATAAATCGTGCTATGCACGTTGCTCCGGGACTTATTGCAGGGGTGGTTTGGATTAATTGCCACAATAAATTTGATGCTTCCTGTGGATTTGGTGGAGTGAAGGAATCCGGTTACGGAAGAGAGGGTGGAAAAGAGGGTCTTTTTGAATACCTGAAACCAGTAAAATCAGAACACCACAGTTCTATTATACCTGTTCGTCCTAACGGCTTAGCTTCAAAACAAGAAATAGACAAAACACTCAAGTTTTACATCGGAGGAAAGCAAACAAGACCTGATGGAGGAAACAGCTCCAAGGTTCTCAATGCTGATGGAAGTACTTCCGCATTTGTTGGATTTGGAAATCGAAAAGACATTAGAAATGCGGTAAGCGCAGCAAAAAAAGCGCAAAGTTGGAGTGGGAAATCAGGTCACTTAAGAGCCCAAATACTTTACTTTTTTGCGGAAAACCTGTCAAATAGAAAAGATGAATTTGTGATGCGCCTTCAAACAAGTTGTGGCAGCTCTAAAAAGGAAGCAACATCTGAATTTGACGAGACAATATCTCGACTATTCAGCTATGCTGCTTGGGCGGACAAATACGATGGAGCCGCTCACAACGCCCCATATAGAGGGGTTACGCTTGCACTTCCTGAAGCGATAGGGGTAATTGGAATGATCGCACCTGATGAACAACCGTTGTTAAACGCTATTTCCTTAATTGCTCCTGCTGTTGCAATGGGAAACTGCGTGGTATTTGTCGCTGGAGAGCGCCACTCAAACATTGTGCTTGAGTTGGTGTCCGTCATGGAAACTTCTGATATACCGGGCGGAGTGATTAACATCATCGCAGGCGAAGTGAAGGAGTTGGCTCCTCATTTGGCTGGACACGGTGAAGTGGGGTCTGTTTGGGCTTGGGCAAATAAGGATGTCATTAAAGAGGTTGAAACCCTAAGCGCTGAAAACTTG
This sequence comes from Bacteroidota bacterium, assembly GCA_027619225.1. Taxonomy (GTDB): domain Bacteria; phylum Bacteroidota; class Bacteroidia; order Flavobacteriales_D; family Sanyastnellaceae; genus UBA974. The sequence continues at coordinate 120,841 of JAQCFW010000003.1, forward strand.
AAACGCACGTGGTGCCATGAGAACAACGATAGAAATTGGATGAAAACTCAGGAGTGTGAAGGACTCGAGTTTATAAGACAGGCAACTCAGGTGAAAAATATTTGGACCCCCTATGGAGATTGATTGATGGCATTATTAAAATATTTACCTCAGGAGTTAATTCGCAAGAAACGCGACGGAAAAACGCTTACAAATTCTGAAATAGAATGTATTGTTAAAGGCATGACTGACATGAGCTTTACCGATTCTCAGCTCGCCGCCTTTGCTATGGCGGTTTACTTAAACGGTTTAAACATGGAGGAGAGGGTCAGTTTAACACTGAATATGATGAACTCTGGAGATGTTTTGTCTTGGAATGATCTTGACTTAAATGGTCCAGTAGTAGATAAGCACTCTACTGGAGGTGTTGGCGATAAAGTGAGTCTAATGCTAGCCCCAATTGTTGCCGCTTGCGGGGGATATGTCCCCATGATTTCTGGCAGAGGGTTAGGTCACACCGGAGGGACTTTAGATAAGCTTGAGAGTATTCCAGGTTACAACGCTATGCCGGATTATGACCTCTTTAGGAACACGGTTAAAACTGTGGGTTGCGCTATCATAGGCCAAACTGCACGATTTGCTCCCGCAGATCAACGGTTCTACTCGATCAGAGATATCACAGCTACAATAGAATCTGTAGACATGATTACCGCTTCAATATTATCTAAAAAATTAGCTTCTGGGTTAGATGCTTTAATCATGGATGTGAAAACCGGAAACGGAGCCTTTTGCGCTACGTATGAAATGGCTCAAGACGTCGCAAAAAGCATAGCAACTGTAGCTTCTAATGCAGGAGTCCCAACTCGGTGCTTAATCACAGATATGAATCAAGTGCTAGGCACAACGGTGGGCAATTCAGTAGAAATGCACGAATGCATAGCGTTTCTCACAAATCCTTCTCAAGCTGATAAAAGACTGTTGAAAATCACATTAGACCTTGCAGCTCATATGCTTGAAATAAGTGGCATTTCGCCCAATCTTGAATCTGGATTTAAGAAAGCCGAAAAAGCACTTGCAGACGGTTCTGCAGCCGAAGTATTCGAAATGATGGTGAGCACACTGGGAGGTCCCAATGATTTAATCACTTCACCTCACAAACATCTTGCAACAACCTCTATTTCCAAACCTATTGTTGCTGAAAAATCAGGGGTAATATCCTCTATGGATGTAAGAGAAATAGGCCTTAGTATGGTCGCTATTAAAGCTGGACGGATAAAATCAACTGATGCAATCGACCACTCTGTGGGCCTTACAGAATTCGTGCAAATTGGAGATCACATTTCAAAAGGAGATACAATAGCCATGGCACATGTAAGAAGTAATACAGATTATGAAATGCTTCAGACAAGATTGTCGAAATCGGTAGTTATTGGGGAAACAGCATCTGAATCACCTCTTACGTATCAGATTCTAAGCGTTTAACTTTAAAAGTGATGGATGAAATAAGAACAAATCAGAAACAACGTGCCATCATTGTTGTTCTGGACTCTTTGGGAATAGGTTCCAGCAAAGATGCAGTTAACTATGGTGATGAAGGTGCTGACACATTGGGTCATATCGCAGAATTGTGCGCTGCTGGAAAAGCAAATAGCAGTGTCCGATTGCAATCAGGACCGTTACACATTCCTAACTTGGCAAGATTAGGCCTTGCTGAAGCAGCAAAAGAAAGCAGAGGGAAACCCATTCCATATTCAGGTAAACCAAGTGTAATTGATGGCGTATTTGGCTATGCCCAAGAAATCTCATCTGGCAAGGACACACCATCAGGGCATTGGGAAATATGTGGTTTACCCGTCCTGTTCGATTGGGGGATGTTTCCTAACACGCCCAACTGTTTCCCCAAAAGCCTTCTTGAGGAAATAATTTCAAAGGCAAACATCCCAGGTAGCCTAGCCAATTGTCACGCTTCCGGAACAAAAGTGCTCGAAGATTTCGGGGAGGAGCATATGAAAACAGGCAAGCCGATATTCTACACATCTGCTGATTCTGTTTTTCAAATTGCAGCTCATGAAAGAACGTTTGGCATAGAAAAGCTGTATGACCTGTGTGAAATTGTACGAAAAACAATTGATCCTTTGAACATTGGCAGAGTCATCGCGAGGCCATTTCTCGGGGATTCTGCATCAGATTTCTTTCGTACATCGAACCGCCGAGACCTTACCACGCCACCTCACGAGCCTACATTACTCGATCACATTTCCGAAGCTGGGCTTCCTGTTATATCCATTGGCAAAATCAGCGACATCTTTGCTGGCAAAGGGATTTCTAAGAGCGTCAAAGCACCTAACAACGATGGGATAATTAACCAGCTCATAGACCAAATGAAGATTGTTGATGAAGGGTTAATTTTCGCAAATCTCGTGGATTTCGACAGCAAATTTGGACATCGAAGGGATGTTCCTGGTTATGCAAATGCGATAGAAGAGTTCGACAAGCGACTTCCGGAAATTCTCAAGCTCACAGGGGACAATGACTTGCTACTTATCACAGCTGACCATGGCTGTGATCCAACTTGGAAGGGGACAGATCATACGCGAGAACATGTACCTGCACTGTTCTTCTCTAAAAAAACGCCTTCAAAAAACTTGGGGTTTTTATCATCATTTGCTGATATGGGTGCTACAATATCAAATCATCTAAAAACACCTGCTCTTAAAAAAGGAGTTGTTTGCAACTTGTGGTGAAACTACACTAATATATATCCTTAAAACCACAACTAAAAAACAGACTATATATACAATTAAATCTGTTGATTTAAAACAAAAATTTATCTTTGTATTAAGTCTAATTACACTGTAAAAAAAGTAGTTGAAATTACCGTTTCACATTTTTTCACATCCATGAATAAAACCTTATATTTACGCCTTCTATTGAACTGCCTGTAATACAACTGCGAATGATTCGGTTTACCACATTTATTTTTGCCATTTTGCTTTTCGCAAGCACTGGTCTTGCTCAAGTCGGCTCTGGCACATTGAAAGGAAAAGTCAGTGATTTCGACACTGGGGAACCTTTACCCTTTGCTAGTGTCGTACTATTTCTCAACGGAAACCAGGTTGCTGGTACGAACACTAATTTCGATGGTGAATACACCATAAAGCCTATTTCTCCAGGTACCTATGAGGTGCTTTTAAGTTTCGTTGGGTACCAGCCGAAGAAAATCACAGGAGTTAAAATCAACGCTAACAAAATACATTTTGTAAACGCTGAAATCTCTGCAGGAGTTATGGTACAAGAAGCTGAGGTAGTTGAATATGCTGTACCTCTAATCGATAAAGATGGTGGTGCTTCAGGTGGTACTGTGAGTAGAGAAGATATTGATAAACTACCTGGTCGTTCCGCTACTTCAATAGCTACAACAGTTGCTGGGGCTAGTACTGCGGGAACTGGTGGTGGTATCTCAATCCGTGGAGCTCGTACTTCTTCTACTTGGATTTACATCGATGGAATTAAAGTTCGCGGATCATCTGCTCTTCCAAAATCTGCCATTGAAGAAGTGCAAGTTGTAACAGGAGGAATCCCTGCGAATATCGGAGACGCTACCGGTGGTGTTATAAATATCTCACTTCGTTCTTCAAGCCGCAATTGGTTTGGTGGCGGTGAGGTTATCACATCAGGCGTTCCAATAGGGGAAACCGCTATTGGTTTAGATAAATTTGGTTACAACCTCGCTGAGGGAGTTGCTTCTGGTCCTATTCTTTTCCGAAAGGATGAGAACGGTGAAAAGACAGATCCGCTATTAGGTCTATTTTTAGCTGGTAACATCACATATCAAAAGGATCCACGTCCAACATTCGGCGGAGTTTACAGAATTACAGATGCAGCTCGTGACTCACTTATCGCTAATCCTTTAAGACAGAATGTTAGCGCTTCAGGAGTAATAAATGGAGCTCTTTATAATGCTGACTTCTTGTCCGGAGATGATTTCACGAAAGTTGACACTCGAATGAATGTCGGAACAACAAGTGCGAATATCGTAGCTAAATTTGACATTAACACAAATGAAACAACTACATTAACATTTGGAGGAACTGCTTCAGGAGGGCGCAGTAACAACTTTAGTTACTCTGGATCTTTAATGAATTGGGATAACAATGCTCTCACTACTAGCTACGATTGGAGAGCATATGCTAAGTTCAGCCAACGTTTCGTTAATGAGCAAGGTGAAAACGCAAGCAACCGAAGTAATGTTTTCTACCAGATAATGGTTGATTACAGCCAAAGCTATTATAATTCACAGGATGCAAACCACCGTGACGACTTCTTTAAATATGGTCACGTAGGGACGTTTAATGTGTACAATAGAAATTCTTACGATTATAATCCAATAACAGGTAGATTCGTTCACAACGGTTGGGAAGACACTCTAGTAACATTCGAAGCTTCTCAATTCAATCCGGAACTTTCTGCTATAAATAATCAATATTTCTCGCTTTTTGAACAAAAGCCTTATAACCGATTTGAAGACGGGCCTTACGAAAGTCTTTTAGAAGTTCAAAATGGAAATGCTTTGCTAAATGGTCAAAGTCCGTCATCTACCTATGGCTTATATAGCTATTTAGGTACTCAAAGTGATTCATACTACACATCTAACAATACTCAATTCCGTGTAAGCGCTGCTGGTTCTGCTGACATTGGCGACCACGCTCTTCAGATGGGATTTGAGTACGAGCAACGTAAAGATGCTTTTTTCTCTCTAGCACCAACAGGACTTTGGACACTTGGTCGCTTACTTACTAACTCGCATATCAAGGAGTTAAATGTTAATGATTCTACGATCACTAACATAGGAACCGAATACTACGTTACTTATGGAAGGTTGATTGGTGACAATCAATTTCTATTCGATAGAAACCTCAGACGCGCTTTAGAACTTAATCCATTTGGCAACGACCTAATCAATATTGACGGGATTGATCCTGACTTCTTCACACTAGATATGTTTGGAGCAGACGACCTACTTAATCAGGGAAGTAACCTAGTAAATTACTCTGGGTATGATCCATACGGTAATAAACTTTCTGGAAGACCGACAATTGAAGACTTCTTTAATGACACAAATGAAGAAGGATTCAATACAAGGCCTATCGGAGCCTATGAACCTATATATATATCTGGATATATTATGGATAAGTTCACCTTCGATGATATCATCTTTAATTTAGGTGTACGTATTGATCGATTTGACGCTAACCAAAAAGTGCTAAAAGATCCTTATGTAATATCAGATGCCTATACTCTCGGTGATGTAACAAGTGAATTAATTGACCTTGAAATTGATGGAGAAGTCATTATCCCATCAAACATCGGAGACGATTTCATTGTGTATGTTGATGATTTAGATAACCCTAATGCTATTGTTGGTTACCGTGATGGAGACACTTGGTACAATTCAGTAGGAACTGAAATTACTGACCCAGATATTCTCGCGGTAAATGAGCCATATCCTGCACCTTGGTTAGTTGAGGGTCCTGATGCAGAGTTAAATGGAAGTGCCTTTAAAGATTTCGTTCCTGCGGTAAACATTATGCCACGGATTTCATTCTCATTTAACATCTCAGACGAGGCTGTTTTCTTTGCTCATTATGATGTGCTAACACAGCGACCTACTTCAAATAACCGCTTTTCACCTATTGATTACTTATTTATTGAAAGTAGGAACTCTCTGATTTCAAATCCAGATTTGAAGCCAGAAAAAACGATTGATTACGAATTGGGTTTCCAGCAAGTACTTTCAAAGACTTCTAGTCTTAAAATTTCTGCTTACTATAAGGAAATGCGTGATATGATCCAGGTGAGGAATTTCACTGGAGCTTACCCGCGTCCATATAGAGCATTCGGCAATCTTGACTTCGGTACAGTGAAAGGTTTCACGATGGGATATGATATGCGTCGTACTGGCAATGTTAGAATTAATGCCAACTATACTTTGCAATTTGCTGATGGTACTGGATCATCAACAGAGACTGCACTCGCTCTCATTAATGCTGGACTTCCAAATCTTAGATCTATAAGTCCACTTACTTATGACCAACGTCATAGATTTGTTGCAAACGTAGACTACAGATATGGTGCTGGTGAAAGCTATGATGGTCCTGTTGCTAATTTCGGAGGAAAAGAAAGACAACTATTCGCTGAAATGGGATTCAATCTAATTGCGAACTTGGGGTCTGGTACACCTTATACAGCGTCAACAATTGCAACTCCTATAACTGGTGAAATAAGCCCCTCAACTGAAGGTTCTATTAACGGTTCTCGCCTTCCATGGCAGTTCAATATGGACATGAACATTGACAAGAACTTTACGTTGAACTTTGGAGGAGAAGGAGAAGCTGCAAAATCCGTTAACCTGAATGTTTATTTGTGGATAGGGAACGTATTAAACTCTCAAAACATTAATTCTGTTTACAGGTTCACTGGTGTGAGTAATGACGATGGATATCTAGCAGCGGCTCAATACCAACCTTTAATTGAGAGCCAAACGAACCCAGATTCTTTTAGAAACTACTACCAGATGTATACAAACAACCCTTTTAACTTAGGTGTTCCGCGTACTCTACGTTTAGGTGTGAAATTTGACTTTTAATGTTGCATAGTAAGAAAATTATGAAACGTATTCTTTCCATATTCGCTGTTGTACTAATAGCACAACCATTATTTGCATATAAATATGTAGGGAATGGTGGCCCAGGAGCTACAGACAACTCTAACAATAACGGTTCTGTTGTGCAACCACAATTGCGTTCAGCTGCGTGTGCTCCAGCTACAGCTCTCAGAAACATTGAGTGGAACAACGTAAGGGCGCTGATTGAAACCGGCGGATCACTTTGGCAAGATCGTGCAACTTCTTCAGCTTCTTATGAAGTTCCTAAAGGTGGGGGTGTGAGTTCTTTATATGCTGGAGCTCTTTGGATGGGTGGAATTTCACCAGATCAACAATTAAAATTAGCTGCCCTTACATTTCGTAACAGAGGTAATGACTACTGGACAGGGCCTTTAACGATAGATGGATCTGCAGAAATTGATGCTTCAACTTGCCAACAATATGACAACTTCTTCGTTTCCACTAGATCTGATGCTCAACTTCATAGATCGTACTTTGATGCATTACAAACTGGAACTGCTGATGAAGAATTCCCTGATGGATACGCAATTCCTTCTTATTTCTTCGATTATCCAGCTCACGGAAATACAGCTCTTAATCAAGATTTCTATCTTGCTCCTTTCAAGGATTATGATGGGAATGGATTCTATGATCCTTCACAAGGTGATTATCCTTGGTATGATTTTATATCTGAGATAGATTGTGGAAGACGTTTAAGGGAAGATATCGTACCTCTTTATGGAGACCGTAATTTCTATTGGATCTTTAACGATAAAGGAAATGTTCACTCTGAATCACAAGGTGAACCTATAGGTATGGAGATTCGCTCTCAAACATTCCAGTTTTCAACGAATGACGAGGTGAACAATATGACATTCCATAATTATGTTCTTATTAACCAAGGCACACAGACTTTAGGGGATACATACTTTGGAGTTTGGGTTGATGCAGATGTGGGAACTGCTACTGACGATTACGTGGGTTGTGATGTACAAAGAGGTCTTGGATACGCTTATAATGGTGACGCTTACGATGAGACTTCATCTAGTTCTGCTGGTTACCTTGAAAACCCGCCTGCTGTTGGGATCGATTTCTTTGAAGGTCCATATCAGGATGCCGATGAAATTGACAACCCACTCACTACGAACTTCTCTGACGCTGTTGATTCATTAGGGATTCCTTACGCAGGAATTGGTATTGGATATGGTGATGGGGTGATCGATAATGAACGATTCGGAATGCGCCGCTTTGTGTACTACAACAACAGCGGGAGTAATTTAAATGGAGAACCTTCAACCCCTCTTCATTACTACAACTACATGAATGGTATTTGGCTTAATGGCCAAACAATGTCACCAGGTGGTGATGGAACAACTCAATCAGAAATCCAAGCTCACTATATGTTCCCTGGAGATACTGATCCTTATAACTGGGGTACTCAAGGTATTGATATCGAAGATTGGTCGGAGGTAGGTGAAGGCAACCCTCCAGCTGACCGAAGGTTTATTCAATCTGCTGGACCTTTTACCCTAGAACCAGGTGATTATAATAACATTACGATGGGTGTTGTTTGGGCTAGAGGAACGAATGGAGACCCATTACAAAGTGTAAGCTTGATGAGACAAGCTGATGATAAAGCACAGGCTTTATTTGACAACTGTTTTGAAATTGTGAGCGGCCCTGACGCGCCTGATGTTGCAATCCAAGAATTAGAGAATGAGTTGATTCTTTACCTTACTAATGAAAACTCCCTTTCAAACAACTTCCACGAAGAATATGTACAATTCGATCCCGGTATTCCGAAATTAAATATTGATGGAGAAGAGTATGATAGTCTTACACGATCATACACATTCCAAGGATACCAAATCTATCAACTTTCAGACAACACTGTTTCTGCAGCAGATCTTGCCAATGTGGAAATGGCAAGATTAATTTACCAATGTGATGTTGCCGATGAAATCGATGTTATCTTTAACTATGAGGAGGATGAAATTATCCCTGTTGCTGTACCTAACTTAATGGTTAACGGAGAAAACGAAGGGATTTCTCACAGCTTTAGAGTGACTACAGATGTTTTTGCACAAGGTGACAATAAGCTGGTCAACTACCGCACTTACTACTTTATGGCTCTTGCATACGGATATAATATGTACGCGCCATATGACTCGGGAACCGGTACCGGCCAAGACATACCCTACAAAGCTTCACGTAAAGGAGCTATAGGTTCTATCCGTGTTTACTCAGGCACCCCTCACCTCCCTTCACCTGAATCAGGTGGTACGATCCAAAACTCTTCTTACGGAGACGGTGTGATAGTGACTCGTTTAGAGGGTAAGGGAAATGGTGATAACATTATCGAGCTTTCTTCAGACAGTGAGACGGCTATATTAGAGAGTCCTAACGGTAGAGTATCTCAGCTTACTTACACAGGCGATGGCTCTCCGGTAAACATACGAGTTGTAGATCCACTCCGTGTTCCTGATGCTAATTTCGAGTTACAAGTTAATTCTAGTGATTCAGATCTTGAGGATGCTGATGAGTCGTACTGGATTTTAACGAACCGTACTCTTTTAGATGCTACAGGAGATTCTACAAAAGCGATCCGCAACTCTACGAAAGCTTTAAACATCCTCAACGAGGAACTGTTACTTGATTGGGGTTTGAGTATTACTCTTCACCAGTATCAGTATCCAAATGGAGGTTCTTTCTCGGATCCATTAGAGTCTTCTATTACTTTTGACAACCCATCTGCTCCTTGGCTGCAAGGTGTTCCTGATAAAGAAGGATTTGACCTTCTAAACTGGATACGTGCTGGAACTCAGGAGGGTGATGATGAATTAGAGGAAGAGATTGTATTTAACGACATCAAAGCTGGTAATCCGCTTGATGAGGATGAGAAATATGAGGGTATACTTGGAGGCACATGGGCTCCTTATTGTCTTGTGAGTTTCACCGATGATGTTACTCTTGTAACAGGAGAGACTATTCAGATTCCGAATATAGCCCCTACAGTGAAAGGACTTGAGGGTGATCTAAGTCCATTCTCAGGAATTAATGGCTTGAATAACGTGGATGTCGTGTTTACGAGTGACAAGCTTCTTTGGACGCGTTGTCCTGTACTTGAGATGCAGCCCGTAGAGGCATTGGCCCAAAAGGCTTACGATGGAGATGATCCTGAGAAAATGCGCCTGCGACGTCACCCATCGGTGGACAAGAGGGGCCGAAAACCTAGTGATGTAGGATACAACGCTTCGGAGGCTAACCCTAACGGCGCTCAGCCTGTAGGAATGAGTTGGTTCCCGGGATATGCAATCGATGTGGGTACTGGAGAGCGTCTAAACATGGCCTTCGGAGAAGACTCATGGTTGGG
>JAQCFW010000015.1 GCA_027619225.1 Bacteroidota bacterium
TAGACAGAATTGATAATATGAATCCAATTAGGTAGTGTAATTTCATTATATTAAATTTTCAATAAAGTTGTAATTGCAGTTTTATATCCGTTTTCCATTCGCAAGATATAGCAGCCATTAGGTAAATCCGCACCAATTTCAAGCATATCTCCTTTTTCTGATGACCCTTTTTCTATGAGTTTCCCATCAAGGGTGTGAATAAACCACTCACCTTTATCTTCAAACCTCAACCACACCACATCTGTAAAAGGATTAGGGTATGCCTCGATTTCTGTTAATTCGACAACGCTGAGATCACTGGTGCAGTTGTCTATCCAGTTCTCCAATTCGATCACATCTCCCGGGGTCATGTCTCTCCCGATAAATCCTGGGTAATCGATAGCGTATCTAGGGATGCGGAATACTGCGTTGTTGCCAGCATCGCTCCCTTGGGTTGTTGCTCCAAAGGCTGTAACGGGATTCACGTAATCCCAAACGATCTCCTCATCTGGCGTAACCTCAAACCCATACCCGGCCGGGCCGTTGCAGATCAAAGTATTTCCGTTAGGAAGGCGTGAAGCACCAGAAATTTGTTGGGCGTAAAAAAGTTCATCAAGCTCAGCAGATTCTGGGTACCTCCAAGAATATGTTTCTGGCAAGAAAGGAGAGGTGGTATTTTCGAGATGGTACGTTCCGTTTAGGAGGGTAGGAGTCTCGATCTCATCTACTGAACTTAGATTTCCCTCGGGTCTATTTCTACCATTGTTAAATACGAGAATTCTGCTAGACTGACCGCTGCCTCCTTCTGTATCATCAATCCACTGACAATCGTGCTGAAAGAATAGTTTTCTGTCCTCGATTGTTCCTCTTCCGTATGTTTCAGGATTGCCATAGCGCCAAAGTAAATCGCCTGAATTTGTGGCTGTTTCTTGTGTAGATAAATGGTGTGGAATAATGAAGATTTCGTTGAACTTGGCAGAACTAATTAAGATTTGGTCTAAAGAAGAATTGTAATCAATGGCATTGCAATGCATCCAGTCAGGGTTAAGTGCGTTAGGGCCCTGGGACGTATAGTTAATGTTAAACTTGCGGGGCGCATCAGAAATGGAGGCCGAGAAATTAGGTAGCAAGCTGTCTGTGTTTTGCACGAGGTGATCCCAAGCGCTCCATTGCCAAATCACTTCTCCACCATTTTCACCATATGGCATTATTTCAGTTACTTGGCAACACCACACAGAGTTCTCTTCCGCGTTAGGTATTTTCCCTAAGGAAATAGCCTCCTCGTAAGAGTGGCTTTCCCAGGCGAGAATCAGAATGTTTCCGTTGGACATCATTTCAATATCGTGATGCTGGTGTTGCGATGTGTCAGCCCAAACAAATGACCATGTCAAATCCCCTTCCCAATCAAACATTTCCAATCTTCCTCCAGTACCGCCTCCAGAAAAAGTTGAGGTCGAACCTGATCCAAGTTGCCCTGTTCTGAGTAAGCCTCCGTCTTCGAGGAGGTAAGCTGAAAGCCCTATTCTATAGTCGCTTTCCCACTCGTTAACGACTCTTCCACAGTTGTCTATAAGGTAGGTGTTAAACGAAGATTGTGGGGCGATTAAGTTGTAGCCATCAAACGCTTGGGAAGAGTTGATGAAGTTTCCAACAGTCTGGGTTTGGGCTCGTGTCTCAGTGAAAGTAACAAGCGAAAAAATCACGCTAACTAGAAATATTTTTTTCAGCATACTTTATTTATTAGACCAAACCTTTATCTTTTTAGCCTCAGGGATATATGATGCTTCAGCCGCCCAAGTGTTGCACTGATTCATTTGATCGAAAGACATTCCTAAGATATTATGTGCGATGTGATACTCATCCATCAGGTCGATTCCCATTGCTCCTGGATCATCACTATTTATCGTAGTCCTGACGCCCATCTCCATGAGTTTTTTTAAAGGATGAGCTGCTAAATTAGGTACAGCTTGAGTAAGCCAGTTGCTTGTAGGGCAAAGCTCAAGAGGAATCTTTTCATCGACGAGTCTTTGGATGACTTTTTCGTTGTGTATAGCTTGTACTCCGTGACCTATCCTGTCAGCATGAAGAAGGTCTATGGAAGTAATAATGTTCTGCGCTGCTTGTGGCAAATTGGGCTCCCCTGCATGAATTGTAACCCCGAGACCTGCAGCTTTGGCCTTGTCGAAAATAGGAGCGAAGGGCTCAGGTGGATATCCCACTTCGTCGTCTGCAAGATCGACCGCTAAAAACTCCCCTTTATGCTCTATCGCAAAATCACACCAATACATGTTCTCTTTATGTGTCTTAATCCTTTGGAGTAAACAAATAAGCCCCACAGCCATAGGATACATCATCTCCGCCCTTGCGCACCCCCTCATGATCGCCTCGTGTAATCCTTCTGCTCCAAGCTCTGGGAAAACTTCTAGTGTGAAACTCGGGGCATACCTAAGCTCAAGCAGCCTCACATTGCTCTTCAGATACATGTCCTCACATGCTTCAAATGCCAGCCTCTCAATCCTTACAAGTGACGACAATCTATCACGGGTCTGAAGAAATTTATTCAATACCGTAGGAAGATCATCCATAGGTTCTAATATTAAAAACGCTCTCTCGAAATCTTCGTTAGAGGCTACGTCCATACCATCTTCAATAGCCCATTCACGAAGAGTTGAAGGTCTAAATGCCAGTTCTAAATGGCAATGCAGTTCAACCTTGGGAATCTCGTATAATCTTTTGTTAATCTCCTCTAAATTCATCGTCGTAAGGTCGAACATATTTCATAGCACACAAAACTTTATCCTCACTACCTTCGCATCGTGGCTCTACAGATTAAAAATAAAAAGGCATCCTTTACTTACTTCCTCGAAGATGAGTTTACCGCGGGTATTCAATTAAATGGTAGCGAGATAAAGTCCATTCGAGCATCTAAAGCTTCGATAGGAGAGTCGTATTGTCGATTCGATAAGGGTGAATTATATGTTTTCAATATGTACATCTCAGAATATCCCAATGCCGGATATATTATTCAATCTCCTCGTCGGCCTCGAAAACTGCTTCTTCAAAAGAAGGAGATTAAAAAGTTGGATAAGAAGCTGAAAAATGTGGGGATCACACTTGTTCCAACACTCCTTTTTATTTCAAAATCAGGTTATGCAAAACTTAAATTTAGAATTGCAAAGGGTAAGAAAATGCATGATAAACGTGCGACTTTAAAAGAAAAAGATATTGCGCGAGATTTAGATCGCTTAAGCTAAGATTTCTTCTTGATTAGAGCCTTTCACATCCTCTTGCGTAATGACTACTTTGTACTTGTCGCAAATGACTTCATCCCAATCCCAATAAAAGTTAGTTACAACATCTCTTAACCCCGCCATAATAATCGGGTTAGGAACGTTCATGTCTCTAAAGTATTCATCTTGGGATGCAATTAAGTGATATTTATAAAATATGGCCCTAGTCATTGCCGTGACAGAATTTGTTGAAGGATGATTAACTTTCTTCATAAAAGCCTTAAACTCTTTTACTTTCTTAGCGAAATCTTCTTTAGGCACGCCTAGAGCTCTGCCAAACTTAGCACAAGATCTTTTGATGATAGCTCTATCCACTCCGGGGTCAAAGTGTTTAGGCACAGCGCTTAAATTAGCGGATACAACGATCATCAAGAATCTCCCGTAATCCTTAGGGTCTAGTTCGGGGCATTTTTCAAATTCCGGAGAGGCGTTCAGAAGCTCTACTATTTTAGGCCAACCTTCTTCAACGATCTCTAAAGATGTGTTCACAAAGATGTTCGCCACCTTTTCGTCGGTGAGTTTTCGCTTAGAGAGCCAGTTGAGTAGTCCGAGGTTTTTCATCCTTGGGAGTCAAAGTTAAACCAGACAAACAAGCCATGTTAGAACTTTTTTATGTCCGCTATTAACAGGGTTATCCACAATTTACCGTAATCCTTCCTCTTCTTCTTACCTTCGCATCATGTATAAAAACATCCTGAAACCCTTGTTATTTATGCTAACTCCGGAGAAGGCTCACTATTTTTCAATGGCGATGTTGAGTTTTGCAATTGGCATTCCTGGTGTTGCATGGGTCTTAAAGCAATGCTTTAAGTCAGACGATTCTTGCAAGCGTGTGACTATTTGTGGAATTGCGTTCCCAAACGTTGTAGGTCTTGCTGCTGGGTTTGACAAAGACGCACTTTGGCTGAAGGAATTACAAGTATTGGGATTTGGCCATGTAGAGATTGGAACGTTAACACCCTTGCCTCAATCGGGCAATCCTTCGCCTCGTCTGTTTCGCCTTCCGGAAGATTCAGCTCTGTTAAATCGCATGGGCTTTAACAACGGAGGAGTAAACGATGCTGTGTCAAGACTTAAGCGCCGTCCAGCTAATCTTATAGTTGGAGGTAACATAGGACGCAATAAGATTACATCAAACGAAAATGCCATCTCAGACTATCTCAACTGTTTAGAGTCTCTTCATCCTTATGTAGATTACTTCACTGTCAATGTAAGTTCACCCAATACCCCTGGCCTGCGTGAACTTCAAGATCGAAAACCACTTGCCGCATTACTCCGTGCTGTCGTTAAGCTCAACTTAACGAAAACGTCGCCCCGACCGGTTTTCCTCAAAATAGCTCCAGATTTGACAGATGCTCAACTCGATGATGTTGTATCAATCATCCTCGAGGAAGGTGTAGATGGCCTTATCGCTACAAATACGACCGTTAGTCGCGACAGTCTATTTACAAATTCAGCTTCAGTCGCTACTCTGGGTTCAGGTGGAATATCAGGTGCACCAGCTCGTCACCGATCAACCGAAGTAATTAGATACGTCCACGAAAAATCTGGCGGAGCCTTCCCCATTATTGGAGTCGGTGGAATAGATTCCGTCGATTCTGCTCAAGAAAAACTCGATGCAGGAGCCTCCTTGGTCCAAATCTATTCCGGAATGATTTACGAAGGGCCCACTCTTGCTAAGAAAATCGCGAACGGTGTAAAATAATCATCTGCTAAAAACCTCCCCCAACTTCATCACTTGATCAAGTCGGGGTCCTTTCTCAGTCTGCAGTAAAGTACACACCTCGTTTGCGGCATCGTGCTCTAAGAAGAGATGATATCCTTTGTCAGCAGCCTCGTTGAATATTCGCCCTCGCTCTTCTAAAGTTAGTAGAGGCCTCGTGTCGTACCCCATTACATACGGAATGGGGATGTGCCCAACAGAAGGGAGTAGGTCAGCCATAAATACGAGGGTTTTGTCACCCATTGTGATGATGGGACACATCTGAGCGTCTGTGTGACCGTTCACAACGAAGGCGTCGAAGCCTAATCCGGTTGTGATTCGCAGGTCATCATCTGCAGCGTCAACAAACTGGAGTTGACCAGATTCATGAAGCGGCATAATGTTTTCGTTCAGGAAGCTGGCACTCTCGCGTGGGTTTGGCTCGGTGGCCCATTTCCAATGGCGAGAGTTGCTCCAATACGTTGCGTTCTTAAACGAAGGCCTGTATCCGCTTCGAGATTCGTTCCACTCTACAGCTCCTCCTACATGGTCGAAATGAAGGTGAGTCAGAAAGACGTCGGTAATATCGTCGTGAGAGAATCCTGCTTTAGCTAGAGATTTATCTAAGGAGTCGTCACCGTGTGGGTGATAGTGTCCGAAAAACTTCTCACTTTGTTTGTCGCCTAACCCGCAGTCGATAAGCACCAAGCGGTCACCATCTTCTATGAGTAAAGATCGCATTGCCCAGGGGCATAAATTATTTGAGTCTGCCGGATTTGTTCTGGACCAAAGCTTTTTAGGCACTACACCGAACATTGCTCCGCCGTCTAACTTGAAATTCCCGTTGTGAATTGTATGAAGTTGCATACGTCTAAGGTATGTAAATCGTATCTTTGGTCTTTGAATTCTAGAACAAAAATTCTATCTCACATGCAGCTTTCTCAATTGAATGCTATTTCCCCAGTTGACGGTCGTTACAGAAGACACACTTCAGCACTTGCGCCGCTGTTGTCTGAATTTGGATTAATACTTCACAGAGTTGAGGTGGAGGTGAAATATTTTATAGAATTGGTTAAGATTCCACTTCCACAACTGGGCGATTTCCCCAAAGAGAAATTAACAGCAATGCACAGTCTGTATGAGAATTTCTCTGAGGACAACGCACAGAGAATTAAAGATCTTGAAGCGACAACTAACCATGATGTTAAGGCGGTGGAGTATTGGATTAAGGAGGAGCTTGAGAAGTTGGGGCTGAGCGAGTGGAGTGAATTCGTACACTTCGGTTTGACATCACAGGACATCAATAACACTTCAATTCCGCTTTCGCTCAAAAGGGCGACTGAAGATGTTTACTTGCCCCTTATCGATGAAGTGCTGTCCACATTACATGGTCTAGCAATCGAGTGGAAGTCTATTCCGATGCTTGCGAGGACACACGGACAGGCTGCATCTCCAGTTACACTCGGGAAGGAAATCCGCGTATTTGAAGATAGACTTAGGATTCAGAGAGACCAAATTGCTGGTGCTACTTATGCTGCGAAATTCGGTGGGGCAACTGGTGGATTTAATGCCCACAAGGTTGCTTACCCGGCAATTGATTGGCCCTCTTTCGGGACCAAATTTGTAGAGGAGAATTTAGGACTCCACAGGAGCAAGGTGACAACGCAGATTGAACATTACGATCATTTGGCTGCTTGGTGTGATTCGCTCAGGAGAGCACACACCGTCATGATGGATTTGGATAAGGATGTTTGGACTTACGTATCTATGGATTACTTCAAGCAGAAAATTGTGAAGGGAGAAGTCGGCTCGTCTGCTATGCCACACAAGGTGAACCCCATCGATTTCGAAAACTCGGAAGGGAATTTTGGCATGGCGAATGCCGTGTTAGGATATTTTTCTGAGAAGTTGCCAGTGTCTAGAATGCAACGCGATTTGACGGATTCGACGGTGTTGCGGAATGTTGGTGTGCCTCTAAGTCACGGCGTTATTGCTATGAATTCATTGTTGAAGGGGCTGTCTAAATTGGTTTTGAATAAGCCAGCCTTGGAAGCTGATCTTGAAAACAATTGGGCAATTGTTTCTGAAGGAGTCCAAACAATCCTGCGCCGCGAAGGCTACCCTAAGCCATACGAAGCATTGAAAGCTCTCACAAGGACTGGTGAGAAAATAGATGCTGAATCAATGAGAACTTTCATCGATTCTTTAAATATATCTGACTCCATTAAGCAGGAGTTAAGACAGATTACACCCTCTACTTACCTTGGGTATTCGGAGGATTTAGTTGATTAGATGAATAGACGGGTCACACTTTTACCGTTTTTCAGAGCGTATAGATGGAATCTCGTATCTAACGCTGTGCTGAACGCTTTCGGTGCCGTGCTGTCGCTATTTTCTTTTTTAAGCGTGGTTCCGTTTTTAAGAATATTATTTGCAGGTAAGGCAACGGAAGTTGAGACGGAATTTATTCCAGCGGCTGATGATTGGCCTGGTATGATTGGTGCTTGGTTTGATAATTTCGTTCTTGAAGTTGGAACGGGTCAAGCGCTGTTGATAGTATGTATCACGGTTATTATACTCGCAATTTTAAAGAATGCTGTGTCGTATTTAGCGATGTATAGCTTAGCTACAATTCGGACAGGAGTGAGTAGAGATTTGAGGAATAAAACGTACAATCGAGTTTTAGGAATGAGCATGGGTTGGTTTACGGACTCTCGAAAGGGGGACGTTTTGAGTAGGTTGACTGTAGATTTAAACGAGGTAGAAATCAGTATCGTGGGTTCGATAGAGGTGTTATTTAAGTCCCCTTTAATCGTACTCATTTCTATAGGAGCACTTTTCGCATTGAGTTGGGAATTAACGATTTTCGCTTTGATTTTTCTTCCAGTAAGCGGAGTTTTAATCAGCCGTATAGCTAAGAAATTAAAACACTCAGCTCTGAAGGGAAAGGAAGAGCTTGGCTCATTGGTGAATATTTTAGAAGAGACCTTGAGTGGAGTGAGAATAATAAAAGCTTTCGGTGTTGAAAGATTATTCTTAAAAAGATTTAGCGATAGGAATGAGCGACACTTTAAGGCTATGCGTAAAATGTATAGAAGGGAATATTTAAGCTCTCCTGTAAGTGAAGTTATTTCAATTAGTGTGATGGCTATCCTGTTAGGTTATGGAGGCAGAATAGTCCTTGAGGGAAGTACTGGGTTGACCGGAGATTGGTTTATAGGTTATTTGGTGATATTTTCTCAAATTATCCCACCAGCAAGAGCATTTAGTGATGGTTGGTTTAGGATACATAAAGGTGTAGCTTCATTAGATCGTCTCGAAGAAATGTTAGAAGTGGCTAACCCCGTTCCTGATGCACCTAAAGGCTCTGCCCAGATGTCAGATTTGGAGAAGGGGATCTCGTTTAACAATGTTAGCTTTTCATATGGTGAAATGCCCATACTTTCTAACTTAAGCCTCGAGATTAATAAAGGGGAAGTTGTGGCTCTTGTGGGAGCTTCGGGATCAGGTAAGACAACGCTTTCGAATCTGCTCATTAGATTTGATGATCCTTCTGATGGTCATATTTTTATCGACGGTAGAGACTTAAGAGATATCCCTGTGGGATCTTGGCGTGAAAAGTTAGGCGTTGTAACCCAGGAGTCAATTTTATTTCACGGGTCAATTGCGTCTAATATAGCATTGGGAGATGAAAATATTGATCAAGAGCGACTTTTTAGAGCATCCGAAATTGCTCAGGTTTCAGAATTTTCAGATAAATTCCCTCAAGGTCTTGATACTCCAGTGGGTGATAGCGGGTGTAAGCTAAGTGGTGGTCAGCGTCAGAGAGTAGCTCTTGCTAGAGCACTTTATCGCGACCCTTCTATTTTAGTTCTAGATGAGGCAACTTCTGCATTAGATGCAGCTTCGGAACACGAAGTCCAAAAGGCGTTAGATGCCGCCATGGAAAATCGCACCGTTTTAGTCATCGCTCACAGGCTGTCTACTGTTTCTAAAGCAGATAAGATTATTCTTCTTGACAATGGTCAAGTTTCAGAGCAAGGAAGTCACGAAGAGTTGATTGCTAAAAATGGTGCCTATGCTGAGCTTGTGCGATTACAATCATTTTCGAGATGATAAATTTCGAAAAACGCCCGGTTTTAATATCGGGTCCTTGTAGTGCGGAATCTAGAGAGCAGGTGATGTCTACCGCTAAAGCTTTACAATCCACAGCGCACTATTTTCGTGCAGGACTGTGGAAGCCCAGAACCCGCCCGAATGAATTTGAGGGAGTGGGAGAGAAGGGACTCCCGTGGTTAAAAGATGTGCAGGAAAGTTTAGGATTGCCTGTTATGACAGAGGTCGCAAATGCTGAACATGTGGATTTGGTTTTAAAAAATGGAATTGATGCAGTTTGGATAGGAGCTAGGACTACCGTAAGTCCGTTTGCTGTACAATCAATTGCCGATGCGTTAAAGGGAACGAATATTCCGGTTTTTGTGAAGAACCCTATGCACGCCGATTTAAAGCTGTGGATAGGAGCGATTGAAAGGATTGAGAGTGCCACTAAAGGAGATGTAATTGCTTTACATCGAGGTTTCTCAAGTTATGGGTTGAAAAAATTTCGCAATGCCCCTATGTGGGAGATCCCTATCGGCCTCAGGTCTGAGATGCCTGATATAAAGCTGTTTTGTGACCCGAGTCATATTTCTGGTAAACGAGATTTGATACAGTCCATAGCTCAGAAAGCGATGGATTTAGGAATGGATGGATTGATGATTGAGTCTCATATTAATCCTCAAGTGGCTCTAAGCGATGCCCATCAGCAGCTTACTCCCAAGGATCTGATTTCTCTAATAAGTTCATTAGAAATCAGGGACTTGACTTTAGACAAAGCCCAAACATTAGATCTTCGGGATCTCCGTATCGAGCTGGACTCTATAGATGAGCGACTTGTTGAACTTCTTAGCGGCAGAATGAATATCTCTAGGGCAATAGGTAAATACAAGAAGGACAATGGACTTACAGTGTTTCAGCTATCTCGATGGAAGGAGATCATGAGCTCGCGTAAGGTTTGGTCTGAAGAAATGGGGATAGAACAAGACTTCCTTCGCTTGGTGCTCGAACAAGTTCACAAGGAAAGTATCAGGATACAGACCGAGATATTAAATTCAGGACTCGGTGAAGGAAGCTAGCTCATTATTTCAATGTGCTAGGACAGACATATTCAGTAATTGGAATACCCGTTTTTGCGATTGCGCCATATCCTCCAAGTACATCAATTCCGTTGTGAATGCCGTGGGCTTTTAAAATAGAGTGAGCAATCACAGATCGATATCCTCCTGCACAGTGGATGTAAAACTCTCCCTCGCTGGGGTATTCTTCTAAGTGGTCGTTTAAGGAGTCTAATGCTGTATGCTTCGCTTCTTTGATATGTTCAGCAGTGAATTCCTCTGATTTTCTCACGTCGAAAACAGCCAATTCAGAATCCTCTTTCATCTCTTTCTCTAACCCTTCAGCACTTGTGGTTTTAATTGTGTCTACTTCTTTCCCTGCCTCAGACCAACCTTTTATTCCTCCATCTAAAATTCCGATGACGTTGTCAAAACCTACCCTGGAGAGTCGGATCACAGCTTCTTCTTCCTGTCCTTCATCGACAATAAGTAAAATAGGCGTTTTTACATCCACAAGTAGCGTTCCAACCCACGGTGCAAATCCTCCTTTTAATCCGATGAAGATAGATCTTGGGACGAATCCTTGAACGAAATCGGTTTGGTGCCTAACGTCAAGAATTACAGCTTTCGTAGTCTCAGCAGCTTTCTCAAATTGATCAGGCGTTAGCATGTTACAGCCATTTTTAATCACTTCCTCGATGGACGTATAACCCGTTTTATTCATCTGCACATTAAACCCGAAATACTCTAGTGGGGGCATCAAACCATCTAAAACTTCATTCACAAATTCTTCTCGCGTCATATCGGCTCTTAAAGCGTAGTTGGTTGCTTTTTCGTGCTCTATGCTTCCCACCGTTTCCTTACTCATGTTCTTTCCGCAAGCAGATCCGGCACCGTGACCTGGGTAGATAATCACATTGTCATTCAGAGGCATAATCTTTGCTCTTATACTGTCAAATAGCATTCCGGCAAGATGTTCTTGAGTCATGTCGTCTGCCTTTTGGGCCAAATCAGGACGCCCTACATCGCCTAAGAATACGGTGTCTCCAGAAAATAATGAGTGCTGCTCACCCCGCTTGTCGTAAAGTAAAAAGCAAGAACTTTCTAAAGTATGACCAGGAGTGTGGAGCACTTCAATTTCTAACTTCCCCACTTTAAACCTCTGCCCATCTTCAGCGATAATTGAATCGAACCCTGTTTTTGCTGTTGGACCGTAGATGATCTCAGCTCCAGTTTTCTCAGCGAGAGTGACATGCCCAGAAACAAAGTCAGCGTGGAAATGCGTCTCGAAAACGTACTTGATCTTCACCCCATCCTTCTCAGCCATGTCTATGTACTGCTGAACCTCCCGAAGCGGGTCCACAATCGCAGCTTCACCATTGCATTTAATGTAGTAAGATCCTTGTGCTAGGCAACCTGTATATATCTGCTTAATTTCCATCTTTTGTATTCTATGACTCCTTACTTTCCTGCGTAGCTATCTTTCTTAGCCCTTCACCTAAAGTACCGGGGTTGTTAATATCTTCAATAGCTGTTGCTATACTTGTAAAGCACCTTGTTTTTCCTATCTTATTGATTAGTTCAGAAGACCCAATGACATCTCTAACCGGACCAATAGCGGCTGAAAGTCGGAAGCTTACACCTCTTTTTTCAAGTTCGTCTATCAAGTTTTCTAATCCGGCTAATCCCGAAGCGTCGATATATCCAATTGACTCAGCGCATAGAATTGTTGTTTCTACTTTTCCATTTCTGGAGTCAATCAGGTTTTTGATAGAAGAATTTAAAAATCTATGGTTGGCAAAATTTACAGAAGCGTCAAACCTTACAATCAGCAAATCCTCCCTTACTACAGCATTTTCAAATCTCTTTACGTTTCTAAAGACTCCCTCAATTTCACCCAATTCAGCAAAATGCGGTCTCATCTGCTTGAATACGAGTACCACGATAGATAATCCCACTCCAACTCCTATTCCCTGAGTCATCCCCACTGTTGCGGTTACAAAGAAAGTCACAAACAAAAGTCCTGCTTCCACTTTGTGATTTTTCCACAGCACAATAGGTAGCTTCATATCCACAAGTCCTGAAACAGCAACGATGACGATGGCCGCTAAGACGGCTTTCGGCAAGTGGTAAAATAGAGGTGTTAGAAATAAGAGTGTCAGAGCTATTAAAGCAGCAGAAATTAAAGATGCCATTGGTGAGACAGCTCCAGCCTTCTCATTTATGGCTGTCCTTGAAAATCCTCCTGTTGTAGGATATGATTTAAAGAATGCCCCGAAAATATTTGCCAGTCCCAATGCTCTTAATTCTTGATCAGCATCGAGTTTATAGTCGTGCTTTTCTTCAATTGTTTTTGCTATAGAATACGCCTCCATAAATGCGATAAGAGCTAATGTTATCGCAATAGGTAGTAGTTGCGTAAAATCTGAAGCGTCTATAGTTGGAGATGAGAAGGAGGGAAGACCTTCAGGAATGACACCTACGATATCCACGCCCTCTTCATTCAATCCAAGTTGTTTAACCAGCACAATCCCCAGAACAACAACAACTAGCGTTGCAGGCACTTTTATCTTCCCCTTGTATTTAGAAAGTACCACTAGAAGTGCCATTGAACCTGTACCTATTAATAAGGTATTTAGATGCAATTCTCCTAAAGCTTCTGACAGTGAGAATATTAATTTGTGAAATTGATTGTTTTGGGGAATATCTATTCCCAAAAGATTCGTCATTTGATTTGCTCCGATAATGAGCGCGGCAGCAGACGTAAACCCACTAACAATAGGCTTAGAAAGGAAGTTTACAAGAAACCCTGCCCTCACAATGCCTAGCAGAAGTTGAATGGTTCCCATCATAAGTGCAAGCGCAATTGCAAGTTCGATATATCTATCCGACCCTGCTGCTGCTATGGAAGTCAGTCCAGCTGCCACAAGCAAAGAGTCCATTGCAACGGGTCCCACGGCGAGTTGCCTTGAAGTCCCCGTAAGAGCGTATATAATTTGAGGGACCAGTGAGGCATATAGCCCGTAAACCATAGGCAAACCAGCTATTAACGCATACGCCATCCCCTGAGGAATAAGCACAATTCCAACGGTAATTCCCGCAGGAAGATCCTTAAAAAAATCTGCTTTAGAATAGTTTGGAAGCCACTCTAGTATGGGAAGGAATTTTTTAATCACGTACGGCGAAATTAAGCAAAAAAAAACGAGCCGCTTTCTGCAACTCGTCTAGTGCCCAGAGCGGGACTCGAACCCGCACGCCCTAACGGACACATGGCCCTCAACCATGCCTGTCTACCAATTTCAGCACCTGGGCGGTGCGTTTCGGCGGTGCTTAACTCGCGTCATCTTAAAGATTGTGTGACCTGGCTGGGACTCGAACCCAGGACCCTCTCATTAAAAGTGAGATGCTCTAACCAGCTGAGCTACCAAGTCAATTCCCCCTTAAGGGGGTGCAAAGATAGTTAGGATCTTTATTTTCCAAAGAAGTTTTGAATATTATTTTTTTACGTTTCATTAGCTATCATTCATTGATTATCTTGCAACATCATTACCTACATTATGAAACACATTTTTCTTATTTTTTCGGCAGTTTTACTGATGACTCTGTCTTCAGGTAATCTTACAGCCCAAACAAATACCGACCTGCCCGGTTCAGACGTTATAACCTCTTTGTATCCGGAACTGTCACTTCATTCTGCTGAAGGCGTGCGTCTTTGCTGTTTTGCGGCTTATGGATGGCACTCTGCTTCAGAATTAAAGTTTAACACAGAGACTCTACCCCTTCCTGGAGAAGGTGATAATATTGCAAAGAGACTTATAAGTGGTGGTATTGTTTCTGCATTAGCTGATCAGTTCTTCATAATGGAAGACGACAGTTATGTGGTAGTTTCTAAAATTAACACATTTGAAAAACTATTGAGCAGATATATAATTAACTCAAACGTGAAGAAAAAGTAACCATGAAAAAATCATTGCTACTTCTTTTTGTTTTTTCTTTAGCATCTAACTTTAATGCCCAAGAAATCAGTATTGCTGCTACAGATTCTTATACTTCATGTTTAGGCGCAGTTGTAGATTCAGGGCTAAGTGCTGGTGATTACGGTTCTAATGAAAATGAAACAATTACTTGGTGTCCTGAAGCTCCCGAAACTGTTCTCAACTTTTATTGGGTAGTTTTCGATTTAGACGCTGCTTCAACGATAACCTTGTATGATGGGGATAACAACACTGCTCCATTCATTGGCTCATATTCAGGAGATGAACTTCAAGGTCAAGATATTTTCTCTAGCGTGGACAATGTCACTGGATGCATCACAGTAGAATTTACTTCTGGAGCTGGGAGTTCTGGTAACTTCGCAGCCTATGCTTCGTGCGGATATCCTTGTGACCGTCCTTTTGCCATTGTAAACCCCACAGAATTACAACCTCATTATTCCTGTTTAAATGAGCCTGTTTATCTTGAAGCACTTTCTTCAACCGTTGCTGATGGCCAGGAACTTGTTAGTTGGGTATGGGATTTGGGTGATGGGAACATCGACAATACCTCAGGGCCTATACTCGAACATATGTATACTTCTCCGGGACTGTATACGATGAACCTGTCTCTTACTGATGACAATGATTGTTCAAACAACAACATCCTTGACTATAAAATTTTAGTGTCTACGAACGCTGACTTCACAGGAACATCTTCAGATTTAACGATGTGTGTAGGAGATGAGGTTGATATCACGGGAATGATTCAGGGTGTGCTTTACAGTGCCGAGCCTTCGGTAGATTTCGGAGATGGATTATTTATCCCCGATGATCAAGGTCAATGTTTTTCAAGCCAATTGACCTTTACTAGTTTTAACCCGGGTGCTGTTGTAAATGATGCTAATGCGGACATCATGAATATTTTCATGAACTTTGAGCATAGCTATATGGGCGATATTACAATTACGTTTATATGCCCAAGTGGACAAACGATACTTGTTCATCAACAAGGAGGCAACGGTACTTTCCTTGGCATTCCCGTTGATATTGATGCATTGCCAAATGACCCAGGTATAGGATGGGATTACTGGTGGGAGCCAGGAGCTACTAATGGCACTTGGGCTGACAATGCTGGAGGAACTCTTCCTTCTGGTGTTTACGAATCTGTTCAGCCATTTACGAACTTCAACGGCTGTCCTTTGAATGGTACTTGGGAAGTAGAGGTGTGTGATTTATGGCCTTCAGATAATGGCTTCATTTTCGACTGGTCTATTGAATTTGCTCCGGAACTTTACCCTGAAGCAGTGTCCTTTACTCCGACGTTTGGACCTGAATGTGATTCAACATATTGGGAGGGCCCTTCAATCATCGATGATGGAGGAGATTGTAATATTGTCACTATTTCGCCTCAATTTATAGGAGAAGAGTCTTACACATATAGAGGTCAAAATGACTTCGGGTGTTATTATGAGAGGACTATCGATGTGACTGTTGTAGGTACGATCCCTACCGTTACTGCAAACCAGACCCAGTACTGCGGCTCTCCTGTAATCATGACTGCAAACGTTGGAGATGTTGATCCAGATGATTGCGATTTCACTTGGACTCCAACGGACTATCTAAACGCTTCAGATATACAGTCTCCTACCATTGATGGTTTAGAAACAACAACAACGTACACTGTTTCTGTCAGTTATTCCACCAATGGTCTTACTTGTGTTAGCGAAGCAGCAATTGATATAGAAACTTGCGAGATTACCATTCCTGATGTTTTTACCCCGGACAACTTAAATGTTGGAGGAAATAACACTTGGCGCGTAGAAGGTCTGGGAGGATTTGATGGAGTTCAGTGTTACATCTACAACCGTTGGGGTACGATTGTATTCGAGCACATTGATTTCGGTAATTCCGCTGGATGGGATCCAGGAGTTGATGGAGCACCTGAAGGGGTTTATTACTACGTACTTGAAATCCCTTGTAATGAAGGAGACCAAATCGTAACTGAGCAAGGTGACGTAATCACTGAATTCGACTGCGATGGTATGGTTCCATTCACAGGTACGATACACCTATTCCGCTAGGACGGGCTCAGTCACCGGTGTCCATTCCTCAAGAGGGAATACCTCAGCAATCTTTTGATAAACTACGGAAGGGATAATGTATCCTACTTTAACGGCGTTCATATGTCCTGAAGCTTTGTCATACGCATCTCGAACATCGGCTGCTGAAACGAGGATATATTGATTGGCCTCTTTTTCAACACCCTTGCTTTCGTCAACGGTAGTAAGCGATATTTTCACTCTAAACCACTTGTCGCACTCAGCAAAACGGATAACTTCGATCACAGTAGTCTTCGTTATTTGGGTTATTTCAAAAGGTCTAATACCCTCACATTCAAGTATTTCAACCATGCGAGTCTCCGCCTCTGTATAGGTGTATGCGTCTAAAACAAACTGCTCTGTTTTCTTCGTTTCATTGCCCTCTGAATCGGGCTTCATATAACCAACCTTACAATTAAACCAATGCTTTTTCATAAAGTAAAATTAGGTGGCTTATTCACAAATTGATTTTTGAGAATTCCCACAATCTTTCCACAATTTTACCAAATCACTTCACTATCTTTCTTCTTGTGAAACGTGAAGATAATTATAGGCACAAAGGCCTCCGCAAACAGCTCGTAAAAGAGCTCCGATCTCAAAAGATTTGTAGTGAGAAAACCCTTGCTGCCATTGAGAATGTGCCCCGCCACTTCTTCTTAGATTCTGCCTTCGAACAATTTGCATACACGAATAAGGCGTTTCCTATCCCTGCAGGCCAAACGATCTCTCAACCTCAAACCGTAGCACAACAAACCGATCTACTTCATTGCTCCCCCGGAGATAAAGTCCTCGAAATCGGTACCGGTTCAGGATATCAATGTGCAGTTCTGTGTGAGCTTGGTCTGAAAGTGTATTCTATTGAACGTCAAAAGGAACTCCACAACCTAGCTGGACCACTCCTCGCAGAAATGGGCTACGAACCCACACTCTATTATGGTGATGGGTATAAAGGAAAAGAAGTGTTCGCTCCTTACAAAGGGATCATCGTTACATGCGGCGCACCTGAAGCCCCGAGGGCCCTTCTAAGTCAACTCGCAATAGGTGGACGACTTGTCATCCCAGTGGGAGATTCAGGCAAGGGGGGGAAGCAGCGAATGCTGACCTACGATCGTATCTCGGAAACAGAGTTCACAAAGCAGGATCATGGCGCCGCTGCATTCGTCCCCATGCTCGTGTCTAAGTCGCGGGGATAATCCCCGATTAAAGGATGCTTTCAATATCGCCTCTCCCTTCTCTGATTACCTCTGGAGTTCCACTCGTGCAATCTATTACCGTCGAGGCATAGAGCTCACCAAATCCACCTTGGATAACAGCATCTACATGATGTCCGTGTTTCTCTTCGATGAGTTCTGGGTCGGCCGTGTATTCTAAAATTTGGTCTTCATCATGAACAGAAGAAACCACGAGAGGCACCCCTGTCTCTTCTAAAATAGCTTGAGCCACATTGTTGTCAGGAATACGAATACCGATCGTCTTCTTCGAACTGCGAAACATCTTAGGAATATTTCCGCTCGCTTGAAGAATAAATGTGAAAGGACCAGGTAAAGCTCGCTTCATAAGTTTAAATACATCGTTAGAAACGGGGCTAGTGTAATGACTTAAATCACTGAGATCCTTACAAAGGAGGGAGAAATGCGCTTTGTTTGGTCGAATACCACGAATTCGTGCGATACGGTCAAACCCTTTGCTATTACCTAGCATACTCGCGAAACTGTAAACGGTATCTGTAGGCATGACAATAACTCCACCATTTTGAAGAATTTTTACCGCCTCCCGAACTTTTCTTGGGTCTGGGTTGTCAGGATGAATAGATAAAAGCAAGTTTGTTTTAGCTGTTGGTCTTTGCGTGGTCAGCAAGGAATTGAGCAAGGCCAGCATCAGTGAGTGGGTGCTTGAGCAATCCAAGGATGACGCTTAAAGGACCAGTCATAACGTCAGCGCCAATTTGGGCACAGTTAACAATGTGCATTGAGTGACGAACGCTTGCAGCTAAAATTTGTGTAGAAAACTCGTAGTTGTCGTAGATCTCACGGATTGATTCGATGAGTTCCAAACCATCTGTAGAAATATCATCTAAGCGGCCTATGAATGGACTCACGTATGTAGCTCCAGCTTTAGCTGCTAGAAGAGCTTGTCCAGCAGAGAATACGAGCGTACAGTTCGTGCGAATGCCCTTTGAAGTGAAGTAAGAAATAGCACGAATACCATCCTTAATCATAGGGATTTTAACAACGATATTTTCGTGGAGTGCGGCGAGAACTTTTCCCTCTTTAATCATTCCTTCGTAATCGGTAGCGATAACTTCCGCGGAAACATCACCGTCAACAATTTCACAAATGGCTTTGTAATGTGCGATTACATTGTCGTGACCACTGATACCTTCTTTCG
This sequence comes from Bacteroidota bacterium, assembly GCA_027619225.1. Classification (GTDB taxonomy): domain Bacteria; phylum Bacteroidota; class Bacteroidia; order Flavobacteriales_D; family Sanyastnellaceae; genus UBA974. The sequence goes on from JAQCFW010000015.1 coordinate 18,586, forward strand.
CCATGAGTGAAGGATTGGTGGTAACTCCATCAAGGATTCCGAAGTTTTGAGCTTCACGAATTTGGTCTAAGTTAGCGGTGTCGATGAAAAATTTCATTAAATGAAAAATTGAATTGTTAGAAGGATTGTTTTAGGGTGCAAAATTAGCCATCTTGTGGTCATGTTAAGCAAGAAAGATAAGATAGATATTCGTGGGCGAATTGAATTGAAGATGGTGGAGGTCTCAGAGCGCATCCAAGAGTATAAGGAATTGACAAAGCCGATACCTCCATCTGTTGCTATAGGTAGAGTTAGCAGGATGGATGCGATTAATAACAGGAGTATAAACGAGGCAGCACTGAGGCAGTTGGAAGTGAAATTGAAAGGGTTAGAGTCAGCAATTTATAGGTTGAATGATGATAAGTTTGGTCGATGTCTAGGTTGTGGCGAGATGATTCCAATCGGTAGGATAATTCTTGTTCCTGGAGCTACGAAATGCGTGCGTTGCAGTTAACTTTGCCTTGTGAAATTTAAAAATATTTATTTGTTTGGTGTGTTATTCTCTGGTCTATTCACTGTTTTAAGTATAGGTTGTGGACTTTGGGATGATAAAATGGTTGAGCCCCATACGATCATAGTACCTTCCTTTAATCTCACTACATATGAGGATGAAGGGACAGACTCAAATAACATTGCTGAGGTTTGGGTTTATTCTGAAACAGATGTTTTGGGGGTATTTCCTCTTCCTGCAACAATTCCTGTCTTACAAGAAAATGGAGAAGATGTGGTTCATATCACACTTCTTCCAGGTGTGAGAGTAAATGGGATTTCTTCTACTCGCAAACCTTATCCATTTTATGAAGTTTTAGAATTGGATTTTAATTATGTGCCGGGAGGAGTTGATACGGTAGAATTTCATTCTAATTATGTGTCAGGAGTTGAGGTTGTTTTAGCTGAAAACTTTGAGTCTGCGAATAGATTTCAGGCCAGTTCGACAAGTACTGCTGAAGTCGTTCGAACTTTTGATCCCGCTTGGGTTTTCGAAGGAGCGGTCAGTGGTTTGATCATGTTGTCTGAGGACGCTTCACATGTTACCTCGACTACGCAAGAGCAACTTTATGATTTAACAGGCGATGTTGCCACTTTCTTAGAGTTTAATTACAGATGTGACAACTCATTTGCTGTGGGAATGGAAGCCATTGGGGGAATTAATCCTGAGCGGACGCCTATTATTGTACTTAACCCTACTGGGGAAGAATGGCATAAAATGTATCTAGATTTAGGTCCTTTTTTAAGATCTACGCCAACTGCTTATGGATATGAAGTGACACTTGATGCAATTTTAGATATGGGGGAAAAAAGTGGGTATGTCGTTGTTGATAATTTTAAAATAGTCCATTATTAATGATGCAGGCGCAAAGGAATGATAAGATACTCCCATGGATCTACATTGCAACCGATATTGTAGCTGCGGTAATTTCATGGACAGGTCTGTTTATTCATAGAAAGGTGAATATAGAAAGGGTTTGGTCTATGAAATTAGACACCTGGTTATTTGACAATAATTACTACTTAGGAATTTTATTCGTACCCATTTTCTGGATGAGTTTATATGCTGTTTTAGGAATGTATACTGACCCTATAAGAAGGCATAAAGCATTAGAGATTGCGCAAACCTCAAGAGCTACTGCTTTAGGTTCGATCGCTCTTTTTTTCGTTTTGTTGTTAGACGATGTAGTGATTGATTACAATCATTATTACTCGTCTTTGGGAGTTCTGGTTGCGTTGCACTTTAGCTTAACGTCTGTAGGACGTTGGTTGATCGTCTCAAGAACTTTAAAGCACATAAGACATGGTTCTTGGGCATTTAGAACATTATTGGTGGGTGGAGCAGAAACGGCAGTTCAGTTTGCTGCAGATTTGAAAGAGGAGGCTTTGAGTTCAGGATTTAATCTACTTGGATTTATTCAGGTCAATAGTGAGGGTCCCGCAATGGCTTTGGAACTCAATAGACTTGGTGGAATAGATGATATTGATGATGTTTTAAAGAAATACGATATCGAAGAGGTAATCGTTGCTGTAGAACCCGCTGACAGAGAAAGAACTGTGCGACTGATTGTAAATTTAGAAGGCCGGGGGGTGTCGATTAAAGTTGTGCCTGGACTTTATGATTTGTTAAGTGGAAATGTGAAAACGGGAGCGGTTTATGGTACGCCATTAATCCATGTTGATAGATTGGTCATGCCGCATTGGCAAATCGTTGTTAAAAGGGCAATTGACATATTTGCTTCGATTTGTGCGTTAATCGTGTTGTTCCCTCTTATGGTTTTTCTTGCGATTTCTGTAAAGCGATCATCTAGGGGTGGTGTGTTTTATACCCAACAGAGAATAGGAAGGTTTGGGCTGCCTTTTAACATTATTAAGTTCAGGACTATGGTTGTTGATGCTGAGCGTGGCGGGTCTCCTCAGCTTAGTTCTGTTACAGATCCGAGGGTTACTTCTTCAGGTCGTTGGATGCGTAAGATGAGGTTTGATGAACTTCCGCAGTTTTTTAATGTTTTGGTAGGTGAAATGTCATTGGTTGGACCTCGACCAGAACGCCAATATTTTATTGATAAAATCAAAGAAAAAGCGCCTCATTTTTCACACCTTCAAAAGGTAAGGCCAGGGATAACATCTTGGGGTCAGGTGAAATATGGCTATGCGGAAAACCTTCCTGAAATGCTACAAAGACTACGTTTTGACATCATGTACATAGAGAATATGTCTTTGGCTTTAGATTTTAAAATCTTAGCTTATACCGTGAGAACTGTTTTGAAAGGCCAGGGCAAGTAACCAATGTCTTGAAACGATTTTCGTAATCATTCGTTTTTTTACATAATTTTTCCGACCTTAGTTCTATCATACGTAACATTCATCTCCGGACTTACGATTCTAGACACAGTATTCTGTTTACAATGCTGTGGTGGTTTGCGGTGTTTTCACTTTCCATGGATACGCTTCAAGCCCAAACCGATCATTCTCGATTAGTTGGGTCAAGAGAGGGTAAATTGATTGTGAACTATTGGAGTTCTGCTACAGATCCAGAGGTTGATCAGTTAAAAAGTCTTATGGTTGATGCTATTGAGACATACTTGAATGGAGCTGTTGATGTGGTAGAGGGAGATGTGACATGGAAGGCCAGCATAAGAGTCATCAAAAAGGACATAAATAAAATCGTTCGTGACATGATGGTTTTGCGAAAGTTTAAAGAAAAAGTACCTTTTGCAGGGTTTTCTGATGAAGTAGATGTCTTGCTGCTTGATGTCCAGGAATTAGACGCGAGAGATGTAACTCGCTACAAGAGCTCATCAGATATTCCCTTCGAAAAGCGTTTTTACTTTTTAGTCCAATCTCGGATTCAGGAAGTCATACTTCAAGCAGGGATAGAATTGGGGAGTTTTGTAAACCATGGACTCCTTGCATTGGTGGGAGTGACTGAAGAGGCACTTAGCACAAATGAAATAGAAGACTGGCAGAATTTTGATCCCAACTCACCATTAAAACCTATCGAAATAAATTTTTCATTAGAAACAATGAGCCTCGTAAACTCATCTGATCACAGTGTTCTACCTTCTTTGGGTAACACTCCAGAATCTTCCCTTGAATCAAGCTTGTTAGAAAGGGTGATCATGCTTCTTGAAGAAAATTCACGAAGAATACAAAATCTTGAGGACAGACAGGGGAACAATCTCTCACAAGGTTTGTCATCAACAACCAATATTCCAGCTATAAATAATATACCTGACAAGTTCGACATTAGATTTTATAATGGAAGCTATGATTTGTCATTGAATGCTCAGCTATACCTAAATGAGGTCGTAGGCTTATTGTTTAGACATCCTCAAGTCAGGGCGTTGTGTTCAGGACATGCTGGTGTTTTAGAAGAAAGTGTGGATAATTTGGACTTGTCTAAAGCAAGAGCAAAAGCAGTGCGTGAATACATCTTAGAAAGTGGATTGCCACCTGAAAGAGTTGTTATGAATTTCTTTGGAGAAGAACACGCTGAAAATAATGGTTCGACAGATAGAAGAGTAATTGTTACTTTCTTTGCAGACTGATAAGTGAACACATGAAGATTATTTGTATTGGTAGGAATTATTTAGAACACGCTCGTGAATTAAACAATGAGGTTCCTTCTGAGCCCTTGTTTTTTCTAAAGCCAGAAAGTTCAGTCCTTCATAAGCGTCACGCATTTTATATTCCCGAATGGACATCTGATGTCCATTATGAAGTAGAGCTGGTGGTGAAGATTTTAAAACGTGGAAAGACAGTTTTAGAAAAATTTGCTTCTAGATATTATTGTGAAGTGGGATTGGGAATAGACTTTACAGCAAGAGATGTACAAACAGAATTAAAGCAAGCTGGTCACCCTTGGGAGAAGGCAAAAGCTTTTGATGGATCAGCTGTGATTTCCGAGAAATTCATTCCATTAAATGAGCTTGGGAAAGACATTCAGGACTTGCATTTCTCGTTACTTATTAACAACAGTGAAGTTCAGTTAGGGCACACTTCAGACATGATTTTTTCAGTCAACGAGCTTATTGTGTATTTGTCTAAGTATATGACTCTTAAGACAGGTGATTTACTATTTACGGGTACGCCAGCAGGAGTGGGGAGTGTGACTGCTGGAGATAAAATAACAGGGTTTTTGGAGGGTGTTCAGATGCTCTCCGTTAATGTTAAGTAATGCATAATTTATTAGTTTACCATTTTATGCTGTACACTTGTTGATGCATTTGATATTAATTGGATTTATGGGGAGCGGGAAGTCTACGTTGGCAAAACGTATTTCTGATCAGACTGGGAGACCATTGATAGATATGGATTCTCGTTTAGAGGAGGTTTTTGGATGCTCAATAAGTGATTTTGTAGCCGAATTTGGAATGGAATCCTTTCGAGTTGAAGAAGCAGATTTATTGCGTTCCTTGATGGAAGAGCCAGAATCTGTTATCGCAACAGGAGGAGGCACAGCGTGTGCAGATGGGGCTATGAAGTTGATGCGAAGCCATGGTGTTGTAATTCATCTGTCAGTTCCTGTGCCTGAATTAGCTCACCGCTTAAAAGATAATTTGTCTACACGTCCTATGCTTTCTGATGTGGCCCCTCAGGATCTTGAAAGGGCAATAGGAAGACAGCTGCTTGTACGTGCCGCCTGTTATTCTGGCGCTCATGTAAAGTGGGAAAACATTCAATGGGATGACGATCAATTAACCAGCAAGTTGAACTCAATTGGTTGGCGCTTGAGAGAAGCGCTTTAAGATAATTGTAGTAATACGAATCAGGTATCTAAGTAAACAGCGTCATTCATTGATTTGCCCGATTTACTAAGATTTACGGTAATATTCTCCTTAAGATGTGTTGATAGGGTCAAACCGTAATAATCAGCGCGAATCGGAAAAGATCTGTGAATCCTATCAACTAAGACAGTTGTGTAGACTCCTTTAGGATCGGAATCTAAAATATGTTTAACAGCATAAATCAATGTCTTCCCTGAGTACAGAACATCATCTATTACGATGACCACTTTGTCTTTCAAATCAGCTTGTGAGAAACTGCAAATAATTTCAGATTTTAATGGTGCTGCTTTATTTAGCTTTATTTTTTCTAAGCGAACTTTAAGTTTACTTAGAGATTTTACGATATCGTGTAATCTAGATGCCATCTCCAGACCTTGACCTTCAATCCCAATTAAAATCAACTCTTTTTCACTGTGATGAGCCTCAATAAATTCACGAGCTATTCTCTGTAATTTTCTTTGAATTTGGTCTGAATCCAGAATTTTATTCTTTTTCATGAACGTGGTTTTATTGAATCAGTGATCGTGTATTTACTGATTTCTCATATTAATAATCGGCACAGACCCCGGAATACGCTCAAATAAAGCAATTGACTCTACATGTGCTGTGTGCGGGAATTGATCTACTAATTTAATAGAAATAAGTTGATATCCATTCTCTTCAAGGGTAGCCATATCTCTCGCTTGTGTGGCAGGATTACAAGAAACGTAAACAATTCTATCGGCAAGTAGTCTGATTACTTTGCGTAATGATTTCGGTGAAATACCCGCTCGAGGTGGATCCATGACAAGCGTCCGGATTCTGCCCTTGTACTCAGGGTATTCTAACAAAAATTTTCCTACATCAGCGGCGTGGAAGGTGATGTTATCTGCTCCATTATTCGCCGCGCTTATGCGAGCATCTTCAATCGCAGATTCAACGATATCCACACCTATTATTTCTCCTTCGTGATGTTTTGCAAGAAGTTGAGAAATCGTTCCTGTTCCACAAAACAGGTCTAGGACGATATCATCCTTGCCCCCCATATCCTTTTTAATGGCAAGGTTTATCACCTCGGTATATAATCTCTCAGCACATTGTGAGTTTGTTTGGAAAAAACTACTCAGGCTTATGTCGAATTTAAGACCGTGAAGCACTTCTGTGATTCTATCCACCCCGTAAATGAGTTTACTCAATCCTTCTCTGGCCTCTACTCTTTCACCGATATTGTCATTAATGGTATGAAGAATTCCAGCAACTCGACTTCCCCATAGGCTTAAGATAAAGTCAACAAATTCAGATTCTATAAAGGCATCTTCTCCTCCTGAAGTTGTCACCATGTTGATGAGAAGTGTATTATTTGCAATACTTCTTCTTATGACAAAGAACCTAAAAAACCCTTTTCTTTTAGGAGGATGCCAAGCTGGTAATCCCGTCTTTTCACACCAAAGGCGAACTTTATAAATATCATCCTCAATTTGTTTGTCGAACAGCCCTGAGTCACGATCGAGGTTCTCAACAGCCCACCATGTACCTCGATGTTTAAACCCGAGCCCGAAATCATCAATTTTTTGATCGGTCTCTATATCGTGCCTGATTTCAGAAAAGCTGTATTCCATCTTATTTCTGTAATGTTGGTAGCTCGGAGACCCAACAATGCCAGTGTATTTATCTCTTACGTCTTTTACACCACCTATACGCTCAAATATATCGAGCGCAGTTTCTTCCTTGTATTTGTGCTGAATATCAATGGGGAATGTTGAATATGGAGCTCCCGGAATATTTTGGAATTCAGTTTTAATCTCGTCGGGAGATGGTTCTATCACATGACATAATCTACATTCGGCATAACGGTTTTTACACTTAATGACCTGAGCCCTAACTTTCTGGCCAGGGTATGTGTTTTGCACGAAAATTGTAAAATCTCCTTTGTCTGTGGGGATCCTTGCAACACCTTTGCCTCCGAACGCAGCAGACACGATTGTCACCTCTAAAAACTCGCCGAGCTTAAACATTTTTTGTTTTGCCATATCTACAAAGGTAATAGCAGGTACATTTGTAAGATGCACACTTTTGCTTCCTCTTTTAAAACCATTTTCACAACTGTTCTGCTGGCTTTTTTTTCTTCACTTCTTTTATCACAATCAGCAGCAGAATTCTCAGTTTCAACGTTTAACATTAGATACGATAATCCCACCGACCCTCTACTTTGGATTGATAGGGGAGAGGACATCGCTAAAGCGATAGCATTCTTTGATATAGTGGGATTGCAAGAGGTTCTGCCTAACCAGCTTCAGGATATCAAGGGTGACCTGCCATGGATGTCTTCCTACTCAGTTAACAGAGACGGCAATGGTAAAGGCGAAGCGTGTCCTATTCTCTGGCAAACCAAATCTTTCGACTTACTTCATTCAGAAACCAGGTGGTTGTCTGAATCTTGGAGTGACACAGCTTCTGTTGGATGGGATGCTGTAATGCCTAGAATAGCTTCAATAGTTTCTCTTCACCATGTAGCATCAGGTAAGATAATTAGAGTCATTAATTCTCATTGGTCTCACATCAGTGATAAAGCACGAAGAGCTTCTGCAGCACTTATTCGAGGTTGGGCATTGGGAAATGGAGCTGATATAGTCATTGTTTTAGGAGACTTTAATGCTGAGCCTGATTCCGAAGAAATAAAATATCTACTCAACTCCGGTTTAGATGATACATATGAAGTTGCTGAAACAAGATGTAAAAAGAAGTTTGGCACCTTTACTGGATTTGACCCTGCGGGCTATGCAGGTCCTCGAATAGATTATATCTTAGTTGATGGAGCAGAAGTGAATTGGGTGTGCGCAGATGAGCACATTAAAAATGGATTTTACATTTCTGATCACCTGCCAGTTCACACATTTATTTCCTTAACGAAGCCTTAATTTCGTTTTAGATGAAAGTAGTAGAACAATTTAAAACTATGGGCACCTGGCCTGTCTTTCTGACGGCTATTTCTACAATATTAGGGGCTATTTTATTTTTGAGATTTGGTTATTCTATTGCTCATATAGGATTATTCCAAACCTTACTCATCATTCTACTAGGCCATTTAGTTACAGTCCCCGCAGCTCTTGCAGTTGCTGAAATTGCTACCAACCAAAAGGTAGAGGGAGGTGGAGCCTATTTTATGATTTCAAGATCATTTGGTTTGAATATTGGTGGTGCCATAGGGATTACACTCTTCTTGAGTCAGTCTATTGCTGTTGCATTTTATATCATTGCTTTCACGATTTCAAGTAGATCTGTTATTTCATGGGTTGATCTCAATTACGGGATATTAATTGAACCTCTTTGGATCAACCTCACGATGATGGGGCTTCTTACCCTTTTGATGCTCACTAAGGGAGCTAATCTGGGAGTAAAGGCATTGTATTTTGTGGTAGCAGCTCTTTGCACAGCTCTTTTGTTTTTCTTCTTAGGGACAGGTCCGGGAAACCCGGTTTTAGATCCGACGGCTACAATTCCTGAATACATTACAGTTGCTGAAACAGGTGAAGTCATTAAGAGATTTACATTCTTCCAAGTTTTCACTTTTATATTTCCTGCATTCACAGGAATCGCAGCTGGATTAGGTCTTAGTGGTGATTTGAAAGACCCTAGAAAAAGTATTCCTCGAGGGACTATTTACGCAACCGTAGTGGGTATTGTCGTTTATGTTGCTGTTGCTTTAAAACTTTGGTACTCGGCACCTTTAGAAAGCTTGGCTACGGATGAATTGTTTATGGAACAGATAAGTATTTGGCCTCCAATGATTGCCATAGGACTTGCTGCTGCTGCTATAAGTTCTGCTTTAGGTTCTGTCATGATTGCGCCAAGGACACTACAGGCTTTAGCTGTAGATGGTGTGTTCCCAGGGAAAATGTCTAAGTGGTTAAGTGTTGGGAAAGGAGAAAGGCAAGAGCCTGTTAGAGCTTCTATTGCAACATGTATCATAGGATTTGCTTTTGTTGCCATTGGAGATATTAATGCCGTAGCTGAAATTATTTCCATGTTCTTTATGGTTACCTATGGTGCTATTTGTCTTGTTTCCTTTTTAGAACAAATGGCTGCTGACCCTAGTTATAGACCAACTTTTAAATCTCATTGGTCTATTAGTTTAGTTGGTGCTGTTCTTTGTTTTGTTCTGATGTTTGGTATGAATGCACCTTATGCGATAGCAAGTATTGTTGTTATGATCTTAATCCATGCTTGGATTTCAAGAAGAGGTGGAGGTACTCAAGGGGGGATGGTGAGATTATTTAGGGGGATAATATTCCAGATCACCCGATCTCTCCAGCTCGCTCTGCAGATGAATGACGAGGATGATTTAAAATCTACAACCGGATGGAGGCCTTTTGTTTTATCTATAAGTCCTGATAGTTTTAAAAGGAAAGAGGGCTTTGACATGACAAGGTGGATTGCACATAAATATGGGTTTGGCACCTATATGCATTATATCAAGGGATTTTTAAATGAAGACACTAGTAAGGAAGCTCAGATTGCTCATAAAGACCTGGTTGAGTGGTCGAGAGGTGGGAGTAGTAGGGTTCAATTGGACACGATTATTTCGCCCTCATATACTTCAGCGATTGCTCAATGTGTACAATTACCTGGTTTAAGCGGTAAGGGAAATAATTTATTTTTGATGGAATACGACCCTGGAAATTTCGAGAATAGGGACCAACTTTTGAATAACTTAAATATTCTTAAAGCAGTAGACTTAGACCTTTTGCTTCTTAGAAGCAGCGGCAGGTCATTCGGTACGAGGCATGATATACACCTTTGGATCACCCCTGAAGATAAATCGAATGCAAGTTTAATGATACTCTTGTCTTATATACTTCAAGGTCACCCAGATTGGAGCGAGTCAAGTATTTCAGTTTTCTTTATTTGTGAAGGTTCAGATGATCAGCATGCCACACATTTGCAAGCTCAGATTGTCGAGGGACGAATTCCGATATCCGAGCAGAATATTGAAATTGTCGAGGCAAATAATCAAAATGAAAAAGTAAGCCACATTCTCAATCGTTCAGGAGGTGCTGACCTTGTCATTCTGGGCTTTGATTTTGATTCGAGTAAGGCTGAAGATTTTGAGATTTATCATGGTTTAGGTGATACGATGTTTGTTTATGCTTCTCTTCCTAAGCTGATTCAATAATTTAATGACTCATTACCCACATGTCTAAGCTGAATATTTTAATATTAAACGGACCAAACCTCAATATGCTTGGTGTAAGGGAACCTGGCATCTATGGAGAGAACAGTTTATTAAGTCTAATAACAGATTTAAAGACTAAATTTTCTGACGTTGTTATTTCTCATCATCAATCGAATGTCGAAGGGGAACTCATATCTCTTATTCAAGATTTCGGAATGCGATACGATGGTATCGTTTTTAACCCTGGTGGGTTTTCACATACTTCTGTGGCGATTCGTGATGCGGTTTCTTCAGTTTCAGCTAGAGTTATTGAAGTTCACATTTCGAATATTCACGCAAGAGAGGAGTTCAGGCGTATTACTATTGTCGGTGGTGCTTGTGAAGCCGTGATTTCCGGATTTGGAGTGAGAGGCTATCAGATTGCGGTAGAGCATTTAATCAAGCTTTAGGTGTTTATAGACCTGACCGTCACTTCTCCTTTTGAAATACATGCCCGATTTATTTTTCTCTAAAATAATCTCTCTTCCCAGTAGGTCAAAGCCAGAATTTTCTAGATAATTTTTTTTCCCATCATTGCTTGTCGTGGTGTTGTCGTCATTGCATGAGATTACAATCTCATCACTTAGACTAATTGAGGTTGCTATTGATGTGCTTAAACAGTTTGGGTTGCAATTAAAGATGTTAAAACCAGACTGTGTGACATTGAAATTATTTCCCTCTAAATGAAAGATGTTATTACAAATACTTTTCAGAGTTCCACTAAAATAAAATGTTCCATATGTCCCAAAGGTGTTTCCCCCCTGGTGAATTGAAGGTGTGTCAGAGCAGTCAAAACTTAAGTGTAATCCATTGTTTTCAAATGTATTATACCCTCCGCCTGTTCCAGGGCTCATAAAAGTCGAGTTTTTCCCACGCAATGTTAATGCGACATCGAATCCTGAAAATCTGTTACACTTCAAAGTAGATTTTGCGTTGTCTAGAACAAGACCTAGTTCGCCTTCGGAAAAAATATTTTCTTGAATATTTATCGGAGTTCCTGAAATAAACTCGACCGCTGCACCCATAAGTCCATATTCACTTTCTATATTATTTCCAGAAAAATGATTAACACCGTTGTGATTTATAGACTTGAATATAGAATAATAGATGTTACAATTTGACACATTAAATGTCGTGTTATTAAGATTAATTATTGCTCTAGATATATTATTTTCATACAGAAATAGGCGTGTGTTTGAGCTGTTTAGTTTCACTCTATTCCAATCGCATTCTGTTACGTACAATTTATTTTCTGATTTCCATGTGCCGTAAATTGAGCCGTTTATTGAAGTATTAATTAGTTGAATATGACTGGTGTGGTATAACACAGATTCTGGATTGAAGTCCACAGTACCCTCAGTAACAATGAAAGTTCCGGCACCAATTATTGAGCATTGACTTTCTTCGTCTAAGATCACGTGATTGTTTCCTAAAAGCTTTAGTTTACTATTCGTTTTGTTGTCTATTGTAGCATTAATTCCCTCAATTTTAATCTTTGCTAGTGTTGAGGTGTCTCCTCCATGGAAAATCTTCGAGATTGTATTTTCATCATTAATTATAGTTCCTTGTAAGGTCACTTCGCATCCATCACCTTCAAAAACTAGATTTGCATTATTTCTAAATCTAAGTATTCCCCCTTTTTTTATGATTAAGTTGCTTTCATTCAACATGATTAGGGTTGTGCCGTCAATTACCAACTCCGCACCCTCTTCAACGATGATCGTACTTCCTGGATGAATGTTTAATGACCCCTCGTTGTTTGTGTATAGATAACTCCCCTCAGTAAGCCTTAATGTTGCAGTTGCTAAACCCAATTCCCCTCCGATATTCATCGTCCCTCCACTGTTTATTTCTACCGTCGTCCCACACATTAATGTTTGTATTTCAATTGATTCATTGATAGTAAGATCTAGATCGTCACCCAATTGCAACAATCCACCATTCTCTATGGTCGTATTTCCTAGCCAGGTTTTTGAAGGGTTAAGATGATTGTAGGTGTACACATTTTCTGTCGCCGTATCACTTAATAAATATGGAGCCATCTTATCACCCTGAATAATCTTATCAAGTATCAAGGTTCTATGATCTATCGTTAAAGCAACATGTTCTTCGGGTGAATTCCACTCAGTAGCGTATGACATGAAATCGAAACTCGATGGTTCACCTTCAGAGACATTACAGTTTAGAGCACTCGATGTAGGGATGAATCCGGCATCTCCTTGAAAGTCAGATTCTGAAATCTCCATCATGCCCGATGCGTTAATCGCTTCTACTAAAAGCCTCATGTGATGTCCTACCGATGATGGGGTGATGTCTAAATCAGTTGTGGGGTAGTATCCGTATATTTCATCTTCATACCACAGAGCTGTCCCGTTAAATGGTATAAAATCGATTGGGAGTGCACAGGATGCAGATATCGATAGCCCGGAATTTGGTGTTGGATGTCTATTTGCTGTTAAATGTGCTGTACCTAACCACCACCACGATTCTGACCAATCAAGTAGTGGTTCATCTGCCAATTCTAACTCTACATCTGGATGACTATTTGCTATTGCAACATTTATTGACTTTTTAGGAAGTCCCAAATCTTCGAGCATTTGCATCGCTTCTTGATGTTCCATTAATCCGGTTGGAGTAGAAATCAGTAGTTGTTTTGCAGCTATAGAAGTTAAGCTTTCATAGAACATGGCGGCCTCAGCTGAAGGGACTGAAAGCAGGGAAACGAGCCCATTGAGTCCCAGTGGGATGTTTGCGCCCCTATGCGGAGAGTCTATACTTACAAACAACCTGGTACAGTGATCTATTTGTTGTTGCTCCATCAGACAAAGAGTATGTCTTCCGACAATTCCTCCCATGCTGGCACCAATAACGATTAAAGGGTTATTCCCCTGCTTATATGAGTTGCATAATTCGATTGCCTTTTGGGCAAACTTAGATTTTATTTCTATGCTTGTGGTCCCACGTGCAAAATCAACAAAAACGATGTCGTACCCCAAATTACCTAGACTATCAATTAGTATGGGGTATGCTTCAGTTCCTGGAAATGCATCTAAATCACAACCGTAAAGAGAATGCCAGCCAAAACTACCATGTCTGTAACTGCTGAAATCGCCTCCTACTCCAAAATCAAATCCTTCTAGTACAATGATGGGTTTGTTAAACACTCCATCATTTCCTAATTTCGTGTAAATACTGCCATTAGAGGGGCCTAATTCTGTGTCTAATTCGATATACCACGGAGAAAACTCTTCAGAACATTCATCTATCCATGGCGGCAAATCAGGCTCGGGTCCACAATCACTAATTTGTAGAATAGGGGAGTACATAAAGGAAACAGAATCGCCTGGGCAATTTCCCTTCCATGATCCATTGTTTTCTATCCAGTCAGTGGGTTCCCATGGGTGTCTTGGTGACAAAGGTGGTGAGAGGAGCCCTGTTGCGCCTTTGTTTCGAAGTAGCATTGCCGGACTGCCATCAGTGGGACAGAAAGCAGAAAATTCTCTTTTCCAATGAAGTGAGTCTAATAGCTCTACGATTGATGTAGATAGCGTAGGGTTTTCAATCCATTTCTCGTGATAAGCTTGACGAGCGATTGCCGAAATTTCTGTTTGAGCTAAAACTGTAAAACAGTTAGCATAAAGGGCAATAAAAATGATGAGGGTATTTATTCGCAACATGACATCGTGTAATTTGTGTAAAACTCGAACTTATCAACGTTCTCATTAAGAGCCAATGCGTAGAATCCATTAGGTAGCCATTCTCCATTATATAAACGAAATAAGTGGGCGTACAAGGTGCTGAATTCGTCAAATTCAATTTGGGCTAACAATGAAGTGATATTCCCTTCAGCAAAGGAGATGTCATTGAATCGAGTTCTTGCATTGCTAGTATCGTCCAACGGCTCCATAACATCTTTTAGTGGGCTGATTACCATACCCCAAGCATGTGATGGGGTTTGGTTTTGATTAAAGCTTCGAACAGTTATTCTTACTGATCTAGATTGAATGAAAGAAAGCTCGATTTCAGGTGTCCCAGAATCAAGAGAATACCACTCATAACGCAAAGCATCGTTCGTGAGCTTTTCAGGCGAAAAACATCCAATTGTGAGAGAATGCTTAGGGCATTCGTTTACATCTGTCCACAATATTTCATCATCTTCCCATCTTAACGTATCGCTTATTGGGATGCGTAAGCTGGCAATCCCTGTTGTCGAGTCTAAGTGTTTTTCATAAATGAGAGCATAGCCGGATTGGGGAGTAGTCCCATCAGGTTGAGTGAGCTTGAATGAATATAGGGTAGTGTCTGCCCCATAGCCACGATTGCAACTTTGGAAGCCTACAAGAAAGACTCCGCAAAGACCGGTTAAAAGAAGTAATTGTTTTTTCATGGGGCAATATTGCCTCATGAATTGAGTGAAATCCCAAGCACTTTGTATCCGTGTGCCTACACTTTGTCTTCGTACTTCTTCATGGCTTTATTTACCACATTTGCAAGTTGAGATGAGTCGTGATTTTCTAATTGCTTACCGAAAACGTGAGTTTTGGCCTCGTAAGAAAAGTGCAAAGTATCACCACCTAAAATCCAGTAGCTGGTATCTAATTGTTGTAGAAATGAAAAGGGTTCGCGTTTCTCAAATTTTACTTCACCCATTTTAGAAATCACAAAAACCCTTTCTCGTCCTTTCTTGCCGAAGGCATTCTTCATCATTACTCGCCCTCGGCTAATAACGATTACTTCTTTGCCAATTCTCCTCCACGCTACGACCTTGGCGATTCGTATCCAGAAAAAGCCCCAGAAAAGTAGACTCCCTATATAAAAGAGTCTTTCATCTCCTGCAAACGTAAACGCCCCGTAGCCCAGTAAACACCCAAGGCCTGTCCATCCGCCTAACCACATTTCAAGTGAAATCTGTTGGGCTTTTGTGATGGTTGATTCGATAACTACTGTTGTGGCGTCTTTATGCTCAGCGATTGAAATCCTCTTTCCTATCGATTTAACTCTCCCCATTTAGTACTTTATTATATAATGCCAAATATTTAGGTAAAACCAATTCAGATCTAAAGTTTTCTGAGTGTTTTTTAGCTCCCTCTTTGAAGCTATTTAGACTTTCTGGGCTTTCTAAAATCTTAATCGCATCTTCTGCCATTCCTTTTACATCACCCACATTTCGTAGAAATCCAGAAACACCACTTTTATTTAATTCCGGTATTCCTCCTGCATTTGAAGATATGACAGGCACATTTGAAGCCATAGCTTCAAGAGCTGCTAATCCAAAGCTTTCAGTATTTGAGGGTAGTAAAAATAAATCGCTTACTTTGAGTATCTCTATTGGATTTATCACCTTGCCTAAGAAGGTGACTTTCGATTCTATACCGAGTTCTCTACATCGCAGTTCAGCGGCAAACCTTTCAGGCCCATCACCCACAAGCAATAGTCTTGCATCGATTTTCTTTAACACTAAAGAGTAAATATCGATGACATCAATGATCCTTTTAACTGGTCTGAAATTTGAAATATGTGTAATAATAGGCTGTCCTTTTGGTGCAATCTGCTTTCTGAACTCTTCATTAGGAGATACATCGTAATTCGAAGGACAAATAAAATTGGGGATAACCTCCATTTCCCTATTTACTCCGAACAATTTGTAGGTGTCTTTTTTTAAATCTTCAGAAACTGCGGTTACAGCATCGCTTTTATTTATGCAAAAGGATATCACGGGCTCAAATGCAGGTGATTTCCCCAAGAGTGTAATGTCAGTTCCGTGAAGCGTTGTAATTAATGGTAATGCAGCACCTTCTTCAGCAAGGATTTTCTTTGCCATAAGACCAGCACTGGCGTGTGGAATTGCGTAATGCACATGGAGAATGTCCAGTTTGTGATCCCTTGCCACCTCTACTATTTTGCTTGTTAAAACGAGTTCGTATGGAGGGTAGTCAAATAGAGGGTAGTCGGAGATGATAACTTCGTGATAGAAAACGTTTGGCCTAAAACTGCCAAGACGTACTGGGGTATTGTAGGTTATAAAGTGGACTTCATGCCCCATTTTAGCAAGCCATTTGCCTAATTCTGTTGCTACTACGCCGCTTCCTCCTAATGTAGGATAGCAAACCATTCCTATTTTCATCTCAAAGTTGTGTTTAGCTGTTCCATAATAACCCTTTGAATTTCTGTCCTAACATCCATAGTTATGAGTTTTGTATTCTCAGAGTCTGGATATGTTCTGTTGCTGAGGAAAACATAAACTAGATCGTATTGAGGATCAACCCACAACAATGTCCCCGTAAAACCTGAATGACCGAAGCTCGACTTACTCGCTAAGTTACACGTTGGGCCATTATCGTACTCTAATGCTGGCTTATCAAATCCTATACCTCTACGGTTATCACCTTCTGGGAATGCTCTTTGTGTCCATTTTTTAATAGTATTTTCTTTCAAATCGAAAAAACTTGTGCCTAAATAAGAGCCCCCATTTAAGAGCATTTGGCCTAACCTCGCTAAATCATGAGCATCACTAAAGACACCAGCATGCCCACACACTCCGCCAAACAAAGCCGCCCCAGGATCATGAACATACCCTTGAATAGTACCCTTTCTGAAAATTGTATCTACTTCAGTTGGAGCAATATCCACAAGGTTAATTCCAGGAGTTTCTAATGGATTAAACCTCATACTGAATAATCCCATAGGATTGTAAAACTTAGCCGCTGCTAGTGAATCAATTGCATTGTCTGTTCCATAGCTGCTATTCAGCATTTTATGGATGAGATAATAGCCAAGGTCGCTATATCGATACTCACCAGAGGGTCTTAATTCAGATGTAATTATTCTTTTGTAGATCGTGTCTATAAATTCTTTACATATAAAAAGTTCAGGGTTGATACATATGTTTTTATCACATATAGGTCTGTCACTTAGTAGGTTTAAAGAGTCACTAAGTGTTTCTAAATAAAATGGAATCCAAGGGGTTAGTCCTGCTTGATGCGAAAGAATTTCCCTGTAGGTCCTCGTTCCCATCTCTGCAGTATCGAGATGAGTTAGTTTTTTAAAAAGCGGCTCGTCAACATCAAGGCTCCCCGCTTCTTCTTCTGCCATTAAGCAAAGAGTGGTAGCTGCAATTTTTGTGATGGAAGCCAAGTCGTAAATAGTAGTTTCCTCTACTTTTACTGTCCCGTCTGTCGTTCCGTAGACTCCATCGTGCATAACGCGTCCCTTATGAGCTACGACAACTCTACATCCAGGAAAAGCACCAGCTTCGAGGGCCTCGTTGACGATAGAATCGATTTTTGCACGTGCTCCCCAACTCCCCCTGCAAGCTCCGTTATCCCAACCCAATCGCTCCCCAACTTCAACATCTAAACCCAATCCATCCCCTTCTTGAAAATCCAATCCAATGGGAGTGACGGGTAGCTTTCCATTTGCTGAGCCCACACCTGTAATGGCATTGACTGCTGCTTCTTGGGTTCTGAAATCATCTTGATAGGCTACCAGTAATACATCAGTCAGACCCTTTATCTCCCTCCAGTTGTCATTTAGTGCATATGGATTGGCAAATATATTTACTGCCCATTTGGTGAAGTTGAGCGAGTCAGATTTAGATTTAGATATTCTAGAGTGGCACTCTTTTACCGCCGAGTCTACTATTCCGTAGTCACGCGAAGGTTGATTGCTCGTCTCTAGGAAGTTTACAATCACCAAGTCGGCTTCATCACATGAATGCCCGATTTCACTTGTAGCCCAACCTACACAGTCTTTTCCGACCACATACGAATCGACTTTATATGACCGTCCCAATGTCTTTTTCAGGTGATCAACGAATGGTTTGCCCGATGAAGGTTTGTTCGCAACGTTGATCACAGTAATGTTTCCATGAGGTAGAAGCCAAGGAAGTACCCCTCCCTTGTTTTCAAGCAAGGTCATCGATGATTCCAGAATTTTTCTATGAATTGCTTCTGCATTTTCAGGCTCCCAGTTTTCTCCGTGCTGAGGTATTTCCTCATCAGCTTTAGACCAAACCTTTACTTGCAAAACCCTTCGACATTTCGCAGCAATCAATATCGAATCCATTTCCCCATTTTCGACAGCAAGCCTTATTTCTTCAATCACTTTTACAGGATCTCCCGGGAAGAGTAGGATGTCATTTCCTGCGATAAGAGCATCACGAGCTCGAGGACGATCTCCGGCAAAGTCTGCAAAACCCTTCATAGAAAGCGCATCTGTAAATGCCAGTCCCTCAAATCCCAGTTCTTGACGAAGCAGGGTGTCTACAATTGCAGGGGAGAGGGTTGAGGGTTGGGAAGCTGTGCTGTCTAAGGCAGGAACATCTAAGTGAGCAATCATCACGGCGCCGACACCACCATTTATCAATTTGTGAAATGGAGCCAATTCTACAGAATCCAATCTTGAACGGTCGCCTGAAATTCTAGGCAGTGTTTTATGTGAATCTGAATCGGAATCCCCGTGACCAGGAAAATGTTTTGCTGTAGCGAGCACGTATTCATCCTGTAAGCCAAGAGCATATGCTAACCCCAAGTCACCGACTAACTCCACATTTTCACTAAAGCTACGACTTCCAATTACGGGATTTAGTGGGTTAGAATTCACATCTACTACAGGTGCGAAATTTACTTGAATTCCTGTGCTCCTCAGAGACTCGCCTACAATTCGCCCGAATTGCCTTACAAGTTCTGCATCTCTCGTTGCACCAAGAGTGAGTGCTCTGGGAAAGCTCCTCGTAGAATCTAATCTCATGCCCAACCCCCATTCCGCATCTGATGCTACCATTAATGGAATCTCTGAAAATTCTTGCAGTCGTTTAATTCTAATTCTTTGGTTTTCAGGCCCACCTTGCATGCATATAACCCCTCCCAATCCCAAGTCCCGCACCAAATTCTCAGCTTCTTCCCAATCAGTTCTATCTGCAAGAGAGTAGATGGGGACCATTAAAAGTTGAGCTATTTGCTCCTCAATAGATAGCGTCGATAGTATGCTGTCAATATATTCAAGCTCAACATTTAAAAATGCTGGCTTAACAATCTTCTCAGCAACTTGTTCAATAGCGTCTGATTGCTGAGCACAACTAACATAGGTAAATGAACAAGCAATTACAGTGAGGACATCTCGGAATAGTTTAATAGGCGTCATACCTCTTCCATTCTCTTTTTTGCGAGATTTAACATAAACACGTATTGCTCTTCCATGGTAAGATTGCTATTGTCAATAACCACTGCGTCTTCAGCTTGTTTTAAAGGTGCCACAGCTCTCTCAGAATCTAAGCGGTCTCTGTTGAGTACATTCTCTAACACCTCATCATAGGTCACTTCTTTGCCAGCAGCTTTCAGCTCTCGGAGTCTCCTCCAAGCTCTAACTTCTGGGTCTGCTGTCATAAAAATTTTTAATTCTGCTTTAGGAAGAACGACTGTTCCAATATCTCTACCGTCCATAACAACTCCAGATCCTTCAGCTAATCTTCTCTGAATGGCTACAAGTTTAGTTCTTACCGCAGGAATCTTTGCGACCAAGCTAACATTGTTCGCGACTTCCATCGTACGTATTTCTTTTTCGATATTTACGCCGCTTAAATGCATCTCGGAACATTCAGTATTTGGGTTATAACGAAAACTTAAATACATCCTTTCTAAGGCTTGCTCAAACTCAGGAATATCAATAACATTGCTTTTTATCAGCCTTTCTTTCATTGCGAAGAGTGTGGCTCCTCTATACATAGCTCCGGTGTCAATGTAAACATAGTTTAATTCCTTAGCTATGGATTTTGCCATTGTGCTCTTCCCTGCAGAAGAGTGTCCGTCAATTGCTATGGTTATACGATGCTTTGCCATGGTTCGAAGATAATCACCCAACTTTAATCATTGACCTAAATTACCCAGGAAGTGCAATTGCTATTGAAAGATGTGTCGATGATCCAGCAAAATGGTATGTGTTTCTTGCTAAACCGATATCCGTTTCTCTAATTCTTAGATTTACGCCCATAGAAAATCCATTTGTCCCCTTCCTTCCCATAGAGACCATTTCTATACGCCTTCTGTGGTCGTAACCAATCTGAGCAGCTAAACCACTTCCGAGACTAATTTCAACTCCAGCACTGATATGTCTCATAAATTGATCACCAAATTCCCAAGTACTGTTTTGTATTATTTCCCCTGTTAGAGGGTCAATACCATCAGCATAAACTCCTTCTGGTGCAAGTTCCCATTGCTCTAAATTCTGGGCTTTTAGATACAATTGAAATGGTGCGTTTTCGAAACCTTTTGTAAAGCCTATCTGCAAATTGACAGGCATAGCTCCTACGGGTTGACTGCCAGTTCCTGCGAATTGCCTTCCAAAACTTGAAAGTAAGATGCCCGCAGCAAATTTTCTATTGGGCCAACGTCCTGTGAGAGCAGCGTCAATGCCTATAACTCCAGCATTTTCTAACGCTAAGTTCCTAAATCCACCCCACCCCGTTATTCCTATAGACCAAACAGAATCTAATTCCCATTTAATTCCAGATTGCAACACATAATCTCCACCGGAAAAATCACCTGTCGGCGAACCAGAAATATCATATCCTGAGAATTTGCCAAAGGAAGCAAATCTAGCCCCCACATGTATGGTGTGTTTTTCGCCAGTTTTAATTACAGCATCTACAGCACCAATTTGAATTGCTGCATAATAGTTTAAATAAGAAGTGTGGATTATCCCGACAGCAGAACTGTCAACAGAAACAGGATTGTATGCAGATGCATGTCCATCTGGCTTTAAATCTGCAACTACTTTGCCACCTAAAGCTGCACTTCTCGCATCAATTGCTAAGTCTAATGGCATAGAGCCAGAGACAGTGCTTTGGCCATTTGCAACGAATTGAATCCCTGTGAATGCAAAAGTTACAGCAAACTTGATTAGAGATGAATACGATCGGGGAGTGGGCATAAATTTACAGCTGTGAATTTGTTGGTTTAATACCGAAGTCTATTGGTGAATCAACTTTAGTTGATAGCAACGCACGTCTAACTACTTCGTTCATTTTGTTTGCGTAGGTGAACTTCATGCCCCTGACATAACGTGCGTCTATTTCTTCTATGTCTTGACGGTTTCTTTCACATAGAATAATTTCTTTAATGCCAGCACGTTTCGCTGCTAATATTTTCTCCTTAACTCCTCCAACTGGCAGCACTTGTCCTCTAAGTGTAATCTCACCGCTCATAGCAAGGTATTTCCTCACTTTTCTTTGAGTAAATGCGGAAGCAAGAGCAGTAAGCAAAGTGATTCCGGCGCTTGGCCCATCTTTTTTAATAGCACCTTGTGGAACGTGTACATGGACATTCCACTTTTCAAATATCTTAGGGTCTAAACCCAACTCTACAGCATGAGCTTTGAGATATTCATGTGCGATAATGGCACTCTCTTTCATGACTTCTCCCAAGTTCCCCGTAAGAGTAAGTTTGCCTTTACCAGGGGTGAGAGATGTTTCAATAAATAAGATGTCTCCACCTGTAGGAGTCCAAGCTAATCCTGTAACGACTCCTGCGATATCATTGTTTGTATATTTATCTCTCTCTCTCGGTCTACCCAAGATGCCAGATAAGTCCTCTGATTTTACCTCTGGAGAATAAGGTTCCTCCATGGCGATCTCCTTAGCTCTGTTCCTGACGATTTTAGCAACTCTCTTGTCAAGTCCCCTAACTCCCGATTCATTTGTGTAAAGCTCTACAACTTTTTCAAGAGTGGCTAAAGGCATAGAGATCTCAGATTTCTTTAAACCAGTGTCACTTACAATTTTAGGTAATAGATGTCTCTTGGCAATTTGAACTTTTTCTTGAATGGTGTAGCCAGAGACTTCAATTATTTCCATTCTATCACGAAGAGCAGGATGAATAGTGGACAGGTCATTACATGTAGCGATAAACATCACTCTACTTAGGTCGTAATCTAAATCTAAGTAATTGTCGTGGAAAGTACTGTTTTGTTCTGGATCAAGTACTTCGAGAAGGGCAGATGATGGGTCACCGTGGTTGTCTCGAGTAAGCTTATCAATTTCATCTAAGATAAACAATGGATTTGAAGTTCCGGCTTTCTTAAGGTTTTGTAGAATTCTCCCAGGCATGGCGCCTATATATGTCTTTCTATGACCTCTGATTTCAGCTTCATCTCGCATTCCACCAAGACTCATCCTGACATATTTACGCCCCAAGGCTTCCGCGATACTTCTCCCCAGTGATGTTTTACCTACTCCAGGTGGGCCGTATAAACAAAGTATTGGCGCTTTCAGATCTCCTTTTATTTTCAGAACGGCTAAGTGTTCAACGATTCGTTCTTTAACTTTATTTAGCCCATAGTGGTCGCTATCTAAAACTTTAATGGCATTTTTTAAATCAAAATTATCTTTAGATACTTCGTCCCAAGGAAGTTCAAGAAGTAAATCGATGTAATTTGACTGCATACTGTATTCAGCAGCTTGTGGATTCATCCGTTCTAGCTTTTGAATCTCTTTTTCAAAAAGGGATTCAGCTTCTTCGGGCCATTTTTTCTTTAGAGATTTAGCTTTCCGTTCCTCTATCTCCTCCTTTAAGGGGTTAGCTCCTAACTCTTCCTGTATTTTCTTGATTTGTTGATTTAGAAAATATTCCTTTTGTTGTTGATTAAGGTCACTTTGAACTTTATTCTGAATGTCATTTTTAAGCTCTAAATGCTGTTTCTCTTTGAGAAGCATCTCCAGTAACTTATTTGCTCGCTGTTCAAGACCTTCCACCTCCAAAAGTTCCTGCTTCGACTGTACTGTAACATTCATGTTTGATCCGATGAAATTTACAAGGAAACTAAGTCGTTCTATGTTTTTTATTGCACCTGCAGCTTCTGAGGGGATGGTGGGGCTCATCTGGATAATCTCAATGGCTAGATCTTTTAAACTCTCAATAAGAGCTTCCCTTGATTTTGTGTCGGGTAAATCTTCGACTTGCCCGAAAGCTTTTACACTTGCTTTAAGGTATGGTTCTTCTTGGACGATGATGTCCCAAGTAAACCTTCTTTGGCCTTGTATGATGACAGTCTTAGTCCCATCAGGCATTCTAAGCATTTTAATAATGCGAGCAATGGTCCCAACTTTATTTAAATCAGAGCCAGCGGGAATCTCGACTTCAGGATCAATTTGGCTAACGACACCTATGCTTAAAGATCCATTATTTGCTTCCTTAATTACTTTTAGTGAGCTGTCGCGCCCAACTGTGATTGGAATCACTACCCCAGGAAAAAGGACAGTGTTCCTAAGGGACAGTAGTGGAAGAGACTCGGGCACGTCTTCTTCGTGCATCGCTATTTCATCCTCTTCAGAAATTAATGGAATAAACTCACTGTCTTGAGATTCAGTAAGTAATTGAAAGGGAGATTTTAAATTAATCATTTAGTTTGTGTAGGCTGTGTTCTTTGCAAGGGGCGTGCCATTGGGGTTTTGTGACACGGTGTCATGTTCTGTCTGCGGATGTGTCATTAAAAAGCTTTTCTATTGAAGCCTCTTCTTTAAAAGTCATTTCGATATTGCGCCGATCCATTGCTTTTTTGGCTGTGCTTATAGCTTGCTCTACTCTGTATTCTTTCACGCCTTCAGAACCACCCCAAGTAAATGATGGTATGTGTTTTTCTGGCGCTCCTTTGCCGAAAATATTGCAAAATGCGCCTACGACAGTCGCAGTGTTGAAAGCTGTGTGTATTGCAGTTTTACTGTGGTCCCCCATTAATAAGCCGCAGAAAACGCGGCCTCCATTAATCAATTTACGTTCTTTAGCGCTATAGAGTTTTACCTCTCCGTAGGTGTTTTTTAAATTACTTGAAGTCGTTTCTGCTCCTAAGTTGCACCAGGATCCAATTACACTATTTCCCACAAAACCACCGTGACCTTTGTTTGAATAATCATGCATTACGATGTTATTTACTTCACCTCCAACTTTACAGTGTTGGCCTATAGAAGTTGGGCCGTAAATCTGACTTCCCATTTTCACAGTACTATTTTCTCCAAGGGCAAATGGCCCTCTAATACATGACCCTTCCATAATCTCTGAATTGGGACCTATAATAACATCACCACTTTCTGTATTTATCGTACAGCTCCTGATTTTTACTCCGGGTGATATATGAACTTGTTCTAAATCACCATGAAAAAACACACCATTCATCGCCCAAGATTCTCGCTCAGATTCATTTAAACTCCTTGCTCCCCACACGAGCTTTAACCGATCCAGATCTGTTCTAATTCCCTCACCACATAGCTCGAAATAATCTGCAGCAGATTTTGTTAAGATAGCTGAGACATCACCACCAATTTCTTTGCTTACATCCCCTTCAATTTCTGCAAGGGTTTCTCCATTTACAACCCATTTTTGACCAGAGTTCATTTGACACACAAATTCTACAGACGCATTTGTAGGCATAAGCCTAGAATTGAGTTTAATGTTAGAGGTGTTTTTATTTTTATTTTTTGCGATCGCCTCAGTCCATTGAGTTGAGACAGATCTTACCCCAAAATGGAGTGTTGACGGACATTTCCCAAGGTTAAGAGGATATAAATTAATGCTTTCAGAGTCCGAGAAAAATATGATGTTTGTCATGTCGCAAACTTAGGGATATAATTTGTTTGAGAAAAAGCTTATCTTTATTCAAATTACTGTGATGAATTTAACGCCTTTTTTATCTGTTTCGCGTATAGTTTTTGCATTAAGTTTCCTATTAACTTTTTCGCCTAGTTCTATCATAGCCCAGAATGTCTCTCAAGTTATGACTCCGACACAATACGTTAACGATGTACTTCTTGGAGAAGGTGTCACAGCTACGAATGTTCAGTTCACAGGCTTAGATATTCAACTAGGTTATTTGACTGGTGGCTCAGGCGACTTTCTAGAAAGCGGTTTAATGCTCAGTTCAGGAAATGCTAGTAATATTGAAACTTGTGCTCTCGATCCGTTTGCGGGATCAGGAGGTGTTACGGGAGAACCCGACCTATTGACAATAGCAAATTCTGTACCTCCTTTAATTGGACAAACTTTTGCAGTAGGTTCTGTAAACGACGTTTGTATTCTTGAATTTGATTTTCAACCTTCAGGAGATTTTGTATCGTTTAATTATATTTTCGGATCGGATGAGTACCTTACATACGTAAACACTTCATTCAACGATATTTTTGCTTTTTTCCTATCTGGCCCTGGAATTACAGGTCCTTTTGCTTCTCCCGCAGGATTCCCAAATGGAGCTGTGAACATTGCTTCAGTACCAGAATCAAATCCGGAACTTCCTATTACAATAAGCTCTGTCAACGATGTCACTAACCCTGCGTATTACATAGATAACCCCAATGCTGGTGATGCTCCGTGCATTAATGGCTATACCGTTCCTTTCACAGCATCTCATCCTGTAAGTTGCGGACTTACGTATCACATTAAGCTTGCCATTGCAGATGGGAGTGATAGTTATTTAGAATCAATTGTAGTTCTTGAGGAAGGAAGTTTCGGATCCCCTATACCTACAGCTTACGAAGCGACAGCCTCTCCTGAATGCGACCCCGACCCTCTTGACGATATTGTTATTTACTGTGCTTGGGAAGATTGCGGCATTTCGACAATTACGATTAGCCGTCCATGTCTTGTTCCTTCTGTCTATCCGTTTGCCTTTGATATAAACGTCGACCCTCTGTCAGAAGCTTCCTTTAATGAGGACATTGTAGGTTTGCCA
>JAQCFW010000016.1 GCA_027619225.1 Bacteroidota bacterium
ATTTGGTTTTGGGAGAATAGGAAGACTCGCCGCGAGAGAATTAATTAAGCAAGCCGGAAAAGGACAACAACTCCGTCTACGTGCAATCGTACTCAGAAAAATCGACAACGCTTCTCTGAAAAAACGTGCTGCCCTCCTCGAAAACGACTCTGTTCACGGACGATTCCCTGGGACGATTGATATCGATTACGATCAAAAGCACCTTATTATCAACGGACAGCGAATCCAAATTATCGCTTCTTCTGATCCCACTTCTATCGACTATTCTGCGCTCGGAATTAACGACGCCCTTCTGATTGACAATACTGGAGCGTACCGAGACAAAGAAGCTCTTAGCTTACATCTGCAAGCCAACGGAATAAGCAAGGTTCTTCTTACTGCACCTGGAAAAGGCATCCCAAACATCGTTTATGGTATCAACCACGCTGAGCTCGACATAAAAAAAACAGACATATTTTCTGCTGCCAGTTGTACCACGAACGCGATCTCACCTATCCTCAAAGTAATCGAGGACAACTACGGTGTTGTTAGAGGGCACATCGAAACAGTACACTCGTACACAAACGACCAAAACCTGCTCGACAATATGCACAGCAAGGAGCGCAGAGGTCGTTCTGCCGCTGTAAATATGGTCATCACCGAAACAGGAGCTGGAAAGGCCGTAACGAAAGTTATCCCCGCCCTCGAAAACAAGCTCACCGCTAACGCCGTCCGTGTTCCTACTCCGAATGGATCTTTAGCGATCATGAATCTGGAACTCTGTCGCCTTACTACTCTTGAGGAGATAAATGGACTTATGAAGACGGCTGCTCTTTCTGGCAGTCTTGTAAACCAAATCCATTACTCTATGAACGAGGAGCTCGTAAGCAATGACATTATCGGCAATGAATGTTGTGCCGTTTTTGACAGCCCAGCCACTATCGTCAGCAATGACAGAAAGAGCGTAGTGCTTTACTCTTGGTACGATAATGAGTTTGGTTACACAAAGCAGGTAATACGACTTGCGAAGTACATCGCAGACGTTCGACGTCGCATATACTACTAATTAAGATTTATGCAAAGAGTCCTCAATTTTTTTGATTTCAACGGCCCCATTAATTACAGACTTGAAGTACTCAGCGGATTAACTGTTGCTCTCGCTCTGATTCCCGAAGCAGTAGCTTTCGCACTTATCGCAGGACTTAGCCCATTAACTGGGCTGTACGCAGCATTTATGGTAGGGCTTGTGGCCTCGATTATGGGCGGAAGACCTGGTATGATTTCTGGTGCTACTGGCGCAATCGCTGTAATCATTGCTCCCCTTGCTTTTCTTTATGGAGTGGAATATGTCTTCGCTACTGTGATGCTTGCAGGGGTATTCCAATTGGCAGCAGGTTTCCTCAAACTAGGAAAACTTATGCGCCTCGTTCCACAGCCCGTAATCTTCGGGTTTGTAAACGGACTGGCGATAATAATCGGCGGGTCACAAATCACCCAATTCAAAGATGCCGCGGGGGTGTGGCTGCAAGGCACTGAGATGTATATTTTCGGAGGGCTTGTGTTAGTTGCGATGGGGATTATTTGGCTTATACCTAAGATAACAAAAGCAATACCGGGAGGACTCACAGCTATCGTAGTCGTCTTCGCATTGGCCTACGGTTTAGGAATAGATACAAAAACCGTGGGCGACCTCGCCTCGATAAAAGGTGGCTTCCCCCCTTTCCACTTAGCGAATATCCCTCTCACGCTTGAGACATTCCAAATCATCCTACCTTTCGCAGTAGTTGTAGCTTCAGTGGGACTCATTGAGAGCCTCTTAACGCTCAACATCGTGGATGAACTTACCGGAACTAGGGGAAGTGGCAACCGAGAATGTGTGGCACAAGGTTCAGCGAACATCCTTAGCGGAATGTTCAGCGGAATGGGTGGATGCGCGATGATAGGCCAATCTCTGATCAACGTTTCGTCTGGAGCTCGAACCCGCATCTCGGGAATTGTAGCCGCAGTAATGCTCCTTGTCTTTATCCTATTCGGATCTGGAGTTATCGAAAAGCTTCCTATGGCAGCTCTCACGGGACTAATGCTCATGGTTGCAATCGGAACATTTGAGTGGGCGTCTTTCAAGACATTTAGACGTATGCCCTCAAGTGATGTATTGGTTATGGTGCTTGTCACACTGGTAACAGCGTTCCTTCACAACCTAGCTTTAGCAGTTCTTGTTGGTGTGATTATCTCAGCATTGATCTTTGCTTGGGACAATGCCAAAAGAATCCGTGCCCGCAAATCCATCGACGCTCAAGGATGGAAGCATTACGAAATTTACGGGCCCCTCTTTTTCGGTTCCACAACGATGTTCGCTGAGAAGTTTGACGTTGCAGACGATCCCGAGCATGTCGTAATCGATTTCGCTGAGAGTCGTGTCTCTGACATGAGCGCAATAGAAGCACTGAATAAAGTCACAGCTTTATATAGCGAAGCTGGAAAGACAGTTCACTTGCGTCACCTCTCTCAGGATTGTCGGCGACTCCTCGACCGCGCTCACGCAATCATCGAGGTAAACCACTACAAAGACCCTACATACAAGGTCGTTTCGGAGTAGTTGTTTGCTAGTCATCTAACAGTGTCCTGAAAATATAAAAACATGACCTTTTTGAACAATTGTCTAAAAGCATAATTGCACAAAAACAACTTTTTTTTAGGGAAAAAGCATACTTTTTCATCTAAAAACACGATAAAACGGAGCTTTTTTCGGTTTTTAGCAATCCGAAATTTAATCTATCAATCTCAACTCTACATCCAAAATAATACTTCCGAGTGGAGTTTAGAATGAGTTTGGGACGTTGTCTGTGGCGTTACGAGAGAGAGTTGTGGATTGTGTGGTTACAGTGTAAGCTTTAATTTTCCTCATTTTCTCGCATTTACTTGTATTGCTAATGCACAATAAGTTTTGTGCAATTATGTGCGGTGACACGTAATCTTCTATGTGTTTACGTGTCACCGCAACTGCTGTAGCTAACAAATAGATTTACAGAGCTTAATGAACGAAGTTGGGGATTAGCGACGACAGTGTCACCACACATAGTTCGTGTGTCATTCTTTGGACATCAATTATCATTTCATTAATACAACAAAGAAAGTAGCAGAATGTCTGCTGTCAACAAAAGTACGTTTTTCAGTTCGTGAGGAATTAGTTAGCCAAGATTGTTATACTATATTTGACAGTCCTGCAGCGAAAGTTAGTATTGCTAAGGCTAGACGTAATATTTAGGACTGTTTAATTATTTTAATATGAAAAATCACATCCATTTAGGCATAATAATTTGCGTTATAAGCGTAAATATGAATGTCTGTGCACAGGATACCCTGTGGATAAATTCTGGAGAGTGGTATCAGTCCCAAGACACGATGCAGGTGTTAAGGTTTAATGAAACTGCTGTTTTTGACACATCAAATGTTGCAATAAGTACTTTCGCTGACGCTTCGTTGTTTCTTACAGTAATAAATACGGATACAGAACCCCACGATTTTGGGATAGATGGGATTTGGAGTTTTGGTGACGAAATTCTTCCAAACGATACGACAACTTTAGAAATACCTCCTTTATCAATGGGGACTTACCGCTACTTCTCAGGCGACCAGAGAGGCGTGTATTTAGGTTTATCTGGAGTGTTGAAAGTGGGACTATTTATGCCCAATCAATTTCATTGGAATTTAGCCGACTGCATGCCCGAGAGAATGGACTCAATTTCTTCTGGAGGTGAACTGCTTGATGAAGAACCTTATATACCACGTTATTTTTCGATCAACTCTTATACATATCCACACACGGCTCTAGACGCAAATGGATACGTTGCATTAAATCTAGGTGACACCTGTACTATTTCTATCGTAAACAGCGGTTTCATGGACCATGTACTACACTTCCATGGCTTTCATGTAGAATATCTATCTACGACAATACAAACTTCTAGAATAGGCTGGATTAAAGACACGATACCTCTTCAACAAGGTGAGTGTGTGACTCTTTTACTTATTGCAAATCAAGCGGGCATATACCCGGTACATAATCACAATCTTATCGCGGTAACGAATTCCGGGTTTTACCCTGGAGGCATGCTTACACTCATAAATGTAACACCATGAGAGTCTTTATTACACTCCTATTTGTAGCGTCAGTATTCTGCGTGAACGCCCAAATCTCTCCTCCTCCAATTTTCTTTACAGGCATGGATGGAATCCTGATTTCTGATGACGGCATGGATATCCCTATTTGGGGATATGGTCTTTCATCTGATGGTTATATTACTGTTCCTGGACCATTACTAGAATATGAAACAGGAGACGAAGTAAACCTTGCTTTTGTAAATAACAGTTCTGAATCACATACAATACATCTCCATGGCCTTGACGTAGATCAGGCCAATGATGGTGTTCCGACAACTTCATTTATTGTAATGCAGGATGGGATTGGCACATACTCCTTTACCGCATCACACCCTGGTACTTTTCTATATCATTGCCACGTAACCACTACCCTGCATCTCACGATGGGCATGTATGGTATGATTCTAGTTCGTCATCCTGGAGGAGTTCTTTTTGAGGGTGGTCCATCATATTATTCTGATTCGCCCTTAATGTTTAGTGACCTAGAAATAGCGACCAACCTAGCCCCAGTACAATCATATCCATTTCACGATATACGTCCCGATTACTTCATGGTAAATGGACGCTCTGGGAGTCAGCTAGAAACTGGAAGTACTGGGATGCCAGGAGAGCCAGGTACGATTATATCGTGTCCCAATGGTGAATCAATCGCTCTACGTTTGGGATCTATGGCCTATACACTCACTAAATTAATCATCCCCCAAGAACTTGAAGCAATATGCTACATGTCTGACGGTCGTCCCGTCCCGACACCTTTCGGAGTTGAGGAACTCGATATATACCCAGGTGAGCGATTTACAATCCTGATTTCACCAGAAGCAGAATACGATGGGTCTATAGAAGTTCAATCTTGGGATATGGTAAACCGTGAGTTTGTCCACTCAAACTTCGTCCGTATTCGAGATGCTGCTCTAAATATTGGCACCACTCACATGCAAAGCCCTTTATCTCTTTCAATTAGCCCAAACCCAGCACATGATTTTATAACGGTAAATACAAATGACGGAAGATCTATTGAAGACTGGAAAATCTATAATTCATCCGGTAAAATCGTACTTGAAGGCCAAGCAGATTTACATTTAATGAGAATTGACATTTCATCATTAGAATCTGGCTCATATATACTTGAAAGTATCAATGGACACAGGCAATACAACGCAAGATTTATTAGATAATCCTAAAAGGGTCTAGTCTAGTCTAAAACAAACTTAACAGGGACTACATACTCAACTCTCACAGGATCACCCCCCTCAGTACCAGGACGGAAGTCCGGAAGAGAGCTTACAGCTTTTAATGCCTCTTCTTCAAGTGAAGCCACAGCATCAGAAAGTGAAGGGTCATCTACTCGAATAGAACGCATAACCTTCACACCCGTCACAGAACCGTCTTTCTCTATTATAAACAACACATAAACAGTACCCGAGACTTCTGCCTCACGAGCATCAGCAGGGTAATTTACCAATCCCCCAATATGTTCCATGATAGCAACAGAAGAGCAACGGTAAATATCAGCAGTTTCAGCATTTACACATTCACCAAATGCAGGCATCACTTCGCAACGACGAACTGTGGCATCTGCGTCAGATTGAGCCATTGATATAAAAGAAAATAAAACTGTCGAGAGGGCTAATAAATATTTCATGTAGCAATTTAAGAAACTTCGTGTTTGTTTTTCTTCATATATGCAATAAAACTGACAACAGCCGCGGCGGCAAGAGCATAGTACACCCACATCGGTATAGGAACTGGGTCTCCAGCTGCGTAGGAGTGCAGTCCACTGAGGTAGTAATTCACTCCGTAATAGGTCATTATGACGGACGAAAGTCCAAATAGCGTCGCAAAATTGTAAGCAAAAATTGATTTCAGACCTGGTATAAGGCGCATATGTAAGATGAAAGCGTACACGAGTATGGAGACGAGTGCCCAGGTTTCTTTTGCATCCCAGCCCCAATATCTGCCCCAAGATTCATTGGCCCAAACACCACCTAAATATGTACCCACACTAAGTAGAACAATTCCACCAGTCAATGTCATTTCACTGATGTAGGTCATTTCCTTGATTATCTTGATAATTGTGGATTTGTTTTTCTCGCTAAGAAGTACATATAACAACAAATTAATAAATCCTATAATCGCGCCCAGCATAAGAAATCCATACGATCCTGCGATAAGCGAAACGTGAATTGTAAGCCAGTAAGATTTAAGAACTGGAACGAGAGGGGTGATTTCCGGGTCGAGGTAACTCAACATCGCAATGAGAAGAATGGCGCCTCCAAGGACCATCGTAGCAGCCATAGCACCTAAAGACTTGCGTGTGAAGATTAAGCCCGCGAGAACAGAAGTCCAAGCAATATAAATCATGGATTCATATCCATTACTCCACGGAGCTCTTCCTGTAATATACCATCTTGCTCCTAGCCCAGAAGTATGGAAGAAGAAACCTATCGCAACCAGGACAACTAAAACTGCCCTGAATTTCTTAGCATGTCCTTCGGGAGAAAAGACTGAGTAAAACAGAAGTCCCAGGAACAACATCCCAAGTAGGAAATAGTAGATTGCAAGACGATTAAAAACGTTCGAGTTATTTAGCGCTATCTCAGTAGCTATTCTTGAATTAGATGGAATAACTGCAGCGCCGTGAACTGTTTGGTAGTCCTTAAGTTCAGAAATAATTTGATTGCAGAGCTCATAAATTTTAGAGCCAGTATTAGGGTCTCCACTTTCAGACAATTGGATTGCATCAAATAAAGCTCTGCGATACGTGCTGAAGAAAGACTCGGCTATAGGTGAAGTGGGCTCATTTGAATTCTTTCTACTGAACCTCTCGCCTACCCAAGTATTGTTCTCATCACCTTCTATTGGAATAACCTTGAAGAATGAGCCAGAGAAAATCATCCCAACAATGTTTACTCTCTCATCTACTTTAATGAGCTGCTTATCATAAGTCCCCCTCTCAACAGGGCTTTTAGCAGTTACATCTCGTATCTGTTCGCTAAGTTTATACGAACCATCTTCGAAGAAAAAATCCTTGTAGCTGGCTAAATTATCGGATGACACACCTATTATCTCAGCGATTCCTGAATGTTTACCAAAACCAACAATGGGGGCTGAATACCAGTTCTGAGCATCCGCATACATAGATAAAATAGTAGTACTTGCAGATACACCACCATAATTGGACTTTCCTGTTACCTTGCGCAATAGCTCATTTGAAAGAGTCTGCATAGGTTTCATTCGCCCCTTAAAATCTTGCACTATTACAGTATTAAATAGCTCAGCATGATCATTGTCGACATAGAATAATTCAGGAATTGTGGGCTTTATTGATTCCTGAGCGATATAAGGCTGGGAGATCAAACTTGAAATACATATCAAAGGAAGCAATATAAATCTCTTGTCTTGAAGTGTTTTTAATTTTTGTGAAAGGATATAAAATCGAGTCTTTTTACTGAAGAACACTAAAACAAGGCCCAAAGTAAAAAAAGCATAACTGAAATATGTAACCATTGTACCCCAGTAATCGTGGTTCACACTTAGATATGTACCCTGTTCATCCTGATCGAAGGAAGATTGAAAGAATCTAAAACCATCGTGATCTAAGACATGATTCATATAGATTCTGTGATTGTCTCGAATTTGCTTTCTTTCGTCAATCAAAGTGACTTCACTAGCATAAGATTCAGGGCTGTCTGTCCCGGGGTATCTGTCCATAATGAATTCATTGAGATATACACTGAAAGGAAGTTGAATTCTTTTAGAGCCAAAACTGGCAGAAAAATCCAACCCCTCAACGTTAAACACTTCTGCATGACCTTCTCCGCCATTTCGGCCGAAGATATATCGTTCGAACTCCACCTCATCAATCGTTACTTTTAAGGATACACCAATTGTAGAGCTATTCTCAAGTTTACGGCCTGTGCTTATCATCTTAAGCTCACCAGATGGAAGGAAATCACCGAAAACAAAACCTTTGTCACCGTTGTCATATAAAGATCTTAGCTTGAGTGGATAAACTTGGGTAGCAGAAAGAGTAGTCTGAGCTTGGGTAAGCATCACCATCTCAGAGAGGTTCGAACGAGACTTAAAGAAAAGCTCACCTTCTGAAAAATAAATATTTACATCTGTAGGTGTATCTGTAAAATCTACGGCGGATGAATCTTCTAGGGATTGGCTGAAATCGAAGTTAAGTCCGAAAAGTGTTCTTCTTTCGCCCTCTGCAATATAGAACTCTTGTCTGGATCCACTTCCTCCATAAACGATTTTCAGAATAGGTGAGCCAGAAGAAGACTGAGCAAGGATGTTTGTCGGGTTAGGCAATATATCTTGAACCTCAACTCTTATTGCACGTCCTGCAACATTGTACTTCTCATTAAATGCGTTACTTCCTATTGAAGAAAAGAGAACAGGTTCACTGAATTCATACATATTCCCATTAGAAGAAGCTTGGAAATTTAAATATGTGTCCCGAGAAAGTATTGTATTTGAAGACTCGCCCTCTCGGATGTGCATGGTTCCTTCGTAGCTGAAATACCTTGTGATCCCGGAACCTACAAGAATCATCACCATTGACAAATGAAATATAACCAGCGGCCATCTCTTTTGTGCAATCATTTTATATTTCACAACATTCACAATGAGTGTGATGCTGAATAGAGTCAATAAAACTTCAAACCACCGAGCTTGAAATACGAGTTTCATTGCAGAACTAGTCCCGAAATCGTTTTCTATAAACGTTGCTACTCCTATTGAAACAGCAAAGACCAGAATATAAATTCCGGCAAAAGAAGTAGAAAAAAGTCTTTTCAATTTAGTTTATTTTATTGTAACTGCATCCTCCATAAGTAGCTCATACTTATATCCCGCACCGAAATCTCTATTTGTAGATATCAAACCTTCAAATGCGACTGTATGACCTACAGGCACACTTACATTGGTGGTGATTACAAAGTCATAATCATCAGCTGAACCATCTACCAAATGAATCCAATTCCTGTCCATTATCGAATCATTTACTTTCACAACTTGCCCGTGTACCTTCACCTTCTTACCTGTAAAACCCATCGGGTCAGCAACAAGATCAGCGATAGTAACTACACCTTCAATTGTTGATTTAATAGGGGTTAACCCGTTTGCTTTCTCAATGAAGGAGACCAAATAGATTTTATCAAATATTCTACTAAACTCCTTGCTTTCGAAATCTTTCTTGAGCAAACGACCCGTGTATATATATTCTTCTCCCACAATAAAATCATTCTTCAGAGTCGCGATCCAATAGGGATCTCCTACACTTAAACCGTCTCCTTCGCCTTCTACCTTTAGATATGAATACTTCGAAGTTTGTAGTACTTCTACAGCTTTTACTTTATACGAATCGGTCTTTAAGGATTCACTGTTAGAAGATTCAGCAGATTTATTGTCTGAAAAGATACCCGTCTTTGAATAATCGCTTCCATTCGCCTCAATGACTTTTCCATCATCACCACAACTGCATAATATTAATGAGCTTATTGCTAGTAAATTAACACATAAAAGAGTTGACTTTGTCATTTTTAAAAACGCTGGATGATTTTGAGTGTAAATCTATGAAACAGAACGCCACTTCTTGAGGGAAAATCATGAAAAACTCTTTCCTAATCTATCTGTAATTCGTACTTGACTCCTCTATCTGCAAGTCCATCAAGTATAAACTTAACACATTCGTGGTTCTTTCCAATAAATTCAGGAACGACAATGCCTTTCTCATTGTACAATCCTTTGGCGAGCATTCTAACCGCCATCGTTGCAGTATAACCTGTTGTTCTAGCCATACTGTGTACTTTCGTCTCAGGGCAATACTCGTCAAACAGGGTGTACGTATGTCTCACCTTCTTTCCTTTGTGTTCACCTGCAACTTCTATGCGCATAATGGTGTAGTCTACTTCTCCCGGCTTCAGTTCCCATTGCGGGAAAAGTAGCTTCGCAGTAAGATCTATTGGGCGAATCTTTACGCCATTAACTTCTGTGGGTTCTGAACTGAAAAAACCTGCTTCTCGCATAATCTCCATTAACCTGATATGACCAGGGTAACGAAGCGTCTTTTCTTTAATGTTAGGGATGTGAGGCATCGTTTTAGAAAGGGATCTTATTCCATCGCTGTTAAACGTCTCAAGAGTTCCTACATTATCGAAATGAAGCAATTCCGGCTCCGACAATGCGGGCTTTGTAACAAGCTTGCCATTTTCAATATAACGTGCAGGACGTGTATATTCTTCAATGACATCTATGGGAGAAAACACCGCTTTATATTCGTAAGGGAGCTCTCTTACCTTAGGAAGTCCGCCGACATAGATTAAAATAGAATCGGTTTTATCTAAGATTGAATCCACATAACCTGGAAGGATATTGCTCATCCCTGGAGCCACTCCACAGTCAACAATCGCTGTAACGTCATGTTCTTTTGCAAGACCGTCTAACTCTAAAGCATCTTCAGGGAAAAAGGAGATGTCAACCACATTTTTACCTGCCCTTAAAACCCTCTCTGTCGTTCTGTACCCCATAAACCCAGGTACGGCATTCAAAACCAAATCATGACTTTTTAGCACCTCCATAAGTGCAGCCTCATTGTCTAAATCCATCTCGACAGTCACAATATTGTCATCCTTAAATTTATCTAAATTCTTTCGACTGATATCTGCTACTGTAACCTCAAACTCAGATCCCTTAGCAAGATCTAAAGCCATGGGTGCACCTACAAGACCCGCTCCTAATACGATTACTTTCATGAACCAAAAATAAGCGATAGTTATCACCTAATCAACAAAAGCAGATTGTATTAATGAAGTGTTAAATTCATTTAATTCACAAAAGCTTTAGTAAATTATTCACTTGACTTGCAAGCTGAGAACGTCTATATTTATGGAAGATTAATTGAAATTATATTTAATATAAACGAATGGCTTATCTTTTTACAGTAGAGAACCTAATGACTTTAGCGATGCTAACGATGCTGCAAGCTGTCTTGGGGCTAGACAACTTATTATACATCGCATTGGAATCAAAAAGGGCTAAACCGAGCGAACAAAAGAAAGTAAGACAAATAGGCATTGCAGCCGCCGTTGTTTTAAGAATAGTTTTACTATTCGTGCTAATAAGCATCATTGATCATTTCCAAAACGTACTTTTCGAGCTAGATAACTTTGCCATCACTGGCGCGTTTAATCTACATAGTTTAATCGTTCTATTAGGTGGAGTATTCATTATATATACTGCGACCTCTGAGATTTTTCATATAATTTCTTTCGACCAAATAAGTGATAAACAAAGAACACCCAGATCTTCTACTTCCATTATCATTTCTATAGTTCTGATGAATCTTGTGTTTTCATTTGATTCAATTCTTGCGGCTATGGCTCTGACTGATGTATTTGCTGTTATGGCTGTAGCTATAGTCATAGGTGGCGCGATTATGATTTGGCTGGCGGACAGGGTTGCAGAATTCCTAAAAAAGAATCGTGTCTTCGAAGTGCTTGGATTATTCATCCTATTTATAGTCGGTATAATGTTGCTGTCAGATGGCGGCCACATGGCACGCATACATCTATTCGGCAATGAAGTAGCACCTATGAGTAAGGCTACATTCTACTTTGTGATAGGTGTCTTAATCTTGATTGATATCGTTCAAAGTAAATACCAAAAGAAACTCCTAAATAAATAAGATAAACCAGCAAATTATCATGAGTATTGGTTTAATGTTTTACAGAAATCAATAGCACATTTATTAGTATGCCACAATAAATGATTCACCAATTTTTACTCCTTCTATCTCATCTTTGTTCATTCTCTGCTTTCGAAACTCTCCAGAGTGATACATGTCAGCTTGGTTGTCATAGTAAGGACTGAACACATTCCCAGATTGGCCTGTAGGAAGAATGCTTTCTGAAGAATTTACATCTTCAAAATCCACCGACACCCTCATCGCTGGACCTGAGAACACTTCAAAATCTACAGAATCCGTGAGTTTAAATTCATATTTACACAGTGCGTCTTTTGCAGAAGGGACTTCATACCTCCCCACATTAAAGAAATCACCTAAAATCTCGACTTCTCCCATAGCGTGTTCATGGGTGAGGTGATGGACTTTCCCATATTGCCAGGTTGATGGATCGGGACCCCTTTGGTCTAAAATTTCATCTATGGCTTCGAGGAAAGCACTCTTAATTATATCGGACGCAGATTCTACATCATCCGTAGCCTGATCATCCCACCATGGTGAATCAACATTCTGAAGAACTAATGGTAATGTGTTCTCACAAACAATGGTGCCACGGAAAGTGAGGTATTTCTCCTCTCCCAAATCATCTTTAAAAACATTCTTAATAACAGCGTGCATCCATCGGTAATAAATCGTCGGCTCTACCTCCTCCTTTTCGTGGGTACCTCTCCAATCTTTCATTTTATCGAAATACTCTGAATAAATCCCCTCGAAATTATTTTCCAAAGCGTATTCGCACATCATCCTACAATTACTCTCATAAACAATAGAATGCGTGGTCATTTGCAAAGCCTGAGAATCTTCTACAGTCCAATCATCTTTGTCACTAGAAAGTGCTTTAATGATTGTAGCAGCTCGCGTATTCCCTGCGTAGTAATAACCTGGATAATGAACTCCATCAACATCCTCTGGTGAATTGTTCGTAGAAAAAATAAATCCTCTGTCAGGATTAATTGTCTGAGGGTTTTTTGAGAAATCATACCACCCGAGGATATCGTTTTCAGCAAGGGATCCATCTTGAATAGATTTAGAGTCTGCAGTAGCAGATCGAATAGGCAATTTCGCGGCAGCCCACCAAGCTATGTTTCCATCTATATCTCCATGCATGATATTCAATCCCGGCGAGTGAACTAAAGATGCAGCATGTTGAACCTCTTCCATGCTTTCTGCTCTGGACAGTCCATAGAAAGCTTCCTGTATCAAGTTGTCTGGATACTGCATGTATGTCCACCACATTGATACACTGTCAGAAATCAACGGTCCATGCAAGGTGCTTCTTACTTCGAACTCAACATTTTCTCCCCCTGCCACAAGGATTAATTCCTTAGAAATTTCCAAATCCAACATCTTCCCATCATACAAATACCTGTCTCCTTGAATCGTTTCCTTGTACAAATCCACATCATCATTCACAAACATAGTAACCCCCCAAGCCCTCTCCCTTGTGTGTCCTAGAGGAGGAAATGGAACTCCTGCAATGTGATTCCCATAATATTCTAAATCAGGTGTAGATATATGTGCTTCATACCAAACAGAAGGCGAAGCATACTTCATGTGAGTATCATTAGAAAATACCACTTCGCCTGATTTGGTTTTAGAGCCTGAGATTACCCAAGCATTAGATCCTATAAACTGGGTTACTGGTAAATGCTCGTCCAGGCGATTTGCCAAATCTGAAAATGCCGTAATATCGACAGAAGAGTTTTGAGTTGGTGTTTTTGTAAAACCCTTCACTCCTACTGCGATATCAGTTAAATAAGTAGAATCGAAATTGGTTTTTATCCAATCAACGATTGGCTCAGTTTTAATATGTATTGCAAAACTATAGGCCATAAATCCAGCCGTTTTATACATGTCCTCAATTTTAAAAGCCTTCGGGGTAGCCACTAAAAATTTATATTCAACTGGATATTTCTCTTCATCAATAAATTTATTTACTCCTGCTAAGTAGGCAAGAGCAGCTGCCTTGGTCTTTTTAGAAGTTGTCTTTTCAAACTCAGCAGCATCCTTTATTGCGGCCTTCCTCATACCCAAGGTTCTTAAATACCTATCGTTTTCTATCATATCCTCTCCAAAGAGCTCAGAAAGCTCACCCCCACCAGCACGGCGGAGCAGATCCATCTGCCACAATCTTTCTGAAGCATGTACATATCCAAGGGCGTACATCGCGTCTATTTCGGATTGAGCATAAATATGAGGCACGGCCATATCATCGAAAACGATTCTGACATCACTACTGATGTCAGATGAAGAAATATCAAAATTGTAATCTGTTGCAGATGTCTGCATAAAAAGATAAAGCGACACACATAGAACAAGAAAAATACCAGCAATCACATATAAAAATATCTTGATTTTTTTCATGTGGTAAACTTAGCAAATCAAGTACAAGCAACTCGTAATTCTAGTGAACTTAAATTTCTACAATTTAATCCTAAAGTTTAATCTCAAATCACCATGGGAACTTCCATCAATAAAATCCTAGAATCTTTTTCAGCTGATATAGAAATTGAATGTGTGTCCCAAATTCCAAACCCATCGCGCTTTTCTAATTTCTGACCCTCAATTGTTGCTTCTCCCTCTATTATAAAGGCATATACACCGTTGCCGCTGGAATTTAATTTGTACTCAGTTGTTTTTTGCTCACTGAACTCTCCCATACTGAACCAAGAATTCTGATGTATCCAAACACCTTGATCTTCTTCATTTGGAGACAGTATCTGATAGAATTCATTCTCCACTTCAAGATCTCTAATTGCTCGTTGATCATACCTAGGAATTACATTCTTTTTGTTGGGAAACAGCCAAATCTGTAAAACCTTGACTTCAAATTCCTGACTCGCATTAAACTCACTGTGTGTGATCCCTGTTCCTGCACTCATCACCTGTACATCTCCACTTTTAATCACAGTACCATTGCCCATATTATCCTTGTGTTCTAGATCTCCCTGCAATGGAATCGTTATGATTTCCATGTTGTCATGAGGATGCGTGCTGAAACCTTTCCCTCCCGCAAAAGAGTCATCATTAAGTACTCGTAACACACCGAAATGCATCCTTTCTGGATTGTGATAATTTGCAAAACTGAACGTGTGGTTTACTTTCAACCAACCATGATCAGCTGAACCTCTTGTGTTTGCTTTATGTAAAACTGTATTCATGGTCTTGATTTCATTGTTCGGGACATGATTGAATCCGACATTTTCTCTTAGCTTGTCATAAGTAGACTCCGTACCCTGTGAGATGCCCTTGTTAATAAATGGCGCGGCAAAAAAAGCGGCCCCAGATACCAATGCGCCTTTAATAAATTTTACTCTATTCATATATGCAATTTAAATAAATTCATACTACATTTATAAAGTACCTGTTAATATTATAAAATATTATGAAAAACATTCTACAACTCTCGACATTCCTCTTCTTCTTAATTAACGGAGAAATAGGTTTCGCTCAGTCACCTTGTGATTTAGAACCAGATCCGGGACCTTGTTTTGCAGCTATACAGGCATATTATTTCAATCAAGATTCACAATCTTGTGCTGAATTTACATGGGGTGGATGTGGTGGTGTGGTGCCTTTTGAGACATTAGATGAATGTCAATCTGCATGCAGTTCCGATGGATTTAACCAAACTGAACTTTGTGATTCTATCATTGTCTCTATCAACTCAGTAGAACAGCCGGAATTGGAAAATCCAGGTGTTGTTACGATTTCAATGTCTTCGATATACACAACGGGCTACACGTTCCCGTATGCAGGATTTCAATTGATGGACGCTGAGGGTCTTATTCTAGCTTCCGAAGAATTGAGTTCTGCTCCAAACGTATATGGCATAGGGCCCTATATGAATGAAACACGGTATCTGATTTTACCTTTATCGCTTCCATCTCCTTTTTCAGGACAACTCAATCTTGTGAATAGTTTATTTGCCGGCAATCCTGAAGTGGCGTGCAGCTACCCTTTCACTTGGTCCGACCCTTCAACTTCTGTAGTTGATTTGAATAACAATGGTGGCAATTCTAATCCAGAAATAGAAGTTTGGTATGACTTAATGGGACGACAGTTAGAAAATGGCCCTACACCGGGACAGTTTAGCATCGCTTTGTTCTCGGATGGGAGTCGGAAAGTAGTTTGGAAACAATGACAGGATAAAAAGGGAATCAACTCCTTTTACAGTTTAATGATAGGAATTACCTCAACATTTTGCGGACTATTTCCATTCACAAATTGAATTAAATAAGCGCCTGGTTCTCCTTGTATCTCAAAATTTACTTTACGTGAATTGAGAAAGCGGTTATTTTGAAGCAATCGACCTTGTGTATCAAAAACAGTTATTGTCCCGGAGGCACAAAGACCTCCGAGAGATACTGTTACTCTGCCGTTACAGGGATTC
The DNA here is from genome assembly GCA_027619225.1 of Bacteroidota bacterium. Taxonomy (GTDB): domain Bacteria; phylum Bacteroidota; class Bacteroidia; order Flavobacteriales_D; family Sanyastnellaceae; genus UBA974. Next base: position 16,287 of record JAQCFW010000016.1, read on the forward strand.
GGATATACTGAAACTCTACTTTCCTCAATGTCGGAAACCTCACTCGTTTGATCGCCGATTTTTGAAACGCCACTGGTCGTTGCCACCCAGACATTGTCAAAAGAATCTATTGCGAGACCTCGGATATTTGGCCCAACTAAACCATCCGATTCATCATAATCAATCCACTCATTTCCATCCCACATCGCAACACCACCGACACCCAAATATCCAACATAGATACCCGCCCAGATTCTACCTTCAGAATCCAGGTCTAAATCTACGATTTGGTTTAATGTATCAGGAGGAGGCAAAATATACATTTGAGTAAACTGAGAAACAAGGAGGTTGCTTTCATCTAAAACAGAAATCCCTACACCTGTGCCCACCCATTTGTTGCCATCGTCGTCAAACAGCAAATCCGTTGTGTTGTTGCTGAGTAATCCATCAGAACTGTCATATGACGTGTAGTCTACACCATCATAAAAGGTGATCCCACCTACAGGCGATCCAAACCATATATTATCTGGAGATTGAGCGATTGTAACGTTTACACCACTCCAGTGTGGAGAAGCGATAGAAGTACATTCCGATCCATCATAGTACGAAATACCTGTCTGAGTACCTATCCAAATAACACCGTTTTCTGCTTCGTCAATACTTAGAACTTTGTTGTGACTGAGGCCATTTGAAGTATCAAATGTGGTCCAACTTTCACCATCAAATCTACAAGCACCAAAATCTGTGCCTATCCAAACATCTCCATTGTTCATCGCTCGAATCACCTTGATGTTGTCGCTCACCATACCAGGATAGTCTGTTGTATTGTATGTCACCCAATTTTCACCATCGAACATTTGCAACCCCATTGAGGTTCCAAACCAAATGTTGTCCTGGGAATCAACATCCAGACATTCAACGTAATTATCTAAGAGACTTTCTGATGTTGTGTAATTTGTAATTACTTGGCCGTGTAAATGAAGTAGCGTGACAAAACCTATGATAACCAATGCGTATTTCTTCATCATGATCTAATTTTCAATAGTTTAACAGGGGCAACTCGACTGTGGTCCATTTGTAGGAAATAGACTCCAGGAGTCCATCCTGAAGTGTTAATGACATTGTCCGAGCCTTGCATCACTTGACGTCCAAACAGATCAATGACAGAGTAACTACCACTAGAATCAATGGTGAGACAATCTGTAAATGGATTCGGAGAAGCGGTGAAAACATTTACCTCTTGATCGGCAATCACAGAAGTCATGTCATTTGAAGAGTTAAAGGTAGGAGTCAGCATTGTGAAATCTCCGATGCCATTGGGACTTCTTCCGTATGCAACATCTATATTTTGCATCAGATAGGATACGTCATCTATAAAAGTACTGTCCGCATTACTCATTGTGATGATTTCTCCAGCATTGGACAACTGGAAATTTGCGTGTTCCTCTCCTTGCCCCCCATCCTCATCAGCCCAAACAACATAGTATCCATTTGCGGGGATCACATGATTGGGCAAATCCCATTTCAACAAATTAGTAAGGTTGTCAGACAAATAAAGGTTGTTTGTAGAAATTGGAAAATCCGTCGTGTTATACAACTCAACCCAATCCTCAAAATTACCACTCGGGTCCGCCGCAACAGACACATTGTTGGACATGACCTCATTGATGACCAAATCGCCACTTGAGAGGTTCGAGTTCATATTGTAAAACTCATGCGCCGCTCTGGCTGGAGAAAACACACCCGAAGCATCGTTGTCTGCGTACAGATAATAATCGACAGAGTTGCTGCAACCTTCAATTTTACATCCATAGAGGCCATCCCCAGCACTCCCATCATTGTGAGCACCATCATCAAACATTTCAACAGAAACAAATCTCTGGTTGTTGCCAAACCGATAGGACACCTGTGCATACGTTGCATCTGAAATTTGTGCATGAATCCAAACATCATTCCCTAAGAGTTGTGTTCCCTCTGAGTTATTTGAAATGTTAGAAATTTCAGGCTCTCCAGAATATCCCGGATAAGACGATAGGTATTCTGAACGCGCATCCATAAGCTGTGTTATGCCAGGACAAATTGAAGAAACCAACGATACTTGATCATAGATATTGGTCATAAAATCCTCATTCGAATAGAATTTATTTGTATCGTTCAGGACATCCTGAAAGATCATTGCCTTGAGAGACTCTGCCCGCGTAGAATATTGTTGATTCTGAAAGTTTTCTTCCACAATCGTACGAATATGTGCGAGGTACATTTTGCGGTTTCTCTCAGATTCAAAGAGGCTGGTCATCAGTGGCCGAGGCGCTACAGAGATAAAATTGTGGTGAACAAGAGGATCCATGTTTTGGGCTTGATTAATATCAAAACCTCCATAGAAAAGTTGGGACGCATCTGTCAGCCTGAAACTCCCGAAAGACATGTTTAAATCCCAAATGATGGGATTAAACTGATTCGCCTGGTCCAAGTACATATAATAATTTTGGCCGTACCCGATATAAGAATCGAAATTTATCATGCTATAATTTAGAGCATGCATCCACAAAGTGCGGTCAACATTCAACACCTTCTCAATCTCCTCTGGGACTGTATTGAGCGTGTCAATGAGGTGATAAAGATTGCTCCAACCAAAGTCAGACTCAATGTCATAATATGGCATATAACTGGCACTGTCAGAACCGTGGGAATTGCTTAAATCAGAATTCAGACCACCTATTTGGATGTTTAGATCTTCGGGATTGCACTTAAAAAATGGGGAATACTTGCTGCCGAAATTTTCGATCAGGAACTCCTTATTGACAGCCTCTACATTTGTGTACAAACCCCATAAGACACCATTGATATACAGATTCGCATAATTCGCATTCGATGCGGGCATGTACTTTCGACATACTTCGTAGGAGAGCACTTCTCTTAGAAATGAGGGGTCGTGGATGACGTTAGAAAGCTTAAGCTTGTCTATCCCCTCATGGTTTTGATCCTCAATGACATGGTCTAACTTAATGTTAAACGGATTCTTGATGTTATTTATACTGACGGAGCTATATCCTTTATATCTCACGCCTACACTGTAATACGTGCTCCCATCTATGTGTAGGTTAGCTAAAATTCTACCTCCCTCACCTTGAATATATAAGCTGTCTAAAAGGTGGTCCCAATTTTCATCATAAAAATCTATGTGTATTTCTCGAACATTATCTGTCTCATAAAACGCGCTTTGAGAAAAAAACGAGGCTGAACAAAGACTTGTTACTATGAGAAAAATGTTTCGAATGAACATCTACCTTAAATAAGAAATCCTTTGAGAAATCATCTCCCCTTTGTGATTCGTGAAATTGATGAAATACATACCCTCAGAGTATCCTTCTAAATTAAATTGAATTCGCTTATTGTTATTGATCAATTCTCTATGAATTTCTACGCCAGTAATATTTGTAACCGTGAATTCAACAGAGTTTTGACTTAATGCACTTAAATCAATATTTACAATTCCGTTTGTAGGGTTGGGATAGATGAGATATGATTCATCAACTTCGCTGATAGAGGAAGTGAAGCAAGAACTCGTAGCAGAATTTACAAATGACTCTAGAGCGATGACTCCGGGGTGGTCACACTCATATCTAAATCCTTTTTGTGTTTGGGAATTGTATGGACCCCAAATGATGTCTCCATCAGAATTTACTTCATACATTACCCCTGCACCTCCCTGACCAGATGAAGCATTCACATAGATATTTCCATTAGACATTCTGTCAGAAGAAGATTGACCGCTGGCTGAGAATGCACACGCATACCTGGTAGTGTATGAAGAAGGGCCGTAGGCTTCTCCAGGGTTCAGTGTGTAGGTTCCTGTCTCTGCGTCGAAAGGTGTCTCAATACCGTCAATCGCAGATTGATTGTTGCTTACACCGCTGTTGTTGAAAATCTGTAAGTAACCGCCGTTTGGTCTGCCGTAATCCACCTCACGTCGTGCACGGCATTCGGAATGGTCTGAGCTGCTGACATGCCATAGTTTGAGGGGTTTCCCCATCGGTATAAAATATCTCCGCCCATTCCAGAATTGCCACCCATGTGTGACGCAGCTTCTTCTGTCGTTGTACTGTGGTCAATGATGTAAATCTCAGATGCAAAGCGTGAAGAAAAACAAATTTGGTCTAAATCTTCATTGTAATCTACGCCATTCACGTGAAACCAATCTCCTCCATCAGGTCCACCACCAGGTCCGCCCATTTCCTGAATCATGTTGATATTTATAAGTTCAGGATTAGCAGACATGTCAGACGTATAATTGGGAATCGAAGAATCTGTATCTTGACACAAGTGATCCCAAATATGCCATTCCCAAACGATGGAAGCTCCACCATTTCCATCTGGAGCCAATTCAACAAAATGAGTAGGCCACTTGTCAGAATCAGTATTGTCGTATCCCGCAGCATTAATTTCTGCAACTGTTTTCACTTCCCAAGCTGTCAGCAGAACATTGTCTCCCACCAAGGTCAAATCGTGGTGACTGAGGTGATCTGAGTTGGAATAGATATAATCCCAAACGATATTTCCAGAAGGATCAATTTCTTGCACTCTGCCAGCTTCAGCCGCACCATCCAATTGATTGTTGTTGTTTTTCGTTCCACGGACTAGATTTCCATTGTCCTTCAATTGAACCGTGTAATTGCACTCTGTGGACAGATTCCATGTGTGGGCAATATTCTGATTTTCATCAATTAAATAAGTTGTATTCGAACCCTGTGAATTGTAGAGAGCAAATCCTTCAAAAGATTGACTAAAAGTTATCATTGAAATTAAAAAAAAAACAACTCCGAGTAAAATATTTTTCATATTTTTCATTTTTTATTGGCAAGGCAAGCTAGCAATGATTCGCGGAAACGCCATTAAAATTAAGTTAAATTATTGCGTCAGTTTTATAGATTACTATATCTATGTTTTCTTGGAAAAATACATTAATTCTGAACATCGTGCATCATGGCCGATCCTACAGAACTAAAAGAATTCCCACTGGTAGAATTCCCGAGGGACTCCTCTAGTCCCCACATGACGACAGACTCCTCCCCTGTAGAAGTCTCCCACATAATCCTTATCGAATTTGGGGCGGCGTCTTGAAGGTAAGGTTGGACAACGAAGGTTTGGGCTTGGGTGTTTGTTGCCATCAACATTAAAGATGTGACAACGAAAAATAGGATGTTGAGAAGCTGTTTCATGGTCACCAAATATATATTCTAAATGGGTGGAAGATTACTTTTTTAACCAACCGATAAGCAGAGCTCTTTGTTCGTCGCTCAACCTCGATTCTGTGTGAATGATTTTATATGTTAAAATCGGCATCCACTTCTTATCTATCATATTCGCACTCTTGACTTTTAAAGAATCACTTTCCTCAGGAGAGTATCTGTCCCATTCCGAAAAGTTTAATTTACCTCTGCCATTATCTATGTGCCCCTTTAACCACCAACTCACGGGGGCTATATTGCTGTACCAAGGGTAAGTTGTCAGGTTAGAATGACAATCGTAGCAAGATGCTTGCATTAATTCGGCCACCTCCTTTGGAGCTTGTTCAATCATCAAGAAGTCTGCTTCGGGATTAATTTCAATCGGAGATTTATCGATGACCACAAACTGAATGAGTGCAAATACAACAAGAAAAGCGATGCGTAAATTGCGTTTGGTAAATTTTTGAAGCATCTGAATATATGATGTTTTTATTATTTCCGTGAAGATACCTCAACAGCTACTATTCGCTAATTATACAAATACATATTTCACGATCATGATGTAATGAAACAAGCTACCTGCCATCACAAACAAATGCCAAATAAAGTGTGAAAACTTGATCCTTGTATCAATCAAGTAAAAAACAATACCCACAGTATATGAAATACCTCCCGCCAGCAAAAGAGTTAAAGCCACACTGGGAATAGCATCCACAAGGTCCTGCCATCTAATCACAATCATCCATCCCATCACAGCATACATCAGAGTTGAAATTAAATCGAATTTTCCAGTATAAAATATTTTTATTACCAAACCGATGAATGCGATCGTCCACTGTACTCCGAAAATCACCCAGCCAGTTGTTCCACCTATAGAAACTAAGAGAACAGGTGTATACGTGCCCGCTATGAGTAGATATATCCCACAATGGTCAAGTATCTGAAATACTTTCTTTGTCTTTTCATTTCTTGCTCCATGGTATATCGTTGAGAAAGTATATAGTAAAACCAGACTTACACCAAAAACTATGGCACTAAAAAGCGTGAACCTCAGCTCTGAAGAATTTCCAAGCATCACCAATAACACAAAACCCACTGTTGAAGCCAAAGCAGCAATTCCATGAGAGATGGTATTAAACCATTCTTCTGTATTTGTTTGAAGCCTTCGTTTCATTTCGTGCCTATATTTTATTTATTTGCAAAGTAATGAATCCAAAATGAAACGAAGACATTAAAATAAATTGGGCTAAGCGAGCTTCATATTTATTTTAAATAAGAGAGGTTATAAATCGAAACAATCTTTAAATTTGTTCCTATCTTCGAGAAATTTATATGAGAGATTTTCAATTTGGATTTGACCCGCATACACCCTGAATTACAATCCTGAAGATAAATTTAACCTCTTTTATAAATGAAATAACCCTCTACATTAGAGATGTTCTAAATATGTAGAGAATCCACATTGACACCTATGACAATCTTATTATTATTTATATGTGTAGCAGTTATCAGCTATGTTATTTGGATCTCAAGCAAAGGCATTTCTGGAGCCGCAGATATGTGGGGGTGTGGTTGGAGTCCTGGCGTAAGAGGGGCCACAATAAATGCTGTCGCAAGCTCTCTTCCAGAACTCCTTACTACTGTTGTGTTTCTTGTCATATTGGGTGAGTCAGAGGGTTTTGTTTCCGGAATGTCTACTGTTGCAGGGTCCGCTGTCTTTAATGCATTCGTCATTCCAGGAGCAATGATCTTAACGGTTTTTTACAAAAACAGGACGGCTTTGAAAAATCATGATAGGAGGCTCGTCCTTCGTGATTGCCTTTGGCTTCTATTTACCCAAGCCGTAATCTACTTCATCATACGTTCTGGCTACTTTTCCTTTTTGCATGGAGCCCTTCTAATGTTTATTTATGCACTGTACATTCTTATGATATTTAAGAGCAACAATGAGTCTAATGACGAAGATTGTTACTTCACTCCAGCAACTAGAAAATCCCTAAACACTAAATTCATATTTGGTCTAATTGGCGTCGGAGCGGGATGCTTCTTTCTTGTTGAGCTTTGCGTTAAATTGGGGAATGAATTTAACTTAGGAGTGCCTGTTATGGCTCTTGTCATAGCCGCAGCAGCCACAAGCATACCAGACATGTTTCTTAGTATTACTGATGCAGGAAAAGGCAAAACTGATGACGCAATCTCAAATGCCTATGGGAGTAATATATTTGATGTTTGCATCGCCATTGGCCTCCCATTATTTATATATGGCTTATTGAAAGGAGATATTTTTCTTGGTGATGCCATGGTAGATTCTCTGAGCACAATTTGGCTTGTCTTAATGGGAATGACCATCGTATCACTTGTTGTTATTTACTTTTCTCGCTCATTAAACATCCTTCAGTCCATCATCCTTATCTCCTGCTACCTTATTTTCGTAGGTCTTGTTGTATATATTGATTTATAAAATCCTTAATGTAAACATTGAACAATGGGGCCAAAAAGTAAAAAAAGAAGTTCCTGGCTTTCAGATCATTTTGTATGACAATGGTAGTAGGGAGAAGATCTATTCTCGAGGGGGCTCGAGGGGGCTATTGAAACCTAGAACTTCCGAAAACGAGTGAAATGGTTACTCCGTAAAAAATCGTTTTTCTGTAGTTCCGTCTGAAAATATGTAAAAGAGAATCTGATTTCTCACCTCCCTCGCATCTCTTCCAAGGACATCTACGATCTTAATGAGTGTTCTCTCATTATTGATTTCAACCACATCGTTTACTTCAGCATTTAGGCTACCGTTGATATCGAATCGCATAAAGAACTTCCAAACTTCAATACTGGCGCTTATATCCATATTCCCCCAAGCGCCAGGCCAATCGTGCCCCCCTCCTGTTACTTTAATATGCTCGGTTGTAACGTTGTTGTCTCCTGAATTCCAGAGGTAGTGTTCTGCCGTAGAGAAGTCATAAGGTGATATGTCTTCAAACTGTGTAACTACCGCTTCTGTGTCACAGTTGTTGTAATTGATCCAGTAATCTAGAACGTCAGGGATCGATTCCGACCAGCCAGCACCTCCTTCGTAAGGAACCGTTCCATCAGTTGTGCCATGGATTTGTAACACTGGAGTGGGGTGGTCTGGATTGCACTCGTCATACGTTGCTGGCGTCATAGAGCCCGTTACAGAAGCTATAGCAGCTATCTTGGAACTAATTTGGCACGCAAGAAGGAAGCTCATATACCCTCCGTTAGACATCCCAGTACTGTAGACTCTGTCAGGGTTAATACTGTAGTTACTTGAAATCTCATCTATCAAAGTTTCGAGGAAACCCACATCATCGATTGGACTACCGGCTGTGAAACCTCCTACATTCCAATGAGTAGCACCTAGATAGGTCGTGCCCAGAGGATACACAACGATGAAGTTCGCTGTGTCAGCAATAGAGTTAAATCCCGTATATAGCAAATTAAAATCGTTGTTAGAAGTGTACCCATGAAGGCTGAACATGAGAGGTACTGGAGTATCCGCGTTGTACCCTGGTGGGATATGAATCGTATATTCACGGGTGAGACCATCGTGATCTAAAGTCTCATACAAAGTTTCTTGAGAGAAAATGAGTAACGGAGCAAACAGGAGGAGGAGTAAAGTGTATTTCATATGGTGCGCAAAGGTAGAAAAAATTAAATGATCATCTCGCACTAGTTAAAGGCAAACGTTGATGCATTTTTTGTGATGAGGATTCTTTGAGTGACACCTTCTCTATACCTTTTTGGGCTGCTCGACTTTCAAAGAAAAATCTACAGACTTTACAACTTTCTATAAGAGGCGGGGAAATATCCTGTAGGCAAAATTCAGACCGTGTAATTGTTGGTGGTAAAGCCGTTACCTATTCTAGTGGAGAGATTTATATTTAAAGAGAACTCATTTACTTAAACCATTCAATTTTTTCATGAACATCTTTTCTCCTTAGATTTCTTTTAGGTTTTGAATCATGCACTCCGAGGTAGAAAAAGCCCAGGCATCTTTCATTCTTTTTAAGCGATAAAAAATTGTTGAGTTGATGTACATACTTCGGAGTACTCCAATAACCACCTATGTTACTGTCAACACATGAAATCCATATGTTTTGGACTGACATGGCTGTTGCAGCGATCTCCTCCCATTCTGGAACTATGTTTTGAAGGTTTCTATGCATACAAACACAAATTATGTGGCTTGACTGATTAAAATTATATTCTAATTTTGTTTTTTTCTCCACCGTAAAATCATCATTTAATTTTATAAATTCAGATAGCAATTTCATTTTAGAAGATTTGCTGAAGATTTTAAAAAGCCAGGGTTGAGTCAGCCTATGGGTTGGCGCATGATTTGCATTTTCAAGAATTTGGAGTACGATGTCATCCTCGATTTCACACCCATTAAAATCGATTGGATAAACCGATTGACGTGATTTAATAATTCGAGAAACCTCTTTGTTGATCATAGACTTGAAACTATTTCAAATTTAATTACACTTTGTTTTTGAAAAAGCCGTAACACCCTAACATTGAAGCAGAAATCAACAAAACAAATACAGGCAATGGGGGGCCTCCCTGTCCAAAAAATTCTGCATAAAATCCATTGAACAATGCCAAGAAAGAAAAAGCAACATACCCCGAAAACACCCTTTTGATATCTACTGAATCCTCAATATTTCTACAACACCACATGATGATTCCAACTCCAACACTGTGAACAACAATAACCCTAAGCTGTCCGATCAGCAAGCCTTTTACATCATCAGAGATAGCAGAAGACACCCACGAATTAATCACGACATCAAAATTTGAAACCATCGCAATTATCGCAAGCCCAATAAGCATATGTATTATTCCTATTAAGGTAAATATTGTTTTAGATGTCATGGGGTTATTTTTAAAAGATTAGTTGAATACAATTATACAAAAAAAACAGGACACGATTGAATGTTCTTTTTTGATGAGAAAAATAGGTGTCTAAATCCGAAAAGTTTGAGGAGGATTTATAACCTCAAGGTATCAAGAGAGACGGTTCTATTTATCTTAACGCCCAAGAAAAACTTAGGACATCAACAACACAAAAAAAATAGGATTCTGGGGGTGTACAGCACTCGTTGTAGGGAACATGATCGGTTCAGGAATCTTTATGTTGCCTGCCGCTCTCGCCGCTTTCGGGGGGATAAGTATCGTGGGATGGATTTGCGCGTCTTTGGGAGCCGTTTTACTGGCCGTCGTTTTCGGGTATCTGGGAAAGCTTGTCCCCAATGCCAATGGTGGACCCTTTGCCTACACGAAGTTGGGTATGGGAGACTTTTCTGCATATTTGGTGGCGTGGGGCTATTGGGTTTCAATTTGGTGCGCAAACGCTGCGATTACAGTGGCGGTAGTGGGTTATCTGGCTGTGTTTTTTCCTGTCTTGGGAGAATCTGCTCTAGCTGCTATCGCTACAGGGTTGGCGATTATTTGGTTCTTTACATGGATTAATTCTAAGGAGATTAAAACGGTTGCTCTAGTCCAAATCATGACTACCATTCTTAAAGTGGCACCCATTGTACTTGTCGGGATTTGGGGAATGTTCTATCTTCAATTGGAAAATTTCACCCCGTTTAATCGAACTGGAGAAAGTAATTTGTCAGTAATTACAACGACAACCGTATTGACGTTTTTTGCGTTTTTAGGTATGGAAAGTGCCACCATCCCAAGTGGCAGTGTTCAAGATTCTGCGAGTACCGTCAAAAAAGCGACGATTTATGGGACGATTGTCACCGTCTTTATTTACATCATCAGCTCAGTATCTATTATGGGTGTTATCCCCGCTGAAATACTGGCTCAATCGAGTGCTCCTTTTGCAGATGTCGCGGAGATCTTTTGGGGAGGAGCGGCAAAGTATATCGTGGCAGCAGGCGCTGTTATCGCCACCATGGGAGCTCTCAATGGCTGGATCCTTATGCAGGGTGCTATCCCTATGGCTGCAGCTCAAGCGGGATTGTTCCCGAAGATCTTCGGGAAGGTCAATAAATCCCATTCTCCGATTTATGGAATTGTCATCTCGAGTTTTATTGTGTCCATTTTTATGCTTTTTAACTACTCAAATAGTCTCGTTGAAACATTCTCTTACATGATGCAATTGACGACCCTAGCGGTAACGATTCCATTCCTTTTTTCAATCACGAGCTTTGTCATCATTCTGAAGAGAGCTCATTCGCGATATTACCAGAAGCTGACGGTGGCAATTTGTGCGTTTGCTTTTACGGTATGGATTATGGTAGGATGCGGATCGGAAGTGCTAATTTCGGGCTTGAGTTTATTTTTACTAGGATTACCATTCTACTTTTGGATTACAAGAGAAAAAGCTGAATAACATGGAGAAGTTTTTCGTAGACCCAGATATTACACAAGCAGAAACGCTGCCTCCTATATTTTATAAAAGTCAGGAGATATTTGAGAGGTTAAAGGAGACTGTTTTTTTGAAAACATGGCAATGGGTTGGAGATTCTGCGAGCACCGTTCCACTCGATGAGACGGTTCACCCCTTCGTGATGTTGCCGGATTTTTTACACGAGCCCTTGCTCCTCGTGCGAGATAAGGAAAGTGAAGTAAAATGCCTGAGCAACGTATGTACACACCGCGGCAATCTTGTGGCTAGTAACCCTGGGAAAATGAAGAGTCTCACGTGCATGTATCACGGACGACAATTTGATTTGGCAGGAAATTTTAAACACATGCCCGAGTTCTCTCAGGCAAAGAACTTCCCCAGACCATGTGAGGGGTTGCGTGAGTTCTCTATAAAAGATCTGTGTGGACATTTATTCGTCTCTCTGGACCCCTCTTTCGATTTCTCAGAAGTTCTCGACAAGATGAACGAACGCATCGGACATCTTCCTCTAGAATCGTTCAAACGTAACGATGTACTTAGCAAAGAATACATCGTAAACTGCCATTGGGCCCTCTATTGTGACAACTACCTCGAAGGTTTTCACATCCCGTTCGTGCACGCAGATCTCAACAGTGTTCTAGACTACGGGAACTATAAAACCGAGCTCTACCCCCACATGAATCTGCAGATAGGATACACCGATGGTGGAACTGAAATATTCGATCTGCCAGAAGGTCATCCAGATCACGGAAAGGAAGTCGCAGCGTATTACTATTGGGTTTTCCCCAACATGATGTTCAACTTCTACCCTTGGGGACTCTCTATCAACATCGTAAAGCCTCTAAGTTTAAATAAAACCAAGGTCAGTTTTATAACCTACGTTTACGACGAGACGAAGCTCGATATGGGAGCGGGATCTCTTTTAGACAAAGTAGAGAGGGAGGATGAATTCGTTGTGGAAAGTGTACATCAGGGACTCCAATCGAGGTTCTATCCCTCTGGTCGCTTCTCCCCTACCAAGGAACAAGGTGTCCACCATTTCCATGGTTTGCTCGCAAAGTATGTAAATGAATAGCTAAGCAGAGCTATGCGTGGTAAAAATAATTGACAACAAGAATTCAATGAAACACACATATAAAATAGAAGGAATGACTTGCAACAATTGCAAAGCTTCAGTAGAGAAATATCTAAACGACCTGCCACACATATCTCATGTTTCTATTGATCTTGAAAAAGGAGAAGCAGAAGTTACAATGGATAAGCATATTTCATCTGATGAGCTGCAAAATGCATTGCCAGAAAAATATACCGTGTCAGCTCCTACCTCATTGACGTCATCTACGATCCCTTCAGAGAAAACCAAACTACAGCAATTAAAACCGCTGTTATTAATCCTGTTTTACATCACATCAGCGGGTGCATTGCTTCATTACAAAGACTGGTCTTGGAGCGAATTCATGCTGGATTTCATGGGACTCTTCTACATCGTATTTGGCTTCTTTAAAATGCTGGATTTAAAGGGATTCCCAGAATCTTTTAAAATGTATGATCCATTGGCAAAACGTCTTCCCATCTACGGCTGGATTTATCCATTTTTAGAAACGGCATTGGGCATTATGTTCTTGATGCGTTATGAAGTGAACATTGCGTTGATCATGACACTTGTGGTTTTGGGAATCACCACCATCGGTGTCTCAAAAACATTGCTGGATAAAAAATCTATTCGCTGTGCTTGTCTAGGAACAGCCTTGAAATTACCAATGACAGAAGCTACTTTGATTGAAAACACGCTTATGATTACAATGGCAGCACTGATGCTGTTCGAAATCTTTTAAACACGCCATGAAAGCCATACACCTGAATCAGGATGGAGAGGATTAAAGAAAGGACGATCGTTTTTTGGGAGATTACATGAATCATCAAATCTGTCTCCGAATAGTCAGAGTTTGGAGTGATGCGTGGGCCCAAAAATATGATGTATAAGTACACCAGAAGAACGATGCAAAACAACATGTACCCCAGGGCGTATCTGTTGCTCATAAAATTCGAATGATACACGGTGAGGCTGTGAAGGATACTTAAAATAAATAGCACTAAAAAAGCATAATTTGCAAAGAAAACGTGTGAATCGAAATGCAAATCGTACGGGACGATGCCTACACCTGCAAACAACGCACCTGCAACGAGCCCCACAGGCTGTGAGAAGCGTGCAAACTTGATGGACTTCTCCGAATCCCCTGTGGCTTTAAAGATGTCTTTAAACCTCATATAAAACAGAACGAGAGTAGCTCCAACTAAGACCAAGCTTGCATTAAAAATGATTGATGAGGCGGTGTTTATTTCACCAGAACTTGTCTCCAATCCACCAAGCCCACTCAAAAAATTGTGGGACAAAGAATACATGTCTGATTTGAAGTCAATGTGTTCTATTTCAGAGCCAGGAAATAAAAAGGCCGCCAGCAGGAAACAGATAAAAAATACAGAAATAGAAATAATCGGAAATCGCACCAGTCCGAAATAAATTCTCGTGTTGATCATAGGGTAAAGGTATTTGAAGTGGATAAATCTACACCGGCACAATCCGATAGATCCTGCCAGGTTCTTCCACTCCGAAATAAATAAAGCCATCTGCACCCTGTTCTATGCTTCTCATTCTTCCAATATTTGGGAAAAGCTTTTCTTGTTTAATCAATTGGTCGTTCTCATCAAAAACATCTCTGTGTAGATAATTGAACTTCAAAGAGCCAGACAGAGTATTTCCTTTCCAAGCGGGGTATTTGTCACTCGTTACGAATTCCATTCCACAGGTCGCAATCGATGGGACCCAATATCGAATCGGCTGCTCCATGCCTTCTTGATGCGTTAAATCTGTAATCTTCGTGCCTATATAATTAATCCCATAGGTAATAATGGGCCAACCATAATTTTTCCCTGCTTCTACGAGATTTACTTCATCTCCACCTTTGGGACCGTGTTCGTTGTCGTAGATTTTATCTGTCACAGGATTGTAGCACAGACCTTGTGGATTTCTATGTCCATAAGAATAAATGGATTTTCTCGCTTCCGGTGTATTGTAAAATGGATTGTCAACAGGCACCGTTCCATCATCGTGTAAACGGTGAATTTTCCCCAAATCATTGTCAAGAAATTGAGGGTGATCGTCCCGTCTCCCCCGCTCTCCTACTGCCACAAATAAAAAGCCATCGTTGTCGAATATCATCCGACATCCGTAGTGGTGATTCGTATTCACATACGGCTCTGCAACAAAAATATCTTTACCATTGACAATCTCATTGTTTTCTAACACTCCCGAAAAAACAGCTGTCGTAGCGTAACCATCGTCATCGGGCTTGGGCTTAGAATAGGAAAGGTACATGCGTTGGTTGTTCTGGAAATCCGGATGCAAGATGACATCCATCAGCCCCCCTTGACCTTTATATTTCACAGGAGGCAATCCCGTGATCTCTTGAATTACATCAGATTGTTTGGCAAAAAGCTTCCCCGATTTATCTGTATAAAATAATCTACCATCATTACTCTGTGTAATCGCCCAAGGCGAATCTGCATTTTCAGCTACCAATTCCAATTTTAATTGCATTCCTTCAGACACAAAAACCACATCTTCATTTACCCCACTGTTGAATTCCTCCGATTTTTTATCCTCTATAGCTGCCAAAATATAATCAACCAATTCATACACTTGCTTGTCAGAGATCACTTCCCCATAAGCGGGCATCCCATCCTCTTCAGCTCCATTTTTCACCACATCGAACATCTCAATTCTCGTACTGCCATACACCCATTTCTCTCTGTCCACAAACTCCTTCACTTGCTTCCCATGACAAGAAGCACAGTAGTTTCCATAGTACTTTTCAGCTTCCCCCATGTTTTCTTCGAAGACGGATGCCTTGGTTTTATTGAAAGAACTCATCGAGCATTTGTTCCATGTGAAAGACACGCCCAGGAGCAGCAAGATGGCACAAAAGGTGGATATGATTTTTTTCATGGTGGAGGGGTCACTTTTAGAAGTAAAAATGCAATATCGCAATGTTTAATAGATTTTTCAAGATGAAGATATTTAAAGGTACTTCACATGTAGGCATGGGTATGTCTGTCTTGAGTTAAATTGAATTAAAACACTGGTTCAATAATTATCTCTGTTAAAACAGAATGTGCAATAAAACATTCCGAGTGCGCAAGGTGGTGCATTTTATTGATACTATTTTCATCAGGCATCTTATCTCCTGTAAAAGTAATTTTCGGTCTTAAATAAAGCTTTGTCACCGCCATTTTAGATTGTTCATTTTTCTCTAATATCGCTACAGCGTTATCCTCGTACCTGGATAGGGTGTATTTTTTTTTTGAGGCTATCGCAAGAAAAGTGAGCATGTGACAACTTGCCAAAGAAGCTGCAAAAGCATCTTCAGGGTTTACCAATTCTTTGTTACCAAAATATTCAGCAGCAGCGGATGCCTGAACAACTACTCCCCCTTCGAATTTCCAACTGTGGGTACGACCATACGTTTTATAAGAAAAATCTTCTGACTCGTTTTTCCAACTTAAATTAACTTTATGTTCCGACATGCTTATTTATTTTTATGCTTTCTATCAATCACATCCCTGACCATTATCATTTTATCATCACCCACAGAAACCAAATAATTGTGATAGGTGCTCCAAAGTAATTTGTTTACAGAGTGTGTATGCCCCTCAAATTTTGATTTCGTGATGCGCTTCAACAATTCATATGTTTTTGCATCCCAAATCTTGATTGTTTTATCACGGCTGGCAGTGGCAAATAAAGTCGCATCCGGATTAAATACAATATCGTAAATCGCCCAATTATGTGCCGGAATGGACTTAACTAATTCATAACTTCCGACTTTCCAAACATTCAAATGAGCATCTTTCCCGCCTGTTAAAAGGAATTTACCATCCGGACTGTAACGGACAACATATGCTGCAGATTGATGTGCAATAAAATCTTTTTTATGATCTAATGTCTGGAGGTCAAATACCAGCACCTTGTGATCCCCTAGTGCAACAGCTATCTCGGATGTCGTGTAATTAAAATCAATGTTCCGTACTTTCTCTTTGGAAAGCTTTTTGATTTTTATCATCGACAAAGTATCAAGAGAACAAACAGCAAAATTTCCATCCCCACTGGCGGTATAAAAGCAATTGGTTTTTAATGAGTATTTTATATCAAAAATGGGGGCCGCATGATGTTGCAGGATTTTGATTTCTTCTTTTTTATCCAAATCAAGTATAAGAACACTTCCTTTTGTTGTTCCTGCGAGCAACAATTGTTTTTCAGGAATATGACAAATTGCATAAACAGGTGAAGGCAACGATGCCGCAAATTTTTCAGCCTGCAGGGTTTTTAAATTCCACAGTGCAATAAACTTATCACTGCCACCAGTAAAAACAGTGTGTGTAGAGATGCCTTGATCCATGGCATATATACAACCGGTGTGACCTTCAAGTGCAGCGATATTTTTTACTTCAATTCCCATTTGTTTTAACACCTGAATTTAATTGGGATTTGTTACAATTAAAGACTGTGGTAGCAGGCCTGGCAAGTACTGCCCTTATTTTCATTGTCTAATAGTTTTAACAATAGATGTCTGGTGATCAAAAAACCTACAGAACAAAAGTATGCATTGTTCAGTAATCTATACAAAAAAGCATGTTTTAATTTATACTAAAAGGTATATTAAGCGCTGATGTTTAAGATGTCTGTAGATGGATTCGGAAAGAAGTTGAAGGCTGCTGAGGTGCATTCCAAGGCATAGTAAGATATGGGGTGCAGAGTCCAAATACTGGTTTCTGAGTCCGAAGGAATGTTGCCGAACCACACAATATCTTATATCCAAGATCGTTAACACTTAAATAAAAAACTTTGACTGAATGAAACATCTAACAATCATCTTCACACTTATTGTTGCGACACTGTTTTTAGTCTGCAACACATCATCAGTTGACAAAAGCCAAATGGTAAATCCCTTGCTTGGCGACATAAGTTATGAGAGTAAGTTTGGACATAAACCTGACGCAACGACGGACAACAATCTTAGAATTAGAACCCATCTTGAGTATGTAGAAAGTTTACTGAGAAGTAAAGATGTCTCAAAGCTTTCGAATGACCTAAAAACAAAACGAAATCAGCTGTTAAACCTGCTTCACGAGTATTGGACAAATGGGGTGTTTCCGAAAAATTACGACTATCCTGATCAAAGAAAAACTTGCTTCATAGACAAAGATGGGGCTATTTGTGCCGTTGGTTATTTGTTAGAGCAAACCACAAGCAGACAAGTCGCAGATGGCATAAATAGAACACATAAATACGAAGAGCTTTTAGCAATGAATAACTCAACCGTTGACAATTGGATTTTGACAAGCGGACTAACAAAAGAAGAGTGTGCAATGATACAGCCTACTTATGGACCATCACCGGTTTATACCAACAATCACATTGCGCCTGCATATGGTATTTCATCTTCTATAATTGGCGGAATAAATCTTTCACTTAACACAATAAACGGAATACAAATTGGCAATGGGAGAGTAAACAAGACAGTTCCAATTGTTGGACTTATAACGGGCGCTGGACAAATTGCATTAGGCTCTGCCATGTTTCCGGAAGAAATCATTGATTGGGGAACAACCTACACAAACGAAAGTCAAAAAACACTTTCAATGGTAAACATTGGACTTGGGACAACAACCATGATTTTGAGTGCTTGGAATTTAATTTCTAATCGCCAGCCCAAATACAAATCAACCACATGGAATATTTACAGTTTTCCAACGCAGGACAACAATACAGGAATGGCGTTCAGCTTGGCACACAAGTTTTAAAAGCCGCTAACATTGTACTCAATCGCTGTAATTTAAAATCTTGTTTCTAATTTTGAGACTCAATTGAGTGGGTTATGTTATCGTGGAGCCGAGAGGCGGGAAGTCGAAACACTTTGAAGTGGATTTGAAGTCTATCAAATATGTAGATTTCATTGCTAGCATAGTTTAACCAAATTTCATAAATTGGTTTAGTGCAACGCTTTGAAATAAGCGTAATTCAGCATGATAAGCAAGAAACAAACTTATCTTTGTTTACTTAATATAACAAGACATTAAACATTTTAGTACATTTACACTTGAATTCATAATGCATGTACTCAATTCAAGACCTAGAAAGACTAAGTGGTATTAAGGCTCATACTATTAGAATTTGGGAAAAACGATACAGCCTACTTACCCCTGGTAGAACCGATACCAACATACGGTATTACAACGACGACCAATTAAGAAAACTCTTAAACACATGCACATTAATTTCGAATGGAGGAAAGATTTCGAAAGTTAGCAAATTATCAGAATCTGAAATCTCCGAAGAAGTTGAAGCGCTCATGATGCCCAAGTCTAAAGACGAACAGCTAGATGTATTCATTAATAAAATTATAGAATCTGGACTAACCTACAACAATCAGCTTTTCGAAAATTCATTCGCATCTGCCACACTAAGATTAGGGTTATATAAGTGCTATCGACATGTAATACTACCCGCCTTAATCAAGCTAGGCTTGATGTGGGGTAAAAAGGATCTTATGCCCACACAGGAACATTTCATCACTAATCTGATTAAACAAAAATTATTCTCTGCGATAGATGGACTAGATGCACCGGAGACAAACTCTAAAAGATACTTGCTATTTCTTCCAGAACATGAAGATCATGAAATCGGACTTTTATTTGCCCATTACATTATCAGAAAATCTGGGAAAACTGTTATTTATTTAGGCCAAAATGTTCCAACCAAAGACCTTGAAACTACCATTAAACAAACAAATCCTGACGTTTTGATATTATTCGTGGTGAGGACGTGGCACAAAGATGAGTTAATCCCCATGATGGATAATATCACCAAAAATTTTAAGAAAGGAAAAACCATTTTATGTGGAAATAGCGCTTTAACCGATGTAGTTAAACAAAATAGATCACTTCTAAAAGCCAATTCTATAGAGGATCTTGAGAATATAATGTAATTTTGTTTACTCTTTTCGCACATTTGCTAAACAATTGTGTTACTTTTGATGGAAAAAGTTATACATGCCAAAAGTTGCTATTATTGGATCAGGGTTTTCAAGCTTTAGTGCTGCAAGTACACTTGCCGCAAAAGGCATTGATGTTCACATCTTCGAAAAAAACGAAACGGTAGGCGGCAGATCTCGCCAATTTTCCGAAAGTGGGTTTAAGTTCGATATGGGACCAAGCTGGTATTGGATGCCCGAAATCTTCGAGAGGTTTTTTAATAATTTTGGTCATTCAGCATCCGACTTCTACGAATTAAAGAAGCTCGACCCTTCATTTAAAATATTCTTTGGCAAAAAGGATGCGCTAGACATCCCCGCAGAATTTGATGATCTCGTAGAGCTATTTGAACAAACAGAAAGAGGCGCTGGTGATTCGCTTAGACGGTTCATGAGAGAAGCCGAGTTCAAATACAACATCAGCATGCAAGACCTCATCTTCAAACCAGGTCTCTCAATCTTCGAGCTTATGGACCCGAAAATTTTCAAAGGTGCTTTCAAACTGCAACTCCTACAATCTTTTCACAAACACGTTCGGAAATACTTTACACATCCTAAGCTAATAGCAATTATGGAGTTTCCAGTGTTGTTCTTGGGTTCTATTCCAAAAAAAACGCCGGCCTTATACAGCTTAATGAACTATGCAGGTCTGAACCTTGGCACATGGTATCCAATGGGTGGTTTTGTAAAAGTAATTGATGGGATGCGTCAAGTTGCAGAAGGCTTAGGAGTAAAAGTTCATACATCAGAACCCGTTACAAAACTCATTACAAAAAACCACAATATTTCACGTGTTTTGGCCAATGGAAATAGCATGGATGTGGATGCCGTTATCGGATCAGCCGATTACCACCATATAGAAAATAGTTTACTTGACAACGGTCTTCAAAGTTATTCTAAAGATTATTGGGACAGCAGAAGCATGTCTCCCTCCTGCCTAATCTTTTACATAGGCGTAAACAAAAAACTCAAGAACATTACACATCACAATTTGTTCTTCCATACCGACATCGAAAAACATTCTTCTCAAATTCACACTAAACCAGAATGGCCAACCGACCCACTGTTCTATGTATGCTGCCCTTCTAAAGCAGACGAAACAGTTGCACCAGTAGGTTCAGAAAATCTATTCTTTCTCATGCCAATAGCTGCAGGATTAGAAGATTCCGAAGCTACCCGAGCGCATTACTTTGATATGATCATAGAGAAGTTTGAGGACATAACCGAGCAATCTATTAAAGACAATATTATTTACAGCAAAAGTTATTGCATTAACGATTTTAAAAACGATTACAATGCATATAAAGGAAACGCATATGGTCTTGCCAACACTATAAATCAAACAGCCAATTTGAAGCCCAAGATAAAAAGCAAGAAAGTTGATAATCTGTTTTTTTCTGGTCAGCTAACCGTGCCAGGACCAGGCGTCCCTCCAAGTATCATATCGGGTGAAATATCTGCCAATGAACTTTTAAAACAATTTAAATTATGAAGACTTTATTCGACCAAGTCTCATATCAATGTAGCAAGCTTATAACACGTAAGTACAGTACAAGCTTTTCTTTGGGAATATACTTTTTGAGCCCCAGATTACACAAATCTATTTATAACATCTATGGCTTTGTTCGCTTAGCAGATGAGATTGTAGACAGTTTTGAAGGATACAATAAAAAGTACTTGCTGGATAAATTCCGAAAAGACACCCTTGATGCTATTGAACAAAAAATTAGTATTAATCCAATCCTAAACAGTTTCCAAGAAGTATATCATCAAAACAACATAGAATGGGAAATGGTAGATGTATTTCTGACAAGCATGGAAATGGATTTGTCTTTTACAGAATATGACAAATCCAATTACGACGATTACATATTGGGTTCTGCAGAAGTTGTTGGCTTAATGTGTCTTAAGGTATTTACTGAAAGCGATTCGGAAATGTATGACCGTCTTAAGCCCTCGGCAATGAAATTAGGTTCGGCATTTCAAAAAGTAAACTTTTTAAGAGATGCCCAAGCAGATTATGAAGGATTGGGAAGAACCTATTTCCCTGAGGTAAGCATGGAGGTGTTTACACAGCAAGACAAACAAAAAATAGAATCAGAAATAAGCCAGGATTTTAGCGATGCGCTAGTTGGTATAAAGCTACTTCCATTGGAATCCCGCAAAGGAGTTTACCTTGCATATTTCTATTACATGAAATTATTTAAGAAAATTAGAAGACTTCCAGCCAACCGTGTTTTAGAAGCTAGAATTAGAATTCCAAACACGCAGAAAATTGGCTTAATGGTTCAATCACTAATTAGACATCAGCTCAACTTGTTATGAAAGCAACACTAATTGTACTCGCAGTAATATTTACCCCTTTGCTTGAGCAATCAGAAGAAACACGCTTGTTAAAAATTAGAAAGCTTTTCTATCAAGCTACAGAAGAATCAGAGTCGGCAGACCTATTAAACGCAATGCTGATCGAGCCGTTTACGTCAATCGACTTAACATTACAAGGATACAAGGGGATGTCTTTCATGCTATTGTCCAAGTATTCTTTCAATCCTTATGACAAAATATATTATTTCAAAAAAGGAAGTTCAATACTAGACAAAGCAATTGAAGAAGATAAAGGAAATATCGAACTGAGGTTTTTAAGGTATACAGTGCAAAGCGAAGCTCCAAAGTTTTTAAACTACAGATCTGCATTGTCTTCCGATTTAACTTTCATTCAGACTCATGTAAACAACATCAAGGATTTTGACTTAAAAAACAGAATTAATAATTTTCTAGATTATCAAACACTTGTAGCTCCCGAAACAAATTAGTTACAAAAATGTACAATTATGGATGAAAGAGTAATACTTGTAGATCAATCCGATCGTGAAATAGGAACTATGGAAAAAATTAGGGCACACGAACTAGGCCTACTACATAGAGCTATATCAGTATTTTTGTTCAACGATAAAGGAGAGTTATTACTACAAAAAAGAGCTTCATCAAAATACCATTCTGGAGGATTGTGGACGAACACCTGCTGCTCACATCCAAGGGTAGGAGAAGCAAATATTGACGCGGCTATCAGAAGACTCTATGAAGAAATGGGTGTTTCATCTGACCTCTATCATGCATTCTCCTTTACCTACAAATCACCATTTAAAAATGGATTAACCGAACACGAATTCGACCATGTATTCATAGGGTCAAGCGAACAAATCCCAAATTTAAACCCTAAAGAAGCCGAAGGTTACAGTTATTTGCACATTCATGACGCTATCAACGACATAGAAAAAAATCCTGAACAATATACAGAGTGGTTTAAAATAGCCATATATGAGGTGGATGAGCATCTAAAAAAAACTAAACTCTGAGTAAACTATTTTTAATTATGGAAGGAATCCTATTTACATTAATCGCATTTTTTAGTATGGAAGGGGTAGCTTGGTTTACCCACAAATATGTCATGCATAAGCTTTTGTGGTCGCTGCATAAAGATCATCATGTAAAAGACCACAGCTCTTTTTGGGAACGAAACGATTTCTTTTTTATCATCTTTGCACTACCAGGAATCGTCCTGATTTGGAAAGGTCTTTTACAAGAAGAGTCCATCCTAGCTTACCTCGGACTCGGCATTACGCTTTATGGATTCACCTACTTTTTTATCCACGACATATTTATACACCGACGATTTAATATTTTAAAGAAAAGCAAAAATCCATATCTACTTGCGTTAAGAAAAGCTCACAAAGTTCATCATAAGCACTTATCGCCAGAAGATGGAGAATGTTTTGGAATGCTCTTGTTTCCAATTAAGTACTATCAAGAAGCTAAAAAACAAAACAAAAAATGACCTACTTACTAATCAATTTGTTTACGATTCTCGTTCCACTATTGTTTAGTGCTAATACCAGGTTGAATTTTATGAGCAAATGGAAGCCACTTTGGTCTGCTTTGTTCATTGTGATGATTCCTTTTATAGCTTGGGATGTTTACTTTACAAACATCGGAGTTTGGCGCTTTAATACCGATCACTTAATTGGAGTCAACATCCTAAACCTACCTATAGAAGAATGGCTGTTCTTCTTATGCGTACCCTATGCATCCATCTTCACCTATCACTGTTTTGGCGTGCTCATCAAAAAAGATATTTTAGCCAAATACACCAACGTTATTTCATTAATCTTAGTAGCCTTAATGGTCGTTGCAAGCATAGTTCACTTTGACAAACTATACACAACAAGTACATTTATAGCTCTTGCATTGGTAATAATAATATTTCAATGGGGCTTAAAAGTTAAGTGGCTCTCACGATTCTATTTTTCTTACTTGGTGATACTCCTACCCTTTTATATTGTAAATGGAATGCTCACGGGCATGTGGTTAAACGAACCTGTTGTGATCTACAACGATTTAGAAAATTTAAACATAAGATGGAATACAATCCCCATTGAGGATGTGTTTTACGGTATGCTTCTACTATTAATTAACATTGGACTTTACGAATACCTTCAATCTAAACAACAGGAAACATCTACTCATATTTCCGTTTAATCTTATTGCACATTATGACAGTTTGCATCAAACTTGTTGAACGCTATAGTGAAGCTAGATATTAACTGAAGCTGATTACGATACTATTGAATATTCATAATTCAAAACAGATGAAGAAATGGATAAATAAAGAAAGCGCATGTATCCTTACCACAACAGAATCAGACAAAGAATCAAAAACAATGAACTTATTCGATATGAATATGTTGACCGATACAAAACGATAACCCCTTGTCTCTTGCTCCACTTTTCAACCGAACCAAAAACAAGACCTATAAGGGAACACCGTTACGAAGAGTATGAAGCTCTTATTAAGAAGTTTTTTTCAACTTAATTTCTTAAAATAGAATATCGCTGCGCTTTAGCACATCTGTTCACGATCACTCAACTAGTAAAAGCCTCATCCTCATTATTAAAGCACTTGAACTCTATGACATATTCATTTGGGTCTTCCACAAAAAATGAGCGATGTTCTCCTGGCTGCCCTTTTAGGAAAACGACTGGCTCTTCATTGTCAAGATCGAGTTCATTGCAATGATTTCTCATTGATTCCCAATTCTCCTTGTTAAGGAGTACGCCGAAATGAAAAGCGGGTAGAACAATGTCTTCGAACTGATAGTACTTGTTCGGAAATTTCCAATGAACTGCTTTTATAAAAGTCAACTGACATCCGGCCATATTGATATCGACCCAACCCTCCTTTGAACGCCCAGAGGTGAAGCCGAGTTTGTCAACATAAAATTCTCTGGTCCGCTTGGTATCATAGCATGGTAACGATAGGTGAAAAGGTGCTTTTTCCATTGTCTTTTAGTTTAAGATTAGTGATGCTGTTACAGGGCTATTCATCTTCGTGCTTTTCTTCATACTCTTCTTGAGCTTCTTCGGTGAGATTGCCGTCGTCATCGTAGTCGTCATCTTCTTCTATGATCTCTTGGGCCTCTGCTACCGTCATTCGAACGAGGTAGTAGTTCTCATTAGTCTCAAATGGTAGAGCACTAACTCGATTTCCGTCCGCATTGTTGAACATGACGAGATGGTCTTCGAAACCATTAGGATATTCGAGTTTAATCAACTCTTGGATATTCGTATCCAATTTCTCGTAGTCTTTTAAAATTCTCGGCTTTGTACTCATGGTGTTTGTTTTAAGTAATTGATTTAACTACCAGCCTAAGAGGTAGGCGAAAATGAGTGGTGCTACAATGGTGGCATCGGACTCGATAACAAATTTTGGGGTATCTATTTCTAGCTTTCCCCAAGTGATCTTCTCGTTAGGTACGGCTCCTGAATAACTACCATAGCTGGTCTTACTATCGCTGATCTGACAGAAGTATGACCAGACGGGTATCTTATCCTTTCCTAGATCCTGATGAAGCATAGGGACAACACATATGGGGAAGTCACCTGCGATGCCACCACCTATCTGAAAGAATCCTACCCCTCTTTCTGTGGCATTCTGCTCATACCAATTCGCCAAATAGATCATGTACTCGATACCTGATTTCATGGCATTCGGTATAACGTCTCCATCTATGCAATGACCTGCAAAGAAGTTTCCACATGTACTGTCCTCCCAACCCGGTACGATGACTGGAATGCCTTTTTCGGCTGCCGCCAAGAGCCAGCTGTCATTAGGGTCGATTTGGTATTTTTCTTCCAGCTCACCGCTGAGTAGCAGGTCGAAAAAATACTCGTGAGGGAAATAGCGTTCACCTTTCTTGCTCGCATCTTCCCATCGCTCGACCAAATGTGTCTCGATTCTGCGCATGGCTTCTTCTTCAGGTATGCATGTATCTGTGACACGATTGTAATGATTGTCAAGCAATTCTTTCTCGTCCTCAGGACTCAAATCGCGATAATGGGGAACGCGTTTATAGTGGGCATGAGCAACTAAATTGAATACATCCTCTTCGAGATTGGCTCCTGTGCAGCAAATGATACTCACTTTGTCTTGACGGATCATCTCCGCTAGTGACTTGCCGAGTTCGGCCGTACTCATCGCACCAGCCAAGGTGATCATCATCTTATGACCATCGTTCAATTGCTTTTCATACGCCATGGCGGCATCGACAAGAGAAGCTGCGTTGAAGTGCTTGTAGTGCTTAGTAATGAATTGCGAGACGGGGCCTTTCATGAATTCAGAAATTTATAGGTGAGCATTTTATAATAGAGTTTGGCGACCAAGAATTCACTCGATGGCTCGCCTTCAATCGGGGCCAATTCCACAATGTCGAATCCAACCACTTCGCGCTGATCGAAAATCATTTTGAGATAGGTGAGCATGTCGTACCAGCCGATTCCTCCTGGCTCAGGAGTACCTGTTGCAGGGAGAATACTCGGGTCGAATGCATCGAGGTCAATGGTCAGATATACTTTCATCCCCAAACGATCGATGCTATTCTGCATCCATTCACTGTGACCGACCATGCCCTGAGCGAAGAAGACGTTGCCTTTTTGAGCATTCATCATCTCTTCTTTATCCGCACTTCGTATTCCGACCTGAACGAGTGTATCATGTCTACTGGACTCATGAAGTGCACAGGCATGATTGTATGGCGAACCCATATACGTTGGGCGAAGATCTGCGTGGGCATCGATTTGCAAAACACTCAGTTTTTTATACGAATCTCTCATGGCCCTGATGACACCGATGCTCACACTATGTTCTCCACCGAAAAAAGTGGGGAAACGTTCTAGAGCGAGCATCCGTTTTGTACGATCAAAGACGGACTGCACCATTTCTTCTGGACTCTTGAAGCCGTTGAGTTCATCTAGGATGTGAATACCCTTTCGATAGACTTCATTGTCTGTTTCTAGGTCGTAGACCTCCATGTTGTCAAGCGCATCCATGAAGGCTCCAAAGCCCTTGTCAGCTCCCTTTCCCCAAGTACTCGTGCCATCATAGGCTATGGACTGGAGAAGGACTTGGGCATTCTCAAGCAATGCGCTTTCCGTTTCTATTCCGCAGAAATACCTCATGATTCCAATGTCATTCCGTCCAAGTGTTCTTCAGTCTTGTATCCTAAGATCTTGAGCATGTGTCCTACTTGTTGCTCTTCACTATAGACCGTATCGAAGTAGTTTCCTTTATCATCGCGGTCGACCAATATGTATTTAGGCGAAGGAATGAGACAATGCTTGATGCCTCCATAACCACTGATGCTGTCTTGATACGCTCCCGTGTGAAAAAAGCCGATGTACAATGGCTCTTTGTCTTTGCTGTCAAAGCGAGGCAGGTGCACCTCTTGATTCATATCTTCTGAGTTGTAGTAGTCACTGTGGTCGCAGCTAATACCTCCGATATTGACTCGCGTGTATTCGTTATCCCATTTGTTGATCGGCAACAGAATAAATTTCTCGAAAATCGACCAGGCATCTGGTATGGTGTTCATCAAACTGTTGTTGACCATGTACCAGAGCTCGGTATCGTTCTGCTGTTTTTGTTCCAGCACACCAAGAATGATCGCCCCACTTTCGCCTACCGTGTATTTTCCGAACTCGGTATAGATGTCGGGATGGGCAATCATTTCTTCAGTACACATCTTCTTGAGATTACCCACAATCTGATTGATGATGTACTCATAATCATATTCGAATCCAAGGTTGTTGCGAATTGGGAAACCGCCTCCGAAATTTATGGAGTTCAGGCTTGGACATGCTCGACTCAATTCTGCATATAGTTTCAGTCCTTTTTGGAATTCGCCCCAGTAATAAAGGGTGTCTTTGATTCCTGCGTCAATGAAGAAGTGGAGCATCAACAACTCAAATTGATCATCTTCTGCAATCTCATTTTTATACAAGTTAAGAATCAAGTCAGGTCTAATACCCAAACGAGACGTATAGTAAGCCGATTGAGGCTCCTCATTGATCGCCATCCGTATCCCGATCTTTACCTTATCCTTTAGCTTCGCATTCTTCAGGCGCGTCTTGATGCGTTTCAGCTCAGTGAGGCTATCGAGTACCGTGATGCTATTGGTGAACCCCTGTTTGTGAAGGGCAATGATCTTATCAAGATAAGAATCCGTCTTGTATCCATTGTGCACCAATTTGATATCCAATCCGAAATCACCCTCCTTGTGAAGCTGCATGATCAGGTCGATGTCATAGCTCGAAGAGGTCTCGATGTGTACACCCTGTTTGAGGGCCGTTTTTAAGACAGGGGCAAAGTGATTACACTTGGTGCAATAGCAATAGTTGTATTTTCCGGTGTAGCCAATCTTCTTAATG
>JAQCFW010000039.1 GCA_027619225.1 Bacteroidota bacterium
AAGATTTAGATTTGTTCGCATGTGATCCATCACAATTTCCATTTGGATCTTTTGTTTTTCCACATTTACATTTTGGTGCTGATGAAGTCTTCATGTTTTTGTATTTTATAGTTTGTATTCATCAAAAGTATGTCTTGTATACAACATGACCCTTAATGTAGATTAAGAAATGAGTTTATAGCCTTCTCATTTTATATCCTTTTGCTTTGCTTAGCGCTTCGGGTGTAATTCCCAAATAGGATGCAATCATTTTTTGTGGCACTCTTTGCGCAATGTCCGTATATGTTTCAATGAAGTGTTCATAACGTTCAATCGCTGAAGAACTCATTAACATGATCACTCTTGTCTGCAAAACACCAATGCGGTTAAATAAAAGTTGGGTATCGGGTGTGTTCTCGAGTGTTTTGTCTTTTATAATCACAACAGAATCCTCCAATGCATCGATGGTCAAGTCACAAGAATTATGCGCATTAGAAGCGTCAGCAATCGTCCAGTTTTCGGGGGCAAACATGAAAATATGTTCTTTGCCCTTCTGATCGATGCTGTAACTTCTTAAAAGTCCAGAAATCACCAAATAAACTTTGCTGTTGACATCTCCACTCTTTTGGAGTGTCTCTCCTTTTTTAACGTGAATCTGTTTCAATGTAGTGAATTTAACTCATTTTTCAGACAACCAGGACAGGCAATGATGGTCAAAATATTCAGTGCCAACTTATCGCGTTTTCAATCGACAACAAATACTTTTTTCGCAGATCCATCGTCATAGATATAGAAAACAATTTGGCCTAAAACCTCATTGACTTCTCTCCCTAGATAATCAACAATTTTCACCAGCGTCCGATTTACTTCTTGATCTACATTTTCAATGTTATATGAGGGGTCAAAAGTCACGTTAAACTCAACTCTTTCAGAGATGCAAGGGTCGGCTGAATGCATGCGCCAATTGTAGAAGTAATAGTAGTAACTGTATTGACTGTTATTCGAGCCGGAGGTGCTAACGATGCTTGCTAGAGACCCTATTTCGTATGGGTAATTCAGATCTGCATTCGGTGCGTCTCGCCAGAGAAGAGGCACGTTATTTCCTGCACGCAAACCATACCCTTCTCCAGATGGGAGTTCTACATTCAAAATAAACTCATTCCACCCTTCATCTAATTCTTGAAACACCTCACTAAATACAGTCCCATCCGTATCTATGATAAGGATGCTATGCATATTTGCTTGCTCAGAATAGACATCCACGGATTCGAAAACCACGGGTTCGAAGACATCAAATTTGAGCCAGTATGCATTGTTGTCGTGGTATTGTCCATTGTTGAAGTCAGGCTCTTCCTCACCACCCACAGCATTCCACTCACCATTGCTATTCGCCACCCATACCGTTTGGGAGAACAATTCAAAGTCCATTTCCAGAGAGTCACTGTTCGAGATGGGGTCTGATGCGGTTTCGCTTTCATACCAAAAACTACCCGGTCCATTTTGGAATACCACACCTACCTCTTCTTGAATGATTGTTTGAGGCATGGGCGGTGATATTATGAAGCAAGTACTGTCATCAATAGTCGCATCTAAAGAGTAATTGCAAGCTGCCAGATCTGTGCAGCCAACACAGAATAACTCTTCGTTTTCGCATCCACCACAGATATTAAACCCAATACATGTTCCATCGTCTTCAAGCGCGCTAGCGTCATAGTTACAGGCTTCTATGTCGGTGCAGCCCAGGTCGCTTAATTCCCCAGACAAGCCTAATAAAAACAAACCCTCTCCAATGTGAGAAACGGCAATGACGCCAGAGGGGAAATATGGATAGTTTGACCATGTGCCGTCAAACTGTGCAGAATTGCTCGAAGGATAGACATCGAAATAAGCCACTTCTTCGAGGATCGCATCCGCAATATTTTCCGTGTCTAGGATCCTTAATCCAGCTCTGTAATTGGACTGATATACATATCCATTATGTGTGTATAGGTTGTGGTCAATTGCCGATGTGCTGGAAACGAATGTACCTATGATTAGTGGAGCGCTAAGGTCTAGCATATCCCAAATAAAAGTCGTTGTATTTATTCCGCTGCCCTGTTCATCGAGCTCGTCATTGCTGAGGAAATATCGGTGGTCCTCAGTAAGCCACCCCTGATGTGTATAGGATGCGCCAGGATATCCAGTGCTGCTGATTAAAGTGGTATTGCTGGCATCTGTAACATCTGCAATGGTGACGGTGTTTTCGTTGCACGCAAAGGCAATTTCTTTTCCCTGAAAATTCGTGTCTGGTCCAGCGTAACTTACAACTTGCGCGTCGTGGGTATATCCGTCTTCAGAGAAGTCTCCGATTAAAGTAGGGTTTAAAGGGTCGCTGATATCTACGATGTGAAGTCCACCCTCGAACGTGTTTGTCCCCACTCCATAGGCTCTGCCTGTACTTTCATTAATGACAATGTTGTGCGCATTTCCCCATCCACTATAATGAGCATCCTCATCAAACAAGAGTGGTGGTGATGCGATATCTCTCAGATTTGTAAGATCGAAAATCTGCATCCCATGCTGCCCAGCTTCAGAAACGATAAAAGCGTAGTTGTTGTATACCTTAATATCACGCCATGTCGAGTTAAGAGTTGCCGTAGGAAGATCGCCTAAATAAATTGGGTTTACTGGGTCTGTGATGTCGAGGAATGATGTTCCACTGGTTCTGCCAAGTAAGACATACTCGGCACTATCTAGTGGATCTACCCACCCCCAGATATCATTCATGGATCCTCCCCCCAAATCTCCATTTTCTACAAACGAAAGTAGATTTATGTTCTCACATGGGTATGGGCCTGCCATCCCGTTCACGCAAGGGGTTTGGGCTACAATACCCAAAGAGCTAAATAAGAAAAAAGCGGCAAAAACTAGTCTTGTATACATATTTCAATAATTGAGGTATGTAAAAGTACATAAGGGGAAATGACAGAATGATTTTCTATTGAATTAAATAATCCTTAATTATGTTAACCTCACAATTGCTCAATCCCCTGTTTATTAGCTACCTATTAAAATAATTATGAATGCTTCTGTTTGTATGATAAATAAAGAAACTACAATTTAATTTAGTTGGTTGAATTTTTCTTTAACTTTCAAGTATGAATTTATCTAAAATCGTTACTGTTGTTCTCATGATAGTGTTTTTCGGCTACCTTATCTTTTTTGCCCCTAAAGTTGAAAGGCCGACTCAATCCACTTCAGCAACAATCTCTGGAGTAGTGACAAATCACATAGGTGATACGATTAAGTTTTACGCTCCAGATTCTACCTATATCACAGTTCTTGATACTGTTACAGGTAATTTCTCTATTGAGTTTGATTGGGACACAACCGCCAGTGTAAGTTTCTTCCACGGGATGGAAAGCACGAAGATGTATCTTCAACCTGGTGACGATATTAAATTGACGATTGATACGGAACAATTTGATGAATCTATTTCATATGAAGGGAGTGATGAGAGTTCTTACTACGCCTGGCAATACATAACTAACGAGAACAGTGATTTTCCTAATATTTCTGAAGCGGAAGACAATGTTCTTGATTCATTGTTCGATGAATATTACAAGCCGTTTTTAGTTAAGGCAGAGTCTTTTAAGGAATCTAACTTTATATTCTACAATTCAATCCTTGACGGAATTGAAGGTAGCAAAGAGTACATTCTCAATCGCAGGTCCGCTCTTGCAGCGCTTCCACAACCAGGAGAAGCAGCTATTGACTTCACATACCCAGACAAGGACGGCAACGATGTTGCACTTTCTGATTTTGTAGGGTCAGTTGTTTACGTTGATGTTTGGGCTACATGGTGTGGCCCTTGTCGTACTGAAATGCCTTTCCTGCATGATCTTGAGGCTGAGTACAGCGACAAGAATGTTACCTTTATAGGGGTAAGTGTGGATGTAGAGAAAAACAGACAGGTTTGGTTAGATATGATGGAGGAAAAAGACATGAAAGGAGTTCAGATTTTTGCAGATGGATGGAGCCAAATCACGAAAGATTACGCCATAAACGGCATTCCTCGCTTCATGCTCTTCGACACTGAAGGAAATGTATCAAACCTCAATGCTGACCGACCTTCTTCTGACGATATTCGACCTGCACTCGATGCCCTTTTAGTAGAATAAATACCTGATTTATTAATTGAAACCTAAAATTTATAACGTGCTAAATATATTTCTTTTTATTGCTCTTTCACTTGCCTATCACATTAATTTCGCTCAAGATTGGGTGCAACTCGAAGACTACCCCGGGCTAGGAAGAAACCATCCCATTACTTTTTCAATCGGAACTGACGGATATGTGCTAGCAGGAGAAAATGAAATAGGCTACTACGTTAAAGATTTTTACAAGTACGACACAACTACAGACTCATGGACACAGCTGCCTAATTTCCCTGGCTACCCTAGAGGATATGCTTATGGAATTGAGCACAACGGAAAGGCGTATGTAGGATTCGGGAATTTTGATTTAGGTCCATTAGATGACCTGTGGGAATATGATCCTGTAACTGAAGCATGGACTGAACTAGCTTCATGCCCTTGCGGAGGTCGGCTTCATCCTGCAATGCTTGAAGCAGGGGGTAAGATTTTTGTGGGACTCGGGAACAATGATTCAGGGAATTTAGATGACTGGTGGGCATATGACATAGCTACAGATGCTTGGGAGCAAAAGGCGGACTTTATTGCTGAAAAAAGACACCATCCATACTTCTTTTCTATTGATGATATTGCATACGTGGGATTTGGACACGGAGACGATATTTACAACGATTTCTATAAATACGAGCCTGAGACAGACACTTGGACACAAGTTGCGAGCATTCCAGCTCAAGGACGCGTTGCAGGAACACAGTTCTCATACAATGGCAAGGGCTACGCTCTCAGTGGGGATGGTGATACTCACTATTATCTTGAAACGGGTGAGTTTTGGCAATACACACCTGAAACGGATTCATGGTTCAGCCTTCCACCACATCCAGGTCACAGCAAGTGGGCTCCAGGTTGTTTCATCGTAGGGGACGTGCTGTACTTTACATCAGGCCTTCAGTTTGAGGATGGTAATTCAGAAACCCTCAATGATCTTTGGAGATTCAATCTCGATGAGATTGACGGCATCGAAGTTGTTGAGCTAGAAACACTTGTATATCCTAACCCTACGACGGATAAAATATTACTTTCCTCAGCTGTTGATTACCAACTCTTCTCATTGAATGGTGAGTTAATCCTAGAAGGGAACGCTTCGTCTATTGAGGTGAGTCAACTTTCAAAAGGAGTGTACTTCCTCAATACGAAGATGAAGACGTTCAAAATCATTAAGGAATAAGGCAATTGTTGTAAATCTGTCCCAAGTAATTATTTTGCTGATTCGAGCTTGAGATAAACGAATTTTATGGTGATCCATGCCAAAACAAACCCTGTTGCGATATCGAACAGGTGATGTTGATGCGTTAGGATTACAGATAGTGAGATCATAATTACCCAAAGGATCAATAGCGTGTGGAAGAGCTTTTGTTTGGTTTGTTGAATGAGAGCAAAAGCTGATATCGTAGAGAAAGTTATGTGCAGCGAAGGGTAAAGATTGTGCGGCTTGTCTATACTATGTAGAGCTTCGAAAAGTGATTCAAAACCTTGAATATTCTCAGTTCTAGAGAAGCCCATTTCTCCGGGAAACAGTAAGAAAATTGTACAAGCGATTGCAGAACTCACCATCATAGTAATACTCAATGAACGTATACTATGAGGAGATTTCATGAGTACAATACTCATGAAAATCAAGAGGTAATAAGATTCATAAAACAGAATCATCCACGGCACCTGAGGGATATCTTTTTCACACTCAAGGTAAAGTCTATGATAGGAATGGAACGTTTCGACTATGCTATTTGTACTCAGATAAAGCACCACGCAGAATAGGACACATGAGCTTCCCCAAATGGCAATTGCCCTTAGGTGTTCCTTCATTTTAATCCCTCTTTTTAAATTCTATTGATATGCTATTCACGCAGTAGCGCTTGCCAGTAGAAGTGGGGCCATCATCAAAGACATGCCCCATATGTCCGTCACACTTTGCGCAAGTAATTTCAGTACGTATTCTTCCTCCCGAAGTATCCAGAGTTTCTTCTATCGTATCTTCTTCAAAAGGTTTAGAAAAACTAGGCCAACCACAGCCGCTGTCAAACTTACTTTCTCCTTCAAAAAGTTTTTCACCACATCCTTTACACACGTAATCTCCCTTGTCATATAATTTATCATATTTACCTGAAAAAGCTGGCTCAGTGCCTTTTTCTCTTAATATTTTAAACTCTTCAGAAGTAAGCTTAGCAGCCCAATCTTTTTCTGACTTTTTCATTTGATGTCGGGTTTGGATGTCTTAACGGTTAATTCCTTTAATCCTCAAATAAAATTACACCATATTTACGTCATGAACACATTACTTAGAAATATATTTGCTGTGATCGCTGGTGGAATACTTGGAGCAGTTGTGAATATGTCATTCATTGTTGCAGGTTCGAAAGTTTTCCCTCTACCTGAGTCATTTGAGCCTATGAACGCAATGAATTGGGATTTAAAGTTTTTCATCTTCCCTTTCTTAGCACACGCTTTAGGTACACTAGCCGGAGCTTTTATCGCGGCTAAAATTGCATCAACATACAAGAAAACATTTGCCTTGATTGTCGGGGCGTTTTTTCTAATAGGAGGTACAATGATGGTATTTATACTACCCGCACCTATTTGGTTCGTGGTTTTGGATTTAGTTGTAGCCTATATCCCAATGGGGTGGTTAGGTTGGCGTATCTCTCGTTGAAGACTTTACAAATCAGTCAATTACCTCTACACTAAACGTGTCACCTTGACTTATTTCGTTAATGGCATCTAACCCTTCCACGACTTTTCCGAAGCACGTGTGATTGCGATCTAAGTGAGAAGTATTCGTTCTTGAGTGAACGATGAAAAACTGTGACCCACCTGTATTGCGACCTGCATGCGCCATAGATAACACACCTGTATCGTGGTGCTGATTATCGCCATCTATCTCGCAATCTATTTGGTATCCAGGGCCTCCAACACCAGAACCTTGAGGACAACCTCCCTGAACTACAAAATCTGGAATAACTCTGTGAAAGGTAAGTCCTTCATAAAACCCATCTTTAGCGAGTTTAACGAAGTTAGCTACAGTATTGGGAGCATCTTTTTCGAAAAATTCCACTTTTAAATTCCCCTTTTCTGTGTGTATGATTGCATGCATAATATCGAGTTTTTTTTTGCAAATCTATGCTATGATGGTATGATAAAGTCGTTAAAAAGCTACGTATTTAAATTATATTTATTTAGATATAATGGGAGATACTATTCACTCAATACCTCAACAATAACAGATTCTTCAAGGTTTACGAACTATATTTATTAGAATAAATATTATAAAACTCATATGAAAACATTATATGCCCTTTTTTTCTTTGGGGTTTTGTCACTTTCCGCGGCAGCCCAAACACCTCTTACTCAAGCTGTAGATTTTACGGTTACATTTACCAATGGAGAAGAGTTTAACCTTTTCGATGAGTTAGCATCTGGCTCATACGTGTGTGTTGATTTCTTCTTTACTACATGTGGTACATGTCAATCTAACCAAGGTTATTATTCTGAAGCATATATGAATTTCGGATGTAATCAAGCTGACATCTTTTTTCTTTCTCTAGAATCAACAGTAGGCGATGCTGAAACCATAGTATATGAAGAAACATTTGGAGGGCCAAATCACCCCCCTGCTGCATCTGGAACTGAGGGTGGTGGAATTGCTGCTACAAGCGCTTACAGTGTAGGTGCCTTTCCTACTTTTATCCTTATCGCACCTGACGGCACTATACTCGAGCAAGATATGTGGCCTCTAAATGGAACGACTGATACTTTCACCTCTTATTTTGGGAGTCACGGTCTTAATCTGACTCCTTGCAATATGGATGTAGAAGATGTAGAAGTAGCTTTGGATACAGAGATTACACTTTACCCTAACCCTAGTAATGATCAGCTAAATGTAAATCTAGTTGGCTTTGAAGGTCAAGTAAATATATTTGTGTATAACCTATTGGGAGAGGCAGTAACACATCTTTCGACTGCTGGCAATTCAGCCACAATAAACGTAGATGAGTTGCCTACTGGAACATACATTATTCACGTTTTGGATTCTAATAAATCTACACAGAGAAAGTTTTCTCTGCTACACTAGTGTAGGAAAGAAAATAAAGGAGATTTAGGAATCGTTTTATTGAATGCGATATAAGTTAAGCCACAATATTTCTAGGCTTAAAAACATCTACATATTATAAACCCTTGTATGTCTTTCAGGGATTAAATTTGCACCCTCAAATTTTAATTTATGGATTCAATATCTCAATTGGTTCTTGGAGCTGCAGT
>JAQCFW010000040.1 GCA_027619225.1 Bacteroidota bacterium
AGTTCTGTAGGTAGGATTGTGTGCTCGAAGGGTTTTCAGAAAGGATTATTACGTGACATTCACTTACTGAGGCAGCTACGATTTGTTTTAAAATCCCTGTGTAGGAAGTCCAAGAAACGACAAGTGCTTGAATTTCTTCCCACTCGGCCATGGCTCTCAGATTGGCATAAGGAGGGGGTGTCGTAGTTGCTCTCTCAGAAGCTTCGGGACGTTCATATCCACTCTGTAATGCGCTAAGTTTCTCGTGTATGGTGAGGTTGTGGGGGAGAGACGATGAGGATTGGGAAAAGGAGATACAGGAAATGAGTGCGAAGGAAAGGGCGGTAAGGAGATTTTTCATAGTGTGCTTAACAGTTGGAGCCGAATGCGGATAACATTTCTAAGACGTCGCTAACGCCAACATAGTTGCTTGAGTCAATGTCTCCGATACAAGGTTCTGGTTCTGCACATCCGAAGTTGGCAAGGACGATTAAGACATCTTGTACTGTAATTGATCCGTCGCCGTTGAGGTCTTCTGGACAGGGCGCGGTGATCATCCCGGAGTTGGCGGCTAAAGGCGTGGGAGGAGTGCTCGTTAGAGGCACGAAAGTCATCCATTCAGAGTACCCATCTTCAACACGTCCGTAGCTCGTGTTTACAGGCAACACGTCAGACCAAACCACCCTGTCTATCACCCTCCATCCGAAATCATCCCAGACAATTAAAGTAAGGTCATCACCACTAGAATCTATGTGAAAAGGTGCGTGGAGAGGACCTTGTTCGAGGTCGTTGTCAAGGTAGATTAGGCGATGGTCGTTGGGCTCTACAGTGAATTCGGGGAACTTATATTTCGTGGGGATATCTACATTATCTGTTAGGTACATATTTGCCACTGAAGCGGGAGATGTTGAGGAGTTGTAAATCTCTACCCAGTCAGGAAAACCTCCTGAGGGATCTTGGTTGAAGCTGTTGTTAAGTGGCATCACCTCATTAAGAACAAAATTGGGCGATGGTAGCCAAGAGATCCATGCTCGCCCTGGAGTGCAAGGAGAGTTTATATTCGTAGGAAGGGAGCTGTCATTTTCGAAAGTGGCGTGTACGATCCACTCTGTTGACGCAACCCCAGTCAGTGCGATATCCACCCTCCAAAGTCCAGGTTCAATTTCGCTTAGGGGCGAAGTGAAGCTAGGGGCGTTGTCAGGAAATATCGTGGCGATAAGGTAGGAGGGAGAACCATATGTCTCAGTGTATATCGTTAGAGTATCGTTGTGAACGGGGGTTTTTGCGTAAGCTTGAATGCTGCGAAGTTGAGCGACTGGGTTTATTTGAGAAGTGATGGAATTTGCTCGCTCCAGAACATAAGGCGCGATACCGTTGTCAATGTGTCCGCCCCATGCTGTTGAGATAGATAGTAGGAAGTCGTTGTTATCGAATCCGTAATCTAATGTTCTATATGTATCGTTGAGTGCGGCAGATGTACAAAGAGCGATTAGCTCGTTTCCTCTCACTGCCCAACCAGGGCCATTAAATCCATCTTCGAGGGCGGCATTGATAAAAGCTCCTAGCATATCTCTGTACTCTTCAACGTCCATAAGCCGATCGTAGAGAGGTCTGAAATCTGTGGGCGAGAAATCAAACGGGTTCTGGTTTGAATAATCACCCCACCACTGTACGCCTAAAGTATTATCTAGGTCATACGAGAACATCATCAGCTTCCCATCTTCGGGACGTTCGTACAGGTAATAGTTATTCATGTTCCCAAAATAATTATCCCAATGCCCAACTAAAATCTCAAGCGCAGCTAGTTTTAGAAAAGAACTCACGTCAAAGACCTGCTCAATCTCGCACGGGAGATTCTCAGTAGAAACTTCGTGCAGGATCGTAGCGAGCACGGCTATAGCGTTATAATCTTCGTCTGTGGCATCTCCGTTCAGTCCAGTTCCGCCGAGTTTAAGATCGTAAACGCGGGTATTGTCCCATGGATGGTTAAAGGTATAATCTACCCCCTCAACCCCATTGAAACTAAGGTCGGCTGGATACGTACATTTCCAAAGTTTACCAAATGGATTCACGAACCTCTCTGCTAAAAAGTTTTCGTCTACATGCTCGAGATTTAAATACAATCCTCGATAGTCTCCATTTACATACAGCTCCACATGACTAGACCTTGGGGCCACCATATCCTGCGACCTCATAAACTCCCAAACCATTCTCGCTCTCATTATCGACGGATCATTGTGCTCCCCGTTTAAGTTTAATTTTTCAAGCCCGTTCCACTTTTGCCCAGCCACAAACGTATTCATACTCACCTTAAAGGACTTCTTGCCAGCAGCCCTTGATGTATTTCCACGAAGCCTAAATCCGACATCGTACATCGTATCTGATCCAGCAACTGAAGTGTAAATAAAAGTCGCGGGATGTTCTACATTGCTTTGCTCATTGTCGGGATGAAGAATGTACTCCCAATCCTCTGGTTCGAGGAAGACCTCAATTGCGGCAACCTCACTTTGAAGGAAGGCTGGGCCAAACGTGGGGGAGGGAAGTGGGAAAGTTTGGGCTGAATATTGCAATGGGGAAATTAGAATGAAACCTAAGAAAACCAGCAAATATTTTTTCATCTTCACAAGATACATTGCTCAGGCTGTAAAGCTAGCAATTTCCTCACGCAGCCCCCGAAGATAAGAACCTGCATCCATGCCGCCCTTACCTGGAGGTTGTATGCGAAGTATTTCAAGTGTGCCGTTTTCGCGATCCTGTACAGGTTTTCCACACCCGACATACAGACGTCCATCATGAATTGAAATTTCGCCAGCCACCAATTCACCAGAACGGTGATTATCAACCCGAGCCTCAAGAATTTTTACAGGTGCTTCCGGAGCCTCAGGTAAAGTTGTGAAAGCCCCAGGGTAGGGGGCAAGGCCTCGAATATGGTTGTGCACAACGACAGCGGAACTCGACCAAGAAATTTTTCTATCTTCCTTAAAAAGCTTGTGAGCATCGAGAAGATTTCCTTTCAACTCAGAGATCACCTCTGACTGTGGAATCGCTCGCGCGACACCGTCAGCTATATCGTCTATGGTTTTTGCAAGTAAATTTTTCCCACTTTGTAGGATGCGGTCGTGTAGCGATCCAGCATTTTCATTGGGGCCTATCGGGACGACCACACGGCCGAGCATATCGCCCTTATCGATGGCTTCCGTGAGAAGGAATGTGGTGGCGCCGCTTTCTGTCGCGCCAGCCATAATCGCTCTCTGAATGGGTGCAGCTCCACGGAATTGCGGCAGCAGAGATCCGTGCAGGTTCACAGTCCCCATTTTAGGCATAGACCAAACCACCTCGGGCAACATCCTAAATGCTACCACCACTCCTATATCAGCATTCCATCCCTTTAATATATCGAGGAACTCCTCCGAACGAAGTCGCTCAGGCTGAGCGATGGGTAAGCCCTTTTCAATGGCGAGTTTTTTCACGTCTGACTGAGTAATGATACGCCCCCGTCCACTCTCTCTATCTGGAGCAGTAACTACGCCC
The DNA here is from genome assembly GCA_027619225.1 of Bacteroidota bacterium. Classification (GTDB taxonomy): domain Bacteria; phylum Bacteroidota; class Bacteroidia; order Flavobacteriales_D; family Sanyastnellaceae; genus UBA974. Next base: position 3,511 of record JAQCFW010000040.1, read on the forward strand.
ACCACTTCATGCCTGCCATCCAATAAAGTCTCCAAGCATGTCGCCGCAAATTCTGGCGTCCCCATAAATACTATTCTCAACTTTTTCATGTCTTACTCTTTCGCTTCACTTCACTTAAAGATTCCAGCCCCTTCTTCCACCTGCCATTTCTAAGCATTAGATAACTTCCTATTCCAATAAGTGTAAAGTAAACCCATTCTACACGCCAAATAACCTCGATGGGCAAGTACTGCCCGTTATGCTCAGAAGTGAGGTAGTTGGCAGCGAATAGATAGCTACCTGCACCGATTATTTCAATGATGAATGCGCGTTTAGTTCCTCCTGCACCCTCAAGAGTTGCAAGGAAGAGCGAGGCAATAGAAAACCCGATAACGGCGATAAAAAGGGTGGAAAATGTCTTTGCCATACTTTCTATAGCGATTGGGTCCTCAAAGAATATACTAGCAATAGTGTTGGGATATAGAACAAAGCCGTGAGACATGATTATGACGCCTGTGATGTTTATTAAACCTAGTCTTTTAACTACTGATATGAGCTCAGAATTGCGACCAGATCCGATAAGTTGAGATATGACAGTTCGGGTGGTTTGGGCTATGCCTGAATACACAACGAAGGCAAGCATAAAGGCGTTCCGGCCTATGTGAGAAATCTTCAACTCTGTTGATCCTACTTTCTCTACAAAGAAGAAGAAGGAAGTCCAAGTTCCGACAGTAATCACAAGTTTCCCCATCAGCGGTCCAGAGATTGCCCACCATGCACGAATTACCTCGCCATCGGGCCGCTTCGGTAGTTTGAAAAAACGAGGATCTACCCTTAGCATGAGAGCAACAGCCACTAAAAGACCTGCTATTTCAGCAGTAAGCGATGCTCGAGCGGCGCCAATATGCCCCATGGCTTCGAAACCTAAGTTCCCCTCTATCCAGGAGTAATCGAGGACGAGGTTAGTCAAGGCCGTAGTTAAACTTACAGAAAGTAGGAGACGAGTTTTAGCAAGTCCTGTCCAGTAAGCAGTTATGGCAAAGGTGATTCCTACAGGGATAAACCCCCAAATACGAGTTCCTAAAAATGGCTCGAAAACTCCTCGAACCTCCTCGCTCGAGATCAGTCCTCCAAGTAAGCCTCGATTCAAGACCAACAAGAGGCCAAGCATTACCGCCCCCAGTCCTAAATTAATAACCCACCCCATACGTCCGGTCCGGATCTGCATGGCATTATTCCCCTCTCCGTGTCTTCTTGCAACTAAAATTTGAATTCCGGTGGCGCTTCCGAAGAGAACCATCCCAAATGTGAGATACACCAGACCAGCATTTCCAGCCCCATTAATCGCCGACTCACCAACGCGAGCAAGGAAATAATTGTCGGTAAGCAGAACTAAAAATTGTACGAAAGTGCCGATGGAAATCGGTAGAGCGATTTTTAAAAGCCCTAAAGTGTCTACCCTTAATTTTCCAGGCAAATGTTGGCTCATTTTTCTATAGGCATTTCAAGTCCGGATCTTTTTAAGATTTCTTCGGCAAATTTTACGGATCTAAATCCCCATTGTAGTCTGAGATATTGTTTCTCGTCTTCACTGAGTCCTGGCGCTATAGCTTCTTCACGCACCCTCGTGCAAACCCTGTTCATCACTACGGCAGACGCAACCGAGATGTTAAAGCTTTCTGAAAACCCATACATGGGAATCTCTACGAAATCATCTACTTCAGCCATCATTTTGTCTGAGACACCTTTAAATTCTGTTCCCATCACAATTGCTACCGGTTTATCTATGGGAAGTGTGTCTGGGGTGAAGCCACCCTCGTGTGGTGAGGTGGCTACGATGCGATATCCTTTCGCTCGAAGTTTTGCAATGCAGGCTGCGTGTGGATTCTCAGATTCGAGTTGTCTATGTAAGGTGAGCCACCTTGAGGCGCCTTTCGAAACGCTGCGGTTTTTAGACCAAACATTGTAACTCTCCACCAAATAGATATCCTGAATACCCATTCCGTCTGCGCTTCGCATTACGGCGCTTGTGTTGCGACTTTGGTATATATCCTCTAAAACCATCGCTACGTGACGCGTTCTATTTGAGAGAACATGTTCAAACCTCTCCAACCGACTCTCAGTTAAGATAGGTGTCAAAACGTCGATACACTCCTGTATTTTATTTTTAAGTTCGGACATGTAGCAAAACTAAATAGTGTAAAAATAAAAAGCCCCTCCCGAAGGAGAGGCTTAAGACTTTAAGTTAAATCGGGATTAAACCACTAGGCCTGATCCTGCTTTAAACTTTACTACATTCTTCGCTTTGATCTGAATCTCAGCACCAGTTTGTGGGTTACGACCCTTGCGAGCTGGACGGTGATTTACAGAGAAAGAACCGAAACCTACTAGAGATACGCGATCGCCTTTAGCGAGAGCGCCTTTAGTAGCATCGAGGAAACCTTCTAGTGCACGACCTGAGTCTGCTTTTGAGATGCCAGCGCTTGAAGCCATTGCATCAACTAATTCTGCTTTGTTCATGTGAATGAATTTTTATTAAATTAAACAATATTGTTTCTTGTCAGTCGCAATGTATGACCACAATCCTAACACTGTCAAGGCTTAGAGGTGATTTACCCCTATTTTGTGAACAAACTAACACCTTTTGTTAATAAAGTCGATAAAAAACTGAGTTTTTCGAGTGAAATCAGGCGAAAAGGAGTGAAATTAACTTTGTTTGGTCTCTCTTAAAGCCCAAATTACAAGTGCAGAAGCCGCAACAATCACCGCTTTATAGTCACTTTCACCAGAAACCACCCACTGACCTAACCCAACAATTGTTGCAACAAGACCTACTGTCACATTTAAGATGCCTAAGAAATCAGTATCAAACTCGGGAATTCTTTCCATCCTTATTGATATGAGTACAATAAGATGCGCAAGTGCCGATGCCATCCAAGCTACAGCGTTGGGTGTCAGGTAAAGTTGAACCGCTGAAAAAGAGAATCCTATAATAAGAAGAAGACTGAATATTTTATTTCTTGTAAGCATAACGCAAAAGTACATTTATCTTCGCAGTCATGAGCATATTATATCGCCCCGAAATCAGATTTGCTGACATCGACAGCTACGGAATCGTTCACAATGCAAACTACTTGATCTACTTTGAGCAAAGCCGCATTGCACTCTTCAATAAAATTTCTGAAGGTTGGGACTGGAAGAAACACGGTGTGCTGGTTGCACGCCAAGAGGTCGATTATAAACACCCTGTCAAACTTAAGGACGTTTTAGAAATTGAAATATGGATAGAGAAATTGGGGGAAAAGAGTCTTACAGTTGCTTACAATGCTCACATTATTAAAACAGACAGCAAAATACTTGCAGCTTCGTCCCGCACTGTTATCGTTTGTTTCGATTTGGCGACTGGCTCAACAACTCTCATTCCTAGTTCTTGGAGGAAGGCGATTCATGATGTATGTTTGTTGAAAGTGTAAAAAGTACACTTGCATTAATTAACATCTAAAATGATGAAGCACTTCTACTTGTTTTTTACTCTACTGTTTTTTTCGGCACCCTTTTTAGCCCAAACTTCCACTAACGTTACTTTCTCCGTCGATATGAGTGGTGAAATTGTAAGCCCAGACGGAGTTCACATAGCCGGAGAATTCCAGGGATGGGAGCCAGCATTGACAGAACTCACTGACGACGATATGGATGGTGTTTACTCTATCTCTATCGATTTGGAAACGTCAACACAATTCAAATTTATAAACGGTAATGATTGGCCTTTTGTAGAGGATGTGCCAGATGCTTGTCAAGTCGAAGTTGGAGGTAATGATAACCGAATGTTAATTATTTCTGGCGAAGATGCTACATTAGAATATCATGTTTGCTACGGTAGTTGTGCAGCCTGCGGAATGTCAACCGTTCGCTTTAGAGTGGATATGTCTGCTGAAAATGTTAGCGCAAGTGGCGTGCATGTTGCTGGCGGATTCCAAGGTTGGGATCCAGCTACAACTCAGTTGTCCGATATTGATGGTGATATGGTATACGAAACGATTCAGTCTTTCATTCCAGATTCAACTCAGTCAATAGTATTCAAGTTCGTTAATGGAAATAGCTGGCTTGATCCAAACGAAAATTTAACAGGAACAGATTGTGCAGATGCTAACGGAAACAGAGTTTTACAACTAGACAGCGAGAACGTTGTTCTTTCTGTAGCGGGCACCACAACACCCGTTTGTTACAACAGCTGTGGGTCATGTGTCTCTCCTTCAAGTGTAACACTCAGAGTTGATATGACTACTCAAGCAGCAGTTTCTGAAAATGGAGTGCACGTAGCTGGGAATTTTCAAGGATGGACTCCCGGAGCTACACCACTTGATGATGCTGATGGAGATGGTATATGGGAAGTTGTATTAGATATGGCTCCTGGCAACTATGAGTTTAAATTCATTAACGGAAACGATTGGGGAGGCAATGGAGCTGGAAATATTGACAATGAGAACCCTGCAGGAGATTGTATAACAAACGGCAACCGAACTTTAGAAGTAGGAGAGGAAGCAATAATTTACGAGGCTTGTTACAACAACTGCCCTGGAGTTGCATGTATGCCTGATCCCGATGCTGCTGATATTACATTTCGTGTTAATATGGCTGATGAGGTAACAAGTGTAGACGGAGTGTATATAATAGGTAGCTTCACTAGCCCCGCTTGGCAGTCAGGAGCTATTGCATTAAGCGATGCTGACGGAGATGATGTTTGGGAAATAACTACTGTTGTTTCTGGTGCAGCCGAGGTGTTCTATAAGTTTACAAACGGCGACCCATTCCCAGGAGGTGAAGCAGATTACACTGTTGAAGAGTCAGGTTCTGTTGTGGGAC
>JAQCFW010000041.1 GCA_027619225.1 Bacteroidota bacterium
ACTACCATTGCGATGTATACTCCGCTATATTATGTGGGGTAGAGAACCGAGATCAAATGCTACAAGAGTGGGACTGAATTTAATTAAAGGTAAAGCTAAAACCTATAAAAAATGGAAAATAAATTAACAAAATTAATAAACAATGGTTATGAGGATTTAACAATATCAAAACAAAACCTGATCAAACTTATTGAAAAACATAAGCATAACATCCCCTTACTCATCAACAATAAGAAAGTATGGATTCATTTTACAGAATCTGATAAAATATTGATAGAATGTGATATAAGTGATGGAAGTGGTGTAGAATTAAATATTGAAGAAATATGAAATATAAAAAACTAAAAAATAAATAAGATGAGTAAAGAAGAAATTAGTAAAGTGTTACATAACAACCTAAAAGTTGTACCAAAAGCATATGATATGCATGGTGAAAACTTTAACTGTGATTGTCATATGGAGATAACAGATAGAGCATACCAAATAATAGGTGAAGGAGATATTGATAAAGGAAAGACTATTGTTGATGAATATCTAAAAGAAACTAATGGACAGTTATAAACCAAAACAGAAATAAAATGAAAGACTTTATATACGCACTACTCCCATTCTTTTCAAACAATCCAAATGAAAGGTATAGATACTTAGGCTACACATGGATTCCATATGACCACGGAACATATCCATACAATGTAGTATTGGATGTAATTAAGTTAATTGACAGCAAAGCTACTAGATGGTGGGTACCTAGATTTATACTCCGACTAACACAATTATTCGGTAATGACAATTCTGTAATACGGGTAAGAAATAGAACTATTCATAACCTACATAGATGGCTCACCCGTGGATACTTCATCACAGACCTCAAAACTAAATGGGAGGAAGATGATGTTAGAATCTATGGGTACTTCGACGGTGATATTGATAAAGCAATTCGAAAGGCAGAAAATTTAATATACAATCATTATAAAAATAAATAAGATGAAATTAGGAGATGAAATAGAATTTTATTTGTTTACGAACCATTAGTAGGAATCATTACTAAAATTAATAAACCTACACCTGCAAAAGGAAATACACCTGCAAAAGGCCAAACTGTAAATGTTAGATATATGGGACTTAATTATCCTGAAGCTCTTATATTTAATACCCTACCTAAAAAGAAAAAAGAAATACCACCTTGGTATATTCTAAAAAGTAAAAAAATATGGAAAATTTAAATTTCGTTTTAGGCTGTTTAGTTGAATAAGAGGATATGATGAATAAAGTGAAAACATCATTCATCTTTAAAAATTAACGGCTCAGTAAAAAAAGCCAGTACCTATGAAAAAGTATATTTTCTTTATCATCTCCGCACTTGTATTAGATTATTCATTTGCTCAAGGAACCATTGTTGGCAGTGTGTCTGATGCTTCTAATGGTGAAATGTTACTTGGAGCGACTATTATTCTTGAATCGAATAATACTGGAACCATGAGTAGTTTTGATGGAACCTATTCCATCGCAGATTTGGAATTAGGTACTTATAAATTGGTTTGTCGCTTTATCGCTTATGGTAGCGTTGAGAAAGTGGTAACCATTGTCAATAATGATACGATTAGGGTTGACTTCATGTTGAACCAATCCGTAATCGCCATTGAACAAGAAGCTCTAGTGGTAGTCCGTCAAAACAGGTCTAACCAAGTGTATATGGAAAACATTAAGAAGAAAGAAACTTCTATGGTTGATTACATTTCTGCTCAGGAGATAAGCAGAAATGGAGACAGTGACGTTAGTAGTGCCATAAAAAGAGTAAGTGGAGTATATACCATGGGTAATTTCGTCGTCGTAAGGGGGTTAAGTGACCGTTACGTACGAACAGCCTTAAATGGTGCGGAAGTTCCATCGCTTGATCCAAAGAGGAGCTCTGTGTCCATGGATCTGTTTCCTACAAACCTTATAGACAACATTTTGGTAGTAAAGACATTGAATGCAAACTTGCCTTCTAATTACACTGGAGCATACATCAATGTGATTACTAAAGATTTCCCTGATCGCTTCACTTTAAATTTTACCACATCAACGGGTTTCAATACAAATTCATCTTTCAATGATCGTTTTATTACGAGTCATGCAGGGACAAGTGAAGCTTTTGGATGGGATAATGGGGCACTCGATATACCTGATATTGTAGCTGAAAATGAGGTTCAAGCGCCTCAATATTCTAATTATTATGACGCACTGGTACTGGCAGGATTTGGTGAAGCTCTGAATGAAATGAATATATTGTCACCGGATGATATTGGTACAGGACATAACCAAACTTCAATCTCCAACATCGTTAATTCTATTGATGGTATAGAAAATTTAAGTCAGGTTAATATTGAATATATGACTTCTATTCGAGAGCAACAAAATCAGACTCTATCTGATCAAACGAAATCGTTTGCAAATACATGGGAGCCCATCAATAGTACGGCCCCTTTGAATCTTTCTAAAAGTATTTCATTTGGTAATGTCACCGAGCTTTTTGGCAGACCTTTTGGCTACAACTTTGGGCTTCAATATAAAATCAACTATCGATTTTATGAAAACGGCAATACTGGGCGATATCTTTTGACAGGCTTGGAATCGGAAAAGAATGAATTGGATGTTCAGAAGCAATTTTCAGACACAAGAGGCACTCGTTCAGTATTTACTTCAGCCCTTTTTAACCTTGGCTACGAATTCAGTCCAAACAGTAAAATAGGCTTAACCTATATGCCTAATGTTTCGGGTGTAAACGATGCGAGATATCAAGACGGAATTAACCCAAGTGACGCTGTGGGATTAGGGCAAGAACAGCGACAACAGAGATACCTTGAACGAAGTATGAATATCTTCCAATTGCGAGGAGAACATAAATTACATGGAAGCGCCAACCACAAGGTTATGTGGAGCACCTCATTTACAGTGGGAAACCAAACAACACCTGATTTAAGATTATTCATTAATAGTTATGAAGAGCTTCCAAGCGGTATCATCTACTTGGATGCGGATGGAACGAATGTCACCGATGAGGCTCAATCTCTTCTGTCAGATGGAGAGAACTTGAATGATTATTTCCCTGGATATTCAGTTGACGTAGCCGATTCGAATGAACTTTCATACAGTATACAGGATAACCTTTACCCTTCTCCCACAAGGTTTTTCAGGCAGATGCGTAACACGACTTTAGATTTTAAAATCAATTATGAACTACCCTTCGCACATAATTTAGGAGATAAAAACAAGCTCGCATTTGGACTTTCAATGGTCACAAAAACACGAGATTACTCTGAAAATAGGTATAGCTTTGTTTCCCAAGGAGTTTCATACAATGGAAATCCATCCGACTACTTTAGTTTGGAGAATATGAATGTCATTCCAGGCACATCATCTAGTGCAACTGACTATTTGTACTTGAGAGACGATACAGATATTCAGAATAGTTATGACGCGTTTCAAACTGTATTAGGCGCTTATACCATGATGAACATTTCCCCCTCCGAGAATATTGATATCAACTTAGGATTAAGGCTTGAAGCCACAGAGATGTTATTGGAGAGTGATAAATTAGATGACGAGACGCTTCTTTCGGAACTAGAGCAAAATTTTAGAGGATCTCTAAATGTATTAGACGTGCTACCATCATTAAACATGAAGTTTAAATTGGCTGAAATGGACTTGAGAGTTACTAATTACAGGTTTTCTGCAAGCCAAAGTGTTGCCCGCCCCTTGTTCCGTGAAAAGGCTCCTTTCTCAGTTTTTGATTTCGAAATACAGGAACAACAGACGGGTAATACAGCATTAAACAGGACTAAAATTGTAAACATTGACAATAGATTTGAAGTATATCCTGGATTAGGTGAATTGTTTTCTTTCAGTTTATTCTATAAACACTTTACTGATCCCATTGAACAGGTGATTATATCGACATCTTCAAATACAGAAATCACATGGAAAAATGTCGATAGAGCCCAGCTTTTTGGTTTAGAGTTAGAGATGAAAAAGAATTTGGGCTTTTTAAGTGAGAGATTAAACGCATTCAATATAGCCTTTAATGCAACCTATATTCAAAGTGCGACGAGTATTGCTGAAGATGAGCTAATGGAGATTAGATCTACCGACCCCGATCACAAGGACACAAGACCGATATACGGGCAATCTCCATATATAATAAACAACACTTTAAACTATACGAATGATTCTCTTGGATTAAGTATAAATACGGGGTTTAACATCAGCGGACCTAAGTTAGTTTTAATCACTCCTGGAGGGACTCCCGATGTCTACGACCAACCTCGTGCATCAGTTGATTTAAGTGTAAATAAGTCTATCGGCAATAGGTTTACCTTGAAGTTAAAAGCCCAAAACTTATTAGACTCTCAATTTCGTCAAACATATGATTTTAAAGGAGATGTGTACAATTTTCAAACCTATACCACCGGTAGAACTTTTACATTAGGCTTGTCATTAAACCTGTAACGCTTCCGAACACTGAAGATTTACTGGCCGTTCAAAACTTGGTTGAGGTGAAGCTCTTTAAGCAAAAACACCCTCATATTTTGACTCTTTTCTTGAAGAAGAGCAGGTTTAACAACGCATTCCTGGTTTGGATAATTTTAATAACACTAAAATAATATCCCTGAATTTAGACATCAACAGTGATCAATCACACCCTAGTTCTAGAGCTATAAATGAAATTCGCTGCACCGAGTAACCTATAACTTTAGCAACCATCACCGAAAGCCGCAAGGGCATCAAGAATATCTCCCACACCGACAATCCCATCTTGGTTGATGTCGTATTGGCAGCCCGTTGAGCAACCGAATTCACTGAGAATGGCTAGAAGGTCACTTACGGTGACGTTTCCGTCACCGTCTACATCTTCCGGACAATTACAGTTTAATGTGTGTTGTTGAAAAAAATCCCACATTAAATTGTTAGCGTTTATAAAAGATGATGTTGGGTCACCAGTGTTTGTCTGAATACCACCAGGCCAAGAGTGCCCACCATCTTGAGTAATGTAATAATGGATTTCGGAGGAGCAATTACAGTTTGTCCATTTTTTAAAAGTATATTGAGAATTAGTAATTATTGTATCATTTATATTTGAACAAGAATTGCTATTTGACCATACATTTAATATGGAATCTATTGGTGGATTGTAATGACTAGAAAACCCACTTCCAACACCACCTAGATGAGGAATATTAGAATCAAAATATGAATGAAATTGAATAATTGGTATGGGACGAGTAGGGTTACACACATCCATTAACATTGAACTTGCTACGGGGGCAATAGCAGCAATTTTATCCGATAACTCACAAGCTAATCTATAAGACATAAAACCGCCATTTGAAATTCCAGTAGCATATATTCGATTTGTATCAATAGAATACTGGTTAGTAAGAGTATTTAATAAGGAATCAATAAAACCTACATCATCAATATTGTTAGTACTAGCAAAGCCACAGCAATCCCCCACCATTCCAAGTTCTGATATTAAGAAATCCTCCTTTTACCCCTTCTGGATATACAACAATAAAATTTTCTGCATCTGCTTTCGCACTTAATTGTGAGTGGTACTCTATATTGAATGCATCGCCAAACCCACCGTGCATAGCAATGATTAATGGCAATTCTGTAGTTCCTGTATATCCAGTAGGTAAATGAACAAGGTACGTTCTATCATAACCACCAAATGGAATGCTATCATATTGAGCAAAAAGTGTATTAGTCATTATTGATAGACAGAGCAATAAGTATAATTTCATTTTTTAGTTTAATTGTTTAGAATATATTTTTATTTGCAGGTTTAATGTGTTTTTCACTTGTAGGTAACGTTTTGGCTATGAGCAGTAGCGTCCCGCAGGGGGCTATTGCTTATAGGTTTTGTTGTGCTTTCGTCATTTTCTACAGATAAATAATATATTATTAATCTATTCTTTTACCTATCATTTCTTGTCCTCCTTGAAAAAGAGTTAAACTATCAATTTCACCAGCATCATTCTCGTTAAAGATGAGTTGTGCATCAACTACTTTTAAATAAAATTCAGTTTCAGATTTCGGAAATATATCAACTACCGGTTGCCCTGTGGCTTGCGTTTTTAATTGATTCCCTTCTAATGTAACGGTAAGGGTAAACCCTGGTTGGAGTTCGTATTCGCCGATATAAGTTTCTAAAACAGCATTGGATACTTTTACCTCTTTTACCAAATCGCTTACATTATCTCCAAGTAACTTTAAAGAAGAGATACCGTTCTGGTTATTAGGGTTTAATTCTACAGATTTTCTGTAATTGTTAATGGCTAGGTCGTTTTTACCTAGCTTCATTAAACTTTCTCCATAACTATCATATGCATTCCACGATGTAGGGAATTCCTCAACTATCAATTGAAATATTTTGCTAGATTCTTCTAATCTATCAGAACGCATTAGTACATACCCAATAGCATTCATTTCTCCTTCGCTTAAGCTATAAGCTTCAGAATTTTTTATTTTTTTATAATGTGATATTCCCGCATCAATTCCTTTATCATCAATAACTGTTAATACCGCATCAGCTACAGATTGTTTAGGCATATCATATTCTTTGCCGTGCATAATTCCCAGAATAGCTTCTGTCATAGCGTTAAGTGGCGCTCCACCTGTATTATTTAAAAGTACAATCAAAGAATTATTAGATGTTGTTCTAGAGATGTTAGTGTTAAATCCGTTAATACCTCCTCCATGACCTATGGCTAAAATACTATCTGTTGAATTTCCTATTTGGGTATAGCCAACACCCCATCCATAAGCATAATGTGAATTACCTGCTGAAATTTGAGGTTCAAAGTACAAGGTCATATAATCTTTTGGCAAAATTTCAGTGGTGTATAAAGATTGATCCCATTTAAATAAGTCTTCAACAGTGGAGTAGATAGAGCCTGCTGCGTAAGGAATTGACATGTCTATATAGTTAGAGTTTATATAATCTCTGCCTACTTTTTCGTATCCAGTAGCTCTATTTTTTAAAATATCCTCATGATTATCGTAACCCGAATCCTTCATGTCTAATGGGATGAAAATTTTATCTTGAAGCATTTGTTCATAGCTTTTTCCAGACAATTTTTCAATAAGAACACCGAGAAGAAAATACCCCGAATTACTATAACTAAATTTTTCACCAGGTGTAAAATCCAATTCCATATCAGCAAACGTCTTCACAAACTCTTCTGGAGTGTATGGATTACGACTATGGTCTTCCATAAACGTAGGAAATGACGTGTAATTAGGGATTCCTGAAGTATGTGTTAGTAAATGATGAGTAGTAATTATATCGCCGCTCGCTTTTGGGTAATCTGTTAGATAGGTGGTAATGGGCGCTTGTAAATCTAATTTCCCTTCTGCTGCTAATTGTAAAATAAGCATTGCAGTAAATTGTTTGGTGATAGAACCTAAACGATGTTTTGTATTGGGTTGGTTTGGAATATCCCATTCCATATTCGCCATACCAAATCCATTCTTATAGATAACCTTTCCTTGATCGGATACTAAAACGGAACCATTAAATTTTCCATATGCTTCATAGGTGCTTAAAAGTTCTTCGATTTGCTCAATTTTCGTTTGAGCAAATCCCATATTGCTTACTAAGACTAAAAAAAGTATTAAAATGCCATTTGTGAAGGTTGATTTCATAATTGAATATTTGGTTTGTTATTAGTTGGATCACAATGAAGCACAACGGTCTCGGCTAAGAAACGTAGGGCTTTCGAAGCGATTACTTGTCCACTAAAACCGAAGTTTGCTAA
>JAQCFW010000017.1 GCA_027619225.1 Bacteroidota bacterium
TTGAGTCCTGTTGTATTAGCCATTCTATTCTTAACTATTATAGTTTAACTCCCTACCTGTAGTGATGAATTGCGCTGAGAGTCTTGACTAATATGATACTTCGTGGCATAATCGCTCAACCCCTCGTGTTTAAGCACATCTTTCAAGTCGTAGAGCTGTACTAAGTCTTTGTAAAAGAGTTCGAGAACTGAGTCGTCCTGTGTACAAAGCGAGAGAGCGTCGAAAGATTGCCTCTCGTTTTTGTTTTTACCCATCTCAACGTGTGTTTGTCTATCTTTAATCATACGTCAACGATGAAATCACTACTACTACTTCTCTTTTCATTCTCAATGACATTGAGTTTGTTTGCTCAATTCACGTATGTGCCTGATGCTAATTTTGAACAAAGACTTATTAATTTAGGGCTAGATGATTTATTGGATGGACAGATACTGACCTCAAATATTAATGTAGTGAGCAGTTTAATCGCGTCATCGTCTTCTATTTCTGATTTAACAGGAATAGAAGATTTTACGGCCTTAACCTTATTAAGTTGTGGGCACAATCCACTTACAAACCTTGATGTAAGTAACAATACTCTTTTAACCACTTTGTGGTGTTATGAAAGTCAGCTTACCTGTCTAAATATTGCCAATGGGAACAATACGAATATAAGCTGGCTATCGTTGGGGGGAAACCCCAACCTTACTTGTGTAGAAGTAGATGACGCCTCTTGGTCATCAGCGAATTGGCCAGAAATTCTAGAACCCCAATTTTCTTTCAGTGAAAACTGCGACAACGAATGCTCTCCTTCAGATGTAGGCATCCACGAACTCAACTCTTCTAGAACCCTACTCAAAATCATAGACATGATGGGAAGAGAAACAAAAGGTGCTAAGAATGAATTTCTTTTATATATGTACGATGACGGATCAGTGGAGAAGACGTTTGTAGTAGAGTAATCACCGAAAGAGCTCGAGGTAGGTAGCGTTAGGGGTACCAAGCGAGAGACATTGCTCTGAAGCAACATTCAAAACTCTTTTAGCTTATCCCAATCCCAGCTCAGGAGACTTTTCGCTATTGAATATATCAGAAGAATCAATGTTTGGAATTGTGACGATTTCCACAACCTCTGGATCAACAGTTTATTCTAAAGAAAGCGTAACGATTAGAGGTGGCGAATCACTAGAATTAAGCAATTTAGATTTACCTAAAGGCATCTACATAGTTACCTTCCAAGGATCTCTAAAAGGTCAGAGCTTAAAACTTATTGTCTTTTAAAAAGAATAGCCCCGCCAACTCAAAGTTAACAGGGCTTTCTTTTTTATCTGGAGGTCCGAAGCGGATTCGAACCGCTGTAGCAGCTTTTGCAGAGCTGAGCCTAGCCGCTCGGCCATCGGACCGTTACACGACAAAGATACACAACTGAGTGTATAAGGCTGCACTCATTGCTATCTTCGTTGCATGAATTTCAAGAGATTAATACCTAACGCCCTGACAATGGGTAATTTATTAGGGGGAGCATATGTATGCTGGGAAGCGGCTTCTGGGGCAGACATAACAGACGGAAGAATAGCGGCGGTTTGGTTGGCTGCGATGTTTTTTGATGTTTTAGATGGATGGGCTGCAAGGAAGCTGGGTGTGGAAGGTCCGATGGGCGTACAGTTAGATTCTTTAGCAGATCTTGTGACGAGTGGGTTAGCCCCTGCTTTTGTTTCATACAGGTTAATTTGCGAAAGCGGGGCGTGTGATAGCTTAATGCTGAATGCCCTTCCTGCACTGCTAGTGGTAGCGGCAGCGTATAGGCTGGCCAGATACAATGTGAGCGCTTCGGAAGGAAAGGGTTCTGGTTTTTTTGAGGGGTTGCCAGCTCCAGCAGCTGGGTTGTTTTGGATGGGGATGACGTTGTGGTGGGGAGCGGCTTATTCAGGTAGCGAAGGTCAAATAAGAGTGATGCTCGTAGTTGCGTCCGTGGGCATGGTTATGTTCCCTCTTTTGATGGTGATTAAAAGGCCTTTTTTTGGATTAAAAACATGGGGCAAAGACAAGACAATTGATGCGGTAAGAATGGGTCTTGGGGTTGGATTTATCGCAGTTGCTATTGGAACGTGGATTGCTTGGGGAAATGCATACGCAGCGGTGTCGTTGTGTGTACTTTTGTACTCAAGTTTAGCACTCATATTTGCCCCGAAAGATATTACCTCATGAAATTTGTAGCAGAGATTGACATTATGCCCCTTCCGACACTTTTAGATCCACAAGGAAAAGCTGTTGGCGGCACCATGAAGAGTATGGGTCTTCCTGAGATTGGAGGTGTAAGAATCGGAAAGCACGTTACTCTTGAGGTAGATGCATCGGATAAAGCTACTGCCGAGGCTAAGGTTGTTGAAGCTTGTGAAAAGCTTCTTGTAAACCAAATAATGGAGGGCTTCACCTTCCGAGTCGAAGAGTCGAAGTAAACGTCGCAATTCGCCTTAATTAAAGCAACCCTGCAGACAACAAGAGAGCGAATAGCTCTGTATGTGAAGGATCTCCCTGTAATGTGGCGACGATATCAAAAGGGCTAATGCTGTTTTCTTTAAAGATATTGATCACGTCAGGGTGTGACACGTCTGGGCGAATCGTGTAGGCGATATCTAAAGGAAAATTGCTATTTCCAACATAGACAACACCTTGCTCAAGAGTATATGTGATTGCATCTGTGAAGTGTGAATCTCCGATGTGCAATTTCCCCTCCCTTAGAGTGTATGCAAGATTAAAAGTGCTGGTTGAATATCCGGCGTAAATCCGATCGAGATCCACAGTATAGAGAATCTCTCCCCGCCACCCATTTCCATCTCTGACGACCCCACCATCGATGTGGCAGATTACCTCATTCCACCGAAGAGATGTTGAAGGGTAGAGATATGTTGAGGTTTGGGCGAAAGAGCCAAGGGAAACAATCGCAAGAGCACAAGTGAGGATTAAACGCATTCTAAAGTTTCTTCGTAAACTTTGCAAGCCGCCTGAAGCGCTTGATCTATGTCAGCGATGAGGTCCTCTGGGTGCTCGAGCCCAATAGAGATGCGAACGAGACCTTCTGTTATTCCGTGTTTTAATTTTTCGTCAACAGAAACTCCAGCGTGGGTCATACTGGCAGGGTGCTCTGCTAAAGACTCTGTTGAGCCGAGGCTGACAGCGAGTTGGATGTGGTTGAGGGCGTCTAGGAAAGCAAAAGCCGCCGGACGCCCACCAGGAAGTTCCATAGCGAACATTGCTCCACCGTTAGCCTGCTGCTCTTTCGCAATTTCAGCGGACCGAATATCGCCAGCCCCCTCTAAATCTTCAGCCCAAGCAGAGTAAATTTTATTTATTCCAGCAACAGGCGTACCTGGAGTTTCTTGGATGTGGTCAAGGACAAGGCGTGCAGAACGGACTTGGCGCTCAACCCTAACTTGGAGAGTTTCCATAGATCTTGATAGCATCCAACAGGTGTGCGGGTCAGCCATTCCTCCAAAGAACGTTCTGTATTCGAACACCTTCGCCATCGCCATTGCTTCTCCACTTACTGCTCCAGCAATAAGATCACTATGTCCCCCGATGTATTTCGTCGCGGAGTAAACATTTAAATCAGCACCGAGCTCTAAGGGTCGTTGTATAATAGGCCCTAAGAATGTGTTGTCAACGGCTACAATGATGCGGTGATCCTCAGAAGAATTATTCTTTGCCCAATCCGCGGCTGTTTTAATGCTGTGAATTTGAAGTGTGGGATTAGCTGGGGTTTCTACGTAAATCATTCCAGGGAGGCCATCCGCTTCTGTAAAGGACGCCAAATCATTGAGACTTTCCAGGCGCTTAACACTTACACCCATAGACGGAAGGATGTCATCAACAATGTGTTGGGTTCCTCCATATAAAGGGCCTACATACCAAAGCGGCTTGTCGGGACCCGTTAAAGCAAATAACATGGTGCTTATTGCCGCCATTCCGCTTGCAAAAAATGCAGCAGCGTCAGATTCGTCCCAGGCAGCCAATCGGGCTTCAGCTACACTTAGAGTGGGGTTTCCTAAACGACTGTAGATAAAACCACCTTCTGGCGGCGTCTCTGCTCCCTCCACTCCGTAAGTAGTTTCCATGTGAGCCGCTCCAACAGCCGCGCTAGGAAAAACAAATGTAGAAGCTGGGTGAATAGGAGGTTTAACAGCTCCGTGGTTGTCAGCAGGGTTATATCCAGCAAACAGTGCTTTTGTCTCTAAATGTGTTTTCATGTGTGTAAAGCTACGCTGTTGTTTTGTTATTGGTTAGATGTTTAGAACAATTTTATTGTATTGTCTGAAATTACATCAATTTGTGCTAATTTGTGCTAATTATAGCATATATAACAGAACAAATGAATCTTATAGACGCTTTAGACCGCACAATTGTCGAACATTTAGAGTTTGATGGACGCTGTAGTATGCAAGATTTAAGTGATTTGACTGGATTAAGCCGCAGTGCTGTTTTTGCCAGAGTGAAACGCTTAGAAAATGACGGAGTAATCCAGAGGTATACAGTTAAGCTTGACAGGAAAAAGATGGGCTTTGCACTCAAAGCGTTTTGCAGCGTGAATCTGAAACTACATGAACGAGCAGCTCTTGAAGAATTTGAACACGATATAGGTAGCTTTAAAGAAGTTAGATCGTGCTACCATCTCACTGGAATATCAGATTATA
This sequence comes from Bacteroidota bacterium, assembly GCA_027619225.1. GTDB lineage: Bacteria > Bacteroidota > Bacteroidia > Flavobacteriales_D > Sanyastnellaceae > UBA974. Next base: position 4,671 of record JAQCFW010000017.1, read on the forward strand.
TGCTCGAGATAAATGTCCCAGATATGGACCACTACCATAGATTTATCACAAGAAAACTGGCGGCATTAGATAACATTGCGCAAGTAAAAAGCATGTTCGTGATGAACGAAATAATAGAAAAATAAACCGGGTATTAGTCTAGTACTAGTCTAGTATTGCTGCGATTCCAGGAAGAGTTTTCCCCTCCAAATATTCTAACATAGCTCCACCTCCCGTACTCACATAGCTTACCTCTTCAGCAAGTCCGCAGGCGTTGATTGCGGCAACGGAATCTCCTCCACCGACTAGCGTGTAAGCACCTTTTTTTGTAGCGTCTTTTAAAGCATTTGCCACTGTGAATGTACCTTTAGAGCAAGCTTTAAATTCGAAGACTCCCATAGGACCATTCCAAAGAACAGTTTCGCTTTCTTTTACAGCAGCGGCAAACTTTTTACAAGCTTTAGGGCCTATATCGAGTCCCATCCAGCCTTCTTTGATTTCATCAGAATTGCAAATCACAAAATTTGCATCGGCGGAGAATTGATCTGCACAAACAGAGTCCTCTGGAAGCAGAATTTCAGTGGAGCAACTTGCTGCCTTTTCTAAAACGGCTTTCGCTCTTTCGACCATCTCCTTTTCCACTAAGCTGTCACCCACTTTACCGCCTTTAGCAAGTATAAAAGTGTAAGCCATCCCCCCACCTATCATCAGTTTGTCCACCTTCTCTACCATGTTTTCTAAAACAGTGAGCTTGCTACTAACCTTGGCCCCCCCTATAATAGCGAGTAACGGCCTTGCGGGTTTAGACATAACCTTACTCAAAGCAGAAATTTCCGCTTCTAAAAGTTTACCGAAAGCCTTGTCTTCAGGAAAAAATCGAGCGATTACAGCTGTAGAGGCGTGATTTCTATGGACAGTTCCAAATGCGTCGTTAATATATAGATCACCGTTCTCAGCCAATTGGCCTGCGAAAAACTCATCCCCACTTTTTTCCTCCTCATGAAACCTTAAATTCTCAAGAAGAGCTATTTCTCCTGGCTTGAGGTTTTGTGATACATCTAGAGCGCTATCGCCAATACAGTCACTTGCAAACTGTACAGGGTTTCCAAGCAAACCCTCCAAATGGGAGACGATGTGCTTTAAACTGTATTCCTCAGAAACACCCCTAGGTCTTCCAAGGTGGCTCATTAAAACGACAGAAGCGCCACCCTTTAAAAGGGCTTTGATGGTGGGAAGCGCCCGACGAATTCTCGTGTCGTCTTGCACATTGTGAGACTTATCTAAAGGGACATTGAAGTCTACTCTCACTAGCGCTCTGCGCCCCCTGATATTTAGATCGGAGATTGTCATTTAAAAAAGTGTAGCCATCCCGACTCTTGACTCTACGTATGCCGGTATGTCAGAAATTGCAACTCGCTCTTGAGTCATGCCATCGCGCTCACGAACGGTGACCGCATCGTCATTTAAAGAATCGTGATCTATCGTAATACAGAGAGGAGTTCCTATAGCGTCTTGCCTGCGGTATCGTCGTCCGATCCCATCCTTCTCATCGTACTGACAATTGTGATTGAGGCGTAGTTTAGAAAGAACCTCTCGGGCTTTTTCTGGTAGCCCATCTTTTTTCACAAGAGGTAGAATGGCGACTTTAACGGGAGCAAGCGCGAAAGGAATACTCAGCACCGTTCGAGAGTTGCCCTCTCCCAAATCTTCTTCCCTGTATGAGTTGCATAGAACAGCAAGGAACATTCTATCAAGCCCTATAGACGTTTCAACTACGTAAGGGACGAAACTCTCCTTTGTTTCTGGATCGAAAAACCTTAGCTTTTTTCCAGAAAACTCTTCGTGACTTTTAAGATCGAAATCAGTTCGAGAGTGTATCCCCTCTAACTCTTTAAAACCCATTGGGAAATTGAATTCGATATCACAAGCAGCATCTGCATAGTGAGCGAGTTTAATGTGATCGTGGAATTTGTAGTTTTCGTCTCCCAATCCTAACGTAGAGTGCCATTTTTTACGCTCTTCTTTCCAAAACTCATACCACTCTCCCTGTGTCCCTGGCTTAACGAAAAACTGCATCTCCATTTGTTCAAATTCACGCATACGGAAAATGAATTGACGGGCGATAATTTCGTTGCGAAAGGCTTTTCCTATTTGGGCTATACCGAAAGGAAGCTTCATGCGACCGCTCTTCTGAACATTTAAGAAATTCACGAAAATCCCCTGAGCAGTTTCAGGACGAAGGTAGATGACCCCAGAATCGCCACTCACAGCACCCAGCTCAGTACTGAACATGAGGTTAAATTGTCGCACGTCCGTCCAATTTTTAGAGCCACTAACAGGACAAACAATCCCCAGATCTTCAATCAACGTCTTTACACCTGCAAGATCTTCCGCATTCATGGCGTCCTTGAACTTTCCGTTTATTTCGTCAATGGTTGTTTGACGACGCAGCACGTTTACGTTCGTTGCCCTGAACTCAACCTCGTTGAAATCATCCCCGAAACGATTGAGCCCCTTTGAAACGTCTTTGTCAATCTTTTTGTCGATTTTAGCGATATGATCTTCGATTAAGACATCTGCACGGTAGCGCTTGTTGCTGTCCTTATTGTCAATAAGAGGATCGTTGAAAGCATCAACGTGACCGGAAGCTTTCCAAGTTTTCGGATGCATAAAAATCGAGGCGTCAATACCTACGATGTTGTCATTCATACGAACCATCGCCGTCCACCAATAATTTTTAATATTGTTTTTCAGCTCACTCCCAAGTTGACCGTAGTCGTAGGCCGCACTTAAGCCGTCATAAATTTCACTACTTGGAAATACAAATCCATACTCTTTTGCGTGGCTTATCACTTTTTTCAGTCCGTCTTCTTGGCTCATTGCGATTTTGTGTTTTGCAATATTGAATGTTTACAGATGACAAAGTTACTTATAACGGGTCGTTGAAGTATATGATATCTTAGTGTTGTGCTTAATTTTATAATTTACCGGCTTCATATTTTATGTATAATCATATTTATATCTATAAAGGCTTTTGATACCCTTTTATATGCTCAGCTTAATTCGCTAACTTAGCTTCATGTCGAAGAAGCCTGTAATAGGAGTTTTAGGTAGCGGAAGTTGGGCTACGGCACTGGTAAAAATGCTGTGCGAAAATGTGGAAGAACTCAATTGGTGGGTTAGATCTCAAGACACCAAAGATCACATAGTTCGCCATGGAAATAACCCTAAATACATCCAGAGCATTCAGTTCCCAGTAGAGAAACTCAAGCTATCGACAGACATGAAAGTCGTGATAGAATCAAGCGATATAATCATTGTAGCGATTCCTTCCATGTTTTTAGACGCTGCGTTTAATGATGTGTTTGGGGAAGGCTCATCTTTTACCCCCTTCTCGAATAAACTGGTGTTTTCTGCCATAAAAGGCATGATTTCTAAATACAATTATATTCCCGCTAAATATCTTCACAAGAGATTTGAGATCCCTTATGAAAAAATTGGTATAATCTGCGGACCGTGCCATGCCGAAGAGGTGGCTCGCGAAAGACTTTCGTACTTAACCGTAGCTTGCCCAGACACAACTCAGGCAGAAATTTTTGCACCATTTCTGAGAACCAGGTACATCAAGGTGAGCACATCCGATGATGTTTTCGGAGCGGAGTTAGCAGCTGTTTTGAAGAACGTATATGCCATTGGAGCTGGGCTAGCCCACGGATTGGGATATGGAGACAATTTTATTTCAGTCCTGATTTCCAATGCTGCTATTGAGATGAAGAGATTCATTGACGTGGTGCATGATATTGACAGGAATATAAAGAGCAGCCCGTATCTCGGAGACCTTTTAGTCACGGCCTACAGCGTGAATAGTCGCAACAGGGCGCTTGGCACGATGGTTGGGAGCGGGTACACAGTAATGGCAGCAGTAATAGAACTTAAAATGGTTGCCGAAGGCATGACAGGAGCAAAAGGCATATTCGAGATGAACAAAGATTTTAAGGTTGAGATACCTATCGCCGATGCGGTGTATAGAATTCTTCATGAGCGCATGTCTCCCGTTTTAGAAATGAGACTTTTATCAGACCAACTAAAGTGAAACAAGGCATCACTCATATCTTAGTTTTTCTAGTATTCCTGTTTTCAGGTCTGTCAGTATTTTCACAACAACATTCCTCAGATTTAGCATTCATACCAAACGAAGGGCAATGGGAATCTTTTGTTTCATATCGAGCCGACATAGATGGAGGGGTTTTCTGGATGGAAGAAAATGGATGGACGGCATGGGTTGCTGGAGAAGGTTATGACGATTTGTGGGATCACGAAAGTGGGGCTTTCGAAAGTGAAACATTGTCATCTCACGCCTGGCGAGTTCACTTTAAAGACGGAAACCCAGAGTCAGAAAAATCGGGCCGTCACGAGTTGGGCCACAAAGTAAATTATTACAGAGGGAGCGACGAAACGAAATGGGTAAGCGGGCTTGATGCGGTGGGGCAGGTGAGATATAAAGAGGTTTGGCCTGGAATAGAATTAATCATGGACGGAAGGTCGAGAGGAACGAAAAAACTCAAGTACGACTGGGTAGTAGAGCCCGGAGCAGACCCCTCGAACATCGTCTTGATACATGAAGGAACTGAGCTCAGTTTGAGACCAGACGGCTCACTTTTACATCTCATGGGTGAGACGGGAGACATCATCGAAGGCGTACCATTTGCTTACCAATTAATCGCCGGATCACGGATCAAACAAGTTGAGTGCCACTACAAATTGACAAAGAGGTCAGATGGAATGACAGAGGTGAGTTTTGAAATAGGTGATTACAATCCAGACCTTAGATTAACAATAGACCCAGACCTTGTATTTGCAACTTATATAGGAGCCACCCAAGCAAATTGGGGATTTACGGCCGCTTTTGATGATGACGGCAGGGCGATTGCAGGAGCTGCATTGTGGGACGGTGGAATGGGAACATACCCCACTACGGCGGGTGCCGTTTCGACTACTTTCGCTGCTGGAGACGGGCCCTTCGATATCGGAATTACAGTTTTTTCTGCAGATGGAACAGCTTTGGTGTATAGCACCATTGTGGGTGGAAACAGCATGGATATTTGTTCCTCCCTTGTCGCTGATTCAAATGGAGATTTTTATGCTTTAGGCACGACAGGGTCTTCCAATTTCCCAGTTTCTAGTGGATCTTATGACGTTTCGTTTAACGGAGGTTCATCAATCAATTTGCAGGCTTGTTGCAATTTCCCAGGAGATTTTTCAGATGGTTCTGATCTCTTCATCTTAAAATTCTCCTCTGGAACGGGTGGATTGTTGAGCGGAACGTATGTCGGGGGATCCGGCAACGACGGGATTAACTCTGGTTCGATGTTGAACTACAACTACGGCGACGTTTTTAGAGGGGAGATTAATGTAGACGAACTTGACAGGCCTTGGGTCGCTACAGTGACTTCAAGTAATGATTTTCCTATGATAGCGGGACCCTACCCAAGCTATAACGGTGGAACTACAGATGGTGTTTTATTCAGGATGAGCCCTGACTTAACCACCTTAGAGTGGTCATCCTATATTGGAGGCTCTCAGGCAGACGCTGCATACGGAGTTCAATTTACTTCCGCTTTTGAGCCCGTAGTTTGTGGTGGAACCCGCAGCACTGATTACCCCGCCCTGGGCTCCTCGCATCAGTTTGTTTTCGGGGGCGTCGTAGATGCTTTTGTAACCCGTTTCCCCAATGGCGGAGGGACCCCACTTGCGAGTACTTATTACGGAAGCTCCTCTTATGATCAGTCTTATTTCGTTCAGGTTGATGAGGATGACAATATTTATTTGTTAGGCCAAACAATAGGGAACCTACCTCTCTCCGGCACCGTTTACGACGCCAGCCCCAATGCTGGTCAATTTATTGCCTGCTTCGATGTACAACTCCAAAACCTTCTTTGGAATACCCGAGTTGGAAACCCCAACAACGCCGGTAGTATAGATATCAGCCCTACAGCATTCCTTGTGAGCGACTGTGGGCAGATATACCTATGTGGTTGGGGCGGAGGGACAAACAATAGTTCTCAGGCTGGGTCTAACAGCGGTACCCAAGGGATGCCAATTACTGGTGGACCCTATCAATTTACATCTGACGACAGCGATTTTTGGCTTGGCATGCTTAACCCTGGAGCAGAGCAGTTAATCTATGGCTCATTCTTCGGAGGGGGACAATCGGCAGAGCACGTAGATGGAGGTACCTCAAGATTTGATAAAAACGGGACGGTTTATCAAGCAGTGTGTGCGGGATGTGGAGGCAACAACGATTTCCCAACTACGCCCGGGGCGTGGAGCTCCACGAACGATAGTTTTAATTGTAACATCGGAATTTTTAAGTTCGAACTCGGGACGATCTATGTTGAAATTGATCTTGACGCACCAGACATCATTTGCCCAGATGAACCCATACAGTTCGTAAATAATTCTGAAGGGGGAGGCGTGTATTTGTGGCAATTTGGAGATGGAGAGATTAGCGATGAATTCGAACCGTCTCACACCTATAGCTCAACTGGAGATTGGGAGGTTACCCTTACCGTTTCAGATCCACTCGGGTGCTTAGATGAACAATCTTCAACGCTTGATTTAACGATAGGGGAACCCATCAACATCACCGTTGATCTGGTCGAACCCATTTGCTTAGGCGAAGAAGTTCAGCTTAACGCTTGGGGGTCAGATGGCTTGTTTTGGTTTAATGACCCAACGCTAAGTGCAACAGATATTGCTAACCCCATAGCCACCCCTACAGAGACCACTACGTATACCGTTTACGATGAAAACGAGTGTGGTTCAGGCCAGGCCCAAGTAACGGTTCAAGTGAGCTTCGTTGAGGCAGAAGCAAACCCCATAGCTGCAACGATCTGCTTGGGTGAAAACGTCCAACTTTCTGCTGAGGGTGGAACGGGTTATTCTTGGTTTCCTCCTGTAGGATTAGATGATCCTACAGCTTCTACGGTGAGTGCCGCCCCGAATGTCAACACCCAGTATACGGTTACGGTTACGGACGAGTTCGGGTGCTCGGATACCCAACAAATTCAGATTACAGTCGTTCCAGAACCGCCAGGAGGTCTGGTATATGATCCGATTGTAATATGTACAGGACATGGAACATCTTTGCCTGGAGCACCTGGCGATGCTTGGCTTTGGGAACCCTCTACGAATCTGAATATGGCGAATGTCCAAACCCCATATGCCTCACCCACTCAAGACATTACCTATACAGTTTCTATTCAAAACATATGTGGAATAGGAACGGATGAAGTTTCTGTGCATGTTATCGTTCCTGTTGCTCAAGCTTCAGAAGAGGGCAGTATATGTAGAGGAGAGGAGTTTCATGTGACGGCGTCTGGAAATGATCAAGAGAGCTCCACGTATGTTTGGTCTCCGGCATTACTTGTTTCTCAATCAACGAGTAACGACACATATGTTTTCCCGGTATTTACGACAACCTTCACTGTTTATGTTACAGACCCAAATGGTTGTACTGCCAGTGATGAGCTTACAGTATATGTGAGGCAACCCCCGATCGTTAATGCTGGACCTGACCGAGATATTGAATGGCTCGATGAAGTAAGGCTGCTCGGCTCGACAAGTGGCGATACTTATTGGTGGACTCCAGCGGAAAATTTAAGTTGCTCGTATTGCACCCTCCCAGAAGTCTTGTCTGCCGAGCCGGGCTGGTACGTTTTCCATGCATTAGATGATAATGGTTGCGAGGGAATGGACTCGACATACCTCGATGTTTTCTATCCCATTTACGTTCCGACATCTTTCACCCCTAATAACGATGGGATAAACGACACTTTTTTTGTTGCGGGACTTAGGCTACAAGGTTATAGACTTATTATTTATAACAGATGGGGTGAGGAGGTGTTTTACTCGGAAGACACAGAACAGGTTTGGACTGGAGAATCAGCAAATGGAACCCACTATTGCCCCGACGCAGTTTACTTGTACTCACTTAGATACGAGGATCAAGACGGCGCGCACTTAATTCACGGACACGTATCACTCTTGAGATAGATGGAATCTCGAAATCCATAACTATATTGCAGCATGGACTTTAAGTTTACACGCAACCTGTTACCAGGAATGTTCCTCGATTACGACTGTGTAATCATCCCCGGCTTAGGTGGATTCGTGTGTAACGGACGATCGGCTTGGTATGATGAGGAAAATGAAGAAATGGTCCCTCCTTCACGAGATGTGATTTTTAACCCAAACCTCATACACAATGACGGCCTCCTCGCCCAAGAAATTATGCGGGCAAGAGACCTTTCGTATTCAGAGGCGATGAAGCACGTTGAGGATGAAGCTTCGTCTATGGTTAGACAGCTGAAGGAAGGAAAACCTGTAGAGATTGCTCGTGTGGGCAGGCTGTACTCAGGTGAAGACGGTGTAACTAGATTCTTGCCAGATTCCGAACTGGTTCGAGTTCTAAGATCTTTTGGTCATGCTAGGATTCCCTTAGCTAAGCTTGTTGAAAATAAAGCAATCCCTATTTACACTCCGTTAGGGGTTAAAATAGCTCGCGCTGCTGCTGTGATAGCTTTACCTATAGCTTTAGGTGGAGCATGGATGCTTTCGGACTCATCAAACTCCAGCACTCGACTTAGTGTTTTCCCAACCTTTAACACAGAAGCGATCGTTTCGACATTCATGCCGTCAGAGGGCTCTGTTTTATTTAATTCCCCTGACGAAGAGCTTGTGGAGGAGATAGAAATAGAGTACGCTCCAGAGGAAGTTGAAATTCTTCCGATTCAGATTAACTTCTTAATCATAGGAGGCGCCTTTTCTATTGAAGAAAACGCCATGAAACTTGCTGAAACTTTGAAGATAGAAGGATTCAACCCAACGCATCACTACCAAACTCACAACAACCTAAATCTCGTTGCGATGGGGGAGTTTGAGACGGAGTCCTCAGCAAGGGAAGCTCTAGAAAAAGCAAGAAAAAAGGGAAGAACGGCCAGTTGGTTAAAGCGCTTATAACCCCTCTTTTTCAAAGAGCTCTTTTAATTCTTTATGTCTTTCATCTGGGCAAGGTTTCAACCCCTGTTCAAGTAGAAGAAAAATCTCCCTCCCTCGAGCTTCTAGTGGAAATTCTTTTACACCGCTAAAAAGCTCCGGATTTTCGACCCCATCTTGTTTCACCCACCGGATGACTTTTGCTGAGGACTCGTTAAACTGAAAGATCCACCGATCCACATCAGACGTTTTTTCGAGATACGTAATCCTTTCAGTTGAAGACTCCCAAAACAGGTTGCTAAACCCATCTAGTAAAAAATCAACCTTGTCCGGATCTTCACTCTTTACTCTTTGCCATTCAGGAGCGTCAAAACCTTGAGAGGAAAGGAATTTAACAAATTCTTTTTCCACAGCCTGAAGTTCTTTGTCAGATAACCTTCTAAATCTCACACTATTTTTCTATTCCCTCAAGCATAAAGAGGAACGCGTATTCCATGGCTGTTTCCTTAAATCTAGCGAAACGCCCAGATGCACCACCGTGACCGGTTTCCATATTGCAATGCATAATGACGATGTTATCTCCTTGTTTGTGATCTCGAAGTTTTGCGATCCACTTAGCGGGCTCCCAATACTGTACTTGACTGTCCCAATAACCTGTAGTAATTAAGGTGTTGGGATAATTCAATTCTCCAACGTTATCATAAGGGCTGTAGCTCATGATATAGTCGAAATAATCTTTCTTCTTGGGGTTTCCCCACTCATCAAACTCACCCGTTGTAAGTGGAATAGTCTCGTCGAGCATCGTGTTGATCACATCAACGAAAGGCACAGCAGCTACGACTCCATTGAAGAGCTCAGGTTCGAGGTTCATTACCGCACCCATAAGTAAACCGCCAGCACTACCTCCCATAGCGTACATATGCTCAGAAGAGGTGTAGTTGTTTTCTACAAGGTATTTTCCACAATCTATAAAGTCGTTAAAGGTGTTCATCTTTTTGAACAACTTCCCATCCTCATACCAGTGACGCCCCATTTCAGACCCACCTCTTATATGTGCCATAGCATAGACAAACCCTCTATCTAATAAACTCAGTCTTGTACTAGAAAATCCCGGATCCATACTATATCCGTAACTTCCGTATGCATATAAAAGCAAAGGGTTAGATCCGTCTAAAACGACATCTTTTCTGTAAACGATGCTCACAGGAACCTTTACTCCATCACGTGCTTCGACCATAATACGCTCGCTCGTGTAGTTCGCTACGTCGAAATCTCCTCCTAGGACTTTTTGTTGCTTGAGTTGGGTGCGTGACTTGTCTTTAAATGCGTGCTCGTAAGTGGTGTTAGGCGTTGTAAGTGAAGTATAGCCAAAGCGGAGTTTATCTGACTTAAAATCAGGGTTAGACCCTACATAAGTCATGTAAGCGGGATCGTTAAACTCGAGGTAATAATCTTCTGTTTCGTCCCAACTCTTTACCCTTATTGATGTTAGACCATTTCGCCTCTCCTCTAAAACCAAATACTTCTCAAAAATCTCAATACCCTCAAAAAGGACATCATCCCTGTGAGGAATTACATCTGCCCAATTAGATCGTGAAGGTGTATTAATAGATGTTTTTACAAGCTTGAAATTTTTCGCACCAACAGCATTCGTTGTAATATAAAAATAATCTAAGTAATGACTTACGTGGTACTCATGGTCAGCCTCTCTTTCTTGAATGACGATGAATTCAGAGCTTGGCTTATCAGCATGTATATACCTCACTTCACTACTCAAAGTTGAATGTGAGCCGATCATAATATACTCTTCACTCTTGGTTTTCCCAATTCCCACATTGAACGTTTCATCCGTTTCTTCATAAACCACGACGTCTTCACTAACAGACGTTCCCAGCACGTGTTTAAGGATGCGGTAACTACGTAACGTAATGGGATCTTTTTTTGTGTAGAACAAGGTCTTGTTGTCATTCGCCCAAACAGCCCCTCCCGTTGTCTCGGGGATCTCATCCTTAAGTACAACTCCAGTTGTTAAGTCCTTTACTCTAAGAGTATACTGACGCCTACTCACCGTATCAATTCCGTATACAATAAGCTTATTATCAGGGCTGACACTAGACCCCCCGATAGCAAAATAGTTGTGACCTTCAGCGAGCTTAGGGCCATCTAAAAGAACCTCCTCAGCAGCTTCTAGGCTTCCTTTTTTACGGCAATTGTATGCGTACTCTTTCCCCTCTTCGTAGCGAGTGTAGTACCAATATTCCCTATAAAACACAGGTACACTTTCATCATCTTTAACGATCCGACCTACGATCTCATCGAAAAGTTCAGCCTGAAAATTTTCTGTCGGCGAAAGCACCTTCTTTTTGTAATCATTCTCAGAATTGAGGTAGTCTAATACGTCCTGAGTTTTTTCTGAGGGCTTTTTTGCTTCTTTTTCTTCGTCGCTAAGTCGCATCCAGAAATAATCATCATCGAGATCTAACCCATGAATTTCCTGAGAATAAGGGACGGTTTTTGCGTCTGGAGCAGAAATATCTAATGCGGTGAGTTTTTCCTCACTGGTAACGTAATTGTTGTCAGACATAGACGATTTGTTATTATCACCGGTAATCGTGCATGAAAAAAGCGCAAGGGCAGCAACAATTGAAATTGGGGTTAACTTATTATTTGTCATATTGAGCAAAGATAACATTACTAAAGGATCTCACCCCCTTGAAGGAGAACTTTGATTTTCTCTAAATCCTCAGGAGTGTCAACAGCAGGCGTTTTGTGATTCGTTAATCCCAGACTGATGCTCCACCCATGATCTAACCACCTTAACTGTTCAAGCAATTCTCTTTTTTCTAATTCGGTAGCGTCGAGCTTTACAATGTCCTCTAAGGCACTACTTGTATAGGCATATAATCCGACGTGTTGTAGCCAAGGCCCACTAGAATTTGGAACAGGAGTTCTGCTAAAATGTATGGCACATCCTTCAAGATTGCGAACAACCTTTACACGGTTTTTATCCTCTCGACCTTTATCAGAAGCCTTCATTGGTCGGGCAAGAGTAGCGATTGTTGCATTGGGTAAATTAATTAACCTCACCAATTCTTCGAGCTGTTCAGGATGCACAAAGGGCTCGTCTCCCTGAACGTTAATTATTGCATCGGGCCTAGGAGTCAGTTTCCCCAAAGCTTCGACACATCTCTCGGTACCGTTGACACAGCCCACGGAAGTCATAACCACCTCTCCCCCGAAGCCAAGCACCAGCTCTTCAATTCTTCTATCGTCTGTTGCCACCACAACCCGGTCTACCACGCCAGCGCTTTCGACACGTCGGACAACGCGCTCTATCATCGGGATGCCATCAATCAGGGCCAGCGGCTTTCCAGGAAACCTGGTGGAGCCATATCTGGCGGGGATGATTGCTACAACATTCATCATTCAAACTCGTAAGTGTAAACCAAATTTACCAATCTCGGAGATTCAATGGCCAATGGCCTAATACTATATTCCTCGTTCAAAAGATTGCTTACTACGAGAGAGATTTTAGAAACCTCATTCAAATTAAAGCCTACCCTAAGGTCAATAATCCAAGGCAAAGTAGGATGATCTTCAAGCCAGTCATTAAGCCCCCAGTCAACAAACTCAAGATTCTCAAAAGTGACAAATGCCTTATCAAAGTTCTGCAAAACACTTTGGTAACGAGCGCTCACCCCAAAAAACCCTTTTGGGTGAGTCCATTGCGCATCGAACCGCACAAGATGTGGAGAACGGTACTTGAGGATGTGTCCAGTGGTGTCGTAACTGGTACCAAGATAGGTTGTCGTCACGCCATCCCCGTAATTGTAATCGGGTGTTAGGCTGATGGGGTTTGTATACGTATATCCAGTCAAAAGATCTAATGAATGCTGATCGTTCGAACCCCATTTGGCTTGTCCCATTAATGATACTTCGACTCCACGCACTTGACTTTCACCCGTATTTAAACTTCTAAATCCCAGACCAAACAAATTGTCAATCCCCTCAGATTCAGCCCATGTACCAAATGTAAATTCAATGAAATCGGTATATCTCTGCTGGAAAATAGCAACATCTAAATACCCCAAAAACCCACCCAATTTAATTCCCTGCTTCACTGCGAGCTCTAAACTCGTTGAAGACTCAGGTTTGAGATTTTGATTGGGATAAACCTGTAAATCGCCCAATCCAGTTCGGATGTATTTCTCAGCGATTGTTGGGAATCTAAATCCTTGACCAAAGCTACTCCGTATGTATGTCTCTTCTGCAACTTGGTAGTTTGCCCCTGCTCGAAATACAGGCTTGCCTTCAGAGTCGTCGTTGATCGCAAAATATTCGTATCTCATTCCAGCAGATACATTGAGATGCTCACCTATGGGTTGATCGAGTTGAAGATATCCGGCGATATTTCTTGCGGTATTTATTCCATCTTCACTTCCCCCAGTATAAAGTTGTGCTTCGCCTTTTGTATACTGATGCACGACACCACCTGTAAGGGCCATTTTTTCCATCCCCCAAGCCCCAAGCTTTTGGGTTTGTAGCTCAGAGTAGAACACATCGCTGTTGTTTCCTTGGCCATTGCTGTTGTCGTTTACAAGATGCTGCCAGCGATTCCGAAAACTTGTTCTAACACCTGAAGGACTCAAGTATTCAACAAATGGATCTACCGTGCCCACGAGTTGCTTAGTCCTAGTAGCTGCTCCAGCATAACTGCTGTAGAGACCCGTTGCAGAATGCTCCCAAATCAAAGTGTTTAAAGATTCACCCTTCTGCCAATTTGTACTTACTCCGTATGTAAGTCCTGGAATGGCGCTGTCTCGCCTGCGTAAATTAATATTAAATCTCGCTTGTGAGTTCGCCCCATATCGATCTACTGAAAAAGGATTGTATCCAGTCGTATTTGTGTCGATAGGAGTTTCTAAAGAGTCTAACATAACTGTTGGCCCCTTGTATCCATCGTCTCCCAGTAGATTTCCTCCAATTACAATGTCCCAACCTCCCAATTGTCTGCTGTGAAGAAAGCGGATGTTCGTCTGTTGTAGCGGGATGTCCCAATACACAGAGGACGTCGATCTCGGATTAGAGTAGACACCTTGCTGAACAGAAAATCGTGTTAATGGCCTTGCGTCTGGAAATCGTGTTCTAATATTTATCACCCCACTTAAAGCGGCGCTTCCATATAGGACAGAGCTTGCACCTTTGACAACCTCGATTTGTTCTAAATTTTCGAGAGGGAGGAACCCCCAAGTCGGACGTCCAGCATCCCCGCTCAGGACAGGCAAATCGTCCACCATAACCATTACGCGCGACCCCGCGCCATAACTGAAGCCACTTCCGGACCGAATCTGTGGTTCACCATCCACCATACTTACCCCAGGGACTTGCTCTAAAGCGGACTCCAAAGAAGTGGTCGCTTTATTTTCTACGAGCGCTGGCTGTAAAATTTCAATAGAAACGGTCACTTCTGCAATACTTTGTTCGAAACGTCCCGCAGAAACGACAGCCATATCTAGCAGACGAGCTTCAGAATCTAAGTTGAAGTTTAGAGTTGCCATTTCGCCGGGAGCAAGCGTTATGGTTTTAGTGGTGGTTTTAAGACCTATAAACGAGCAGGTTATTTCATGGGTGCCGCTTGGAAGCTCAAGAGTGTATTTTCCATCGATGTCGCTCGAAGCCCCTTTAGTTCCTGAGGTGATGTATGCTCCTATGACTGTTTGTTTGTTGGAGGAGGTGATTGAGCCTGTAACGGTTTGGGCTCTTGCTCCGAAAGACAGAAGGAAAAAGCAGGTTAAAATGAGTAAAATCGAAACACTAGGAATGGGATTTAACTTTTGCATTTATCTAAGTAAATACATTCTTGAGGAACTATTTACTTCTGGAAGGTAAATTCTTTGAAACGTTGATAAATTCATGGATGCCACACACAAAATTCTCGAATTATTAATAGATATTTATATGACTTTTGAGCCATGAAAAAGAGAGTACATGCACTTTTATCCCTCACGTTAATTGAGGGATTGGGACCGGTTAAATTAAAACATCTTTTAGAAAAGAAAGGTTCACCTATAACTTTTTTGAACTCTTTCAGCTCTTCTATTAAGAATGAAGTTAAGGAAAGAGCGGATGAAATAAATGAAGAAGTAAAAGCTCTTGGTGCGAGGGTGGTTTCATATCACTGCAAAGAATACCCAGACAATTTAAAACGCATTGTAGATCCTCCAGCAGTAATTTTTGTTAAAGGAATAATCCCCAAAAGACTCAAGCAATCAATTTCCATTGTGGGCACTAGAATGAGTTGTCCGGAGGGGAGAAGGTTGGCAGAGAAAGCGGTGGAGCTAATGGCGCAGCAGAAATTCCCATTGGTGAGCGGAATGGCTCTGGGAATTGACACAGCCTCTCACAAAGCAGCACTTTTAAACGGCCTGCCCACGGTGGCGGTACTTGCTCATGGACTCGATAGAATTCACCCCAAACAAAACATAAAATTAGCTCAAAGAATTTTAGAATCTGGCGGGGCATTGATTTCAGAGCACCCACCCAGAACACCTATTTCTAAATGGATGTTTGCCGCAAGAAATAGAATTTTAGTAGGCATAAGTGCTGCAACTGTTTTGGCTGAAAGTCCGGAGTCTGGGGGGTCACTTATTTCAGTAAAAATTGCCTTGAGAGAGGGGCGCCAAACCTATGCTTTTACTCCTCCATCCCCCACCGACAAGCGTTGGGATGGAAATAGGTTTGTCATAGAAGAAGGAAGGGGGATCGCAATCTCAAATATGTCAGACTGGTATAGAAGTTTATTGAAAGAGGTGCCAGATTTGAGAACGCCCTTTAAGGATGTGGAGTCAAAAGTTAAGAAGGTGAGGACAAGCGAAGTGCTTAAGCAAATTCCAGAAAAATGTAAATCAGTCTATATCGAAGTCAGCAGGGAATCACAGTCTCCGCACGAAATAAGCAGGGTTCTTAGAATAGAAATGAGTGTGCTAAGAACCAGGTTGTTTATTCTGGAGACGATGGGGTTTGTGAAGCGTCTTCCTGGGGATAGTTATTCTCCGAGCTAGCTACTTTGCTAGCTTCTTCGCTAGTTTCTTCGCTAGTTTCTTTTGACAAGAGAGGCAGACCCTCTTTTATCTCTATAGGCTCTAGGCCTGAACCGCTTTGGATGAGCGAGACAGTCATAACAATACAGGTCACTAAGATTACGACTAAGAGTATTCCCCCATCAAAGGAGTCACTAATAAGTTCAGGGTAATTTGAACTTATTTGGAAGAAAAGAAGGATGGTGATAAGCCCCCTTGGCGCTATGTATAAAAGTGATGAAGGGTCTTCTGGTCTGAAAAGACGTAGAAAGACAAATCGAATTGCATAAAGTATAACGGAGATTGCCAATCCGTAGAACAGAACATCGTACTCCTTTAGTGAGCTAAGGACTACCGTTGCGCCGAAAAGCACAAAGAAAAAAGTTCTAATTACAAAGGCGCTCTCAAGGGTTAAGATGTGAAAATCATGCCTCAGTCCATTCATCTTTTCATTGTCCAAGAGACTTCCGAGCCAGCTTTCACCCTTTTTATTTTTCAAAATATTTGCAAAAAATATTTTGTGATTGTTAAGCATTAACCCGAAGATTAAGATTAAGATCAGCGGGCTGAGGTGAAGAAGTTTTTGGATTGAATAGATTAAAATTAGGACGGCAATTGATAAAAATAATTTAACTGAACTAGAGATTTTTTGGAGTACGTAAACGAGTAAATAACTCACCACAACAGAGATAAAAATAGAAGCTCCTAGATTAATTCCGATGGACTTTGCAATCTCTAGATAGCTTTCAGAAGTAATGTTTCCAAGCAACAGATAGAAGGCCATAATACCCCAAATATCCGAGAAAGTGCTTTCGTAAACCATAAACTCTTTGCGCTCTAGGCTCAACCCTCCAACAGATGGGATGATAATAGCGCTGCTCATGATAGAAAGCGGGATGGAATACACCAAAGCTGTAAACCAATCCATATCCATTGCAAAATTAAGGAGCCATGCAATTCCTGCGGAACTCGCGGCCAATGTGAAAAGAGCGAGCGATGCGCTTTTTAAGATAAGCGGCAGTTTTTCTTTAGAGAGCTCTAGGTCTAGCGCTGCTTCTAGCAGTATGAAAATTAACCCGACTGTTCCTAAAAGCTCTAGCGCTACGGATTCAAATGGGATTTCTTCAATCCCCATTGCGGTAATTATTTGCCTTAGCGCGATACCCATAGCGATCAAAACAAGCACCGATGGGACATTCGTTTTCTTAGCCAAAACGTTCGCGAAATAAGACAGGATGATTATGACACTTCCACCTATTACAAGTGAAAAGGCACCAATATCGTCAACGGTAAAAACTTCAAATACATTATTTAGCATGGCCACAAGATAAGAAATTACCCAAACCCACCCGTAAAGAGCCGCCAAAAATCGTTCCCCAGCGCAAAAACCATCAATCCAAGTAACAGTGTAATCCCGATTATCTGAGCTATTTCCATGATTTTCTCTGGAGCGGGCTTGCCCACGACAATCTCATAAAGCAAGAAGACAACATGCCCACCATCTAGCGCGGGGATGGGTAAAAGGTTCATAAAGGCAAGTATTAATGAGAAGAAAGCGGTGTTTCTCCAGAAGACTAACCAATCCCAACTTCCGTCGAAGATGCTGCCAAATGTGATTAACGACCCCACTTGTGATGCGCCAGATTTAGAAGCTAAAAACCGAAGAGAAAGGGCGTACTCCTGTAACGTAGTTCCCGCCATAAAAAACCCACTTACCAAAGCATCTAAGGCACCATATTCTATTTTTTCCTGGACGAACATCTCTGAAAAACTAGCCGGACTTTCCATTACAAAACCGATATGCCCCAAGCTGTCAGTCATAACAGGCAGAGAAAGCGTTTCTCTATCACGCTCTATATGGACTAAAACTGGAGAATTTGGGTAACCCTGAAAAGCATTTACGGTCTGCTGTTGTGAGAAAACAATATTATCATTCACCCCAAGAATTAAATCTCCGGCTACTAGTCCAGCTTTTTCAGCCCTTGAATCAGAGTCAACACTTTTAATTACTGGAGGAACTTGGAGAGAAAAGGGTCTGCGTATTCCCTCATCAATCAGCACCTGTCCCAACTCTGTTGTAAACACAAGTTCTTTTTCTACTCCGTCTCGTTTAACAATAGCCTCGGTGACTGGTTCAAAGAATGCAGTTGTTCTAACATCTCTAAAGGTTTCGAGCTCTTCTCCGTTAAAAGAAATGATTTGGTCTCCACTTTGAAAACCCAACAGCTCAAGACGCGGATCAATATCAACTGCGTATTTGTTAGGCAAAATAGTTTGACCCCAAACAAGTAAGATCATGCTGTAAATCAAGAATCCCACAATTAGATTTACGATTATTCCGCCAAGCATAATGATGAGCCTTTGCCACGCCGGCTTAGATCGAAACTCCCAAGGCTCAGCCGGCTTCGCCATTTGCTCCTTGTCCATGCTCTCGTCTATCATCCCGCTTATTTTCACGTACCCTCCTAAAGGAAGCCACCCGATTCCCCACTCAGTATCTCCAATTTGCTTCTTGAAAAGAGAAAATCCAGGATTCATAAACAGGTAGAATTTTTCTACTCTCGTTTTGAAGTAACGGGCTGCTAAATAATGACCTAACTCGTGTAGAACCACGAGGAGTGAGAGGCTGAGTAGGAGTTGTAATCCTTTAATGAGTGCAATCATGGCGGCAAAGATACCTTTCCACGATGTGATGCTGACAAACGTTGTGAAATTCTTAAATATTTTACTCAGTTGTGTGCATCTTGCAGTCTCTAGCGATACCCATGCCTAAAAACACCTCAACTAAAAAGAACCCCCGAACTGCCCATTGGAAAGTTCTGTTTTTCCTTGCGGGAATAAGCCCTCTTTTAGGAATATTAGCTCTGGTAGCTATTGCTCGACTCGGCGACCTGCCAGACACGGAGGCACTCACAAACCCTCGAACAGATCTTGCAACAAAGGTTTATACCATGGACGGGAAGGTCTTAGGAAGCTATTATAACGAGAATAGATCAGACGCACGGTTCGAGGATTTACCTCAGCACCTTATAGATGCGTTAATTTCCACAGAGGATGTAAGGTTTTTCAGTCATGATGGAGTTGATTTTTTCGGTTTGGGTAGAGCGATCGCCTTTTTAGGCAAAAGGGGTGGGGGTTCAACGATAACTCAACAATTGGCAAAGTTGCTTTTTACAGAAGAGTATGAATCGACAAGCTTTTTAGAGCGGGCGGTTTTACAAAAACCCAAAGAGTGGATCATTGCGTCACGGCTAGAGAGCCATTACACGAAGGGTGAGATTATGGCGATGTATCTCAATAGATACGACTTTCTAAATCAAGCCGTGGGGATCAGGTCTGCTTCGACGATTTATTTTGACAAAGAGGTTGAGGAATTAAATGTGGAAGAATGCGCGATGTTAGTGGGAATGTTGAAGAATAGCGCTCTATTTAATCCACTTCGCAGAATGGAGTTGGTGACAAACCGCAGGAATGTTGTTTTAAACCAAATGGGTAAATATGGGCTCCTATCCCCATCGATTCTCGATTCTATAAAAGCAAGGCCGATCACTTTAAATTACCAAAGAGTAAGCCACGATGAAGGTGCTGCTCCATATTTTAGAGAGCGTTTGCGCGCAGAATTGAAGAGAGTTTTCTCGGAGAAAAACCCCAATGGTTCTTATGTTGTAAGTAAGGCCGATGGCTCTAAGTACAACATTTACAGAGACGGATTAAAGGTGCATACTACGATTGACAGTCGCATGCAACAGTATGCTGAAAACGCCGTTTCTACACATTTAGGTGGAGAGCTCCAAGCAGCTTTTGACAGAGACTTGAAAAACCGCTCAAAACAAGATTACCCGTTTTTTGAGGGCATAGATCAAGAAGCAAAAAAGACAATTATAGACATTGCAGTCCGTGATTCGGACAGGTATAAAAAAAGTCAAGGGAAGCTTTGTCCCGGTTGTAATAGACCCGCGTTTTACATCCGCGATCACGCTTTCGAAGATGGGGCGAAAGGTTTCAAGTGTAAGCCAAATCACGGAGGATGCGGTAACACTTGGATGGGATTAAGTAAAAAGGATTTTAAAGCGGCTATGAAAAAGCCAGTAAAAATGAAGGTTTTCAGCCATTCTGGCCCACGAGACACATTGATGTCTCCCATGGATAGCATCATTCATCGCAAGAAAACGCTTCATGCCGCCCTACTTTCGATCGAACCCTCTTCAGGTCAAATCAAAGCGTGGGTTGGAGGCATTGACTATAAGTTTTTTCAATACGACAATGTAGACCAAAGCAGACGCCAGGTAGGCTCCACCTTCAAACCCTTCGTATACGCTACCGCCCTAAGAATGGGGATGAATTCCTGTGACGAATTGCCTAACCAAGTGACTTGTATAGACCTGCCTGAGGGGTATGACCCACCGATTTGGTGTCCACAAAACTCATCAGAAGATTATGGAGAAATAGTAACCTTAGAGTATGCCCTTGCGAACTCAATGAACACCGTTACTGCAAAACTCATTAAAACGTTTGGTACCGATAGAGTGATAAAACTTGCGCACGCCTTAGGAATTAACAGCGATATTCCCAACGTGCCGTCTATAGCTCTCGGAGTAGCAGAACTACAGTTGAAAGAACTTGTTTCTGCTAATGCGGCTCTTGTAAATGGGGGGGTTTACGTTGAGCCCACCATCTTAATAAGAGTAGAAGATAGATTTGGGAACACCATTTTTGAACCGAGCCCGGATATTAGACAAGGCCTGGATGAACTCACTGCTTACCGTGTAGTTCGCATGATGAAAGGCGTAGTAGATGGGGCCTGGAATGAAGAACTCCAAAAAAGAATGGGAACAGGTGTTAGGCTCCGTTACGATTCCGACGCAAGAGATTATGATGGAATCACAGCGCCTATGGCCGGGAAAACAGGAACGACCCAAAACAATACTGACGGGTGGTTTATGGGGCTTACACCAGAATTAGTAACGGGGGTTTGGGTAGGAGCGCAAGACCCCACAGTAAGATTTTCATCGACGCATTACGGTCAAGGTGCGAATACTGCCCTTCCTATTTATGGATTTTTTATGAAGGATACTTACGCAGATGAGAGCATCGGTCTTTCACAAGATGATTTTGCGAGGCCTGAGTCCTTGGGATCAGACACGTTAAATTGCAAAGACCAAGTCTCTATAAAAGGGCATACCTTCGATTCTGATGGATTCGATGATTCGGACCTGTTTAATTAACCAGTGGAATTAATTTAGAACAATGTCAATTTCAAAATTAGTAAGCGGCGTAGAAGAGGCCTGCAGCGGTGTAGAAGATGGAATGACCTTGATGTTAGGCGGTTTCGGATTGTGTGGTATCCCGGAGAACTGTATTGAGCAGTTGGTTAAACTTGAGGTTAAAGATGTGACATGCATTTCGAACAATGCGGGCGTCGATGGCTTCGGATTGGGAAAGCTGCTTAGTGGCCATCAGATTCGAAAAATGATATCTTCGTATGTCGGAGAGAACGATGAGTTTGAACGCCAAATGCTTTCCGGCGAACTCGAAGTAGACCTTATCCCTCAAGGCTCACTTGCCGAGAGATGTCGTGCAGGTGGTGCAGGCATCCCAGCTTTTTACACTCCAGCTGGATATGGGACGGAAGTAGCGGAAGGGAAGGAGGTGAGAGAGTTTGACGGCAAGCCACACATCCTAGAATCGGCCTTAACAGCAGATTTTGCCTTTGTAAAGGCGTGGAAAGGTGATGCCGCTGGGAATCTAATTTTCAAAGCGACCGCACGCAACTTCAACCCCATGATGGCAATGGCCGGAAAAATCACGATCGCAGAAGTAGAAGAACTCGTCCCACTGGGAGAGCTCGACCCGAATGAAATCCATACCCCAGGCATCTTCGTCCAACGCATATTCCAAGGCAAGTCCTTCGAAAAGCGCATAGAGCAAAGAACCGTTCGTCCATTTAACTCGCCTTCTTAAATAGTACACCATGCTAGATAAAAACGGGATTGCAAGAAGAATTGCGCAGGAAGTAAGAGATGGATGGTACGTGAACCTCGGCATAGGAATTCCAACCCTTGTTGCCAACCATATCCAAGAGGGTATGGAAGTAGAGTTCCAGTCAGAAAATGGAATTCTCGGCATGGGCCCATTCCCTATAGAGGGCTCAGAGGATGCTGATCTTATTAACGCGGGCAAGCAAACGATTACTGCGATGCCCGGAGCAGTTTATTTTGACTCGGCAACATCTTTCGCGATGATCAGAGGTCGCCACGTTCAGCTCACCGTTTTAGGAGCAATGGAAGTTAGTGCCAATGGTGATATAGCCAATTGGAAGATTCCCGGCAAGATGGTAAAAGGCATGGGTGGAGCGATGGATCTGGTAGCGAGTGCAGACAATATCGTTGTTGCAATGATGCACACAAATCGAGCTGGAGAATCTAAACTTCTGCCCACATGCTCCCTTCCATTAACGGGCGTGGGTTGCGTGAAGCGTGTGGTTACAAACCTTGCCGTTCTAGACATCAAAGACGGGGCGTTTCACCTTGTCGAAAGAGCGCCAGGAGTTTCCGTTCAGGAGATTATAGATGCCACCGCAGGAGAGCTTGTCGTCCCTTCGGATGTCCCGGAAATGACGCTTTAGACCTACTCTTAAGAAAGAGTACAAAAAACTAGGTTAGCCATACATCACTACAGCAACAGACTCACAGTCCCCTTCTATGGGCGGAGAAAGTTTTGTGAGTTTGAGTTCAATTGATTTTACCAATTTAAGCTCACGACGGAGTGATTTAACGATGCGTCTTCCTACGTGTTCGATGAGCTTAGACGGAATAGCCATTTCACGCTCAGCAATTTGTTGGACCGCACAGTAATCTACCGTGTCCTCAAGTTTATCAGATTCTCCACTCGCCCCCATATCGACCCCGAGTTTTATATCTATGCGGTACTCTCCCCCTATGGTAGTTTCTTCAGCCATACATCCATGATAGCTATGAAACCTCAACCCGTTTACCTCTATAATCTCTTCCATAATTTCTATTCCTCTAACAATATATTCTCTATAATTTCTATTCCGTCATCGAGTCTTTCAAGGGTTTTTTCCAAACCCAGAAACGCTGCAAACTCAAACATGGACGGCCCGCCACCAGATCCAGTTAAAGCCAACCTAAAGGGAAGTAAAACCTGTCCGAAGCCCAGCGACTCTTTTTCCAAATGCGATTTAAAATTTGCCTCAATCTCATCTGCCTTAAACGGGTCTACCTGAGAGAGCATTGACTTTAAATCGCTCATGTATCCCGCGGTCTCTGGCTTCCATTTTTTGCGAACCATCTTTCCGTCAAAATCTTCTTTTAAAGGAGCGCCGAAAAGCCACTTTGCATCTAACACTTCATGCAGAAAGGACACCCTTTCGAGCATTAGCCTCAGCACAACTTCCGCGTCCATTTCATTTAAGACTATGCCTTTTAAGCTTGCCATTTCCGTCAATGCAGGAACGAGTTCAGCCGGCTGCTTAGCACGCAAGTACTGCTCATTAAACCAACGTGCTTTATCTGGACTGAAACGCGCACCGGACTTCACTACCTTGTCTAATGAGAAAATTTTAGCGGCCTCTTTTATGGTGAACAACTCCCTTTCATCTCCAGGATTCCAACCCAACATAAGCAACATATTTATAAAAGCTTCAGGCTCGTAACCTCTTTCACGGTATCCGCTTGCGATGTTTCCAGTTTTAGGGTCTTTCCACTCAATTGGAAAAACGGGGAAGCCTCCTGCGTCGCCATCTCTTTTGCTGAGTTTCCCGTTTCCAGTGGGCTTGAGGATTAGGGAAAGGTGGGCAAATTTAGGAGCGTCCCAACCAAAAGCTCTGTATAACATGATATGTAAGGGAGCACTTGGTAGCCACTCCTCTCCTCTTATGACGTGTGAGATTTCCATTCTGTAATCGTCAACTACGTTTGCGAGGTGATATGTTGGAAGGCCGTCTGCCTTTACAAGTACTTTGTCGTCGACAACGGCGCTTGAGATCGTTATTTCTCCTCTTATCTCATCAGTGAAAGTGATGTCTTCAGCATTGTCTGGTGTTTTAAAACGAATAATGTATGGGGTTTCTTGCTCTATAAGCGTCTCAACCTCTTCTTCACTCATTGATAAACTATTCTGCAAATCTCCTCGAGTAGATGCATCATATTGAAAAACGTTTTTCTCTGATTCCGCTTTCTTCCTGAGGGCGTCAAGCTCTTCGGGCGTATCAAAAGCCATGTACGCATGCCCCGAAATGAGAAGCAACTCCACCGCCTCACGGTAGAAGGCATTTCTTTCGCTTTGTCTGTACGGCTTAAACTCTCCCCCTTCGACAACCCCCTCATCAACCTCAATTCCACACCAATTTAGCGCTTCACGAACGTAGTCCTCAGCACCTTCAACATATCGAGTTTGGTCTGTGTCCTCTATGCGTAACAAGAACTTGCCGCCATGGGCGCGAGCAAACAAGTAGTTATAAAGGGCTGTCCTAACCCCGCCCATGTGGAGGGGCCCTGTGGGACTTGGGGCGAATCTTACACGAACGTTGCTTGTGGTCATAATGTGCTTTTATAGCTGAATGCGAAGGTAATACTGCTTTTTCGAAACAACTATAAAGTATTGACCTACATCTACAAATTGAGTGAAAAAGAGTGGAGGAATAATCGCAAATTTGATAAAAATAAAATATATTTATCATGAACGCATTGCGTAACAAAGTCCAATTAATTGGCAGATTAGGGCAAGACCCTAAGATCATCACCTTCGACGAAGG
Source organism: Bacteroidota bacterium (assembly GCA_027619225.1). Lineage (GTDB taxonomy): Bacteria > Bacteroidota > Bacteroidia > Flavobacteriales_D > Sanyastnellaceae > UBA974. The sequence continues at coordinate 29,502 of JAQCFW010000017.1, forward strand.
CAAGTCTAAAGTCAACTTTTCAGTGGCTACAAATGAATCCTACCGCGACAACGAAGGCGATAAAGTTGAGAGAACTCAATGGCACGAAATAGTTGCCTGGGGACCCCTGAGCGATATTATGGGTCAGTACTTGAAAAAGGGATCCGAAGTAGCGATAGAAGGCAGACTGCATTACAGAACCTACGACGATAAAGAAGGAAACACTCGTTATGTAACAGAGATAGTCGCAAAGGATCTTCTAATGTTAGACAAAAAACCTGCTGAAGTGTGATGATATAGGGGAGCTGTAACAGGCGGCTCCCCTTTTTAAATCCGCTTGCTAAGCTGATTTCCTATCTCGTATATGCGAGTATTTTTTCAGGTTATTGACGGACTGATTATCACGATTCAGAACCGAAAAAAACAATTTTATTCTTAGATTTTATTTCTTAAATAGTTTTCTATACAACATCGTTACAGGGTCAAAATATCTATCCACTACTCTTTCTTTTAGTGGGATAATCCCATCATCTGTAATTTGAATATCTTCAGGACATACTTCCGTGCAACATCGTGTAATATTACACATCCCCGAACCATGATCTTCCTTTATTGCAGGTATTCTATCTGCATCATCCATAGGGTGCATTTCTAAACTAGCAAGTCGAATCATAAATCGTGGGCCAACAAATTTTTCCTTTGCATCCTGATCTCTAATTACATGGCAAACATTCTGGCACAAATAACATTCAATACATTTTCTGAAATGCTGTGTTCTTTCCACGTCGACCTGTTGCATTACCAAGCCTTTTTCTGTATTGTTTTTATTTTGAGCTGGGGAAAATGGCTTGATTTTTAGGTTTTGTTTGTAATTCCAACTTACATCTGTTACTGTATCTTTTATAATTGGAAATGCTTTTAAAGGAGTAATCATAATAGTCTCGTCAGGGCTATATTCATTCATCCTTGTCATGCAAGCCAATTTGGGTCTCCCATTAATTTCCACACTACAAGAGCCGCACTTGCCAGCTTTACAATTCCATCTGCAAGCCATATCGTTGGCATCATCTGCTTGAATTCGATGCATTGCGTCTAGCACTACCATCCCTTCAGTTACATCACAATTGTAATCAACCAACTCACCTTTTGTATTGTCTCCTCTGTATATTTTGAATTTACGATTTCCCATAATTATAGTTGTGATTTTCTTTCTTCAGCAACCTCCGCTTCCAAATCTTCCAATGTTGCATTGGCTATTCTAAAAAGTTCCGCATTGGGTTCTTTCCGCTTTTCTTTAATCACTTGCATATTTCCGTCTTCCCCTTTTTTGGTAATGATATTATATTGACACCACTCCTCACTTTCTGTAGGGAAATCATCCCTTGTATGAGCCCCTCTACTTTCTTCCCTCATATATGCTGCCCTAGCAACCGCCTCAGAAGTAATCAATAAATTTCTCATGGCAAGCGCTTCATGCCATCCAGGATTAAACTGAGAAGAGCCATTCGCTTTTACATTTTTATTTTTTTCTTTTAAGTTTTCAATGTTTTGAATTCCTTTTTGTAATTCTGTATCCGTTCGGATAATGCCTACATTGTTTTGCATATTGTTTTGCAATTCCTCATGTAAAAGATATGGGTTTTCCCCTTCGTCTCTATTTAGAATACTTGTTGCGTTTCTGATAATTTTTTTAGCATCCTCTTCATTAAATTTTGGAACAGCCCCTAATTGTTTGGCGTAATTTGAAGCTCCCACTCCGGCTAAATCCCCAAAGACCAATAAGTCAGATAAGGAATTTCCTCCCAATCGGTTGGCACCATGCATTCCTGCCGCACATTCCCCACAAGCAAAAAGCCCATCAACAGTGGACATAGTAGTGTCCGCCTCTACTCGAATTCCCCCCATAAAATAATGACATGTTGGGCCAACTTCCATTGGTTCTTTAGTAATATCTAATTCAGCAAGCACTTTAAATTGGTGATACATCGAGGGTAATTTCTTTTTAATATCCTCTGCGCTTCTTTGAGTCGCAATATCTAAATAAGCTCCTCCGTGTATGGATCCTCTTCCTGCTTTTACCTCTGCATTAATAGCTCTTGCAACGACATCTCTTGTAAGCAATTCTGGCGGTCTTCTTGCATCTTTATCTCCCGCTAACCATCTGGCAGCTTCTTCTTCAGTATCGGCAGTCTCGTTTTTAAATTTCTCTGGGATATAGTCAAACATAAATCGTGTTCCTTCACTATTTTTCAGAATTCCACCCTCTCCTCTAACCCCTTCTGTTACTAATATCCCCCTAACTGATGGTGGCCAAACCATTCCGGTTGGATGAAATTGATTGAATTCTAAATCCATTAATTCAGCCCCAGCTTCATAAGCCATAGCGTATCCGTCTCCGGTATATTCCCAACTATTTGAAGTAATTTCCCAAGCTTTTCCTCCCCCTCCAGTTGCAAGAATTAAAGATTTTGTTTTGAAGATGATAAATTCTCCGGTATCTCTATACATGCACACAACACCAGCAATTTTCCCATTTTCATCTTTCAAAATATCCAAAGCGGTACATTCCATATGAATATCAATCCCTTGGTGTATTCCATAATCCTGGAGAGTTCTGATCATTTCTAGTCCCGTTCTGTCTCCAACATGAGCAAGTCTTGGATATCTATGTCCCCCAAAATTTCTTTGGTTGATAAGCCCTTCTTTTGTTCTATCAAAAACAGCCCCCCTTTGTTCTAATTCTATTACTCTATCGGCAGCATGTCTAGCGTGTAATTCGGCCATACGCCAAACATTCAACATTTTCCCTCCACGCACTGTATCTCGAAAATGTATTTTCCAATGATCTCGTTTATCCACATTGCCAAGTGATGCAGCCATACCTCCCTCAGCCATTACTGTATGTGCTTTACCTAATAAAGATTTGCACACTAACCCAACTTTTTTGGATTCTTTGGTAGCTGTTATTGCAGCACATAAGCCAGCTCCTCCTGCTCCTATTACAAGAACATCAAATTCTATCTGTCTTATTTCAGAAATATCTAACATAATTATTTTTTTATACCCAAGTATTTAAATCTGTAATCACTCCCATTGAAACCAATCTGACATAAACATCAGAAAGCCCAACCCAAACTAAAGAACACCATGCAAACATTTGATGTCTTCTGTTTAAATAAGTCACAATTTTCCATCTACTATGTGAATGTTCTGCAGAATGTGAGCAAGAGAAACAATCCATTCTCCCCCCAATTAAATGTCTCAATGAATGACATCCAAAAGTATATCCTCCCAATAATATAGGGTTAATAAGCAATATAATACTACCTACACCCACACCAAATTCTCCATCTCTAAAGAAGGCCATAACGGCATCATAAGAAAGAAGAAAAATAAATACTATGGCAAAATACATGGCGTATCGGTGGATATTTTGAAACAATAAAACTCCTGTTTCTCCTTTATAGTCTTTTTGTGGGATACCTCCAACGGCACAAGCTGGCGGAGAAAATGTAAAGGCCCTGTAATATGCTTTTCTATAATAATAACAAGTAAATCTAAAAGATAAAGGGAAAATCAGAATGAGCCAAGCAGGAGAATGCCCAGGCAACCACCATAACCAATTTGGCCACTCACCAAATAATGCATGAGATATTGGCGGAATTCCTTCTTTTGTAATGTCAAGAAAGAATGTTGGAGAATAAAATGGAGAGAGATATCCCCCAAAGCCTTCTGCATTTAAGGCTCCGCTCCACCAAAAATATTCTCCTTGCCAAGCTGCCCAAGTGGAATAAACTATAAATGAAAGGAGCCCAAAAAGCACTAACATAGGACTAATCCACCATCTATCTTCTCTCAAAGTTGAGAGAAAAGATTTCTCTCTTCCGATAACTTCTGTCATATTGTTTTTTTAATGCAGCAAAGATAATACCTTTCAAAGTGTTTTTTTAATAATAAATAATTAAATCCGGCTGATTTCTTGAGAGAGGAGATGCTATGTGTCTAGAGACTTCAGCATTACTAATATTGCTCGTATGAATAGAGAATTTCTCTCCTCAAACTTGACATCAAAGTAGAAGATTGATTTTCATAACAATTGTTATTATGCGCGGATTGGGGCATTCGTGACTTAAACTTGTATTATGAAGAATTTAATTTTTGTGGTTTTCAGCCTACTTTTAGTTACCAACATCTCTGCTCAGAAAAAAGCAGATGTTACTTTTGACGTAGGAGGAGTATGCGGGATGTGTGAAGAACGCATTGAAAAGGCATATGATGTTAAAGGCATCGTGATTGCTGATTATGATCTGGAATCACACAAGCTTCACGTCGTTTATAAAACGAAACATTTCCCTGACATCCTGGATGTTCATCGTCTCGCAGCGAATGTAGGGCACGATACAGATTTGATGAAAGCCTCAGACGAAGTCTATGCAAAAATTCATGGATGCTGTAAGTACAGAGTAGAAACTGAAACGCACAAATGTTCCGGGGATCACGAGCGCTAATCGCGCTTTTACTTATAGGATGTAAACCTATTGAAGCGATCACTTTCACAGCAAGAGGCTGTTGTCCTACCTGTGAGAAATATATTCTTGAGAGTGTTCAGATGGAAGAAGTCAAATCTGCTCAATGGGATCAGCACAGTGAAAAGGTCACCTTGAGATTTTACGCCAATGAAATTTCATTAGAACTGCTGCAGCATACAGTAGCCATGGCGGGTTACGATACAGACTTGTTTATGGCGCCAGACTCCGGTTATTTGGCCTTACCCAGATGTTGCCACTATAGAGATTAACATGAAGCTTTTACAACACCTCTACATACTCGTATTTATTGTCAGCTGGCTTGCGATGCCAAATATCAACGCACAGAAGCAAGTCAAAGGCAAAGTTCTTGCACCGGAATCTCATGTGGGTCATGATCACGAAGAAGGCGAACACGAAGGGGAGGTAGTATATGAAATCCTTCCAGGAGCAACAGTGGTTTGGAAAGGAACGACAGTGGGGACGATGACTGACCTTTTCGGGTTTTTTAAGCTGCCCGCCCTCAATCTCGGGGACACACTGCAGGTAAGTATGATAGGATATGAGACGGTGGGCCTCGTGTATACAGGATGGGATTATTTGGACATCCCGCTTGAGCCTGGAATTTTCTTAAATGAGGCACAAGTAGAAGCCAGAAGGTCTACGACTTCTATTTCTCTTCTCGACCCATTAAATATCCAGCAGCTTAACAGGAAAGAACTTGCAAAAGCAGCGTGTTGCAACTTAAGTGAAGCATTCGAAACAAACGCTTCCGTTGACGCCTCTTTTACAGACGCCGTTACTGGGACACGTCAGATTCGCATGTTGGGTCTGGATGGAAAATACACCCAGCTTCTCGTTGACAACCTTCCGGGACCACGTGGGTTAAATGTGGTACAAGGTTTGTCTTTTATTCCTGGGCCTTGGATAGATAACATTTCTATTTCAAAAGGAACGGGGTCGGTCATCAATGGCTATGAAAGCATCACAGGACAAATCAATGTCGCGATGCGAAACCCAGAAAACGCAGAGCCTCTTCACATTAACCTTTATGTAAGTGGTGATGGAAGACTGGAATGGAATCACGTGAGTCGGCATCAAGTAAACAGGCGTTGGAGCACAGCTCTTTTGTCCCACGCTGAGCTAGGCACTGCGATCAATGACCGCAATGAGGACACTTTTCTCGACACACCTCTCAAACGCGATCTCGTCTTAAGGAATGAGTGGAAGTTTCGTGGAGACAGAGGCATTCGAGGTGAGTATGCCTTTTCTTCTGTCATGATGAACAGACTCGCAGGTCAAGCTTCGGCATACTCGGATTCACCTTTCGACCTTTTACAACCCTATTTAGAAGATACAGATTTTTCATCAGCTTGGACTGCAGCGACAAAGATTTCTAGATTAGAAGCTTCGGCAAAAACGGGATTTGTATTCCCTGCAAAGTCTTGGCAATCGATAGGAACTCAATTTTTTGCATCGAGGCATTCGCAAGAACATAAGTTTGGCAACAGGAGCTATGAGGGCACTGAAGATTATTTTAGGGGAAACATCCTCTTTTCTGGCATCATTAACAATACGGATCACAAATTTACCACCGGCGTTAGTTTTGTGTATGACGATTTTAATGAGATCGGCACATGGGGTGCGGAATTCGACGAGTGGGACAGTGAAAATGACACGATTTCCCGCACAGAAATGGTCCCAGGGGCCTTCTTTGAATACACGTGGACCGCAGGAGAGCGCTTGGTGGTTGTTGCCGGACTAAGAGGGGATCACCACAACCTTTATGGAAATTTTGCCTCACCTCGATTGCATGTTCGCTATTCACTTGCTGAGGAGACATCGATCAAACTCGTCGCAGGCCGTGGGTTCCGAACGGCAAATGTGTTTATGGAACAATTGGGATCTTGGGCGAGCAACAGACGTTGGGATATTCAAGAAGATTTGGCCCCAGAAGTAGCGACGAACTTGGGGTTGAACCTGGTGTCTAAATTCCGACTCAACTCGAGAGATGCTTCCCTTTCTTTGGACGGGTACTTCACCAATTTTGACAACAGAATCATTGTAGATCTATACAATTCTCCCCATGAGGTAAGTATCTACAATTTGAATAACTCTGGGGGATACCCGTCTCGCTCAAGCTCAACGACGGTTCAGTTGGAGTTCGATTGGTCTTTTCACAGGCGATTAGATATCAGGGCTGCGTATAGATGGGTGGATGCGGTCACGGGCTATGCTTCAGGTGATTTTGATGCAGGGAATGGTTTTGAAATGCAGCAAGATCCATACGTTTCTAAGCACAGAGCGTTTACCCAATGGAGTTATGCGAGCAAAGCGTCAAAAGAAGGCAAGCAGACCAGAATTGATGCGACGGTACAATGGGTGGGGCCTCAAGCGCTACCAGTCCCAGGGGGCATGGCGTCAATGCATCCAAGTGTCTCTCCTTCATTTACCCAAGTGAATCTCCAACTTACTCAAGTTTTACCTGGAAATTTAGAGCTTTATATCGGGGTAGAAAATCTGACAAACGTGAAGCAGATGTCACCCATTGCCGGCACGAATGATGGAGGGCTAGACCTTGAGAATTTTGACGCCAGCCTTGTTTACGGACCTATTCTGGGCCGAATGTCTTATGCTGGATTAAGATGGACGCTGGGGAGTTAAATAGAAGGGCAGAAGCTATCCGTGCATGGTTTCTACAATCCCGTATCGTTTGATGACTTCTCCTTCGAAATCAAGAAATTTCTGCCACCTCGCATCGACATCGATGTCGCCTCCATATTTTCTGGCAAACTTCAGGAAGGTCGTGTAGTGGTGAGCCTCAGAGATCATTAACTCTCTGTAAAATTTAACGAGATCGGGATCGGTAAGTTTTTCTGCCAACAGTCGGAAACGTTCGCAACTTCGGGCCTCGATCATCGCAGAAAAAAGCATCCTGCTTACGAGTTGATTTTCTTTTGACCCGCCCTCACTCAACATATACTTATATAACTCTCCCACGTAATTGTCTTTGCACTCATACTGAAGCTTCACGCCCCTGTCTTTCATTTTCTCAAGTACCATATCGAAATGCTCGAGCTCTTCAATTGCAATCTTCGTGAGCGCTTCTACCAAGTCCGTGTGCATCGGGAACTTGGTGATGACACTGATGGCATTTGATGCGGCTTTCTGCTCGCACCAGGCGTGATCATTTAGAATGGAGTTGATGTTGCTTTCGCAAAGCTTGGCCCATTTCTCATCCGTCGCGAGTCTTAACCCCAGAAGAACCTTTTTTGCCTTCTCGTACTTTTCAATTTCTGACATCTGAATGATTGGCTATAGTTCTACCCTTATCAAAGAACCTGTGGAAAGCAAATGTCCATCACTCGCCTTCAAACAGAGCTCTCCACACTCAGTGGAAGCATTTGGCAACACCCTGCGCCAAAGTGTCTCCAGTGTAGAGGGAGGAAGTCCAGAGTAGGTATTCATCACGATAAACCCGTCGGGCTCGACCACTTGGGACACGAGTTCAACGATTTCTACCAAGCTGTGCTCTAGTTTCCATTTCTCGTTTTTCGGACCGAGTCCCCATGTCGGAGGATCGAGAACCACTCCGGAATATTTGTTCCCCCTTTTTACTTCACGGCGAAGAAATTTCAGCGCATCTTCTACGACCCATCGGATTCCGGTCAAACCACTCAGCTCCATATTCACGCGTGTCCAATCGATGACTTGCCTGATTGCATCGACATGCGTGACGTCTGCACCGGCGCTTTTTGCCGCAAGACTGGCCCCTCCGGTATATGCAAAGAGATTGAGGAGTTTATCTCCCTCTTTGATTTTGCCTGCGATGTACTCCCAATTGCAAGATTGTTCTGGAAAGATGCCTATGTGCTTAAATTGCGTCGTTTCAAGGTTAAACTTAAGCCGAAGTGAAGGATGTTCTTCGGATTTGTATTCTAAGTTCCAGCTGTTTGGGACCTTTCCGTTTTGCTTCCAATACCCCGCAGCTTTACTCGTGGATTCAAAGCTAGAATGGGCTTTATCCCATTCTTTGAAGGATTTCTTTCTATCCCAAACGGCACTCGCTTCGGGCCTGTCGAGGACGACTCCACCGAACTTCTCTAGTTTGGCTCCCTCACCAGAATCGAGCAACTCATAATCCTTCCAAGTGTCGGCTACAAACCTTTTTATTTTGTGTGATCCCATATGATGCAAAGGTCGTGAATCGAATGGTTAACTCGCACTTAACATTCTAATAATGACGTAGTCATGCTCAATTGAAAATTTCGCCTCATCTTTGTCCTACATATGGGAAGGAAAAATAGAGGAAGCTGGCCTAAAGGGAATAAATCAGATAGGGGTAGCAAAGGCCAAAGAGGTCAACATGGCGTTTCGAGTTCGAATTCGCCAACAGATTTACGCAGAACGATTTTGGATGTCTTTCGTAAGAGTCCATCCAAACAACTCAACCACAAGCAGGTATCTTCTGCTCTGGGGATACTCAATCACGATGTCAAAAATCTCATCACCGAGTTACTTGCTGATTTGGCGACAAAAAAAAAGCTTGAAGATGTAGGGCGCGGAAAGTATATGCTCGCAGAACAAGAACTTCAAGCCAGCTCAGGAGTCATCCAAATCACACGCTTCGGACGAGGGTTTGTCAAGCAAGAAGATGGCACGGAGATAAAATTATCTAAGGGCGATACAGGAAGCTCGTTTTGGGGGGACACCGTCGAAGTCGAGTGGTCGAAAAACCGCCGCAGACCGACGCCCTATGTTTCGAAGGTGATTCAACGTCTGCGCAAGGTATATGTGGTGACCATCGAACAAGTGAAAGATTATGCTTTCGGGCATCCCTCAGACACGAAACTCCACACAAACTTCTTTATCCCAGGCCGTTCACTGAATGGCGCCGTTCAAGGAGACAAGGTTCTCATTGAGCTCGCCTCGTGGGACTCTCAGGACGATGCGCCTCTGGGACGCGTCGTGAAAGTACTGGGCAAAGAGGGAGACAACGATGTGGAGATGCATGCGATCTTGGCGGAGTACGGATTGCCCCTTGAATTCCCTCCTGAAGTTGAAGAAGAAGCAAAACAGTTTACGCCTAGCGCAGAAAGCAACGTAGGGCTTGATAAAAAGGAAATCGCCAAACGCAGAGATATGCGTGATGTCCTGACGATGACGATTGACCCTGTGGACGCCAAGGATTTTGATGATGCTTTGAGCTTGAAGAAGTTGAAAAACGGAAACATCGAAGTAGGCATACATATCGCAGACGTTTCGTATTACGTCAAGCCAGGAAGCGCCATCGATGAGGAAGCAATCAGTCGTGCAACCTCTGTATATCTCGTAGACAGAACGATTCCAATGCTTCCAGAAGTCCTTTCAAACGACCTGTGCTCACTTCGCCCGAACGAAGATAAATTTGCGTTCAGTTCGGTCTTTGAGATGGATTCTGAAGCGAACGTCATCAATGAGTGGTTCGGACGTACGGCAATCCATTCAGACAGAAGATTTGCATACGAAGATGCTCAAGTGCGCCTCGAAACAGGGGAGGGGGATTATGCTGATGAGTTGGGATTGCTGTTCAAACTGGCGACCAAGCTTCGCAAAAGGCGCTTTGAAAATGGGGGGATAGATTTCAACAGTGAGGAAGTGAGATTCGAGCTTGACGAAACGGGGAAACCGCTTCGTGTCTTGATAAAAAAGATGCGGGAAGCGAATAAACTCATCGAAGACTTCATGCTTTTGGCGAATATTCGTGTCGCCCGTTTCCTTGCAAAAGTCCACCCAGAAAAGAATACGCCTACCCGCACAAGTATTTATCGGATCCACGACAATCCAGATCCTGAGAAGCTACAATCTTTGAGATTGTTTGTCAGAAGGTTTGGCCATGAAATGCCCAAACCCAACCCTGGCAACGCAGAATCTCTGATCCGAGACCTCTTGGTTGCTACTGCTGGAAGCCCGGAAGAGGGAACGGTCAAAACGATGGCCATTCGATCGATGGCAAAAGCGGAATATTCTACAGACAACATAGGTCACTATGGACTTTCCTTTCCGTACTATACACACTTTACATCGCCCATAAGGCGCTACCCAGATATTATCGTACATCGCTTACTTCAGCATTATTTAGATGGTGGAGTGGATGCTGACAAGGGAGAAATAGACGCGAGATGTCACCACAGTGGCATTATGGAAAAACGTTCTGCCGAAGCTGAACGTGCAAGCATTAAGTATAAGCAAGTCGAATATTTAATGACGAGAATAGGCGAAACCTATAAAGGACTCGTCGCAGGAGCTGTTCCCAGGGGTCTTTTTGTGGAAATCCAGGAAAACAAATGCGAGGGTTTTGTCTCGAAAGACGCTCTGCCTAACGACCATTGGGTGTACGATGAAGAAAAAATCGGCTTCGAAGGAATGCAATCAGGCCGTACAATTGCATTGGGAGATGAGGTGACAATTAAGGTCGTTTCTGCGGACCTTGCAAAACGTCAGCTCGACTTTAAGATTCTCGTAAATTAATCAGTACTTTTGCCCCTCGATTTGCGCTTGTAGCTCAGTGGTTAGAGCAGTGGACTCATAATCCATTGGTCGTAGGTTCAAATCCTACCAGGCGCACTGACAAGACGCCGCGGAGATTAACTCTCGGCGGCGTTTTTTTTTTGGCCCCGTAGTTCAATGGATAGAATAGGACTTTCCTAAAGTTTAGATGCAGGTTCGATTCCTGCCGGGGCTACTAAACGGGACAACTCTAATTTATTAGAGAAATCCCCTCGTTTATTTTCAGGTAAGTCTTTGTC
>JAQCFW010000018.1 GCA_027619225.1 Bacteroidota bacterium
CTACGGCTTTTCTGCTCGTTGCGTCCGGGATTAAAAATTTTAAATTATAGCGACGCAGTCGCGCGTTGGTAAATCACGAGCCGGGCGTGAGCGCGGGGAGTGATTTTGTGATTTGTCATGCTGCTATTTTGCTGTGAATTCAATGTATAAAGATAAAATGGAATTATTCTGAATCTGTTTGGGTTTATGTTTTTGATGTATCGTTGTTATAGCCGTTAATTATTTGTTTTTTTTCGGTGCGTGAAAAACGTATTTGGTCTTAGTCTCTTCATATATTTATCGAATGAACTCACACGAAGTAGACTACAATATTTTCGGAGATGACCTCCAGGCCGTAGAAGTTGAATTAGACCCCCAAGAAACAGTCATAGCTGAAGCCGGAGCGATGAATTGGATGGAAGACGGAATTACCTTCGAGGCTATGATGGGGGATGGGTCTAAGCCCAACAGCGGGTTTTTTGGGAACCTGTTAGGTGCGGGAAAACGCATATTAACGGGCGAATCACTTTTCATAACGCATTTCACCAATGAGGGGGTGGGCAAGAGTAAAGTGGCTTTTGCTTCCCCGTATCCAGGAAAGATTATGCCCATTAACCTCTCTGAGATTGGGGGGTGCATTACATGCCAAAAGGATGCTTTCCTTTGTGCTGCAAAAGGCACAGAAATTTCAATCACTCTCAACAAGCGTCTCGGTTCAGGATTCTTCGGAGGTGAGGGGTTTATCCTCCAAAAACTTCGTGGTGACGGAATGGCATTTCTCCATGCAGGAGGAACCATCGTAGAGAAAAAATTAAATGGAAATAAATTACGAATAGACACAGGTTGTATCGTCGCCTTTACCGGAGATATAGATTACAACATAGAGCGTGCAGGTGGCCTGAAGTCAATGCTATTTGGTGGAGAAGGCCTATTCCTCGCCACACTTCAGGGAACCGGAACCGTATATCTGCAATCCCTTCCATTCAGCCGTTTGGCAGACCGCATATTACGTCATGCGCCCAGCCATGGCGGTAAGTCAAAGGGCGAGGGTTCAGTCCTTGGATCCTTAGGCAGACTTATCGACTGAGATAAGACCAAGTATCGTCCCGGCAATCTTTTCTGAGGCTCCCTTTCCACCAAGTGCCAATCTTAATTCTTGAAATGCCTCACTTTGGGCGCTTACTTTTTCAGATTGTAATTCACGCTGGATATTTGCGGCAGTGCAATCTGCTTGGATGAGCTCTGGAACGACTTCTCGTCCGAGTATTAGGTTAGTCAGGCCTATGAATTTCACCTTGACGAATAGCTTTGCTGCAGCGTAAGTAAGTGCGCTTGTTTTGTAAACAAGTACGTGAGGCGTTCCTAAAAGAGCCGCCTCAAGTGTAGCTGTGCCAGAAGTAATGACGGCAAGTTTTGCGGAGGATAGGACCTCCTTTGTTTTTCCAAACACAACTCTTACGCCAGCTTTTTCTGCGAGTTCATACAATTCCATTGAAGCGCCTGGAGCTCCTGCGACAATAGGGCTCATAGATGGATTCTTTTGAGCAACTTCGAGTAGTAGTGGAAGCAACTTGCTGATCTCCTGCTTGCGGGAGCCGGGTAGCAGGGCTAGAATGGGTTTTTCGCTTTCAACGTGATCTTTCACTTCAGTAAAGTCATCGTCGAGGGTGTCGAGTATGGGGTGGCCGTGATAGATAGAGGTTACGCCAGATGCGGAGAGAAGGTCGTGTTCAAAGGGCAGGACTGGAAATACAGCGGAGTAGTCGCGAGCTAATTTTTTCACTCGACCTTTTTTCCAAGCCCAAACCTGAGGTGCCACCACTTGGTAGACTTTGATGCCAGCCTTTCGAGCCTTACGTGCTATCCGCATATTAAACCCGGGGAAGTCGATCAGAACAAGTGCGTCGGGTTTGAAGTCCTGTATTTCATCCCAACAAGTATCTATGTTTTTGAGAATGGTAGGGAGGTGAGAGATGACTTCCCACAGGCCCATGTAAGCAAGCTCCCGATAATGTTTAGAGATAGTGACACCTGAGGACTGCATGTTTTCTCCACCCCAACCGCGAAGAGTTAAGGTTTGGTCTGAGAAATGCTTCGCTATGAGGCCACCATAAATGTCTCCTGAAGCCTCACCTGCGACCATGAAAATCTTCATGAAATGCCAGCTTGCATCTGGAAATAGATGATGAGAGGGACTGTGGCCATGATGAACATGAGGAGGCCGCGACAGAATCGCCACCATTCCGCTCGAATGCCAACATAGAATATACCCACGTTAAACAGCGTGCTGATTGTGAGTATGCTATCCCGATACAGAAGGGATCTCGATGCGATGTTTTCAATGAAATAGGTTAGTTCGACGGAGTTTGAGTAAGACCAGTATGCGCCTAAGATGAGGAAGCCCAAAAGGGTTCCTAAGATTCCAGTTGTTATTCCGCCTAATATGGTGTCGAGGAATTTTCGCATTCCGTTCATGTAAGACCCCAACTATTTAATTCGGATATAGCATGGTGAGCCGTGAGATCGAATTGTGTGGGTACGACAGATGCGTAGCCTTGGGAAAGGGCGTATTCGTCTGTGTCTTCGCCTTTGTCAGGGTTGGTAAATTCTCCAGTGAGCCAAAAGTAGCTCTCTTTGTTAGGTGCTTTGCGTTCGTCAAATCCGTCCTCCCAATAGCCAGCGGCCTGGCGGCAAACTTTGATGCCTTTGAGCTCTTCTCCTTCGCTGATTTTAGGAATATTTACATTGAGGCAAACTCCGTGGGGAAGTCCGCGCTTGAGAACTTCCATCGTCATTTGTCTTACGACTTTCTTCGCGTTTGTGAAGTCGGCGTCAGGGTCGTGGTCCAGAAGTGAGAATCCGATAGCGTTGATGCTTTCAACGGCGCCTTCGACTGCGGCAGACATCGTGCCGGAGTAAATGACGTTGATTGAGCTGTTGCTACCGTGGTTGATGCCAGAAAGTATAAGGTCGGGTTTACGCCCGAGGACTTTATATATGGCGAGTTTGACGCAGTCAACGGGTGTGCCAGAAGTGCTGTGGGCGGTCACACCTTTAATGGGGAAGTACGCTGATTTAATGCGTAATATTTCTCCTATGGTGACAGCGTGTCCCATTCCCGACTGCGGGCTGTCTGGAGCCACAACATGGATGTCACCTAGATCTAAAACTGCTTCTGCGAGAGAGCTTATGCCTTTTGATGAGATGCCGTCGTCGTTGGTGATTAATATGAGAGGTCGCTTTGACATGATTTATGAACGTTTGGGGGTGCGGATTAGAGCTTCTAAGTAGAAATCCCAGAATTTTAATACTGAAGAGATTTGACAGCACTCATCTGGAGAGTGAGCTCCACGGATATTTGGTCCGAATGAAGCCATATCCATGTCGGGGTAGTTGGTGCTGAGAATTCCGCACTCAAGACCTGCGTGACAGGCCATCACCTTTGGCTCTTTGTTGAATTTCTCAACGTAAAGTGCGCGAAGCATCTCTACTGCTGCAGAAGATGGGTTAGGGGTCCAACCCGGGTAAGCTCCTCCTTGTTCAGTTTTAAGTCCAGCAAGAGTGAATGCGGCTTCTATAGATCGTGCGAGATCCCACTTCTCTGAATCTACAGAGCTTCTGTTGAGGCATTTAATACTTACGTTGCCGCAACATACTTCTATTCGAGCAAGATTGTTTGAGGTTTGGACTAAGCCTTCTATATCGGAACTCATTCGGTGGATGCCCACAGGTGCTACTTGAAGGGCTAACAGAAGGGCGTTTTGAACGTCTTCCGGGAGAGCCTCGTCAGGAGTCGCCTCGCGTTCCCAACTGATATTGAGGTTGGGATCAGTGGTTTTATACTCAGCCTTAAGATCAGCGGTGGTAGAGTTTAGAGCCGCCTCGAGAGTAGTCATGTCCTGCTCAGAAGCAACGATAAGGGCATGCGCTTCACGAGGGATTGCGTTGCGAAGACCACCACCTTCAATCTCGCTTACGCGGATATCAACAGATTCGAGGGCTTCTAAAAGAATCCGGTTAATGAGTTTGTTGGCGTTCGCTATTCCTTTGATGATATCCATTCCGCTGTGACCTCCAGATCCTCCCTTAACTGTTATCTTAAGGCCGGTAGTCTCTTCCTTAGACGTCTTCTCTGGGTCGTATGTGCCTGTAGAAGTGAGGTCGACTCCTCCAGCGCAACATATGCTAATCTCATCGTCGTCCTCAGTATCTAAGTTAAGAAGGATGGTGGCTTTGAGGTGCCCAGCCTTGAGTCCGAGAGCTCCAGTCATTCCCGTCTCTTCGTCAATCGTAAAAAGAGCTTCAAGAGGAGGATGAGGGATGTCGATGCTTTCTAAAGTTGCTAAGATTGTAGCAACACCGATTCCGTTGTCAGCGCCAAGCGTGGTTCCTTCAGCTCTAACCCAGTCGCCATCGACATACATTTTGATGCCTTCTGTCATAAAGTCAAACTCGGTGTCGTTGTTTTTTTGGCATACCATATCGACGTGACTCTGGAGTACTACTGTTTGTCGATCTTCCATTCCAGGTGTCGCAGGTTTTTTTATAAAGACGTTCTTTACGTCGTCTTGCCAAGCTTCAAGGCTGTGGTCCTCAGCCCATTGTAAAAGCCAAGCGCATACCGCCTCTTCATGTTTTGAAGGTCTGGGTATTTCGTTTAAGTCTGCAAATCTGTTCCAAAGAGCAGATGGTTTTAGGTCTCGAATAGCTGATGACATGTAGTCTGAAATAATGTTTGTTTGAGTTTCGCAAGTTAGGAAAGAAAAGTAGTTAAAAACAGTGGATGAAATGTGGAAAAAGTCTAGTGTAAATAAGGTATATGGCAATTAGATATCTCTAACTTGTGGCGCTTAATGGCAGAGCAAGTAGAATATACAGAAGACAACATCCGATCTCTATCGTGGAAGGAGCATATTCGTATGCGTCCCGGAATGTACATAGGTAAATTGGGTGATGGGAAAGACGCCGATGATGGAATTTATGTCCTATTAAAGGAGGTCGTAGATAACAGTGTAGATGAGTACACCATGGGCAATGGTAAGAGCATCGAGGTGGGTATTAGAGATGGAGAAGTGCGTGTTCGCGACTATGGTCGTGGCATTCCACTTGGTAAAGTCATCGATTGCGTATCTAAAATAAACACCGGAGGTAAGTACGATTCTCGTGCATTTAAGAAAACGGTAGGTCTGAATGGAGTTGGAACAAAGGCTGTAAACGCCCTTTCAGCGATGTTCAAAGTGGAGAGCTTTAGGGAAGGGGAATGCAAGAGCGCGACCTTCTGTATTGGTGAGGTTACTGAAGATAAAGACCAGGAGGCGACCACGAGTCGCAATGGTACTAAGATCACTTTCCGACCTGATGAGAGTGTTTTCAAAGGATACAAGTACAGGATGGAGCATGTGGAAAAGCTTCTCTGGAATTACGTGTATTTAAATACTGGACTATCAGTTTACTTAAATGGCGACAAGTATAAGAGTGACAATGGTTTACTAGATCTTCTAGAGTCTTCCATGGACGGTAGCCCTCGCTACCCAATCATCCATATAAAAGCTGACGATATAGAACTTGCTGTGACTCATTCTGAGACTTATGGTGAGGATATTCAAAGTTTTGTGAATGGTCAGTATACCCCTCAAGGTGGTACTCATCAGGCGGCATTCAGGGAGGCATACGTGAGGGTGGTGAGAGATTTCTTCGGTAAAGATTACGACACCGGGGATGTTCGTTCTGGGGTCGTGGCAGCTATCAGCGTAAAGGTTGAGGAACCCATTTTTGAATCTCAAACGAAAACCAAACTCGGTTCCAGCGATATGGGCCCCAAAGGCCCTACATTAAAAAGCTTTATGTTCGACTTCCTGAAAAGGGAGCTGGACAACTACCTACACAGAAACCCTGAGGTAGCTCAAGCTCTTCAGACGAGGATTCTTCAAAACGAGCGTGAAAGGAAAGACCTTGCTGGCATTAAGAAGCTCGCAAGAGCAAGAGCAAAGAAGGCTTCTCTCCATAACAAGAAGCTCCGCGATTGCAGGGCTCACTTAAACGAGAAGAAAGACCGCAGAGAGGACTCAACGATCTTTATTACTGAGGGTGATTCAGCTTCGGGTTCGATTACAAAGGCGAGGGATGTAGTTACTCAGGCTGTGTTCTCGCTGAAGGGAAAGCCATTAAACTGCTTCGGGTTAACTAAGAAAATTGTGTACCAAAACGAGGAGTTCAACCTTCTCCAAGCCGCCCTGAACATTGAGGAGAGCATTGATGATCTTCGATACAATAAAGTTGTGATTGCGACAGACGCCGATGTCGATGGAATGCATATTCGCCTACTCCTGATTACATTTTTCCTCCAGTTTTTCCCGGATTTAGTAAAGAAAGGTCACTTATATGTTTTGCAAACTCCGCTTTTCAGAGTGCGTAATAAGAAAGAAACTCATTACTGTTATGACGAGTCTGAGAAAAAAGTAGCAATGAAAAAATGTGGTGAGAGGGCTGAGATAACTAGATTTAAGGGGCTTGGAGAGATCAGTCCCGATGAGTTCAGTTTCTTTATCGGAGATGATATGCGCATTGACCCGGTGGTAATAGGGCGTGAAGCAAATATCCAGGAAATGCTAGGGTTCTTCATGGGTAAAAACACGCCAGACAGACAAAAATTCATTATCGAAAACCTTCGAGTAGACAAGGACGACCCTGATGACGATTCTGATGAGGATTCTGATGAGGATGTTGAAGGCGATGTTGTTGATGATGTTGTTGATGATGTTGAAGAAGCATTAGAGGTATGATAGATAACGACGAAAACGTGATAGACGACAACCAGAGTGAAAGCCATGGTGAAAACGAGCAAGATGGCACAGGGATAGAATCAGGTGAAATGGATAGGGTAGTTCACGTGCAGGGGATGTACAACGAGTACTTTCTCGATTATGCCTCTTACGTAATTTTAGAGCGTGCGGTGCCTCATCAGTACGATGGTCTCAAGCCGGTGCAACGCCGTATTCTTCATTCCTTGGATGAGATGCATGATGGCCGCTATCACAAGGTAGCGAACGTAATTGGTAACACGATGAAGTTCCATCCTCACGGGGATGCTTCTATAGGTGATGCCATGGTTCAAATAGGCCAAAAGGATCTTCTTCTCGATTGTCAAGGAAACTGGGGTAACATCCTCACGGGTGATAGAGCAGCTGCTGCTCGTTATATCGAAGTACGCCTTAGTAAATTCGGAACAGAAGTACTATTTAACCACAAGACTACAACGTGGCTAGCTTCTTATGATGGACGTAACAAAGAACCAGAGACCGAGCCGGTAAAATTCCCGCTTCTGCTTGCTCAAGGAGTAGAAGGAATCGCGGTGGGACTGGCGTGCAAAATTCTCCCCCACAATTTCATCGAGCTTATAGACGCAAGCATCGCTACCCTAGAGGGAAAGAGATTTACACTCGTCCCAGACTTTCCGACAGGGGGCATGGCTGATGTGGAGCTTTACAATGATGGTCTCAGAGGAGGCCGAGTAAGAGTTCGCGCCCGAATCGACAAGCTCGATAACAAAACCCTTGTGGTAAAGGAAGTCCCCTTTGGAGTAACCACAAGCTCACTCATAGATAGCATCTTGAAGGCGAATGAGAAGGGGAAAATTAAGGTTAAGAAAGTTGAAGATAACACAGCAAAAGACGTAGAGGTCGTTGTCCACCTTGCCAATAACGTTTCACCTGATAAAATGTTGGACGCTCTTTATGCCTTTACAGATTGCGAAGTGTCTATAGCGCCTAACGCGTGTGTAATCCTAGACGATAAACCACAATTTATAGGAGTAACAGAGATTTTAAAGACTTCAGCAGAGCGAACGAAATATCTTTTAGGTCGTGAGCTTGAAATAGAGCTTGGCGAACTTCAAGAAACATGGCATTTCTCTTCTCTCGAGAAAATATTCATAGAAAAGAGAGTTTACCGAGATATTGAAGAGTGTGAAACTTGGGAGGCGATACTAGAAACGATTCACGCCGGATTAAAGCCCCACACAAAGCTGCTTCTTCGAGCTGTTACAGACGAAGATGTGACAAGACTCACAGAAATAAGAATTAAACGTATTTCTAAGTTTAACTCCTTCAAGGCCGATTCGAAAATTGCTGGACTCGAGGAAAGTATCGTTAAGGTGAAAGAAAACCTTGCCACACTCACGGAGTTCACAGTGGACTGGTTTAAGAATTTGAAGAAGAAGTACGGCGCGGGTCGTGAGCGTAAGACAGAACTGAGGACTTTCGATACTATTGACAGGACGAAGGCCGCTGTTGCAAATGCGAAGCTTTATGTCCAAAAAGAAGAGGGTTTTGTCGGAACTGGCCTCAAGCGAGAAGAAGGCGAGTTTATTTGTGATTGTAGCGACATAGACGATGTAATCGTATTCCGTAAGGACGGTATCATGCAGGTGAGTAAAATTTCACAAAAGGCGTTCTTCGGAAAAGATATTATTCACGTAGCTATTTGGAAGAAGGGAGATATAAGAACGACTTATAATGCAATCTATTTAGACGGAAGTTCTGGAAGGAGTATGGTGAAGAGGTTCAATGTGATGTCTATCACAAGAGATAGAGAGTATCCCATTACGAAAGGAACCGCGAAATCCAGGGTGCTATACTTCACCGCAAACAGAAATGGAGAAGCTGAGGTAGTAAACGTGCTGCTCAAGCAGTCAGCGAGGTTGAAGCGCTTGAAAATTGAGGTAAATTTCTCAGACATTGCAATTAAGGGTCGTGGAGCTGGTGGAAATATTGTTTCGAAATTCGAGGTAAAGAGGATAGAGTTGAAAGAGGAGGGAGTGTCGACTTTGGGCGCGCGCAAAGTTTGGTATGATGAGACTGTAAGGAGGATGAATGGCGATGGTAGAGGGACGTTCTTAGGCGAGTTCAATGCCGAGGATAAGGTTATGGCTCTGCAGTCGGATGGAGTGTATTCTCTAACAAGTTTCGATTTCAGCACGCACTTCGATGACAAGATGTTCTCTGTTGAGAAATGGGATGAAGAGAGACCTGTATCGGTCGTTTACTATGACGGAGAAAAACAGGATTGGTATGTGAAGAGGTTCTTGCCAGAGATGTCTGTTAAACCGGCTGGGTTTATAGGTGATCATGAGGATAGCAAACTCGCTTTTGCAACATCTTTGTATCATCCCCAGGCACGTGTGAAATTTAATAGGAGGTTCAAGCATTCTCGTGATAAGGAAGATGAGATTGTCGACCTTAGAGGATTTATCATTTTAAAAGGAGTTCGAGCTCTTGGTAATAAGCTCAGTACTCTGCCAGTTACAGAGGTCGTTTTAGAGCCAGTTAATTCGGAGTTAGAGGACTCAGCTGCATCTGAGGTCCTGGAGGCCCGTAAACTTGATGATGTGGAAGACGAATCTGCGGACGAATCTGCGGACGAATCTGTCGAGCCGGTAGAAGAGCCTTCTGTCCCAAATCCATTGGAATTTGTCCCAGAAGAAGCAAAGCCCGTTGAGGTGAAGCTTGTGATAAAAAGGCATAAAGCGTCAGATGTTGATGAAGACGGGCAGGGGAGCTTGTTTTAAAAAAAAAAGAATCATGAAAACAGTTGCTCAATCCATTCTATTTATAAGCGTACTAACTATGGCGGCGTGCGGAAGTGTAGAGAATGCGAGTACGCCATCGGTAGTTTTAGGATCTGGAGATACTGAGGATGTGTTGAAGCATGGGGATTGGTCTAAAAATGCAACTATATATGAGGTGAATTTGAGACAGCACACTGCTGAAGGGACATTTGAGGCATTCGCGAAAGATCTGCCCAGATTGCAGCAGTTGGGGGTGGATATCCTGTGGTTAATGCCAGTACATCCGATAGGGGAAGTAAATAGGAAAGGTGGAGAAAACAGCGACAACTACATCGCGGAAATGGGGAGCTCGAGCCTAGGGAGTCCGTATAGCGTGAGGGATTACATGGCGGTGAATCCAGATTACGGAACCTTAGAGGAATTGAAATCGGTGGTATCTCAAGCCCATGCATTGGGGATGAGAGTGATACTTGACTGGGTAGCGAATCACAGCGCGTTCGATTGTGAATGGACTCAAAGTCACAGAGGATATTATCTATTAGACTCGTCCGGTAATTTACAACCGCCAACAGGTACGGATTGGTGGGATGTGACACAGCTCGATTGGGCTAACGGAGTGCAGAATGGTCTTTATGAAGCAATGGTTAGCGCTATGGAGTTTTGGGTGGAAGAATGTGACGTGGATGGATTTAGGTGTGATGTGGCGGAAAAGGTGCCAGTAGCGTTTTGGGAAATGGCAAGAAGAAGGTTGGAGATTGTGAAGCCAGATGTGTTTATGCTAGCTGAAGCAGATCAGCCTATTCACCACAACAGGGCTTTCGATATGAGCTACGCCTGGCATTACCACCACTTGACAAATGAAATAGCCCAAGGCCGTGCAGAGGTGTCTGTTTTAAGGGAGTACCTGAGTGAGGAATATTACAAATTCCCAGCTGATGCCTATCGGATGGGTTTCGCAACGAACCACGATGAGAATTCATGGAATGGGACGATATCTGAGAGATATGGAGAAGCAGCAGATGCGATGGTAGTGCTCTCAGCTACTTTGTTCGATATGCCTTTGATTTACTCGGGCCAAGAGGCTGGTTTAGATAAGCGCCTTCGTTTTTTCGAAAAGGATACAGTTGAGTGGGGGGATTATTCAAAGTCGGATTTTTACCTTTCGATCAATACCCTTCATCACGAAGAGGAGGCGCTTTGGAATGGGGAGTTTGGAGGTTTCCCGGTGCTTTTAGAGTGTGAGTCGCCAGAAAGATTTTTTGGATTTACGAAGTCAAAAGCTGAAAGCCAAGTAGTCGTGATTCTCAACCTTAGTAACGAGCCTGCTTTCTTAAGCGTGAATATGCCAGAGGGGACGTTTGAGCCTGCGATAAGTAAGGGAGTTGGAAAAGATGGGATTGTAGCCCCTTGGGGTTATATCGTATTAAGAAAGGTGAATGAATAGCTCCATGGCTAATCGGGTAGAAAGAGGGGGAGGCCCATGGCCTATAACGAACGACGAGACATCGATTCGGGACTGGTTCGTCCAAAGAATAAATTCTGGTGTAGAAAAGGGTGAGGCGTTGCCAGTAGTGGAGATATGCTTAGACTTCGTATCTCAAAAAGGTCGAGGAGAAAGGATGATGGAAGGCTTTAAATACTCAGAATCTTTAATTGACAGGTTAGCATTAATAGGAGAAGGTCTGGCGGAAGGGAAGCCAGTTCAGTATGTGTTAAAAAGTGCCCATTTCGATGGGTTAGATCTTTTTGTGGATTTTAATGTTTTAATTCCCAGGCCAGAGACAGAAGAGATTGTATTTGGTTTAGTAGAAAGATTAGGGAAGGGGTTTAACGGTAGGGTGATAGATATAGGAACGGGATCAGGATGTATCGCTTTGTCTTTGAAAAACAGGATGCCTGAGGCGGAGGTTTTTGCAACAGATTTCTCAGAGTCCGCATTGAAAGTGGCTTCGAAGAATGCGGAGTCTTACAATTTTAAAGTAGCGTTTGAATGTTCAGATATACTTTCTGAGGCACCTTTTAAAGGTCAGTCGTTTGATGCGGTCATTTCTAACCCGCCGTATATCCCTTCTATTGAAAAGAAATCAATGTCCTCGACAGTTGTTGACCATGAGCCGTCTATGGCTCTGTTCGTACCAGATTCTGAGCCACTGAGATTTTACCAAGCGATTATAAATCACTGTAAAAGTGAGGTATTGTTGCCCGGAGGGTTGATGGCGGTGGAGTGTCATGAGGATTTTACGGAAGATGTGAAGGAGTTGATTGTGTCTGGAATGGGGTTTTCTACTGTTGAGATATTAGTAGATATGCAAGGAAAAAACAGGCATGTAATAGCTGTGAAAAATGTCTAAAAACACATCTAAAAATATAGGAGAAAGGATAGAAGGGTTGAGGGCTGACCTTCACGACCACAATCACAGGTATTACAATTTAGCAGATCCTATTATTTCTGACAAGGAGTTTGATGTGCTAATGAAAGTGCTTGAGAAGCTCGAGCAATCTCACCCAGAATTCGATGATGATTTGTCGCCCACAAAACGACCGGGTGGTGATCCCGTGGATGGCTTTGAAAAAGTGGAGCACACAACCCCCATGTTGTCCCTCGCGAACACATACGATCAGGAGGAGGTGGAGCAATGGATGACCAGAGTAGGAAAAGGCCTAGAAGGTGAGGAGGTTGTGTATGTCATGGAGCTTAAATACGATGGAGTAGCGATAAGCTTGCAATACGAAAACGGCAGGTTGATTAGGGCTTTAACTCGTGGTGACGGATCTGAAGGTGAAGATATCACAGCTAACGTGAAGACGATACGGACGATTCCATTGCTTTTGCAAAAGGGTGCTCCTCAGAAATTAGAGATTCGCGGTGAGATATTTTACCCATTTGAGGCGTTTAATGAGCTGAACGAGCTAAGAGAAGAATCGGGAGAAACGCAGTTTGCAAACCCACGGAATACTGCCTCTGGATCTTTGAAGTTACAGGATAGCCGTGAGGTGGCGAAACGGAAACTCGATTGTATGATGTATAACGTTTTAGCTAAAGGCGAAGCGCAAACTCACAGCGAGGCCGTATCGAAAGCAGGATTGTGGGGTTTCAGGGTGCCACACAATTCTGAGAATATGATTTCTACGAGTAGGGATGCTCAGGGGGTGATGGCGTTTATCAAGTTTTGGGATAAGTCAAGGCGTGAATTGCCATTTGCGATAGATGGTGTAGTCATCAAGGTAGATAAGTACGATCAGCAGGAGCGCTTAGGTCTCACGTCTAAAAGCCCACGTTGGGCTATTTCCTACAAATTTGAGACGGAGCGAGTGAGGACGAAGTTAAAAGAGATTACATATCAGGTGGGGCGTACTGGGGCGGTGACTCCAGTGGCGAATTTGGAGTTGGTACAATTAGGAGGTACTGCCGTGAAGAGAGCGACACTTCACAATGCAGACCAGATTTCTCGTCTCGGACTTATCCCCGGAGATTATGTGTACATTGAAAAAGGTGGAGAAATAATCCCAAAAATAGTAGGGGTAGATGAGAGCATGAGGGGTGTAGGAGTTGATTTATTCAGTTCTGCGCTTGACAGCTTTCCCACGAATTGTTTAGAGTGTGGGGCTGAGCTCGTAAGAGAAGAGGGCGAGGCAGCACATTACTGCCCCAATGCAGAATCATGTCCGCCACAGGTGTCAGGACGCATCGTCCATTTCATAAGCCGTAAGTCTATGAATATAAATGGACTCGGTGCAGAAACTGTCATTCAATTAGTCGAAGCCGGGTTGTTGGTCGATCCGGGATCGCTGTACGATTTAAGAGCTGAAGACATCTTGCCCTTAGATAGGATGGCTGATATATCTGTGAAGAAGCTTCTGAAAGGGATTGAAGATAGTAGGGAGATACCATTTGAGAGAGTCTTGTTTGGTCTAGGGATTAGATATGTCGGGGAGACTGTCGCAAAAAAGTTGGCGCGCTCTTTAGGTAGCATGAGAGCTATCATGTCCGCAGATAAAGAAGCCTTAGTGGAAATAGACGAAATAGGAGAGAGGATAGCTGAGAGTTTAATCAACTATTTGTCCCAACCTCGACACTTGCAATTGATTGAAAAACTTGAAAAAGCTGGCCTACAATTTCACGTCGAAGAAATAGAAGGGGCGACAGATACTTTAGATGGCGCAGCGATCGTCGTAAGTGGGGTTTTCGAACACCACGACAGGTCAGAAATAAAGAAGTTGATAGAAAAACACGGCGGGAAAGTGAGTTCCACGATATCTAAGAAGACTGCCTTTGTTGTTGCGGGAGATAAGATGGGGCCCAGCAAGAAGGAGAAAGCTGAGAAGCTTGGGGTGGAGATGCTGAGCGAGGATGAGTTTCTCGCGAAAATATCGGGCTAACCTGTGATTAGAGGTTAGTAGATGATTTCTAGTGGGCCAATGTGAGATCCAGTTTGGACTTCATCACATAAATACATGTAATCAAGCATAATCATGTATGAGCCAGGGCTTAAAAGCGACCCATTAGCCCTGCCATCCCAAGCCAAAGGCAGACCGTTATTTTGAAACACGAGGATTCCCCAACGATTAAAAATCTTCAGGTTGTAGACGTCTAAAATAGACAGAGCGCTTACCTCTGGAAGATCTTTGAGGAAGGGGGTGAGGTAGTCGTTGAATCCGTTGCTCGTTCCTGGAGTTAGGACGTTAGGAACGGTAAGGCTGGAAATGTCAATGAAGGAGCTGTCATCTTCTTCTACTGTAACCACAGAGTTCGCCACAGTAGAGCATCCTGTTTCAAGGAAGGTGACGGTGAGGAGGTAGTCGCCAGGGAGAAGAGCCGTGGGTTGGTCGTCTGTCGGATCGAGTAGAGTGCCTTCTCCTTCAGACCATGACCACTCTATGATGCTGGTATACCCATCGGGATAAATCTCAGTGCCTAATATATTGACGGACAGATTGTCACAGTTGATCATGCCGTCAGGCTGTCCCAGTAATATTTCTGGTTCGGTGAAGTCGGCCGCCAACACCATGTCGTCTGAGGAGATGCATCCGTTGAGGGGGTTAGTTACAGTTAACTCGTAGACGCCTCCAGCGATAGCTGTCGGTTGGGCGATGTTGTTGTTTCCGAATAAAGCACCGTTCTCAGATGTAGTCCAAAAATAATCAGCGTTCTCACCCTCACTTCCACCAAGAAGAACCGTTGTGGGTTCGTAGCAGTTGATGACTCCATCTGGACCGGCATCGGCGGTGAAGGGAATGGTGTCGATTTCTAGTGTGTAGGTTTCTTCGGCAGTACATGCCCCGTCATCAAAGGAGGCGTTAACTTGATAAGTTCCAGCTTCGTTTACCTCGGCTTCCCAATCGTTGGAGCTTGTGATGTTCCCCTCACCGGCGACCTCCCAGGAGAAGTTGACTCCGCTAGGGAAATTGGAGCTCGCAAGTAAAGTTGAGGAGGTGTTAATGCAGTCTAGGATGTCGTAATCGGTTGTAATTTCCACTTCTAAGGGTTCTGCAAAAACCTCGACACTCGTGGTTTGTATGTCGCCACAAAAATCCGTGTAAGTGACTGTATATACTTGGGTAGAGATGGGTGATGCGGTGGGGTTGTAAATATTGGGGTCGCTTAGAAAATCGGCTGGTTCCCAGCTGAAGGGCTGGCTAAGGTCGCCGGGGGCGATAAGTTGTGTGGTTTGGCCTAGACATAGAATAACATCTCCAGTAGGGGTAGCATTTTCATACAAGCAAACAGTCTGCACGTTGTTGGCCCCACCTGTAGCTGCGGTGAATCCCCAGGTCACTATCGTATTTCCTTCGAAGATGTCGTTGATTAAATCCACGTTTGTAGAAAGGCGAAATTCGCAATCGAAGTACACCTCTATATTCTGCTCTGCAGGATCCCAAACGATCTCTACAGCATAATCCTCCCCATTCTCAATATCCGTACTTTCAGAAGTAGCTGTCACCGGCCCAGCAAGTGAAGTCGCTAGGTTGTGGTTTACGCTTCCGTTCGTCATAATGCCAATATGATCAGCTGTGATATCTCCCATATTCTGATTCCAATAGGTGTCAAACTCGATTCCTAAACTCGGAGCAAAACCAGCAAAGCCTAAGCCTTCACCCGGAAGTCCTAGCGCTGAGGGGCCATCTGTTTGCATCACGAACATCATCCCGTCAGCCCCGGGGTTCGAGCTGCCGCCAGCTCCATTGTTGGTCCCAAAATTCATCTTAAACTGAAGTTGAAAAGGCTGTTCTAAATTGATTGTTTCATCGTACCAAACAGCACCTATTTCGTTAGGTAGAGCATCTGTGAGTTGATAGCAATTGCTGCCTGTGGCGATTGCATCTCCCTGTAAAGTATACTGTTCTTGAGCTGTCGCTTCAGAAATATCAGTCAAAGCAAATAGGGTGCTTAGAATACATATATATGCTGGAGTTCTCATGTTTTAAAACTCTAAATGAAGCTTCAGGTTCAGTCTTCTCCCAGTAAGGAAATTAGGGATAGCGTAAAGTCGGCCATTGACATCTTCTATCCATGTGTGGTTAATCGTGTTGTTAATCCCCAATATATTAAATACTTCAAGGGAAATATATCCGTTTTTATCGATGTATTTGTCTGATGTAAGTAGTTCTTTCGAGAAGCCCAAATCCACTCTTCTGTATGCGGGAGTTCTCAGAACGTCTTCATACCGATTCATTGTGGGTGGGCCATAGGGGAGGCCTGACCCGAAAAACAAGCTCAGAAGCACTTTGTAGTCAGGGTTCTTAGGCATCTCGTCTTGGAAGAGTAGGCTTACTGAGATTCTTTGGTCGCTTGGTCTGGCGATAAATCCAGGCTCAATAAGGACTGTGTCTACAGCTACGTCATTCCAAGTGTAGCCAGGGATTATTCTGATGCCTTCATCGTTGTAGAGTTCGATATAGAAATCGTCCGAAATATCCTCCTCAGTTTTCAAAGCGCTAACTCGCATCCAGCTCTGAATACCGTCAATAAACTCTCCGTTCAGCATGAGGTCTATCCCTGTGGCGTATCCGCTAGAGTTGTTTACTGCGTAGTATCTCTGGCGTACATTCTCGACTTCGTAGGGAATGATTTGGTCTAAATCCTTGTAATACAATTCTCCCACAAATTTAAATGTACGCGTGTACATCTCGAAAAGGTGGTCGACTCCTGCCACGGCGTGGATGGCTTTTTGTGGAAGGATGTCAGGGTTGACGGATCCGTCAATGGCTCTCATCTCTCTGTAGAATGGAGGTTGCCAGTAATATCCTCCAGCTAAAGACCAAATCGTAAGGGGTTTATTTTTCGACGTATAGCTAATGTGAGCCCTCGGGCCACCAACAAGGTGGTTGCGAGAGTGATCTGTAGGTGTGTCATAGATGTGTAAATTCCAGAAGTGGAAGCGGGCTCCCAAATTAGAATTTATAGTTCCTTTCTCGAGATCGACAGACCAAGTATCTTGTATGTATCCGGTAACCCTATTTGAATACACATGGTTAGTTGTTCGAATTACGTTGTCGAAAGTGAGTGGCTGAAATGGTCTCTCGTCTTCATTTAAGTATCCCACATTGTCTTGTGGGTGAGGAGAGATGTACCCCGAACTGTCTACAAATGACCACTCAGATAGATCGTCATTAATTATTTCAGCAGACACTTTTGCACCCCATTCAATATAATGCTTTCCTTTATTCAAGTCTACAGAACCCTTTAGTGCAGAGGACACTACAGTTGCATCAAGTTGATTTCGAGCGTGGTTTAAAAACCCGCCCACACCGAGATTGTTTGCGGACTCTCCAAACTCGTCCGACCCAGGATCAAGTTCCAATTGATCTAGCCAGTATGCACCTAATATATCGAATGACTCGCGCTCCACAGTTCTGAAAATGGAGTTTATCCATCTCAATCTTGAAGTTTCTGTAACGCGCTCGAAAGCAAGAGCTCCGAAGCCGGTTTGGTATGAAGTTTCCTCCTTTCCATCAAAGAATATTTTCAAACGAATAGCGTCATTAATCGTCCCGATATCAGTCTCCCGCGTTTGTGGAATAAATTGAAAATCATTCTGTCCATAGATGCCCAGTATCTGAATTTCCCATGGTCCATAACCATCAGGATCCCAGGTAATGTAGGTTTGAGCGTCTAAGTAAGTAGGATTGTATTCACCTGTTTCGTCAAGGGTTCCCAAGATATATGAGTTGTTTCTGTATCGAAGTCCAGAATTTATACGAACTTTTCCATTTGAGGTTAGACCGTCGTGTTGTATTTGCCCACCGAGCAAGCTTGCTGTAACCTGAGTTTTTCGTTTCGTGGGTTTGCGATAGTGTATGTCAAGTACTGAGCTTAGCTTATCTCCATATTTACTTTCGAATCCGCCAGCACTGAATCTTATCCTCTGCACCATGTCTGGGTTAGGAAAGCTTAGTCCCTCTTGTTGTCCACTTCTAACAAGAAACGGCCTGTATACTTCAATGTCGTTTACGTAAACCAAGTTTTCGTCAAAGCTTCCTCCTCGAACATTGTACGAACTCGAAAGCTCAGACGTGAAATTTACAGGGGCTTGTAGTAGAGCGTCTTCCACGGTGCCTCGAGGTGAGGGAATCCGATTTGCTATCCTTGGGTCTATTCTCTTAATTGATACGTTTCCTCTTCCTTGTTCCGAGACTTCCGCTACACCCACGTGTACCGTGCTTTCTAGCGTAATCTGAAGGTTAAGTGTTGTTTTATTTCCGAAATCTAGCTTAATTTCCTGTAACGTGTATCCAGTCATGGAGCATCGCAATGTCCAAGGCCCTGAGGAGGGTAGAGTAAGTCTGTAATACCCTAGCTCATCAGTAGATACTCCGAGTCTGGAATTTTGCAGGGCAGTTAAAGAGGCCCCGGGAAGGTGCTCTCCCTCGCTTCCTCTAATATGCCCAGTTACGACGTATTCAGTTTTGGACTCCTGAGAAAACAATGTGTTTAAAGATCCAGTCCAGCAAAATACAGCGCTCAAAATAATAAATATGTTCTTGAGCCGTCTCATCAAAAATCAGTCTTTCCCCAGATCACCATTTTTCAAAGCGCGAAGGAATTGAGCCCAAGCTAAAGGATTGAGTAGGTTGGTCGTCGGTATAGATCCTGCTGATGCGTACTCTAAGGACATCTGTCTTAGCTCTAAGGAGGACGCTGCCTGCCCATCAAGCCCCACGTCTATCAGTCTGTCGTAGATATCGAAAGGGTCGATGGCTTGTTGGCCTATGTTGAAGGCCGTTTCATCAAGACCTAGAGCCATAAACTCTCTTTTAAAGGTCTCTCGTGAAGGCCAAGGGTAGATGTATGCTTCGTTCACCATAACGGTATCTCGGCCCATTGGTTGTACTAGGCTGAGTCTGTTTTTATAGCCTCCGTTGGGGATGATTACATCTCTAGGGATGTACCCGGTACTGGAAAATCGAATGGTGTCACCTTCAAGAACTGGTATTGAGAAAAATCCTCTGGCGTCTGTCATCGTTCCCCTTGAGTCTCTTATGCGAAACACTGTCGCAAAAGGAAGGGGCATTAGGGAGTCGCCAGTCACTACGAGGCCGCTCACCTGTACGACTTCTTGGGCAACGGTGGTAGAGTCTGTTTGGGCTGTAAGGTTAAGTCCTAGTAGAAAAAAACCTAAAGTCATGAGATATATAGCCTTTTGCTTGAGGGTCATCTGTGTTTCATTTAAACCTGTTCCGTTTTAAACTCACTGGTAACGTGGAAGGTTATTTCCGGAAAGTTATTCATTTCCATCTGCAATAGGAAAGGAGAAGGAGCGAGGTAAACTTCGTTGTCGTCTTTGTCACGGACGATATCGTTAGACTTTATACGTCTGAACTCTCCCAATCTTTCTTCGTTATCTGAAACGAGCCAACAAGCCTTGTGATAAGGTTTGGGCTGGAATTCACATTTGGCACCATACTCGTGCTCTAATCTGTATTGAATAACCTCAAATTGAAGCTCACCCACCGTTCCAACGATTTTCCTTTTTCCAGCTTCGCGAATAAAGAGTTGGGCGACACCCTCGTCTGTGAGCTGTTTAATGCCTTTTTCTAACTGCTTGCTCTTCATGGGGTCCTTATTCACAAGTTCCTTAAAGATCTCAGGGCTGAAGCTTGGAATGCCTCTGAACTGTAAATCTTCACCCTCAGTGAGCGTGTCACCAATCTTAAAGTTTCCAGTATCGTAAAGACCTACAACATCTCCGGGCCAAGCTTCTTCAACAAGGCTTTTGTCTTTAGCGAGGAAGGTTACTGGGTTGGAAAACTTGAGTCGTTTTCCCAGCCTAGTGTGTTTGTAAAAGGTGTTGCGCTGGAACTTGCCAGAGCAGATTCTCATGAATGCAATCCTGTCTCTGTGCTTGGGGTCTATGTTCGCGTGTATCTTGAAGATAAAGCCCGTAAGACTCTCTTCTTCAGGGTGTACTATTCTTGTGCTAGTTTCAATCGGGCTCGGGTCAGGTGCGATCTTTATGAATGTATCAAGCATCTCCTGTATCCCGAAATTGTTCACCGCACTGCCGAAAAATACGGGAGCTACATCTGCATCTAAATAAGGTTGGGGATCCCACTCGTCATACACTCCATCAATAAGTTCGATATCTTCTCGGAGTTGGTCTGCATGTTCTCCGACGAGGGTGTCGAGTGATTCGTCAGCAAGGTCCTTAATCGCAAACACCTCTTTTGCCATCTTCGTCTTGTCAGCTTGGAATAATCTCACATTGTGATCGTACAGGTTGTAAACTCCTTTGAATGTTGCTCCTCCGCTGATAGGCCAACTTAGAGGTCTAACGTGTATACCAAGCTTTTCCTCCAATTCATCAAGCAAATCAAAAGGATCCTGGCCCTCAAGGTCCATCTTGTTTACGAAAACGATTACTGGGGTGTTGCGCATGCGACAAACTTCCATAAGTCGCTCTGTTTGGGCTTCCACCCCCTTCACACAGTCAATCACGAGGATAACGCTGTCGACAGCTGTAAGCGTCCTGTAAGTGTCCTCAGCGAAATCCCTGTGACCAGGTGTGTCGAGGAGGTTGATCAATATGTTTTTGTAGTTGAAAGCCATGACGGAGGTGGCTACAGAAATCCCCCTCTGTCTCTCAATTTCCATAAAGTCAGACGTCGCTGTCTTTGTGATTTTGTTGTTTTTCACAGCACCAGCAGTCTGAATAGCTCCCCCGAAAAGAAGAAATTTCTCAGTCAAAGTAGTTTTCCCCGCGTCAGGGTGAGAAATGATGGCGAATGTTCGCCTCTTAGAGATTTCGTCTTTTATAGTGGGCATAGGGGTGTTTCAAATGCAAATAGCAGTGCAAAAGTACGATTAATTGCGGCGGTCTGGTCTTAGTGTAATCTCACTATAAATGCCACTTCCATTTGCTTCGATTGCCTGTAATACCGCTTTTGCAATAAATTCAGGATTCATGCCTGAGGCGAAGGTTGGTTTGTACTTTTCCTTAAGTTCTTCGTTGTTCGTTTTCTCAATAAATGCTGTATCTACTGATCCAGGATTTATCGTAGTAATTGCCAAACGATCTGCAAACTCTATTTTTAAGGATTCACTGATGGCCAAAACAGCATGTTTTGTAGCACAATAAACCCCGCTATCAGGGAACACATTGCGTGCAGCCACAGACCCGATATTTATGATGTGGCCTTTTGATTTTACAAGGTGCGGCAGGGTAGCGTGGATTGTTCTCAGCACACCTGTGACATTTACATCTACCATTAACTCCCATTCTTTGATACTCCCCTTATGAAGCGGGTTGAAAAACCCTATCCCTGCGTTAGGTATTAATATATCAAGATTGCTAAATCTAGATAAGCACAAATTGCTTGCTTTTTGTAAGTCATCGTTAGAGGTAACGTCACCAGCAAAAAAATCCAAGTTTCCGCTCATATTTGAGCACGATGTTTTTAAATCATGTAGTTTGGCCTCTCTTCTAGCAAAAGCAAAAACATTGAGACCATTGCTACATAAAGTCCTTGCAATACTCGCTCCAATTCCTTCCGAAGCTCCTGTGATAAAAACTGTATATGGTTTTTTCATTGTTATTGAGGATCGTTATTCCACTGTGCAAATCCGACAACTCTATCGTAGCCTTCAAAGTCCGCGTAGTATACAAAAATAGTGTATAGATTGTCTGTCGCAAAGTGGTTGCCTTCTATGTCTGCCGTCATTCCAATTTCACTTTCTCGTGCGTTAGCGTCTTTAACGAGATAAATGAAGTTGTAGTATCCCTGTTTTAAAAGAAGCTTAGATTCATAGGCAGATTTCGACTCGTTCCATTTCATTCGATGTGTTGGTAGATATTTCCCATTGCTTAACTCCCCGAAAATATAGACCTGTCTTTCGTGCAATTCATATGGCATGGGCAAAGTGAAATGAGTCATCGTATAGTCACTTCCTGTATGTATCTCATATCTGTCGTTAGATATTACAAACGCCCCGTTGATGTCTGGCTGTGATGAGTAGTAGGTGTATGTTCTTCTTGGGCTGGGTTCGAGAAGATGGTGGAATGTTAAGTCTCCCTCAGAGATCCCCGCTACTCCTCTGGCTGTGTAGCTTAAACTTTTAAGGTCGGCGAATCGATATGAGTTTCCACCGGGAAAAACATACCCCACCTGAGTGAATTCAATTTCTTTGCCTTTGATGTACTTCGGCGGTAGGTCGCTCATGGAGTTGTCCCAACGCGCATTTTGAAGAACAGCAGTATGCAAGTCGCTGTAAGGGTCGAGGAAGGTGTAATTGTCCTCCGTAACCACAAATGTTATGTCTTGGTGAGTTCTGCGAAGGGCGACATCTGCAGGCTCTCTAACCACAGCCTCCACAAAGCAAAGGTCTTCGAACAATACAAATCGCCTCGAAATCACAATCTCATCTGGGTTCTCAGGGTTGAATACTTCTAAAACATAATTGCCGCTGCGGGTAACAATCATATCATCTCTCGGAATGTCTGTTGTATAGTGAGTGTAATTCACTTTGGTGCCGAAGCTGTCCTCCATGTCATCAATAACCACATCGAAAAACCCGTCTATGTATTCGCTGGGATGCAAGTCGCTGTACCACCAATCGTGGGTACAGTGTCTGACACGAACATAATATGTTGTGTAGTCAGCTCTCAAGTCGTCAAATCCTAAGGTAAGAACTCCTCCTTGGAGTGGTACGAATGGGGGAGAGATGGCTAAGTCTTTAGGGTGGAGGGTCACGGACGCAAGGCCCATTGCCGTTTCATTCAAGCCGACTATTTGGCCCAACATATTTACAGACGAAACAATAACAAGTATGACAGTAATGCTGCTGTTTTTACAATAACTCATGGTCCAAAGTTCGTAACTCGAACTTATGTTTTGACAACAGATTATAAATTCAAGACCAAGGGCATTATCTTTGCGCCCCGAATTGAATCAATTCTAAAGGAATGAGCCGTAAACAACGGATTAAAAAAGGTGTCGACATTCGATTGAGTGGTCGCCCTGCAGACACAGTAATATCTGCTCCATCTGCGAGCGTGTATGCTGTCAAACCACCTGATTTTACAGGTGTTACACCAAAACTTTGTGTTCGCATAGGCGACGTGGTCGAAGCTGGTACTTGTATTTTTTACGATAAAAAAACGCCTTCTGTGCAGTTTGTCAGCCCCGTTGCTGGAACTGTTAAGGAAATCGTTCGAGGAGCGAAAAGACGCATCCTTGCCGTTGAAATAGATGCGTCAGAAAACAACGTATATAAAGATTTCGGTGTTTTAGATGTGAATCAATCTGATAAGAACGCGATTTTATCTCGGGTTTTAGAAGGAGGGATGTTCCCGTATTTCCGTCAACGTCCATTCGATGTTGTCGCAAATCCCGAGGACGCTCCAAGGTCTATTCACGTAAGTGGTTTTGACTCTTCTCCATTGGCGGCTTCTACTTCTGTTGCTTTAGAAGGTAGAATGTCAGATTTTCAGAATGGAATCGACGCATTGGCTAAATTGGGTGGCGTAGGTGGTGTGCACTTGGGGATTAAAAACTTAGACGCTACACTTGCTGGGGTTAGAAACTGTGAAATAACTGAATTTGAAGGTCCTCATCCATCTGGAAATGTTGGGATTCAGCTTCATCACACCGCTCCGTTGAGTAAGGGAGAGGTGGTTTGGACTATAGGATACCAAGACGTAGCCAACCTAGGGGCAATGCTCTCTTCTGGGAAGTACATTCCCACGAAAGTTGTGGCAGTAGGTGGATCTGAGTGCGCCTCACCTCAGCACGTAAAAACCCTAGCTGGCGCTTCTGTTTCTAGCATAGTAAACGTGCCTGAGGCCGCTAGTAACGGTGATTCTGTCAGAGTGATTTCTGGCAGCCCCCTCACTGGAGATCAAATTTCCAAGAATGACTACATCGGAGCTTTTCACTCTGCGATCGCTCTTCTTGCTGAAGGTAGTGAGCCTAAGTTCATCATCACAGAAGGATGGTTGGGTTTGGGATTAAAACGTTTTTCTTTAAATCATTCATTCCCAACTTGGTTAATGCCTAAGAGTAAGGAGTGGGATCTCGATACGAATATGGGAGGAGAGGAGAGAGCATTTGTTGTTACTGGCGAATATGAAAAAGTATTTCCCATGGATATCTATCCTCAACACCTGATCAAGTCAATTATCGTAAATGATATAGACTCTATGGAGAAACTCGGTATCTACGAAGTAGCACCTGAAGATTTCGCGCTTTGCGAGTATGGATGTACGTCTAAGATTCCAGTTCAGAAACTTGTACGCGAAGGATTAGATAACCTAAGAAACGAACTCGGTTAATCATGAAAGCACTTCATAAACTCATTGAATCTGTAAAGCCGCATTTCGAGGAAGGTGGAAAGTTGTCGAAGTTTTGGGTGGTATTCGATTCCCTCGAGACATTTACATTTACGCCAGGTCACGTAACCAAATCAGGTTCACATATTCGTGATGGTATCGACCTTAAGCGTACCATGTTTACAGTTATTGTTGCTCTTATTCCAGCTCTTCTTTTCGGAACATGGAACATCGGAGACCAATACTTCGCAAGCATAGGTCAAGACGCCGATCTTTTAGAAAAAATGTTTGTCGGAGCAATTAAAGTCATTCCTCTAATTGTGGTTAGCTACGGAGTTGGTCTTGGAATTGAATTTTACTTTGCGGCAAAGCGCGGTCATGGAATTAACGAAGGTTTCCTCGTTTCAGGCATGCTCATACCACTCATTATGCCGGTAGATGTACCTCTGTGGATGGTTGCTGTAGCTGTTGCTTTCGCTGTAATAATCGGAAAAGAAGTTTTCGGTGGTACAGGAATGAACATTGTAAACGTTGCCCTTACTTCTAGAGCCTTCCTCTTCTTCGCTTACCCGAAGCAGATGTCAGGTGAGATTTGGATTCACGATGTTGCATCGAGTAAAGGGGCTGATCTGTTGGTGGATGGTCACACAGGAGCTACTGCTCTCGGGCATCTGGCAGGAACAGTAGGGAAAGTCATTGATACCCCCGCAGTCCAAGGCATTATGGGAATGTTCGCAGACGGAGGGATGTTCTCACTGCACAACTGTATTATAGGTAACATTCCAGGCTCAATAGGTGAGACTTCAGTGATCGCAATTCTGATCGGAGCAGTCATTCTTATTGCTACTGGAATTGGTAGTCTTCGCATCATGGCCTCGTTCCTTGTGGGGGGGCTGTTTATGGGATTCCTATTCAACCTTATGGGAATGAATGCATTCATGACTCTTGCTCCTTTACACCAAATCGTGATAGGTGGTTTCATGTTCGGTATGGTGTTCATGGCCACTGATCCTGTTACAGCTGCATCTACGAACACTGGAAAGATTATCTACGGTTTTCTTGGTGGATTTTTGTCAATTATGATCAGGGTATTCAATCCAGCTTATCCTGAGGGAGTAATGATGGCTGTTCTATTTATGAATGTAATGGCGCCAATGATTGATCACTACGTTCTTCAAGCAAACATTAACCGCCGTCAAAAGCGTCTTCAGAATATTTGATATGGCAATTAATAAAAACAACACAGGTTATACATTCCTATTTTCCATCATCATGGTGTTAATCGTAGGAACAGCTCTCGCTTACACTTCGCTGTCTCTTAAGCCACTTCAAAAGAAGAATGCGGCAGACAAGAAAATGGTAGATATACTTGGTGCTATAGGTGTTACCACAACTAGGGAAAATGCAAAAACTGATTTCCCGATATATGTTAAGGAGAGGTTATCTATAGATTCTGAAGGAACTGTATTGAATAACTCATCTGGAAATGTTGATCCGGCAGATTCGTCAGACCCATTTAACTTGGATGTGAAGAAAGATTACAGAAGCAAAAAACCAGCATCTGAGCTTAGTTTCCCCCTTTATGTATGTGAAAGCGACCTTGGCGACAAAGTATATGTCATACCTGTTGTTGGTTCTGGACTTTGGGGGCCGATTTGGGGTTTTGTGGCACTTGAAAGTGACATGAATACGATCTACGGAGCTAAGTTTGATCATAAGACTGAGACTCCAGGTTTGGGAGCTGAAATAAAAGACAACGAATTCTCTGATAAGTTTAAGGGACAAAAGCTTCGAGAGGCATCTCCATATTTTACCATTATAAAAGGTGGTAGAAAAATAGAAGACATGCACAGTGTTGATGGAATCACAGGAGGAACGATCACATCTGTAGGAGTAGGAGAAATGATTGATAGGACCATCTCCATTTACCAGCGTTACTTCATGTCTTTAACCAATTCAAGCGCCAACTAAGATGAGCACAGATAATTCATTAGCTACTCCTAAAAGAGAGTCGCTATTCAGCAAGAAGAATCGCAAGCTTCTTAAAGATCCACTCAGCGATTCTAATCCAATAACGATACAGGTTCTGGGGATATGCTCAGCACTAGCGATTACTGTTCAGCTGCAACAAGCCGTTATTATGAGTTTGTCAGTACTGTTCGTAATGATAAGTGGAAACGTCATCGTTTCCTTGCTTCGTAACCTTATCCCGGACCGAATTAGAATCATTGTTCAACTTGTAATCGTAGCTTCTCTTGTAATTATTGTGGATGAAGTCCTCAAAGCTTATCAGCCTGATATCAGTGAGAAGCTTTCAGTCTTTGTGGGACTTATTATTACGAACTGTATCATCATGGGACGTCTTGAAGCATTTGCTCTCGCAAATAAACCTGGCCCATCTGTTTTCGATGCGATCGGAAATGGAATGGGGTATGCCTGGGTACTTCTTGTTGTTTCTATTGTTCGTGAGATTTTCGGATCGGGTGCGATTTCACTTCCTGGTATGGGGCAAGTGAAATTTCTACCACAAGATTGGTTTATTGCATCTGGCGGATTCTACGAGAATAACAACTTTATGATCTTGCCTCCTATGGCCCTTGTTGTCGTTGGAATTATTATATGGATCCAAAGATCAAGTAACGAAGCTTTAATTGAAGACTAATGGAATATTTCAGCATTTTCGTAAAAGGTATTTTTGTGGAGAACATGATTTTTGCCTATTTCCTAGGCATGTGTTCTTACCTCGCGGTATCAAAAACCGTTAAAACCGCTAATGGTCTAGGGCTCGCTGTCATTTTCGTTTTAGGTATTACGGTGCCGATTAACTATTTACTAGAAAACTACGTTCTTCAAGAGGGAGCTTTGGCATGGTTAGATCCTGATTTTGCTACTGTTGATCTCAGCTTCCTGAGCTACATCATGTTCATCGCGGTAATCGCTTCTATGGTACAGTTGGTTGAGATGATCGTTGAGAAATTTGCGCCTGCTCTTTATGGGGCTCTTGGAATATTCCTACCACTTATTGCAGTAAACTGCTCAATCTTAGGTGGGGCTCTCTTCATGCAAGAACGTCAGTATCCCTCTATAGGAGAGGCAACAATATTTGGTTTAGGTAGCGGAGTAGGATGGTGGCTTGCGATTGTTGCAATAGCTGCGATTCGCGAGAAGATACGTTATTCAAATGTCCCCGCTCCGTTACAAGGCTTAGGCATTACGTATATTATTACAGGTCTCATGGGCATTGCTTTTATGAGTTTTATGGGAATTGAAATCTGATAGATGACTACTACTACTACTACTATTTTTTTAGCAATTGCATTTTTTCTGCTTCTCATACTTATGTTGGTGAGTTTGCTTCTTTTTGCAAAGGCCAAACTCTCACCCAGTGGCTTAATTACAATCACAATCAACAATGACAAGAAGATTGAGGTTGAAGGTGGATCTACACTCTTAAACGTACTTAGCAACAATGGGGTATTCCTTCCATCTGCTTGTGGAGGAGGAGGTACTTGTTCACAGTGTATTTGTCAGGTTCATGCGGGCGGAGGTTCTATCCTACCTACTGAAGAGCCAACATTTTCACGAAAAGAAATCGCGAATAACTTTCGTCTTGGATGTCAAGTGAAGGTGAAAGAGGATATGGAAATTCAAATTTCGGAAGAAGTCTTCGGCGTACAGAAATGGGAATGTGAAGTCGTTTCAAATTACAATGTGGCTTCCTTCATTAAAGAATTCGTTGTACGTCTTCCCGATGGTGAAAATCTTGAATTCGAAGCGGGAGGCTACATTCAAATTGATGTTCCCGAGATCGTTGTCGACTTTAAGGATGTTGATGTCACTGCACACC
Organism: Bacteroidota bacterium; assembly: GCA_027619225.1. GTDB lineage: Bacteria > Bacteroidota > Bacteroidia > Flavobacteriales_D > Sanyastnellaceae > UBA974. Next base: position 28,157 of record JAQCFW010000018.1, read on the forward strand.
CAGATCACCATGATGATCCCATGAAGTTTAAGACTGAGTGGGATAAATTTGCGCTGTGGGATTTAAAAATGACCAACAACGAACCTATTGTAAGAGCTTATTCTATGGCCAGTCACCCAGCAGAAGGGAATATCATCATGCTGAATATTCGTGTTGCTACTCCACCATGGGATAGAAATAGAAATGGTTGGATGCAAGTGAATCCAGGAGTTTGCTCTTCATATGTATTTAATTTAAAACCTGGAGACAACATTCAAGTCTCTGGTCCTTATGGTGATTTCTTTATTAAAGAAACAGAAGCTGAAATGCTATACATAGGTGGAGGCGCGGGAATGGCGCCTATGCGTTCGCACCTCTTCCATCTTTTTCATACTGTGAAAACTGGTAGAAAGGTGACATTTTATTATGGAGGACGTTCTAAACGCGAGCTCTTTTATTTGGAGGACTTTAAGAAAATCGAAAAGGAGTTTCCGAATTTCACTTTCCACGTTGTTCTTTCAGAACCTGCTCCTGAGGACAACTGGGTAGAGAAAAAAGACAACAATGATTCTGAAGGTGATGGGTTTTTAGGATTCGTTCACAATGCTGTTATCGAACACCATCTTGAAGGACATGATGATCCTGAGGACATCGAACTTTATTTCTGTGGCCCACCTTTAATGAATCAAGCTGTTCTTAAAATGGCTGACGACTGGGGTATTCCTGATGAGAACGTTGCTTTTGATGATTTCGGAGGATAATTAATGATGACAACGATCTTAAATGCCAAAATGCGAACGGCTGTAACAGTCGCCTGTATGTTGGCATTTTTGTTTTTAGAAGGTTGTAGTTCAGAAGCCGAAGAGCAAATTATTTCTGGTGAAGCTCAAGGAACTACCTATGTGATTAAGTATGTAAGTGAACATTCAGTTTCTAAGTTTTCAGTTGATTCACTTCTCGAGGTGATGGATTTTGAAATGAATACTTGGCGAAAAGACTCAAGGATTTCTCAGATCAATGAATTTTCGCGAGAGGATACAGTTTTTAGGTTTTATGACAACACTAAGATTTGGACTGTGCTGTGGGATATGACTTGGGAAATACACAGAGACTCTGATGGTGCATTCGATCCAACGGTGAAGCCGTTGGTTGATTTGTGGGGGTTTGGTTTAAATCATGTAGAAACGGTCGATTCAGCAGATGTGGACAGCATCATGAAGTTTGTGGGATTTAGAACTGAGAATATAGACTTTGATGATATAGAGACGAGGACGGAATACGTAGAATCACATATCAGCAAAGGTGAAGGCCGTTCGCAATTGGATTTTAATGCAATAGCCCAAGGTTATACCGTGGATATGCTTGTCGATTTACTTGTAGACGCAGGAGTTGAGAACGCCATGGTTGAGCTAGGTGGAGAGGTGAGGTGTATGGGGCTGAATAAGAATGGGATAGCTTGGAGAATAGCAGTGGATAAACCCATTGCTCAGGATCTTGTTGATGGCAGACCCCTGCAGGCAATCATTGATGTTCAAGATGCTGCAGTATGTACAAGTGGGAACTATAGAAAGTTTATTGAGGTAAATGGAATGAAGTATTCCCACACTTTAGATCCACGCACTGGTTATCCGTCTTACAATGGCTTATTAAGTGTGACTGTTCAGGCAAATTCAGCTGCAATCGCTGACGCTTATGCTACGGCATGTATGGTTCTAGGGCCTGAAGATGGTGTTGAATTTATTGAGAAGATGAGGGGAGTCAGGTCGGGAGTCCCGATTGAAGCTTTATTCATCATGAATCAAGAAGGCTCAGACTCAGAATTTGAGTTCTGGACGACGCCTGGATGGAGTGAGAAAATAACTTGGCTAGACTAAGCCGTTTTAGAAGCTTCTTCTTCGTCTTCATTAAGACACTGCTCTGAGGGTCTTGCCCCACACACGCTACACGATCCGCTGTCATCTTGGAACATGGGATTGTTGCTGGCACATGTACCAGCAAATTCCCCATCTTTTTTAAGGAGTAACTTAATTGCGATTCCAGCAAATGCGATTCCGATTAATCCTATAGACAAGAGAACTACTTTCCATTCCATACAGCAAATTTACATATTGAAGTTTTATATTCAAGGATTAATTCCAATCTTTAACAAGCATGTAAACTTCAGTAAAAATGATATCTTCGCACCATGCATACACGTGAGGAAAAACTAGCAGCTTTCGGTCGACTTTTAGATATCATGGACGAGTTACGTGAAAAATGTCCTTGGGATAAAAAGCAAACTTTCGAATCTCTTCGTCACCTCACTATTGAGGAGACCTATGAATTGGCAGATGCCATTCTAGAAGGAGATGTTCAGGAAATTAAAAAGGAAACAGGAGATGTACTTCTTCACATGGTTTTTTACGCAAAACTTGGATCTGAAATCCCCGAGGAAGATGGAGGTTGGGATATCGCTGATTCCCTCAATTCAATTTCGGACAAGCTCGTTTATCGACACCCACATATATATAGTGATGTAGAAGCGAATGATGAGGCAACAGTGAAAGCAAACTGGGAAAAACTCAAGCTCAAGGAGGGGAATAAGTCCGTGCTCGAAGGTGTTCCTCGATCTCTGCCTAGCCTAGTAAAAGCTTATAGAATTCAAGACAAGGTGAGGGGAGTGGGCTTTGATTGGGATAACGTAGATCAAGTCTTAGATAAGGTGAATGAAGAGTTAGGTGAGCTTGCATATGAGGTGGAACATAAATCTGACCGTATCGCAGATGAGTTTGGCGATGTTCTTTTCGCTCTGATTAATTACTCAAGGTTTTTAGACGTGAACCCCGATGAAGCTCTTGAGAGAACGAATCGCAGATTTATCAAACGTTTCCAACATCTTGAGGCATCCATCAAAGCTGATGGAAAGGATCTAGGCGAAATGCCTCTCAAGGAAATGGACGAGTATTGGAGTAGGGCAAAAACAGCTTTGGGCTAATATTTAGACAATCTTATGACTTTTTATTTATGGCATCTCTTTCAGATAGCTGTAAATTGCGGTTCTCAATTAGAATAAACCCTACATGAAAACTCGCATACTTACTCTTGCATGTGCTGTAATATCAGCTATTTGCATGATGGCACCCGCCAATGCTCAGCAAGAAGAAATCAGCCGCACCAACACGAATGTGTTTCGTCAGCTTAGAACAGAACTTCCGACTCCCAACGTGTACCGAACAGCTTCAGGAGCTCCTGGCCATGAATACTGGCAGCAGCAAGTCGATTATGACATGCACATCACATTGGATGACAATACGCAGCGCATCGATGGCTCTGAAACGATTACTTACACGAACAATAGCCCGGATGTGCTACGCTATCTTTGGGTTCAATTGGACCAAAACGTTCGTTCTAAAGACTCAGACTCCCACAAAATCGGTGAGGAATCTTGGGGAAACCGCGAAAGTTTTAGTACAGTTAACAAGCTCGAACCCACTTTCGAAGGAGGGTTCAATATCGAGAGCGTGAAAGACCTAGCAGGAAAAGCACTCAGCTACACAATTAACAAAACGATGATGCGTGTGGATCTTCCTCGCCCTCTAAATTCAGGTGGTGTTTTTAAGTTTAGCATAGACTGGTGGTACAATATCAACAACCGCATGGAAATAGGTGGTCGTTCAGGATACGAGCATTTCGAAGAGAACGACAATTATCTCTACACGATTGCTCAGTTCTTTCCGCGACTCGCGGTTTATTCCGACAACGAAGGATGGCAAAATAAGCAGTTCTTAGGATCGGGTGAGTTTACGCTATGTTTTGGAGATTACACAGTAGCTATAACTGTGCCTTCAGACCACATCGTGGCTTCTACAGGAGAGCTAACGAATCCTAAAACTGTTCTGACAGCACAGCAGCGCGCGAGATTTGAGCTTGCTAAGGTTACAACGGATCACCCTGTTATTATCGTAACTGAGGAGGAAGCTCGTGAGGCTGAGAAGACGAAAGAAAAGGGACTTAAGACTTGGGTTTTTACAGCGAAAAATGTTAGAGATTTCGGATTTGCAACCAGCCGAAAGTTCATTTGGGATGCGATGACTGTCCCTGTTGGGAAGTACCGCCCCCTTGCAATGAGTTTTTATCCCAAGGAAGGAAATCCGCTTTGGGAGCAGTATAGTACGAAAGCTGTAGCCCAAACCCTTCGCACTTATTCTAAGTACACGATAGACTACTCTTACCCAGTAGCAATATCGGTGCATACCAAATGGATAGGAATGGAGTACCCTATGATTAGCTTCAATGGGGGCCGCCCATCTGCGGACGGCACGTACTCACAACGCACGAAGCATGGGATGATCTCAGTCATCATACACGAAGTGGGTCACAACTTCTTCCCTATGATCATTAACTCTGACGAGCGCCAGTGGACGTGGATGGACGAAGGTCTCAACACATTTGTTCAATTCCTCGCTGAGCAGGAGTTCGATAGAGATTATCCATCTCGCCGAGGTTCTGCCAGAGATATAACCAGTTATATGGGGGGTGACAAAAAGCGTATTTCTCCTATTATGACGAACTCGGAATCGATTTACCAATTTGGTCCCAATGCTTATGGAAAGCCATGTACAGCTCTAAACATTCTTCGTGAAACTGTGATGGGACGCGACCTCTTTGATTACTCCTTTAAGGAGTACAGCAGACGTTGGGCATTTAGGCATCCTACACCTGCCGATTTCTTTCGCAGTATGGAAGATGCGTCGGGAGTTGACTTAGACTGGTTCTGGAGAGGTTGGTTTTACACAAACGATCACGTAGATATCGCTATGGAAGATGTTAAGTGGATGCAAATCAACACTCAAAATCCAGATGTAGAATCGGCATTCAATCAAGCTGCTTCTGAAAGAGTGCCAGCAGATATTTCTCATGAGCGCAATCTGACAGACACTCCAAAGACGTATTTAGATGCAGACCCAACGTTAAACGACTATTACACGACTACAGGTAAGTTCGAAGTCCTCGAACTCGACCGAGTTGAGTACCGTGAATTGTTAGATGGTATGTCTGAAGAAAATACGGCAATGCTTGCTAGTGGAAATAACTTCTACGAGATTACATTCCGAAATATTGGAGGTTTGGTGATGCCGCTCATCGTAGAGTTCGAATATGAGGATGGAGAGAAAGAAATTCGACGTATTCCGGCTGAGGTTTGGCTTATGAGCGAACCTACAGTTACGAAGGTTTTCTCTACAGATAGACCAGCTGTAAGAATCGTTCTCGACCCTATGCTAGAAACCGCTGACTGCGACGTGTCTAACAACAGCTGGCCTCCACGACCTGAGCCGACTCGCTTCGAAATATTCAAGCAGAATGGCAGTGGTTATAGTCGCTACGGTCCACAGGGGGACAATCCGATGCAAAGAGCAATTAAGAATGAAGAACTGCTAAATAAAGAGGACGCTTCAGAATAACATCTTCTAATTCTATGCGATCATCAATATGATGATGCTCAGGCAACCAATTGCCAGGCCAGACCAAGCGACTTTGCTTGGTCTGTCTTTGTATATAGCCACAGCACTAAGAGTGCTGAACAACACCACTCCGATATTCACCACTGGGATGATTACAGATTTATCTATCCCAGGAATGCCGTAAGCTCCAAGTAGGAAAAACAACGAGCCGAAATTTACCACACCTAAAAGTAAACCTGCTAGGAGGTCTTTTTTAACAGGAATCTTAGAAAAACCGTTTTGGAAAAACCAAATCCCGGCACCCAAAATAAACGCAACAGTAAATGGTACAGATGTGAAAGCCATCGCGTACTCAGATGATGGAATAAATTCTGGTCCGCTAAACCACGCGAAAACCAGATCTATCGCCCCGCTGCCTGTGAAAATAATAACAGGTAGAATAAATGCCCACTTAGAGTGTGAAAGGTGTTTTGAATCATTTCCGAGAGAACTTAACACGATCGCCACTAAAGCGAGAACGAGAGCCAGGGCTTTAAGGCCAGTAATGATATCGTTAGGGTCAATGATTAAAAACACCACTACAGGGAGTACGAGGCTCAGTTTAGATGCGATTGATGCTACGGCTACTCCGAGCACAGCAGTGCATTTGGCCATTAAATTGAATAGGTAAAGAAAGCCAGCACCCATAATAGCTGTTGTGATAAACCAAGGCATTTCGTATGCGCTTTTCATCATCGGCACCCCTCCCGCTAAAGTCCAACCCAGTGTAGAAGCAACCCCGTAATTAACAACAATCGCAGTAAAGCGATCAACGCCCCATGTTTCAAACGCTCTAAAGGTTAGAAAAACGCCTCCAGTTGCAATGATCACTAATAAAATATAAATCATCCCCGAATGTAATGCCACAGGGTGTCTGCACCAACGGAAGTCTCACAGACTTTTCCACTTTTAGGTTGTGTGATTAGCGGCGCCTTAATCCCGCCCCCAAATTCGTCCACCCCTTTAAATACGTAAATCTCATTGTAAAGACCTTCCTCTAAAAATTTTCCGTGCGTAAACGCTCCTCCCTCTACGAATAAACTATGGATTCCGTTTTTTCTTAGTCTTTTCAGCATCACCGGTAAATCTCCATCTAACCAAGGTTTTACTTCGGCTCCCGAGATGTGCCTTTTAAATCCCGGTTTACAAATTATCCAAGTTTCTCCCTCATTGCCAATCATCTTCAACTTAGAATCATCAAGCCTCAACTCAGGGTCAATAACAATCCTCACAGGATTAAGCCCTTTCACTTCGCGAACATTTAAAGACGGGTTGTCCACCTCAGCAGTCTTGCGTCCTACAAGTATCCCGGAATTTTCGGTCCTTAATTGGTGAACCTGACGCATCGTCTCAACAGAAGTAATTGCAACTCCACCTCTGCCGTGAGCTGCCGATACTTCCGGGTCCATATATCCGTCAAGAGATTGAGCCCATTTTAAAACAACATAGGGAAGGTCAGATTTTTGGAGATGTAAAAACTTTCGGTTCAACAAACGCGCTTCGACTTCTAAAACCCCACCCACAACTTCCAAGCCTGCTTCCTTTAGTAATGAATGTCCAGAACCGCTAACTAAAGGGTTGGGATCTTCTAGAGCGTAAACAACTCTTCCAACACCTCTGTCTATAAGCAGGTTTGCACATGGAGGTGTCTTCCCGAAATGGCTACATGGCTCAAGTGTAACATATGCAGTTGCGCGAGCTAAAACTTCACGACTTAATTCCGGAATAGCGGCCAGAGCATTCACCTCCGCGTGACCTTCTCCATATTTCTCATGGTATCCCTCTGCAATAGCCACTGAATCTAAAACGATCACACAACCAACCATGGGGTTGGGTAGGGTAGAGGAGCTGCCCTTTGCAGCAAGCTCTATTGCTCGCTGCATCCATTTTGTGTCATCTTTTTGAAGCAAGACGGGCTCTTAGTGTATTTTGCAAAAGGGTGGCGATGGTCATTGGACCCACTCCGCCAGGAACAGGAGTAATCAAGCTGCACTTTTCAGCTACATTCTCAAAGTCTACATCACCTGTTAACCTCCTGCCTGATTTCCGGCTTGAATCCTCGATGCTGTTTATCCCCACATCCACTACCACAGCACCCTCTTTCACCATGTCGGCTGTCACAAAGTTTGGTCTTCCAACTGCGGCTATAATAAGGTCTGCTTTTAAGGTGTGAGATTTTAGATCAACAGTCCTGCTGTGGCACTGCGTAACCGTACAATTCCCAGGCTCTGCATTTCTGCTTAATAGAGAAGTCATGGGATTTCCCACAATATCACTCCTACCGATCACCACAGCATGCATCCCCGTAGTTTTTACACCATTTCTCTCAAGCAAAGTCATTATCCCTCCTGGTGTGGCAGGTAAGAATGTCGGAAGTCCCAATGACATACGCCCCACATTTTCAGGATGAAACCCATCTACATCTTTAGAGGGCTTCACCGCTTCAATCACTGCTTGATTATCTATATGAGAAGGAAGGGGGAGTTGGACTATAAATCCATCAACCGAATCATCTTCATTCAACGCTCGCACAATCTCTAAAAGGTCTGCTTGGGAAATATTTTCCTTTTGCTCAATCAGCGAGCTTTTAAACCCTGCTTTCGCACACGCCTTCACCTTATGTCCTACATAAGCTTTGCTCGCGGGGTCGTCACCAATCAATATTGCCGCTAAATGGGGTTTGCGACCACCATTTGCAATGTGGGCTTGCACTTCAGCTGCTATTTCAGTCTGAAGTTCTAATGAAAGTGTCTTTCCGTCAAGTAATTTCATCTTCCACGACCCATCCCAGGCATAGGCAAACGTCCGCGCCCTTTTTCACCTCCTTTATTCATCATTTGCATCACCTTTTTCATATCCTCAAATTGTTTCAGTAGCTTATTCACCTCCTCAACCTTTGTTCCACTTCCCTTTGCAATCCTCTTTTTTCTGCTTAAGTCTAAACTCCTCGGCATCGATCTCTCCTTAGGAGTCATACTCCTTATAATAGCTTCAACTTGGTTAAAGGCATTGTCATCAATATCGACACCTCTCAATGCTTTGCCTATTCCAGGCATCATCCCCAATAGATCTTTAACATTGCCCATTTTTCGAATCTGCTGTATTTGGGATAAAAAGTCTTCAAGGTCAAACTTGTTCTTGCGAATCTTCTCCTCTATTTTCTTAGCCTCCTTTTCATCTACGACTTGCTGAGCGCGCTCGACAAGTGTAACCACGTCACCCATACCTAATATACGCTCCGCCATTCTATTCGGATGGAAAATCTCAAGAGCGTCCATTTTCTCACCAACCCCAACGAATTTAATCGGCTTACCTACTATACTAAATATCGAGAGCGCTGCCCCCCCTCGTGCGTCACCATCTAATTTCGTGAGGATAACACCTGTGAAGTCGATTCTATCATTAAAGGCCTTGGCAGTTTGTACTGCGTCTTGACCTGTCATGGCGTCAACTACGAAAAGCGACTCGTCTGGTTTAATAGCCTTATTGATCGCCTCGATCTCATCCATCATCTTAGAATCCACGGCCAAACGACCCGCCGTATCGACGATAACAGCTCCGAATCCGTTCTTCTTAGCATACTCTACTCCACGCTTTGCAATCCCGACAGCATCGATGACACCTGGCTCTGCAAAAACTTCGACCTCGACCGACTCGCCCACAACCTGTAATTGATCGACCGCCGCAGGACGGTATACATCACAGGCAACTAAAAGCGTCTTCCTATTTTTATCCGTAATATACTTGGCGAGCTTCCCGGCATGGGTAGTCTTTCCCGCTCCTTGTAATCCCGCCAGTAAAATCACGGAGGGCTTTGCCTTGAGCTCAAATGGCGCTGCCGCCTTGCCCATAAGTTCGGTGAGTTCCTCTTGCGTGATCTTAATAAGGAGTTGACCAGGCTGTAGCGCCGTCAAAACTTTCTTGCCCAATGCCTTCTCTTTGACGTTTTTCACAAAGGTCTTCGCCGTTTTATAATCAACATCCGCGTCTAGTAAAGCTTTCCTCACTTCCTTTAAAGTGTCCCCAACATTTACTTCAGTTATGGAACCATGACCTTTAAGTACCTTAAAAGCTCTCTCAAACCGTTCTTGTAAGTTGTCAAACATAGTGTTTTGTCTTATTAAGTTGCGAAGTTACGAGGTTAGCTTTAACTTGCTTCTAGAACTGACGAGTTGTTGTTTTTTATCGATGAATGATAATTTTTTAAAGTTTATTGTGTCAATAGCTTCGACTTGTCGTATATTTATCGAGTAAAAATCTTTCAAATCATGCGTAAGTATATAAGTCTTGCCTTTATGGCCTTCCTATCTTGTTCAATGCTAACAAGCGTCTCTGCTCAGTATTCACTGACAATTGAGAGTTCTGAAGCAGTAAACGTACCAGGTAATACTGTGTACCGCTTCTATGTAAATTTGACCGATGCGTCAGATAAATTCAGCGCCGTTTTCGGTAATGATCAAGATCCATTGGTCATTAATTCCCCCGGCGGAATCTTCAATAGTACTTTTAACGCAAGTTGGAGTGCTTCAGGAATTAACCCTGCATTCTTGGGATTCTTCCCAGACATGGCAG
>JAQCFW010000042.1 GCA_027619225.1 Bacteroidota bacterium
CGAAGACTAGCGGATCAGCATCACATAGCCGAACACCTCTTTTCTCCAGCTTTCTTCACTTAAGCTATGAACTTCTACGCGGTATGAATAGGTTCCATTGCGAGAGAAATATTCGCCATCTACACCTACTTTTCCGTTCCATTGATCGTTTAAATCTGTCGTCTCAAATACGATCTCACCCCAACGATTGAAGATTTGCATTTCAAACCTTTCGGGATCAATATCGGAACCCTGAATAAAGAAGGCATCGTTTGTACCGTCGTTGTTTGGAGTGAATGAGGTCGGGATGTACAGGTTAAATAAATCTCTGATCTCCACCTCACGGGTCACCTGGTTCGTGCACCCGAAGATGTCTTCTACTTTTAATTTGACTGCGTAAAAACCTCCTACATCGTATGGAAAGGTAAATACAGGATCTTCAACAATCGCAAAACCAAGAGGATTGTATGCGTTAAACGTCCATAGCCAATCAATCACGTTGTCGCTTTGAAAACCATCAAATGAAATTGTCGTATTCGGAACTGTTGTCGGTTGAGGGTTCGCATAAAAACCCACAGTTGGAAGAGGATACACCGTGATGTACGCCTCCCTTGTCGCAGAATATTCACACCCCCCTGCAAATGAATTGACAGTCAGAGACACGTCAAAAAACCCTGGGTAATTATAAATGTGATCCGTATTCATCTCTGCAGCAAGACCACCATCTCCAAATTCCCACACACTGGTCGTAATGAGTGCAGGATCTATCAAGTTCGTAAAAGCAAAAGCACCCATGCCACAGGCCTTTGTTGTATCTGCTACAAAATTAACGTTAATCGGAGACTCAATGGTCACCAACATACAAGCTTCGGCTGGAGGTGTCTCACAGTCGTCATTTACAATGACACAATACTCCCCTGTCGACGGCGGGACATTGTCGACCATACTTAGATTAACCCCACCCAATTGACTTCCTTCCCACAACCAAGTATAGTTGTAGCCAGATCCGCTCCCACCAAAAGATGCTGAAGCGTCTAGTGTCGCTTCTTCTCCACTACAGATATAATCTGAACCTTGTAAATCTGCCATAATCTCACCCAGCACATTGACATTAATCAATTGATCCGAAGAGGGACAACCATTCGGGTCTGTTGCAAAGACAGTGTAAATCGTACTCGACGGTGGACTGACTACAAAAGTACCGTCAGCTGTTGACGTCGTATCTCCAGTGAGTGAGTTCACCCAATTGTAAGTCCAAATCTCTGTGGGGTCTTGGTCAGACCATGCTTCAAGAACAACAGCGGCAGATAAACATATGATTTCGTCTGCGCTTGTTTCAATTTCCATAGGAACAGGGTCAAGCATTACAAAAGCATATGAATAGAGACATCCCGTGGCATCAAACACATCAACGCTGTAATTCCCTGGCGTCAAATTCTGAAGAACGTAATCATTGCCATCAAATTGTACAGACTCCTGAAGTACTCCTCCTGCAAAAAATTCAATTGTAAAAGGACCCGCACTTAACGATTCGTTAATCGATACGATTAGCACACCGTCATCAGCCAAACAAGAAGGCTGTTGGTCATTCACTGCATATTCAAATCCAGGCAAGACCATCACAACATCTGTGGCTGCGCAATTGTCAAAACCGATAGGCTCAACTGTCAACGTGTAGGCTGTGGGTTGTCCATCAAAATCCAACACCGTAGGCTGTGGAACAAGAGGGTTGTCTAAATACTCGGCAGGACTCCATGACCAATCAAAACCACATGCGTCCTGACCTCCACAACTTACACACCAAGCAAGCTCATCAAAATTGACAAATACATCTTGACAATTCACACTTCCATCACTTGTCAGAACAAAAGAAATACAGCCATCCGGATTTGTTGCCGTAAATGATGAGCCAGGGATATTCGTATTGAAAGTTTGCAGCAAAGCTCCTGTGCCATTCGGCCCATCAAAGACATTGATCCAATCACAACAAGTCTCCATGGTTCCCGAAGAAAAACTCAACGTCATCATGGTTCCATCTTCAACAACATCAGGGCAATAGTTGAATACTGTATTTTCATTGTTCGTATAACAATAATCATATGACCCTCCTGAGCCCCCACAGGAAGAAGGACCACTTCCAGTAAACAACCCTAACAACTGAACGGGATCTTGGCAAAAGATGACATCATCTCCGGCTGTAATGTTTGTTTGAGGGCCTACAATTACAGTAATATTAACCGTCGTATCCCATGTACATCCGAAGTTATTTGTCACTTGGTAGGTGAAGTCGAAATCTCCAGGGTTGGGAAATTCCAGATCTACATAATTGCCATCCTCTGAAATCAACACAACCCCTTCATCAAAAGCAGTGACATCCCAAAAACTGGAGTCAGAACCCAACCCAATTACAGGAGTGAACGTTGTCACACCGGGAACAATGTTTGGGTTAAAGTCAATCCCCCAGCCAAATAATGTTCCATTGTCAGCAGCCCATTGATCGATTACACTGAAAGTCCAAATACCGTTTAATGGACATCCTACAAAATCACATAAATCTTCGCAAGGAAGATAAACACCAGAAGGCATAGGATCTGCTACATCCGGATTTCCAGAGTCATCGAGAACCCATTCGGCATCCATATTCCAAGAATAATCCCATCCTTCAACATCTGCAAGACCTAGATTATTTCCTCCTAGATCATTGGGGGTACAACCAGTAGGGTCAGGGCCACCACTGGCTCCATTGTCCATAAGTATTACTTCTGTTCCATCTGGACAAGTAATCCAAAAACTCAAATCTCCAATAAACGTATGTTCAATATTTGCTGTGATAAGCTCAATGTCTTCACAGTTCTCTAAAACTTGCCCTTGCTCAAAAAAGTCAAGAAATAATTCTGAGGTAAAAGCCACTCCAGTGGCATCGGGAAGGTCTGCAAGTTCAGAGACACCAACAGGAGGAAGAGCAGTCCAAGTAATAGACTGGACAGGGTCGCCATTTAAAAACCCGGGTGAACCCGCACAAATAGGAGTCGTAAATTCCGTATTAAAGATCGGCAAAGTACTGACGAGGACCTGATGAGGTTGGAGGTTCGTACTGTTACATTCATTCTCATCAATCACCGTAAGTGTAACAATGTACTCACCCGGTTCAGCATAAGAATGAGGTACAATAAGCCCATCAGACACTTCCGTTATTTCTACGTCTCCATCGCCCCAATTCCATACGAGAGATTGTAGAGCAAACCCATCGGTTCCAAATGCAGACTCTGCAGAAAAGGTGATTACGTCATCAGGGCAAAGGCCTATGCTGATCGATCCTTCCTGGTTGTTGGGGAATGGTTCGGGTGAAACCAACTCAAGTCCGGAAACAGGGTAAGAACAAGGAGTCACACAACTTATTGTAGCAGCCCAACCTACATCGCCACCTGTAGCGTTGTTGTTACACACAAATTGAAACGTAACACATCCAGTAGGATTGTCGATTGAAGCTGTAATACTCACCCCCACAAAACTATTACCAGTACCCACTCCAACAAGATTAGATCCAATATTATCTCCATCGTAGGCATACAGGGCATCATTGTTATTCGGATTCGCATTTGTTTGTAAATCGAAACCTAGAAAATTAATTTGAACTGCATCTCCAGGAACATCCGGACAGAATGTAATCGTATTGTTTGTACAAGAATATGGGTCTTGAGCGTCTTGCGTACCACCATTGTCATCCGTAAAAACGGCACTCGTACCACATTCATAAACGATTACATCTCCTGACCCCATTGTATATATTATTGACTCTTGGGAGACAACACTCAAGGAATAAGCTAGACTCAAAAAAACAATCGCAAGAAAGCGGAAACTATTCAGATTATTCATACTTATAAGTGGGGCTTCAATAAGCTGCAAGATACTAATTCAATCATAAACTTCATAAATCCCATTTAATAAGACTCCAACTCTACCTTTCAACCTCTATTATGTCGGTGTAAAGCCGCTGTTTCCCACTGTGACTATAGCACACAACTGTCCAGTTGAAAGACTGTCCGTCAGGCACTAATTCGCCATTGTTGAAATCACCTCGCCATGGAGTGTTAAAATCAGTAGTTGAGAAAACAATTTTGCCATTTTTATCGGAAATAACGAGCTCCCACTTTTCTGAAAGTCCTTCTAAACCAAATGGCATAAATGTGTCATATCGTCCGTCATTGTTTGGGCTAAATATCGCAGGAGCATTGAGAGAATTTCTATTCCCAAATTCGATCACTTTCGTTGTGTGATCTTGGCAACCGAATTTATTTGAAGCGATGAGGTTTAATTCATATTCCCCAGGGACTTTAAACTCGGGACTGTTATTTTCAGAAATAGCACCATCAACGATCCAGGTAGAAGAATTTGCATCTTTTGTTTTGTTATTTAACTCTATTTGCACCCCACTATTTACTACGCTACGTGGCATAGTCCAATCAAATACTGCTTCAGGAAGTGGGTGCACTTCGATTAAACTTTCAATTGTTCTGGTTTTAATAACACCTGTTCCATAAGATCTAACTGAAAGAGTTACATCAAAAACACCTTCATCGTCATAGACATGAGAAGGATCTGATTCTGTGGAAAAACTACCATCTCCAAAATTCCATAAAAAACTCATTGTCTTATCAAGATCTCTAAGCTCGAAATCAACTGTGATACCTACACAAGCTTCTTTTGTAGAAACTTCAAATGGGATGACTGTTGAAGAAGGATGAAACACATCTTTTTCTTTCATCTGTGACTCGTCACCAGTCACTTGATTCTCATGATTCTTATGATTTTCGACAACCCTTTCTTTGACTACTTCATTTTCTACTACGATCTGATTTGTCTGTCCTTCTCCATCAAACTGCTCAGGATTAACAGGTTCAAGCATTCCAGTTTCTTCGTTATATACTACACCATAATTTGGCTCTATATCTTCAAAATCCGTCAAACCATCCTCAATGATTATCTCAATAGGCTCTTCATTAACGACTGTATCTAATGTAAGGAAACGCTGAACTACATAAAGTGAAGCAGCTCCTAAAATCACAGCGGCACTTATTGACAATTGAGAAATTAAACGAGTGCTAGCAGCGCCAACCCCTAGAGCTCCAAGGGCCGCCACAGCAGCTAATCTCTCTTTCATCTTCCCCCAGTCAGCAGTAGCTTCTGGTTCCTGATTTTCGAGAGTTTCTTTTATTTTTTTATCAAACTTCTTATCAGACATGATTTGTCTTTTTCATATTTATTAAAATGCTCCGAAGGTTGCGTCTTGCCTTAGCAAGATTTGACTTCGAAGTTCCTACACTAATGCCTAATTCATCAGAGATCTCCTTGTGCGCTAGATTGTCAAAAACATGTAGGTTAAAAACCATACGGTACATCGGTGACAGTTTCGCCATGGCAGCTTGCACATCGTGAACTGTAAAATCCATTTCATCATTCTCATCATAACTTATATGTTCGTCTTCTTCAACAAATGAGTCAAAAGATTCTTCAACACCTAGAACCAATCCAGTAGCCTTACGACTTCTAATAGCATCTATTGATGTATTAACCATGATGCGCCGCATCCAACCTTCAAAAGAACCTTTAGAAGAATACTTATGAATACTCGTGAATACTTTTAAGAACCCCTCTTGAACAACATCTTGTGTGGCGTCTTTATCCGAAACATATCGCAAACACACACCAAACATTAATCGGTAATACCGTTCAAACACCCAACGCTGAGATTTATCATCTCCTCGAAGGCATCCATTAATGTGGGCAAGCAATTCTTTGTTTTGCATTATAGTTGCCGCTTTAAATGACGAAACCACAATAAAAAGGTTGCCTCGTATTGAAAATAAAGATCTAAGCGGATCCGCAATTTCGTTGAAAACCTCTATCGAAGCAAACCACCACATAACCTTTCGCATTTGTAACTTTGCATTATGAGAATAGTAGTAGGCTTATCTGGTGGTGTTGACTCAAGTGTGGCTGCTTATAAGTTGGTTGAGGAAGGGCACGAAGTAATTGGGTTATTTATGAGGAATTGGCACGATGAATCTGTTACAATAAGTGACGATTGCCCATGGATAGATGATTCCAATGATGCTATGCTTGTTGCTGAACACTTGGGGATCCCCTTTCAGGTAATAGACTTTAGCGCTGAGTATCACGAAAGAATAGTTGACTATATGTTCTCAGAGTATGAGCAAGGTCGAACACCAAACCCAGACATTCTTTGCAACAGAGAAATCAAGTTCGATTTGTTTTTAGATGCCGCACTCAAGTTGGGGGCTGAAGCTGTTGCAACAGGACATTACTGTCAAAGAGATGAAACAATCCTGTCAGATGGCTCAACCGAATATGAATTGATTGCCGGAGCTGACCCCAACAAAGACCAAAGCTATTTTCTTTGTCAACTCACTCAACACCAGCTTAAACACGCCATCTTCCCTATTGGCAACATGTTGAAGCTAGACCTCCGGGGGGTTGCAAAAAATGCTGGCATACATACGGCTGATAAAAAAGACAGTCAAGGATTGTGTTTTATAGGTAAGGTGAGGCTGCCAGATTTCTTACAGCAAAAACTAAGCATTAAATCCGGTGATATTATTGAAGTCTCAAA
>JAQCFW010000043.1 GCA_027619225.1 Bacteroidota bacterium
GTAATTGAAACTTGTTGAGCTGAAAGACTGGTTGCAAAAAGGCAAGTAATAAAAGAAAAAAACAGCAGTTTCATCGTTGAAATATTAAGAGGTTACTTCAAATATAAGTACTTCGTGTACAACTTACACTAGTTATATCAAGAAATTTTAAAAAAAAATGCGTAGATTTTCCGCTTCAAAATACATTACTTATGACTAAGCAAGAAACAAATTACAGTGCACTAACAACGCTGACTACAGTATTTTTCTTTTGGGGATTTATTGCTGCAGGGAATAGTATTTTTATTCCTTTTTGTAAAAATTATTTTTCTTTAGATCAATTCCAATCTCAGCTCATAGACTTTGCCTTTTATCTCGCATACTTTCTAGGTGCATTGGGTTTATTCGTTGTGGGCTCACGTAAAAACAAAGATATTGTAGGCAGTTGGGGTTATAAAAAGAGCACTGTGTACGGACTTCTTTTCTCCGCGCTCGGAGCTGGAACTATGATTGTTTCCGTTTATTTGAACACTTTTACAGGAATGCTCCTGGGATTATTTATTGTCGCCCTGGGGTTCTCCCTCCAGCAAACATCAACCAATCCTTTTATGATTGCTTTAGGTGACCCTAAAACGGGCAGCAACAGGATTAACCTTGGAGGTGCCATCAATTCATTGGGAACAACATTGGGCCCGATAATTATTGCTTTGGCGCTATTTGGATCTGCTGCTGCAGTAAATGATGACATGATTGCTTCTTTAAGCTTAAGCAAGGTGATTGTTTTATATGGAGCCGTAGGTTTATTATTTATAGCACTGGCTACTATTTTAAGCAAATCGAAAAGCGTTCCTGCTGGGATTTCTGAAGAAACCCCTGAAAAAGCAAACCAAGCTATGTTAACTCTGTTAGCGATGACTGTTTTACTAGCAGCTTGCTTCGCCCCTGTTTTCAATAGCTACAGGTTTGAATTCTCCGAAGTTGAGATGCCTGGCGTTGAGATGACCCGAATGTTATGGCTCGCTGGTGGTCTTGCAGTTATTGTCACAGGAATTCTCTTTGCGCACTTTAAATCATCCCGCAATGCTACCGGCTGGGGGGCCATGAAGTACCCACAGCTTACACTAGGTATGCTCGCTATTTTCGTGTACGTAGGTGTCGAAGTTGCTATCGGGTCTAACCTGGGGGAGTTTTTAAAGCAGCCTGAGTTCGGCGGTTTTGAGTCATCTCAAATTACACCTTTTGTAGCCATGTTTTGGGGGAGTTTAATGATAGGACGTTGGGTGGGAGCCGTAAACGTTTTCCCATTGACTTCTATACAGAAAAACGTTCTGAAATTCGTCGTTCCGTTTGTTGCTTTCGGAGTCGTTATGGGCGCCACATACCTCGCAGGTTATGACATCTCTGCACTAAAATGGTACTTTCTTTGCATCTTAGTCCAAATAGCTGCGTTCTTTCTCACGAAAGACAAACCCGCATTTACGCTCAGCGTTTTTGGGCTTATGGGACTCATCTCCATAATTATAGCTCTCAACACTACAGGCCTTGTTGCCGTTTACGCTCTTCTTGCATGCGGACTCGCATGTTCTATCATGTGGCCATGTATCTTCTCTTTAGCGATAGCTGGACTTGGAAAGTACACTACTCAAGGATCAGCATTCCTCGTAATGATGATTCTGGGAGGCGCCATCATCCCTCCTATTCAAGGAAAACTTGCCGACATCGAATCTGTGGGCATTCAAAACTCTTTTGCTTTAGGAGGCCTGTGCTTTGCATATCTAGTTTACTACGCATGGTTTGTAAAACGATCACTCAACAAACAAGGATTAAATTTCGAGTAACATGAGTATGTAATTGAGCAAAACATAAGCTATGCTGAAGATTCCAATTGCTCCCAATTCGATTCAAAAAGGGGTTCCCTTAAAATTGTTGTTGGACAAAGAAGCGATTACTCAATTGGCCCAAAACATCAATTTTGTTTATCCAGCATTTAACTCATCGTCCTTTATCAGTGAAACCTTAAAAGGGCTGGAAGATTTAAGCTTGAAAGAAAGAAGTTCTCACATTGCCAAGTCATTGAAAGGTTTTTTACCTCATGTTTACTCCGAAGCGATTGAAATCTTATTGAAATCCCTGACACCTCCTCTAAAGAAAACAGAAGGCAACGGATTGGCTGGTTTGTTTTATATGCCGCACTGTAGTTTTATAGAGGAATTTGGTGGAGACATCGCCTACAATAATAATATAGATCCGTATGATGTTTCTATGAGCGCTCAGTATAAATTAACCACGAGATTTACCTGCGAGTACTCTATCAGACCTTTTATCGTGAATGATGAAAGAAGAACGCTTCAACTGTTGTACACATGGATGAAAGATGAAAACCCACATGTGCGAAGGCTGTGTTCTGAAGGAACAAGACCACGATTGCCGTGGTCAAAGAAAATTGATTCATTCATCTCCAATCCTGAACCTTGTATTCCGATTTTAGAACAATTGAAAAATGATCCTGATCTCTACGTTCGAAGAAGTGTGGCTAACCACTTAGGAGATATTGCAAAAGACAATCTCGAGGTAGCTCTATCTATATGTGAAAATTGGCTCACCAATGCTTCACCTGAACTTAAATGGGTCATCAGACATGCACTGCGCAATCCCGTTAAAAGAAATGTAAAAAGAGCGATTGAGCTCAGGACTTTAGCAAAATAAATAGATAGTTGCTATATTTATTTTTCCTTTACGATTTAGCTTTAGGTTTCTATAGCGTAACTCCTGGCTCTTCAAATTACGCTCTAGGGAGTCCATTGGTTAAGGAGGCAATGATCACATTCCCCAACGGAAAAACCACAAAGATTGTCGCTCGAAATCAAAGCATCTTGAGTAAACCTCTACTGGACTACAAATCTTTTAAAATCGTGATGCACCCTTCCGTTATTCAAAACGTTAATTTGAAAAACGTAAGCTCCAGAAGCAAGCTTATCTGAGCCTGGTTGTAAAGCGATTTCATGGTTCCCTTCATTCATTCTTCCGAGGGTTTTCTCATACACTTTCCGCCCACTGATCGCATAGATAGAAACTTCTACATCTGATGAAGTCCGTAGATTTAAGGAAACATTTGAATCCGCAGAAATGGGATTGGGGGTAGGATCACCAAGTGAAAATACTTTTGCTGCTTCTCTTTCCAAGTAGCCAACTCCATTGACGCCTTCTCCTTGAACCGCAACTTCAAGATCGCTCACATAAGATTGTAGATCATTATCCCAAACCAGAGTAGCCAGTTGATGTTCATATCCATCGTTAAAAGCACCATCAACTTCAGGTGTCATAGGATCTGGACCTTGGGTATGTATGGACGGATTATTCGTCGCTATATCAACTGCCTCTTGGTGTGGCCAAGTAAATTGTGAGACTGCTGCAAACGAAGTGCTGACATGGACTTGAAAGTGCATGTGTACGACACGTCCTGGGTACCACCCAGGCAAAATCGAAATAAACTCTACATCACCATTGTCATCGGTGATTTGGTATCCACGCATATACGTCTGTCCTTCACTACCAAAGGCTGAATATCCCGAGTAATTCCCTTCTACATCACAAGCCCAAAAGTTCACACGAACGTTAGGCATGGGCTGACAATTATCAACGCCCACAACACGCATACGTTGAATGACACGTATCCCAGGTCTCCCTTCAGTAATGTCTTGCCTGAAGAAAAAAGTGTTGTCCGACAAATCGAGCGGAAATGGACCTGCCGTCTCTGAGGGCACCAATGTGCATCCACCTTTACCACCTGCCGGTTTGTTTGACAATTGTGATGCAGCTGCAACAATAGGGGCTGAAACGATTGCTCCACTGGCTAAACCTAAAGAACGAAGGAATGATTTTCTTTTCATTCTACTAAGGTAATCAACTATATCTTATTTTACAGAAAAACAGAAAAACAGAAAAATATCTAGAGGTAAAAATTACAAGCTTTACTTATCTCATCATTTGGCCTTACCTACTAAAAATCTTTAGTGATATATTTACAATTTTTGTTTTATACATCGACCATTTATAATAGATGACGAATACACTTCGGTACTGGCTTTTTACGGGTTTCATTTTTTTTATACCTACTCTATGCCTATGTCAATTAGTCGTTTCTGAAGTATCTCCTTTTAGTGGTTTTAATGATGTCTTGGGAGATAATTATGACTGGATAGAGTTATATAATTCAGGCACAGATACTGTTCTCTTATCAGATTATCAGATATCTGATGACACGGAGAATTGGGGGAAATGGATTTTTCCCAGTTATCATTTACCGCCTGACTCGACAATGTTATTATTAGCCTCAGGTGAGGATAAACGATATGTAGTTGATCATTGGGAGCAGATTTTAGGTGATGGCTCTTTATGTAGATACATAACCCCAAATTCACAGGTTGATGATGATTGGCTTTCACTAGACTTTGATGATGCTTCTTGGCAGATGGGACCTTTATCTATTGGATATGGTGACAATGATGATAATACGGTTACATCAAATGTAACTTCCGTTTTTATTAGAAGACAGTTTGAAATTGATTCATTTGAGAATGTCAAATACTTGGCCTTTCATATAGATTACGATGATGGTTTCATCGCCTATATTAATGGGGTTGAAATTGCCAGATCCCCAAATATGTCTAATGTTATCGGGAACTACAATGACCTAGCAGGGATTGACAATGAAGCAGTTATATACTCAGGAGGGGAACCAGGGGCATATATTTTTAACCATGAATTTCTAACTCAAAACCTGTTTGAGGGAAATAACATTCTGTCTATTCAAGTTCATAATTCGTCCGCTAATTCTTCTGATTTAACTGCTAGGCCCTTTCTACATATAGGAGTTATTGACGAGCTTAGTCTTGGAAATAATGAACCTTCAAATTGGTGGACTATACCTAAAACGTATTTCCACACTAATTTTAAATTAAGTACTGGAGAGCCTCTTATCTTAAGTAAGATCAACAACTCTCTCATAGATGTGATATCATTAAACGAAAACTTAAGAGACGAATTAAGCATGGGTTATAGTCCATTCAATTATAATTCTATTTGCTATTATGACAATCCTACGCCAGGTCTTAGTAATGAAAGTAGCTGGTGTTATAGTGGTATCGAGAACGAGCCAGTTTTCACAATTCCTTCAGGCTGGTATGATGAAGACATTGATGTTAGTCTACAAACGAGCAACCCCGATGCCATTATCAAGTTTACTCAAAATGGAGATGAACCAGAAAATGACGACGAAGAATATTCCTCCCCGATTTCATTGTATGAGACGTCTATCATAAGCGCTAAGTCTTTCAGTACTAACAATAATCTCCCCAGCTCAACTTCAGATGCGATATATCTAATAAATGAGCAACAATCAGGTATGAATGTGTTTTCAGTGATGACTGATTCTTTGAATTTGTGGGATTGGGAAACCGGGATCTATGTTCTAGGTGAAAATGCTTCTTCTGATTACCCATATTTTGGAAGTAATTTTTGGCAGCCCTGGTCAAAAAAATCAAGATTAAAATATTTCGATTCAGACGGATTACTTCAGTCAGAAGAGATTATTGATTTGGAGATACATGGAGGTTGGTCTAGAGCTGAGCCTCAAAAATCTTTTAGATTAGATTTTAAAAATGAATATTCCGGGCTATTTGAGCATCCTATAATGAGGAATAAACCTGAGATTTCGAGATTTAATAATTTAAATCTCAGGAATGGAGGGCAGCATGTTTGGAGTGATAAATTACAAGATGCCATCATTTCAAATGTTGCAAGAGGGACGAATATTTCATATTCATCATGGGAGCCAGCTATTTTGTATTTGAATGGTGATTTTTGGGGGATTTATGGCGTTCGCGAAAAGATTGACGAGCATTATGTGGAAAATAATTTTGCAGTCCCTTCTGAATCAGTCGATTTAATGAACACATTCGAAGTGCTTAATGGAGAAGGCTTTAGCTTTAGTTCCGATGCGGAACAAATTCTCAATTTAGATCCTGAAAGTGACGGATTTGTCAGCGCCTTCGGCTCTGTTTTTGACTTGGACTCATATATAGATTATTTCGTGTTCGAAACATTCACCCAGAACTCAGATTGGATTGGTATTTTTTGGAACGCGAATAACATGAAGCTTTTCCGTAGTGATCAATTGGACGGAAAATGGAGGTATGCCATGTATGATATGGATGCTTCATATGGATACTTTGGTGCTGGACTTGCGGATAATTATATTGAGTATGCTAGAAATCCCGGCTTCCCAAATGATCACAGTATGATTTTCGATCACGTTTTGGAAAACGATGAATTCAAATGTTTGTTTGTGAATAGATATGCGGACTTGCTTAACACAAATTTCAGGCAGGACTACTTTAATAATGTAGTTGACTCTATGTATTCTTTACTTTCCTCAACAATGCCTTTACATATTCAAAGATGGGGTCAGGTAGAATCCTATAATGATTGGCTTTCTTCTGTTCAGTCGATTAAGTATCACAATTATAACAGATTGAATCCTGCTAGAAATAACGTTGTTAATTCGTTTGGTTTGCCTGGAACTGTTGATTTGATTCTTGACG
>JAQCFW010000019.1 GCA_027619225.1 Bacteroidota bacterium
ACAATGCCTTTACATATTCAAAGATGGGGTCAGGTAGAATCCTATAATGATTGGCTTTCTTCTGTTCAGGCGATTAAATATTACAATTACAATAGATTGAATCCTGCGAGAAATAACGTGGTTAATTCGTTCGGTTTGCCTGGCAGAGTTGATTTGCTTCTTAACGTATTCCCAAATGGTGCAGGTCAAGTGAAGATATCTACGATCGTTCCTGAGACCTTTCCATGGACTGGAGAGTATTTCAAGGGCTGTCCAGTACAAATAGAAGCGTTGCCAAATGAAGGCTTTGGGTTTATTGAATGGCAAAATAATACTCATATTAATCAAGGCGCTATGGATGCTTACTCTCAAACAGTAAATTTAGAATTACTTGATGAGGATGAGTTTAAAGCGATATTCGAACCATGTCTAAATTCTATTTCTGTTTCAATTCAAAATATTGGTGACCTCTTTATTCCAGTAATAAATGATTCATATATAGTATCCAGTTATGCGTGGTTTTTAGATGGAGTGCTTAAAGGAAATGGTTCTTTTTATACACCTATATCATATGGTGAATATTACCTTGTAGTTGTAATTAATGGTTGCCAATTTCAATCAGACATTTTGGAGTATGATGCCAATGGAATTAACGATATAAATGGTATTCAGATCTCAATCAGCCCTAACCCAGCTTCAGAATATATCATAGTTAAGAAGTATACAGACGCGAGTTTATCTCTTTCTATTACAGACATTCAGGGACGTAGCACACATATTTCAAATTATCATCTCGACAATATAGACAACAGATTTGACATCAGTAATTTAAGTAGCGGAATGTATGAGATTATTCTTGAATCAGATAATGGACAAATCAGTTATCAGAGATTCATTAAAGACTAATGTAGTTACTGAAAAACCCTAACGTAATCAATGGCCATATATACCGGGAACAATGTTGACTCATCCGGATATCCAGGCCAATTGCCCCCAACAGCTACGTTCAAAATAAAGAAGAAGTCTTCGTTGAAAGGATATGCTTGACCATTCATCTGTGAAGAATTGATGGTGAAAAATTCAACATCATCGAGTAGCCAAGTGATCTGGTTCTCTTGCCAATCTATTGAGAACACATGATACTCATCTGCAAATGTATCTGGAAAAGGCAGTGATATACCATTCCCATTTTGTTGATGAACGGAGTTGTTTGCACCCCAATGTGTGGTGCCATGAACCCTTCTCGGATTTGCTCCTACAAGCTCCGCAATGTCAATTTCTCCACACGCAGGCCATCCTACGTTTTCAAAGTTTGAACCTAACATCCAAATCGCAGGCCATAAGCCTTGACCTATAGGCAGTATCGCACGCACGTCTATACGACCATAGGTGAAGTTCTGTAAACCCTGTGATTTAAGTCTAGCCGATGTATACTGTCCATTAGATATTTCTCTAGCAACGATAAATAGATTGTCATTTTGCAAATACGAGTTGTCTGCAGTTTGGACATAGTTCTGTGCTTCATTGTTTCCCCATCCCGAGTTCCCAGTTCCTAGGTCATAAGTCCAATTAGAAGTGTTTATAGCCGTTCCTTCAAACTCGTCAGACCAAACCAATTGCATCCCCTCATATGAATCTGCTGACGTATAACCTTCATTCGTCATCTCTACTTCGGAGTCATCATTTTTTATTGTACCTGTAGCCTCTTGAACATTGTCTTTAAGATAGCCATTCGTTGGATTCGTCAGTACGACCTTAAACTGCTCGTCACTTTCAAGATATGTGTCAACAACTATTTCGACAGAGATAATCTTCTCAATTTCTCCCGGGCTAAACATGACAGCTCCATTACTTGAGATATAATCTTCTCCCTCAGAGGCAGAGATATCCTCGGTGTAATAATCTACGGTAACGACCTCTGTATTTGGCGAGTCTAGCTTAATTGTGAAATCAAAAATACTGTTGCTTTCATTTTCGTACGCACTTCTATCGTTCAGAAATTTAATTTCTGAATTAAATGGCTCGATTCCGGAATCCCCACAACTCTCACAACCAGTTAATAGAAGTAATGTAGCTATATATAAAGCAAAGTTTTTCATAGTTTTACCCAAGACAATGATTTATTGTGATACAAAAATATAGGTAAAAAACCCCTCTGCTTGTGTGCAATCTCCAGTACGTACTGTTGAATGTAAAACCAGTCTTGTCTCGGTAAGCTCTACAATATCATATGCGGGACCGGAATCCCATGTTCCAATAAACCAACAGAATTCATCTACAGTTGGGATTATAATTTGATTTTCGCCGCTTGTTCCAGTTCCTTCAGAGAACAGAAATGTGAGTTCTGGAACGACCAATTCATTGACGACATACCCTTCAAAAGGATTCACAGTCCCTCCATTGTTGTTGTAAATATATCCACCATCAAATGTAAATTGATAAGAGTCATCATATTGTTCATCAACCAATCCTCCTTGAGGTGAGCTATACCATGACGTAGAGTATGGGTCTGGTCCTACTGCAATGGCTGCAATTTCTGATGAAAAGATCCATGTTTTTTGAGTATCACAACCAGTAAGCAGTTCCAGATTGCCCTCACAGGGTAATTCTAAAGTCTGTGAAATAGAGATGATTTGAGAAGATTGTGACATCCCCCCCGCGTTGTGTACCGTATACGTTACTTCATATTCACCTGCTTGGGGATAAAATGCAGTGTCCGATTCCAGTAAAGAAGTAAGCCCATTTCCAAATTCCCAAAGATGAAGAAATGAATCCTCGGAAGATAATCCGCTAAATACGACTCTGTTAGAATCATTTTCAAGATAACTCCATGAAAATGTTGCACTTGGTCCCTCAGGCAATTCTATCCCATCTTCTTCAGAAGGTGTGCAAGCATAAATGAATACAATGGCAGAAAAAACAATAGCTAGGTTAAACTTATTCATTTTAGTATCCTGGATTTTGAATTAATAATCCTCCTGACAGAGATATCTCAGCCAAAGGAATAGGGAATAACTCATGAGTCCCTGCCACAAAGCCTTCCTCCCCAAGAATTTGCTGACCTCGATTTTGACGGACAATATCGAAGAAGCGATGCCCCTCTAGCCCTAATTCTACGCGGCGTTCATGATATATCGCTTCTAGAAGATAAGGTCCTCCTGCGGAAACATCTGGTAGAATCGAAAGATCACCACCTCTTGCCCTAGATCTGACCTCATTAATCATTTCAAGGGCAATTCCAGTTGCACCTGTATGATATGCAGCCTCAGCCCTAAGAAGCAAAATATCAGCGTATCTAATGACTCTATCGTTTGCTAATCCATTGGGATTTGGATCTCCTAGAGCATCTGATTCTTCTGCAGCAGTGTTAAAATATTTTTTACAGTAGTATAAGTGTGGCATTCCTGTAGCTTCGAGTGTGAAAGGACCACGATCACCCATCAAATCTCCAACTTGAAATATAGATGCATTAAGTCTGGGGTCCGAATTTTCAAATTCATCAACGAAATTTTGTGTTGGGATGTTAAATCCATATCCACCAAATTGACCTCTTGCTCTTTGAAATACATTTGTAAAAGTACCCTCCAATTGGTTGCCCCAATTACCCCCGGAACCATTCATATATTGAATCTCCCAAATAGATCCTGAACCATTTTCGCCTAAAGTGGTAAAAATGTTAGCGTAATTCAGATCTAAGAAATATTCGCCTGAATTGTATATATCATCAGCTACAGCCATTGCATCATCCCATTTCTCCTGATATACATATGACTTTAATAGCAGACTTGCGGCTGCGCCCCAATTTGCTCTTCCTGTTTCGCTTAATGGCCTCTCGCTTCTTCTGGGTAAAGCTAACATTGCTTGAGATAAGTCATCTTCAATGAATGACCAAGTTTGTTCTGCTGTAGATTTTGCTTGTTGATACTCACTAGGAGCGAGTAACTGATCAATCAGTGGTACTCCACCAAACATGGTTGTAAGGTTAAAATACCAGTAAGCCCTGATAAATCTAATCTCACCCAGTAACATATCCTTGGTATCACTATCCATATCAATTCCTGGTATGTTCTCAAGTGCTATGTTGCAGTAAGCAATACCTTTATAAGCCGTTTGCCACTCTCCTAAAACCAGTTTACTATCACTTGTACCTTGGAATAATTCAAATTTTAATAAATCTGGCTCGTCTCCATCACTAGAACCTCCTTTATCAGTGTCATCTGAAACAACATCTCCAAAGTACCATCTAAAATGAGGAGATAAACCACCTAAGCCTTGAAGGGGAGATACTTCTTGTTGGAGATTGTTATAGCAGGCGATGGTTGCAGATATTGCATCATCTTCATTTTGATAAAAGTTGGCTTCTGTAGATCCTACTAATGGATTAATTTCAAGGAAGTCCTTTTTGCAAGAAACCAAAGAGATTATAAGGGCAAAAATTATGCTATTATATGTAATTATTTGTTTCATGTTGCGCAATTAAAATGAGACGTTTAATCCACCCATAAATATTCGTGGGGAAGGGTAGAATCCTCTGTCTATGGCTATCTCCAATGTTCCCCTGGAACCTATCTCAGGATCCAATCCGGAATAGTTAGTAAAGGTTAATAGGTTCTGAGCTGAGACGTAAATTCGCACACTTGAGGCTCCTATCTGCTTAGAGGATTTATTATTTAAAGTGTACCCTATCTGGAGATTTTTAATCCTGAAATAAGATCCATCTTCAACAAATCGATCAGACACTCTATTGTTTTGGTTAGGGTCTGAATGAGATATCCTAGGATACTCATTCGTAGATCCTTCACCAGTCCATCTCTCTAACGCTGATATTGGAAGATTCGTCGTGTTTAAGTCATATCTAAAAATACCATTGTATATATCGTTTCCTTGAGAGCCTTGAAGAAAAACACTTAAATCGAAAGATTTATATTTCAGTTCACAATTCATAGCATATGTGAAGTCTGGATGAGGATTCCCGATCATCACTTTATCCTCACCATCAATCATTCCATCTGCATTTTGATCTACAAAAATAACATCTCCCGCTTGCGCATTAGGTAAAGAAGTGTTTGCTTCAGCTTCTTCATTGGTTTGGAAAATACCTCCCGTCTCATATCCATAGAAATATGCTATAGGCAGCCCAATTTCAGTGTATGAAACAAAATCACCTGCTCCAAACACATTGCCACTTGAAATAGGCTGTCCACCCTCTCCCAATCCAGTGACTTCGTTTTTAATGAAAGAAATATTTCCTCCGAGACTATAATTAATAGGATTGTCGTAATTTTTGTAACTAACCTCAAGCTCTATACCTGAGTTTTTTGCGGATGCTACATTCGTCGCAGATGGGTTAAATCCAACTACTCCCGGTACAGGCACGACAGCTAACATATCGTTTGTGTTTTTAACAAAATAATCACAAACCATATTTAGCTTTCCTTTAAAAAGATCAATATCTACTCCAACATTGGTCTGTTCTACTGTTTCCCATTTCAAATCGGGATTAGAAGTATTAATTGGGCCTGCTCCGTTGACAATTTGCTGATCTGTTCCGAAAGTATAGTTCAGGCCATTATAAATAATAGAAGTGTAATCAAAGTTTCCAATACCATCAGCATTACCATTTCTCCCCCAACTCCCTCTTAGTTTGACAAATTCAATCCAATCTTTTTCAATAACCCATGGCAACTCAGTTAAGTTAAATGCTGCAGAAAAAGATGGAAAGACACCGTATCTATTGTTTTCCCCAAATTTTGATGACCCATCTCTCCTCACAGTACCTGAGAATGACCACTGATTACCTATTTCGTAATTTGTTCTTATAAACGTTGATAAGAAAGCAGACTGACTTATCCCACCACTAGATTGAGGTGCTTGTTCTGCAGAATTAATGCTGTTATTTAAAAATGCTTGGTCTGGGTCATTCGTAGCTAGGCTATCTCTAACTCCGACAAGATTTGAGTATTCGTTATATAAGGCAGAATACCCAGCTATAATATCTAGTTTATTCCCATTGTTCAGTTCTTGATCATAGGATACAAGATTTTCCCATTGCCAATTTGTGTATTTATTTTCAGCTTGAATGAGTACATTAGTCTCTCTCCATTCATATGCTGGTCTATTTGGATCATTAGAGCCAATCCCAAGATCAAATGTTGGCATAAATATCTTTTGAGACCCAAGCGATAAATCAGTTGAGAAAGTTGATTTGTAGGAGAGATTTTGAAGAATATCATATTCTGCGAAAGCACTTCCAACAAATCTATTCGTAATCCAATTGTCAAATGTATTGGCAATTTGATTTGCAGGATTTGCAATATCTGAGTCAATGAAATTCGAGTATGAAAAAGTCCCATCTGGGCGGGTCGCAGGGGTGACAGGATCCATATTCAAGGCTCTTACAACAGGAGTTGCGAATTCATTATTTTCACCCAAAGCATTGCGGCTAAGATTTGTAAAATTAATGTTCTGTCCCATTCTCAATCGGTCAGAACCATCTTGAGTGGAGGATATTCGAAAGGTATATCTTTCAAACTGACTTTTTTCTCCACCAATTATCCCATCCTGAACAAAATAACTACCCCCCACCGCGGTTGAACTTGATTCCGTACCACTAGTGAAATTAAAGGCATGGTTCATTATAGGAGCCCTTTCAAAGATTTCCTTTTGCCAATGTGTGCCTTCACCTAAGTCTTCTGGAGACAGCAAATCAGAATATGGTGCATAGCCTGCAGCGGATCTGCTTTCGTTCATCAATATTGCATACTCTTCAGCATTTAGCAAAGACATATATTTAGACGGCTCCTGCATTCCATAATAAGTGTCGTATTTAATTTGAGGCTTCTGATTTTTCCTGCCTTTTTTTGTAGTCACTAGAATCACGCCATTACCTCCTCTAGCACCATATATAGCTGCAGATGCAGCATCTTTTAAAACAGTTATAGATTCAATATCTGAAGCATTTAAATAATCTATTCCAAAACTAGGAATACCATCGACTACAAATAATGGCTCAGAATTGTTAAGAGAACCAGTACCACGTATTCTAATAGATTGAGTACTACCGGGCTGTCCAGAATTTTGTGATACTTGTACTCCAGAAGTTCTACCTTGAAGTGCTTGTTCAGTCCTTAATACAGGAAGGGAAGTGATTTCTTTTGTCCCTATAGTTGCTACTGCTCCAGAAATTTTACTTCTTTCTTGATTACCATATCCCATAACAACAGCTTCTTCTAGTCCAGCAACATCTAGTTTAAGTTCTATATTAATTACCTTAACATCTGTCGGTGATTCAGATTCTATCGTAATCTCCTGTTTAATATATCCAATAGATGTGAATAGGAGAACTGGTGATGTTGTAGAAGTTGTAATTGAATAATTACCATTGGAATCTGTGAAAACACCATTGTATGTGTTTTTCTCTAAAACAGTTACTCCGGGCAGGCTTTCTCCACTAATTAAATCTTTTACTACTCCTGAAATTTTGACATTTTGTCCAATAATCTGGGATGAAAAACAGAATAAGAAAAAGGCAATAAATATTTTATTAATCATTTTTAATGGCGTCATTTAGACTTGATAAGTCTAATAGAATTAGATTGTATCTCTGTAATTACAGTTAGTATATATAATCCAGAATCGTAAGAACTCAGATCAAGAACTTCCTGTTCAGCAGATCCGCTTATCTCTTTTCTTAGGATTGTTTTTCCAGCGATATCATTTATGAGTAACACTTTATTTAACTGATTATTTCCATTGAACTTTAATGTAGTAAAGTCAGCTGTTACAGTAGGATAAATGGTAAAAAGTGGTCCGTGATTCTCCTCAATTAGATTTTCGATCTCACATCCTTCACAAGAATTAAAGCATACTGTTCCGACTTCAAGTTCCGACGCATCCGCATCTACTTCGATGACTCTATTTGAAAAACCATCGGTCGTTAAAGTACACAGAGCATCTTCGGTAGGGTCGAGACTCTCCGTACCATCCCATCCTCCGTTATTGAACTTGTATTCGTGTACCCCTGCCGCGAGATCAATCGTCACGTCGTAGACACTGTCTCCATCATCGTCAATCATTTCAACGGATGCTCCATTCCACCCGTCAATGCT
The DNA here is from genome assembly GCA_027619225.1 of Bacteroidota bacterium. Classification (GTDB taxonomy): domain Bacteria; phylum Bacteroidota; class Bacteroidia; order Flavobacteriales_D; family Sanyastnellaceae; genus UBA974. The sequence goes on from JAQCFW010000019.1 coordinate 8,088, forward strand.
TGGTCCTGTAATGTAAATAGCTCCAAGTATAAATTCTTGACTCATATCCACACTAAACGTTACCGCGACATCGTCTTGCACGGGATCTGTATCACAAGCATCACAAGCGTTAAAGCAAACAACATCAAGAATTAAGTCTTCGCCTGAAGTTAATTCTATTACTCGGTTTACAAAGATGTTCTCACCATCAATAGTTGACAATGTACATGCGCTATCCGCTTCTGTTTCCAATGATTCACTTCCATCCCATCCTCCATTGTTGAATTTATATTCTTGAGTCCCTAGATTTAGCTCTGTGGTGTATGTGTATATTCCGTCACCATCTGAATCATCCATGATTTCACATGTACCACACCAATTATCGATGATTTGTCCCGTGATGTATACAGGACCAAGGACTGTTTGTTGTGACATATCAACTTGAAATGTTACGCTAGCAGAATTTACACATTGTCCGGCAGTATAAGATGTTACTCCACCTTCATTAACAGCAACACAGTCGTTTGAATATGTAACACCATCACAACCACATACTAAATCTATGACTGTTGGACATACTGCCTCAGGATTTATCAATGACTCATCAACACAAGCGACAGTAGCACTACTGTTAAGCGTCACATTCGTCAATGTGACTGGAGAATCAAGAGTTGTTACATACAATAGGAATGAACTAAATGTATTGGCTCCTTGAGAAGGGATAGCCACTGTATAAGAAGCTTCCTCTGTTCCACTAACGGTGACAGCCACCGTGTTAAAACTTGGTTCAGTATCTGGGTATGGATTATATTCAAACCTAAAATACACTTCAGCGTCTGTTCCAGCAGTTGCCCCAGTAAATGTTATTTCGCCATCCTCTGAAAAACTCAACGGATAAAGGCTTACATCTTCATTGGCAAAACCTCCCCATGTTTCAGAACCTGTAGGATTTAAATATGTGTTTCCATCCATCGATGTGCCACCAAAAACTCCTGTGAATACAACATCCGTATTTGTTACTTGAGAAAAAGCGGTCAGCTGGATAAAGAAAAAAGAGAGAGATAAAAGATATTTCATGACGATTTAAATTAGTTATGAGAACACGTGAAATAAGGCCAAAAGCATTGTCATACAATAAGTTAGACGATATTTTTCAGTTGACAACATCCTGAATAATCATTGTCTTCACAGCAAATATAGTTGAACACGAATCTAATATTGTCATTTCACAATAGTTAATTGTAAAGTGTACAATAAGTCTTTGATTCAAGTCTTCAATTCGTATATATCGAAATCGATCTTGTTATTTAATGAGATCAAATGTTTTTGAAGATGTATTAACCCGGATTTTAAAACTCCCGGATTCAATGACATATGAATTGTCGATTCCTATAAAACCAAGATCTTTAAGAGGTATTCTCATGGCAAAATCTAAGGTCTCATTTGGACCAATGTTAATCTTCTTATAATGTCTTAATCTTTCTACTGATGGAGTTATTGAGGCGAAAAGGTCTGAGATATAAACTTGAATTATTTCTGTTGCATCACAATCGCTTTTGTTAGAAACAGACACCGTCAATTCAATCGTATCATCAATCAAATAAGATGATTTATCAATTGTGATAGAATCAATACTTGCTTGGCAATAAGACAATCCATCGCCGAAATTAAACTGGGGATTAAAAGCATTTAATGAGAAATCCGTATGAATATCCTCGGTGTGTTTCCTGAAATAAGGAATGTGAGAAGATGCATGTTTAGGCCAAGTGAATGGGAGTCGACCTGTAGGATTCACTTCACCACTAATGATTTCTGACAACGCTACTCCACCATAATCGCCAGGTAAATAAGCCATAAGGATTCCATCGGCCATTGATTCAATATCATTGAATGTCCTGGGCCTTCCTTCAATGAAAACATATATTATTTTTACTCCTGTAGCTTTCAGAGCTGTAGCTAGATCTTTTTGATTTTGAAATAACTCAAGGTCTTCAATGTTTCCTGGAGTCTCGGTATAGGGCATTTCTCCAAGGAATAAAATGGCATAATCTGGTTTTTGCAATTTTGTTTCAAAGACTATTTTTTCAATATCTGATTCATCAAAGTCCATCTCTAATGGAAAGTTTATGACATGATCTTTCCCAAATTTTTGTATTAACGCTTCGGCTGCATTTGGTCTTTCTGAATTAGAATATTTAGGGTCATCTCCCTGCCAAGTGCCTGACCATCCTCCATTAAGTGCTAACAGACTGTTTGCTGTTGGTCCAGTAACAAGGATTTTTCGATCTAAGTCTATCGGGAGTGCCTCATCTTCATTTTTCAGCAGGGTGATAGATTCTTGAGCTGCTTGGAGTGTGTAATTCTTTAAATCAACCTCTTCCGAAGTGAAGGCACCGGATTTAGGGATAGGATTTTTGAATAATCCCAATTCTAATTTTAAATGAAGTATCCGCCTAACACTTTCATCTATTCTAGCTTCTGAAATTTCACCATCTTTAATCAAATCAAGAAGAATTCCAGGAAATTCTAGATCTGTAGGCACCATGCTCATATCTATTCCTGCATCGATCGCTAGCTTCACAGCGTCCCTATAATTTTCAGCTACTTTATGCCTTGACACAAGGTATTTTATATCTTCCCAGTCGGTGACTAAGACACCCTCAAAGCCTAGTTCTACTCTAAGTAAATCGTGCAGTAATTTTTTATTCACATGTACAGGGATTCCATTTAGCTCACCACTATTCACCATGATCGTCTTCGCACCTGCATTTATAGCTCTTTCAAAAGGGGGAAGGAAATATTCTCTTAATTGCCTTTCAGGTATCCAGGCTGGAGTTCTATCCTTACCGCTTAATGGCATGCCATAACCATAAAAATGTTTTAATGTTGCAGCTATTGGATAGGGTCCTTCTTGATAGCCTAATACCATTGCTTCACCCATATCGGAAGTAAGTAAGGGGTCTTCCCCAAAGGTCTCCCAAAATCTAGGCCAACGTGGATCTAATCCTAAATCTAAAACAGGAGAGAAATTCCATGGGATTCCTGATTCATAAACATCTCTCGCTGCATTTTCAGCAATTTTTCTAACAAGCTCAGTATTCCAAGTCGCAGCTAAACCAATTTGCTGAGGGCAAAGGTCAGCACCTGAAGTATAGGTAGCTCCATGAATTGCATCGACTCCGTATAGAACGGGTATTCCAGATGTTTTTTCCTGTGTTGCAGCAGCTTGAATGCCCTGGATTAGAGAGTTCCATTTTGATGAAGAGTAAGAGTGGCCTCCTGAATTTAATATGCTCCCAATTTTTAAATCAACAATGGCTGTTTTTAATTTCTCTTCATTCAACGTATGTGGTTCATCTAATGTGTATGGTCCACTGCCATCACACAACATACCTAATGTAAGTTGAGTCATTTCTCCAACCTTATCTTCTAAAGACAAAGTGCTCATAAGGCTATCTAAGAATATCGTATCTAAATCTTTTTTTGTATTTGTTGAACTGTTGCTACAGCTGAATAAAAACAAAATCGTGATCGCCAAAAAGGCATTTATACAGATGAATCTATTGCTCATATTTGATAAAATTTTGTCAAACTTAGTCAAAAGCTGTGACTTAACTCTCTAAAAAATATTTTTGTTTTCTCAATATCTTTAACAACTTCCGTTATCAATAATGGAAAACACTACATAGAATCCCAAACGAGTTCTTATGACTTCTAGCTATTTCGATTATTAAAACACATATCTCTCCCTGCGTTATCGCACGGCTCGTGATTCAACACAAGTTTAACACAACGCGACTGCGTCCTTAAGTTTAAGGTTCTAATCCCGGATGCAACGAGCAGAGACCCCGTTGGCTTGACTGTAGTCGCCAGGGAGGACAGTGTCGTAGTAGTAGCTCAACAGACGTAACCAAGAGTAAGAACCGGACTCTGTAGACGACCACCAATATCCGTAGTACCCTTTGTTGAAAAAACCACCGGAGTATCGGAAACCGCCTGGCAAACCTGAGAAATCGCTGGAATTCGCCGCACCTGTATTTGGTGCAATCCAATGGTCATAACCCGTCTCTTTCATCTTACCTCCTCCTAAATTTACTCCGCCAAGAAAGCAGTTAATTGAGTCCATTCATCGTCAGATGGAATATGCCAATCACTTGGGCAAATGCCTTCTGTCATAACGGCTGGCCAGTTGTAGAGGACTCCATATGTCTCGTAGTTATCAGTTGCTTTAGCAGCAACAACGTCAGTACCTTCGTAACCATAAACGTAGTAGTAAGGTACTGTTTCGCTTCCTGTGTTAAAGTCTGAAGCCTCAGGCAGATAGCGGCAGTTCTCTGCAAACCAACATTGGTCACCGATTTGGACAGTAGAGTAATCGTAGCCTTCGTGGGAGACAAGGTCGCCGAACATGTATGGGTTAGAAGTTATTCAAATCCAAACACTTGAACATCAACATCACTTAGCTCAGAAGTAAGAGTACTCGTAAATGTTACATACCCATCTGCTGGATTAACAAATAGGTTGACAAATGTTAATGACATATCGTATGCCTCTGTAATGTAATCCTCATCTTCAGGAACCTCAGTATAGATATTTATACCTGATTCAGCATTTGAAATCACAAAACCTCCTGCAATATCTCCTACGGAATAAGCCGGTGAGTTAGATGCTGTTACATGACTGAATACAGTGTAGTTACCGTTATTGATATTAGATACAACCAAGATTGATGCAATATCGACGTTACCAGCATAAAGCTCAAGTAATAAAGATCCTGTACCGATAACATCACCCACTAGAAGTCCCGAAAGATTAAAAGATCCAGCATCTGAAACTACTAATGAAGATAATATCTCAGACTCACCAGCATCTTGAGACATCGTGTAAATTAGGTTTGTTGAGCTACCCCCTACAGAATTATCGATAATTATATTAATTGTTGGAGAGAATCCTGTTGCAGAAAGACAACTACATTCATCACAAGCTAATGAACCATCCAAACATATGTATGAAGGTTCTAATCCCCCACAAGCTGCCCAAGAATAACTATATAATGAAAGAAGTCCCATGACATCGCTAACTCCAATAATACCATTTCCGTCATAATCAGGGTTATAATTAGGGTTAGTCTGCCCAAATGCATTGAAGCTTAAAGCAAATAGTAATAAAATAATTGATTTATAATTTTAAGTTTTTAATCCCGAACGCAACGAGCAGAGACCCCGGTGGCATGACTGTAGTCGCTTTGGAGAACAGTGTTGTAGTAGTAGCTCAGCAGACGTAACCAAGAGTAGGAACCGGCCTCTGTAGACGACCACCAATATCCGTAGTACCCTTTGTTGAAAAAACCACCTGTGTATCGGTAACCGCCTGGCAAGCCTGTGAAATCGCTGGAATTAGTCGCGCCTGTATTTGGCGAAACCCAATGGTCATAACCCGTCTCTTTCATCTTACCTCCTCCTAAATTTACTCCGCCAAGAAAGTCAGTTAATTGAGTCCATTCATCGTCAGATGGAATATGCCAATCACTTGGGCAAATGCCTTCTGTCATAACGGCTGGCCAATTGTAAAGAACGCCATAAGTAGAGTAGTTCTCAGTAGCTTTAGCAGCTGCAACGTCAGTACCTGCGTAACCATAAACGTAGTAGTAAGGTACTGTTTCGCTTGCTGTGTTAAAGTCTGAAGCCTCTGGCAGATAGCGGCAGTTCTCTGCAAACCAACATTGGTCACCGATTTGGACAACAGAGTAATCGTAGCCATCGTGAGAGACGAGACCACCACAGGGAGCTATAGGGATAATATCAAACATAAACTCTTGAACATCAACATCGCCGAGCTCAGTTGTTAAAGTACTCGTAAAGGTGAGAGAACCTCCTTCAGGGTTAACAAATAAATCGTCAAAAGTTAAATACATATCGTACGCCTCAGCAATGTAATCCTCATCTTGAGGAACCTCAGTATAGATATTTATACCTGATTCAGTATTTGAAATCACAAAACCTCCTGCAACATCTCCTACGGAATAAGCCGGTGAGGAAGATGCTGTTACATAATTGAATACTGTGTAGTAACCGTTATTGATGTTAGATACAACCAAGTTTGATATAATATAGAAGTTACCTGCATAAAGCTCAAGATATAACATCCCTGAACCGATAACATCACCCACCAGAAGTCCGGAAAGATTAAAAGATCCCAAATCTGAAATCACGGAAGAAGAGAATATCTCCGACTCTCCACTATCTTGAGACATCGTGTAAGTGAGACTCGACGTACCCTCCCCCATCAAGTCAGCGAGCATTATATTAACTGTTGGTGAGAACTCGGGCAAAGCTGTACAATCAGATTCACCACAAACTAAAGCACCATCCCAACATGTGTATGAAGGTCCTGGACCATTACATACTCCACACTCGTCAAGCAAAGAACTTCCATTTATAACGCAAGCACAGTCAATGTATAAAGTACAACTACCGTCATCAACATTTGCTAATGGGTTATACTCAACTGCATAAGAATATGTACATCCCGTTATCACCTCTACATTATCCCAAGAAGAACCAAAAGATGAAAGAAACCCCAGAAGATCAGAAATATCAATAAAATTATTCCCGTCATAATCAGGGTTGAAATTCGGATTTATCTGCCCAAATGAATTGAAGCTTAAAGCAACTAATATAAATGTAATTAAATATCTCATAGCCATGCATTTATAGATACAAAAACGAACACTGTTTTTTATAATAAAATATATTTTGTTTTTATAAAGATACCACTTTTTTTTACATAAAATTACACTTTCGACAATAAAAATGATGTATGCATTGCACAACCTAACGGAAATATTAGAATTTAAAACTTGATTTGCAGAAAACAGATCTACGAATAGGAGTTGAGATAAGATGAAATCTTTTTATTCTTCATTGCATTCGAAGCGAGGTATACTTAACTTTAAAAACTTCAAGGGTACATCAGAAATTCAAAAAGTTTTGAGAAAATGATAACTCTATTTAGTCACTTTTTGTTACTGTTTCACTGAAATAAATAAAAATTATGGAGTACATATTAGTCCTAATTATCTCGATAGCGATAGTCACTTTTGTATTAACAAAGCAGAAACACAAAAACTCTTCAGTAGAAGACCGTAACCTAGAGTTAGAAAAAAATCTATCTTCAAAAGAAGAGATAATCAATAACCTTCAATCTAAAAAAGAAGTTTTGGAAGTTCGATTAGCTGAATTTGAAGAGTTGAAAACTGAAAACACTATTATAAAAGAAAGACTTAAAAATACTGAGAATGAACGAAATGATATAAAAACAAAAAACACGACTCACGAAAACAATGAGGAAGCAAGAAATGAAGCTTTACGGAAATCATTAGAACAAAGCAACACATTACAAAAGTCATTAAACAATGAAAAAGAAAGACTAAATGATGAGCGCGTACAAGAGAAGGAACAGCAAATGCTGGATATGAAACGTTTATGGGTTCAGCATGAAAAGGATGTTGAAAGTCATATTAGAGGCATCTGTAAAGACTACCTCCTAAAATATATTTCCCAAGAAGATTTTCCATACCCACGTAATAAGCCAGATAACACGATAGAAATTTCTGATCAATTAATAATTTTTGATGCAAAAAGTCCTGCAAGTGATGATTTAGAAAATTTCCCTAAGTACATCAAAACGCAAACGGAAAGCTTAAAAAAATATTCACAACACAGTGACGTGAAGAAAGACATGTATTTAGTCATTCCATCGAACACTTTAAAAGTCATTCATCAGTACACTTACAATCTAGGAGATTACTATGTCTTTGTGATCACAAAAGATTCTTTAGAACCTATTATTCGTAGTCTAATTAAAATTCAAGAGTTCGAATCTGTTGAGAAATTAAGCCCCGAGGATAGAGATGATATATGTAGAATCATAGGGAAATTTGCACATACAACAAAACGAAGAATTCAGATAGATCAATTTTTTGCAGAAGAATTTTTGGAGACTTTGAAAAAAGCTAAAACACAACTGCCGGAAGAAATATTAAAAAGTGTTGTTGAATTTGAAGGTGCCGAAAAGCTAAATCCACCTATGGAGAAACGAAATAAGAAGATTTTAGTTGAAAACCTTGCTAGTAAAAAAATAGAGCTCGATAAGGAAATTGAAATCCGTGATATCCCTGAGATCGAAGCTATAATAACCTTCAAAGATGATAAGAGGGACAAACTGAAATAATCAACCCTGCAGATGTTACATAGACATTTGCGACAATGCCCCCCTCCTTACACAAGTGAACTTCTGACAAAGTTGGCATAAAAAAAAGCTAACTGACTGATTCAAATGCTCTAAACTGCCGTTCTATTCTTCTCCACATTTCCTCAAAATCAGGAAGCTCTTGAATTTGGTGGCTTAATCTCCTTTCCCACGTCCTTTTCAGCTTCTCTTTATTAGCTGATAATCTTTCTATGAACTCCTCTGGGTTACGGCCTTTATTTACGGCCTTTATTTACGGCCTTCCTATGAAATTCAGCAAAGATTTCTTGCATCATAAGTCCAACTTCATCGGTAATGTAATCGAAGTCATACATATCCCTTGGCTCAACTCGGCTCATCAACGCTACCATCTTTTCTATGATCACTTCCTTCAAAGAATAGGACTGAATATAAACTTCTCGCTCATCCGCAAGATCTTCATATTCGTGAAGTATTGATTTATACTCCAAATTAAATTCTAACACTTCTCCCCTAGTTGCATCAATTTTTACAGCATCAACTGCACCTGAAGGGAGCGAGTATGCAATACCGAACTTCATACTATTTGTTGCAACATGCGGATTCTTTGAGTCCTCTGGGATGTTAAACTTTAGTCGTGCTGTTCTTTCGATGTCAGAAAATACCTTTTCAAATTCCTCATAAACGTTATCGTCTGTTAAAGTATCCAATACATTTGGGTGAATGGTAAAATCCATATCCTCAGAGTATCTGTAATCTCCGAAATATATCTTCTTAAGGCACGTGCCTCCTTTAAAGATTAATGCTTCTGAAAGCACTTTATTTCTGCTGATACCCCACAGTATCCATGATATCATGTAATCCTTTTGGATTTGAGACATACGCACACCATGTGCGTTTGCTATCCTTTGTAATTTGCCTTGTGCTATCATGTGTAAATACCGTTTTTGATGGTCTCAATATCTACATTCATCTTAAGGCCAAATCCAGAATCTTTTTTTCCTTCGTCAGGTGCAGTGGTGTCCAACAATGGAAACGCATTTCCAAGGCTGTGCTCATCACTTAAAGGTGCCGTGTTACGTTCAAATTCTTTCATATTCTCCAAAGGAACAGTGATTTCTAATTGCTTGTTGATCATGCCTTGATGATAAGCCGTCCACTTCACTTCAACTACATAACATAAGAATAGATATCTCTTAATAGCAGCATTGCTATTATTGGTAACGAAGTACCTCAATAACTGCTGAAGATCAATCTTGTCCTTTGTATCAAAGATGGCACGTGCAACTTCGACTATCCCACCACATAAGTGAGGTTTTGTGCAAGCATCAACAATCGTTTTTTCTAGGTCACTTACAGCTACTCTGTCAAAGTCGTTTAACCAACTCTTCTCGACTCCAAAAAACCGTTCTGTCATTTGAGTAACGAATGTGAATTTAACTCCCTGTATCAATTTTACAGGCGTTGAGGTTCTATCTTCAATTACTATAATTTCTGCAAGGCTTGGTTGAGTAATAAGTCCATGAATCTGCATTGCTGAGTAATACCCTATATAGTATTTCTTCCCTTGCATTAACATTTTGGCCACCACATGCCAATTTGGAAGGTAAGTCTCAGCATCGTACATCGTCGGCACAATTAGGTAGTGCCCTCGTTCTAATTTTGTAATAGTTCCTTTTGCAACCATTCTGTTTAGGACATTGGACAATGAAGTATTGCTAGAAGAAGGAAACTTCTCCAATACATCTTGGTAGGTAAAACTAATCTTGTCTTCAACTGCAAACACCTTTAATATCTGCCAACTAATGTCTTTCTTCATGCTTGAAGTATAAATAACATGTAAATTAACTCATAACATGAATTCAAATGTAATAAATATCTCCGTGAAAGACAAATAATACACATTAATTCATGTTTTAAGTGAATAACAATGTGTTTTATAGCTAAATAGTGGATTAAAATGGAGTGCCTACATTGTAATTTTAACACCTTCTCTGTCGAAAGATGGGGAGCATTACACTTTAACTCCTTTTTTTAAATTTATTTCTCCCTTTTTTATCGAATCTTGTTATACTATCTTGACCCACTACATTTACATATCCAAAGACGTTATCAAGGGCTTTTTCCTCAATTATGGTTTCTACCTCCTCCTTTAAATCTTTCAGAATCATACCTTCATTAATTAGTGTTTGAATTTCTTTTACCCTTGCGATTTTTATTGGTATTAAATCGGCTTCATTGGGGTAACTAAACCACATCATTTGTTTTTCAATATCTGTTTTTTGCAGAAGGGCAATCCCTTTAAGTGTTTTAATGGCGTTAACATTATTGGCCTTCAAAGAAGATTTTTTATTTCCCCAATCTTTGATTAGGCAACATTTGAATTCAGACCATTGCTTGCCTTGATTTTTACGAAACATTGTAGACCTTGTATTAAAATCTGTTAACCAAGTAGAATGACAAAATTCTCTTCCACAAGTACCGACACCACCTAAACGGGCGGCTTCCTCTAACAGGCTAATTTGACGCATTACTATTTTGATATGAAACGTTGCAGCCATTACCGGTAGCAGTTCTCGAAAATCAACCCGTTTGTCTGCTGTATAATAGAATGTAGCTTTAGTATTATCTCCCTGATAATCAACATCACATATTTTCATCTTCACATTTAAATCTTTTGCCAAAATACGTGCTTTGTACATTGTTTTAGATTCTAAATCTTTAGCAGTTTTCCATTTTTTAATATCCGCTGGACTTGCCTTTCGGTAGATTTTTTTAATGACATCTTTCGTTTGGATATTGTGTTTTTTTAGTTGTAAACGAACCAATTCTCCAGTTAGTGAAACATGCCCAACGTCATACCCACCAACGGCTTCAACAATTACTATATCTGTCTGTTTAAGGGGTGTCTTTTCAGGATTTATATAAAAATCTTTACGCCCTCCTTTAAATTTTATTTCAACAATGTTGAATGCTTGTTGATTAGTTGGCAATGGTATGTCGGCAAGCCAATCATATACATTTAATTGATTATATGCTCCGCTTAGGTTGGGTATATTATTTTCACGTTCTGAAGTAGTATCCATATCTATTGAATAAAATTGAATTATATATTGAAAACATTTTCGGCATTAATACACTGGGTTTAAATAATTACTTCTCTCATACTTTGTCTACCCGTATGCACATTGCAAAATCCGCAGGATCTTGTACAGGTGTTCCCTAAGATCATAAAGGTAGCTGTTGCGTTTCCCCAAAATTCACACATATTAGGGCAACTGCCACAAATGGTATGTGATTTATGTTCAGATACTATTTGTCTAACTTCCGCATATTCTTTTCCCATCGGCAGTTTTACACGAAGCCAATCGGGTTTTTTAGAATATTTTCTTTCTACTTCAACTATTTCTTACATAATCTAAATTTGAACTAATCTTAATTTCATGCTGTTTCTGCAATCACTTCTTGAACTTCTGGCAACATTCTGCGAAGGAGATTTTCAACACCCTGTTTTAAAGTTGTTTTCGTAGAAGGACAGCCGTTACACGCGCCTTTGAGTACAAGAGTAACCTTGCCGTTGATAAATGATTTGAAGTGAATAGTTCCGCCATCGCCTTCCACTGCTGGGCGTATGTGCTCGTCCAGTAAATCAATAATTTGTTTATCAATGTCACACGAAACAGTTTCAGGAGCTATCTCCGAATCTACTTCTGTAATCATTTCTTCGCTAAAAATTTCTTCGCCTGATGCAACATGTAACTTTATGAGTTCTTTCAGTTCAGGAATAACTTCATACCACTCTATACTTTCGTCTCGTGTTACTGTTACAAAATTAGAGGTAATGAAAACTCCTTTTACATAAGGAAATGCAAATAGTTTTTTTGCTAATGCTGACGCTTCTGCCTTTTCTCGCGTTCGAAATTCAACGCTTTTGCCAGCTTCCTTAACCAACAAAGAATTAAGGACAAATTTCATCGCAACGGGATTGGGTGTCATCTCTGCATAAATAGTATGGGCAAACTGTACGGTATTGTTGGTTTCTTGAGTTGTTGTCATCTGTTGTTTTCTTTTAGTATTAATCTTAATGAGGAGTCTTTTGAAAAATAACTCCATGCCAAATTAATGAATATTATTAACTTATTTTTTATACTTAGTATCAACATGAGGTTTACAAACATCCATGTTAACCAGGCATTAATTTGCTCTAAAGATAAAGAAACTTGATTTTAAGCAAAAATCTCATAGACATGTTAAAGGATCACCGATATCCAAAAGCCATAATCCTTTAAGCAGTCTATTTCAAACTTAAATTCACTCTAAGTTATCGAGATGTAGACAGAGTTACTCCAGATAAGAGGAGTTAAAATTGATCCTTCTACAATTCAGAGATAGGTGTTTAAATTTGGTCCAGAGAGTGAACAGAACATGCACGAAAGTTTCTAAACCAAGATTCATAAACATTGATAAGAGTGGAGCAAATAAATCAGGAATCAGATTTGATTCATGCGACAGAACCGTTTTTTATTGTTTTAAATCAAATCTATCAAGATTCATTACTTTGTTCCAAGCATTAATAAAATCAGTAATAAATTTCTCTTTGGCATCATTACTTGCATACACTTCTGCTATTGCTCTTAGTTCAGAATTTGAACCAAATATCAAATCTGCTCTTGTAGCCGTCCATTTTACTTTATTGGTTAATCTATCTTTACCTTCAAATTCTAATTTATCTTCTGATGTGGGAGTCCAGTAAGTACCCATATCTAAAAGATTCACAAAGAAGTCGTTGTTAAGAACGCCTAAAGTATTCGTAAGTACACCTTTGTTTGAATCATCAAAATTCGCATTTAAAACTCTCATTCCACCTACTAACACCGCCATTTCTGGAGCTGTTAATGTTAATAGTTGAGCTTTATCAACTAATAATTCTTCGGTGGTTAATGTATATTTTTTTTTCTGATAATTTCTAAATCCCTCAGCCATTGGCTCTAGCACAGCAAATGATTCAACATCTGTTTGCTCTTGCGTAGCATCTGTTCTTCCTGCTATAAAAGGAACGTCTAAATCTAAACCAGATTTTTTAACAGCTTCTTCGATTGCAGCATTTCCTCCAAGAACAATTAAATCTGCTATTGACACTTTTTTGTTGCCAGAATTAGAATTGAATTTTTCTTGTATTTGCGCATACGTTTTTAAAACATTTTTTAACTGTTCAGGATTGTTAACTTCCCAATTAACTTGAGGTTCAAGGCGGATTCGAGCACCATTTGCACCACCTCTTCTATCAGACCCTCTGTAAGATGAAGCTGATGCCCAAGCAGTTTCAATGAAGTGATTCTGAGGAACACCAGCGTTTAATAGCTCTTGTTTTAACTTATCAATATCTGATTTAGAAATTAAATCGTAATCTCTTACAGGAACATTGTCTTGCCATAAAAAGTTTTCCTCAGGAATTTCTATTCCTAAATACGTAGATTTTGGCCCCATATCTCTGTGTGTTAATTTAAACCAAGCATCTGCAAATGCTTTGTCAAATGATAATGGTGTATCTAAAAAATTCTGACATACTTCTTTATATGCTGGGTCAAATTTTAAAGCTAAATCAGAAGTCAGCATTGTAGCTCTATGTTTTTTGTCTTTATCAAAAGCATCAGGAAGTATTTCTGTTTCACTTTTAGTTACCCACTGATGAGCACCTGCTGGACTTTTAGTTAATTCCCATTCATTATTCATTAATAACTGTAAGAAAGAATGACTCCATCTTGTAGGAGTAGGTGTCCAAATAACTTCTAAACCAGAAGTAATAGCATCTTTTCCTTTACCTGATTTATAAGTGCTTTTCCACCCGAAACCTTGTTCTTCAATACTTGCAGCTTCAGGAGAAGCGCCAACATTTTCAGCAGGTCCTGCGCCGTGGGTTTTTCCAAAAGCATGTCCTCCCGCAATTAAAGCTACTGTTTCTTCATCATTCATTCCCATTCGTGCAAAAGCAATTCGAATATTTTTAGCAGAAGCTATTGGGTCAGGATTACCATTTGGTCCTTCTGGATTTACATAAATTAACCCCATTTGAACTGCTGCTAATGGATTTTCAATATCTAAATCCAACTCACCTTTTTCATTTAACCTTCTAGATTCTAGCCAATCGCCTTCAGGCCCCCAATAAACATCCTCTTGAGGTTCCCATACATCTGCCCTACCACCTCCAAATCCGATTGTTTTGAAACCCATAGATTCTAAAGATACATTACCTGTTAAAATTATTAAATCTGCCCAAGAGATTTGCTTACCATATTTTTGTTTTATAGGCCACAATAGCCTTCTTGCTTTATCAAGGTTTCCATTATCAGGCCAACTGTTTTGAGGAGCAAAACGTTGTATCCCCATACGCGTACCTCCACGTCCATCACCCGTTCTATAAGTGCCTGCACTATGCCAAGCCATTCTAATAAATAGCGGTCCATAATGTCCGTAATCAGCAGGCCACCAATCTTTCGAATCCGTTAATACGTCTTCAATATCTTTTTTCAATTGCGGATAATCTAGCTGTTTAAATGCTTGCTCATAATTAAATTCTTTTCCCATAGGATTTGACAACTCAGAGTTTTGAGCGAGTACATCTAAATTTAATTTATTAGGCCACCAATCGTCATTGGACTTTACGATTGACACTTGTTCTTTTTTATGCCCTTTGTCAAATCCAAAAGGACACTTACCGTCTTTTTTCTCCATACTTTGTTCGTTTTGATTTGTGCAAGCACCTAGTGTTAATAGAGAAACAGCACTAAATATTAATATTTTATTCATTACCGTTTTGTTTTCATTACGATGCAAATCTAAGTAAACAGTTTTATTTATAAAAACGATATTTGTGATGTTAACATTGATGTAGTAAATAATCTATATATTTGTGAATATGAATATCCAACAATTTCAATATGTATTAGCAGTTGTCGATTCTAAAAACTTTGAGACGGCAGCAGAAAAGTGTTGTATAACTCAATCCACTTTAAGCACTATGATTGGTAGGTTTGAGAGTGAGATTGGGATAAAAATATTTAATAGGAAAACTAAACCAGTTTCAATTACAACTGAAGGTGGAAAAATTATTGATAGATTAAGGATCATTGACAACGAAATCGGGCAATTAGAAAATGTAATTCAAGAGTTGAAAGGTGAAATGGTGGGGGTATTAAAAATAGGTATCATTCCAACAATTGCACCCTACCTGTTACACTTATTTTTACCAAAATTAGCGAATAAATTCCCCCAAATTAAGATTATTGTAAAAGAGATTCCAACTGTTCAAATTACAGAGTTATTAAAAAACAGGTCACTAGATATTGGAATACTTGCGTTGCCAATTATAGATAGTGAATTGACTGAACAAGAGCTGTATGTTGAACCTTTCTTAGTTTATGATTGTAGAGTTAATAAATCGCTTTCGAAAATTTCTATTAATAATTTAGATTATTCTAAACTATGGTTGCTACAGGAAGGTCATTGTTTACGGACTCAAGTGTACCAAATTTGTGAGCGGTCAAATCAAACCAAAAGATCTAAATTAAATTTTGAGTTTGAGTCTGGCTCTATGGATAGTTTATTACGGTTTACAAAGTCTAATGAAGGAATGACAATAATACCTTTTTTGGCTTCCTTGGATTTTCCAATTGATGATAAACGGAATGTTTTAGAGTTTATAAATCCAACTCCATCTCGCTCTGTAGGAATATTAACGCATAAATTTTTCGTTAAAAAAAGACTTGCTTTGGAATTAGCAAAAATCATTCAAGACGCTGTTTTAGAGTTGCTTCCAAAGATAAAAGACACTGAAATTATCAAGCCTGTTTAATGATCCACACTATAGGTTTAATCCAATTTAATGAGTCGTCATCATAAGTTGGACAACAGTAAACTGTATTTATTGACACTTTTTTCGTTAGAGTGTTACAATTAAACTTGTTCCGGGATTACTCACACTGCTACTGCAGTGATCGTGATCTGACTCTATTCGTATAGTTTTATTTCTAAAATCTGCAAGTGCGACTATTGAAAGACTATCTATTAATTCATCATTTGAATAAACCCTAAAAGAAAACACACCCTTAATTACTGTGTCTTCATATCATTGCGATAGATAAGTCTGATAACGATTATCAAACCCTGCCACTTTGGTTTATTTTTGTTTGGCTTAGCCCTACGTTACAGACGATAAATAACAAGAATAAATAAATATTTAATCACTAATAAAATTTAACAAAACAATGAAAGAAAAATACCCTAAAGGGCAAGGCTCAAATGGCAAGGTTGACAAAAAAATGGTTTCCAATAAAACGATTGGCCCTATATCAAACCTTGAGCAACATTTGCAACCCGATTGGTGGAAGAGAATTTTCAATTCTATGTATCTGAAAACTGATGCAGATGTGGTAGAAGACAACCAAATTACAAAAAAAGAAGTTGACCTATTCCAGAAAATACTTAATATCAAAGAGGGGGAAACGCTTTTGGACTTGGCGTGTGGACAAGGACGACATTTAATAGAATTACAGAGCCGACAGAATTACAATCTTTATGGCTTGGACCGTTCTCGCTATTTAATTCAAAGAGCCAAAAATATTTCCAAGAAAAAAGGATTATCTATTCATTTAAAGGAAGGAGATGCAAGGAAATTACCGTATCCAGCAGATACTTTTGATTTTGTAATTAATCTTGGTAATAGCTTTGGGTATTTTGAGACAATTGATGATGATACAAAAATTCTAAATGAAATATTCAGGGTATTAAAACCTGGTGGACTACTCTTAATGGAAATTGCCGATGGTGATTTTTTAAGAAATAATTACACCCCACGGAGTTGGGAATGGATAGATCAAAAGCATTTTGTTTGTAGAGAAAGAACAATGGCTGCTGATAATCAGAGGCTTATTTCCAGAGAGGTGATAACCCACACAGAAAAAGGCGTAATTGTTGATCAATTTTATGCAGAAAGATTATATGCAAAAGAAGACTTAATCGAACTGCTCAAAAAGGTGAACTTTAAAGAGGTGACTTTTCATGGAAATATTAGTTCCGAGTCTCTGCGTAATCAGGATCTGGGAATGATGGAAAACAGATTCATCCTTACCGCTAAGTCGGTAAAAGAATGGACACCTAAAAAACTTAAAAAGGCAGTTAAAAACGTAACCGTCATTATGGGTGACCCTACACTCAAAGATGTAATTAAACCAGACGCTGTTTTTGATTCCGATGATTTTGACACTATTGACAAACTTAAAATTGCATTAAGCAAGTTGGACAAATACAAATTCAGCTATCTCAATAATCATAAAACCTTAGTTTCTGACCTGCAAAAAATCCAAGGAAAAATAGATTTTGTATTTAATCTATGTGATGAAGGCTTTGAAAATGATGCAGTTAAAGAATTGCATGTACCTGCACTTTTAGAAATAGCAAAAATTCCATATTCGGGTTCGAATCCTCAGACATTGGCATACTGTTATGACAAGTCACTCATCAGAGGAATAGCTACTGAAATAGGCGTACCTGTTGCAGATGCTTTTATGATAACAGCAGATGAAAATTTATTTGAACTCAACATTCCGTTCCCCGTCATTGCAAAACCTAATTTTGGTGATTCCAGCTTCGGAATTACTCAAAAAAATGTGGCGTATACAATTGAAGAATTAGCGGATGCTATTATTAGAATAAGGTCACAATTTGGATCCTCTAAACCAATATTAGTGGAAGAATTCTTAACTGGAGCAGAATTATCTGTTGGTATTATTGGGAATATTCAAAATTACACAGTCCTTCCAATTATAGAGGAAGATTTTTCGGAATTGCCAGAGGGACTTCCTAAAATTTGTGGCTATGAAGCTAAATGGTTGACAGATTCACCATATATGAAAGCATTAAAATCTATACCCGCATCCATTCCTACAAGTACCCAAGAAGAATTGGTAAACCACAGCCTTAAACTTTTTGAAAGACTGAATTGCAGAGATTATTGCCGATTCGATTGGCGGATGAATGCGAATGGAGAGCCAAAAATTCTGGAAGTTAACCCAAATCCAGGTTGGTGTTGGGATGGTCATTTATCTAAAATGAGTAGCATTGGTGGAATGGATTATTCTCAAATGTTAGAATCAATATTAAGTGCTGTAGAATTGCGATATAGTCAATCTGAATCTTAAAATTCTAGCCTGTAACAATATATATGCGGAAGCTGCCATACGGGACAGCTTCCGCATATAATTATCCGTTACAAGTTATTAAACCAGATCGTGCATAAAAATGAAAGACTACTTTGACTTGCAATTAGAAATGAGTCACCGAAAGATTAAAAAAGCGGGTATTAATCCTGTTTTAGGTTCTGTCGCATTAATTTGATCTAAACATAAAGAAACTTAATTTTAAGCAAAAATCTCATAGACATGTTTAACAAAGGTTTTTCCGATAAAAGGAACCTCCAAAAAGCAATTAATCTTTAAAATGAAATCAAAATCATTTTCAGCAAAAATTTTCAACTATCAAAGTTAAGAGACTTTTAATATGTCAAAACAAATGTGTCTTTGCTAATCGTTAAAAACTAGTTCTCCTTTAGTTTCTTGTTCTTTAAATTTTTTCACCAAAGCTAAAGCGTCTGGAATCACATCGCTACATAATATTATGAGAGAGCCTTTTACAGCATTTTTAACAGCGAAGGTAATTGCTTCTTTTTCCGAAGGAATAATAGTAGTTTTCTTATTAGGATCTTTCATTTTAATTCCATCGTGTAACATTTTAATAAGTTCTTCTTCCGTTTTGCCTCTCAAACGTTTGTCTTGTCTTATAATTATCTCGTCAAACATTTCTGCAGCAATACTTCCCATTTCATTATTATCTTCAAGTCGTCTGTCTCCAATTCCTGCAATAATTCCAACTTTTACAGTGGCCTTTAACTCGTCTATAAACTCTTTTAGAGCTCTCATCCCAGCAGGGTTGTGAGCATAGTCTAAAAGTATGCTAAAGTCTTTAAACTCAAATAAATTTAAACGTCCAGGTGTTTGTGATGAAGAAGGAATAAATGTTTCTAAAGCAGCTTTTATATCTTCAATACTAATGCCTTGAACATGCGCAGCCAAAATTGCTCCTAGAACATTTTTAATCATAAATTTAGCTTTTCCGCCATAGGTTAACGGAATATCTTCGGCTTTCATTAAGCGCATTTTCCATTCTCCTCTGCAGATTGTTACGTAGCCATTTTCATACACTGCAGTAATTCCGTTTAAACGCTGGAGTGCTTTTATTCGTGGATTAGTTTCATCCATAGAAAATAGAGCAACATTACACTGAACATTTCGACGCATATCATACACTAAATCGTCATCAGCATTTAAAATAGCATAACCATCGGGTGAAACAGTTTCCGGCACGACAGCCTTTACTTTTGCTAATTGGTCAATTGTATGAATTCCTTTTAATCCTAAGTGATCAGCTTCAACATTAGTTACAACTGCTACATCACAATTTTTAAAACCTAAACCAGCTCTTAATAATCCGCCACGAGCACATTCTAATACAGCAAAATTTACCGTTGGATCTCTTAATACAAACTCAGCACTTGTAGGTCCAGTGCAATCACCAGTCATTAATAATCTGTTTTGAATATATACACCATCACTAGTTGTATAACCAACTCGATATCCTATCATTTTTGCAATATGCGCAATCAAACGTGTTGTCGTTGTTTTTCCATTGGTGCCTGAAACTGCAATAATTGGAATACAGCCTGAATCACCTTTTTGAGGGAATAATTTATCTATCACAGGAGCCGCTACATTTCTAGGTAATCCTTTAGTGGGAGCTAAATGCATTCTAAATCCTGGGCCTGCATTTACTTCTAGCACAGCACCCCCAGTTTCTGATAATGGTTTTGAGATGTCGGTGGTCGTGATATCTATTCCGCAAATATCTAAATCGATGATTTTTGAAATTCTTTCCGCCATACTTACATTTGCAGGATGTATAATATTTGTAATATCTTCTGCAGTCCCTCCAGTACTTAGGTTTGCTGTGTCTTTTAATATTAACATCTCTCCTGTTTCAATTACAGAATCTAATGAATAGCCCTTATCTTTTATTATTGTTTTTGTTAAATCATTTACAGTAATTTGGGTTAGCACATTTTCATGACCATAGCCACGACGTGAGTCACTATTCACTATGTCAATAAGTTCTTGAATAGTTGATTTCCCATCACCAATAACATGCGCAGGAGTTCTAATTGCTCCTGCTACTAATTTATTGTTAATCACTAATAATCTATAATCACTTCCTTTAATAAACTTTTCAACAATGATCACTCCACTTTTAGAACTTTCTTTTGCTTGTTGAAATGCAATTAAGGCATCGTCATAATTTTGAATATTAACGGTTATTCCTCGACCATGATTACCATCCACAGGCTTAATTACTAAAGGATAGCCAACATACTTACAAGCGTCTTCCAAACTACTTTCCCTTCGGATAATATCTCCTTTTGGGACTTCTATTTCTGCTTGTTCTAGAAGGTATTTTGTATCTTCTTTATCGCAAGCCAGTTCAACACCAATACTACTAGTTTCACTTGTTACAGTCGCTTGTATTCGTTTTTGATTAGCGCCATACCCAAGTTGAACCAATGAATATTTATTCAACCGAATCCAAGGAATTCCTCGACTTTCAGCCTCTGCTACTATTGACCCTGTGCTTGGTCCAAGACGATCATCTTCACGTAATTCACGCATTTTTTGGATATCGTCCGTTAAATCATAAACTTCCCCCACTATTAGTGCTTCACAAATTCTAACCGAAACCTTGGCAGCATATCTTCCAACAGATTCTTCCATGTAGGAAAAAACCACATTATAAACACCCTCTTCTCCATAACCACGAGTTCTTCCAAAACCAGTATCCATTCCTGCTAAAGTTTGAACCTCTAGAGCAATATGTTCTATAATGTGACCCATCCAAGTTCCTTTATCAACTCGCATAAAAAAACCACCTTCGCATCCTTCAGAACATCTATGAGAATACATTGAGGGAAACATGTTTTTTAATCGCTCAGAAAAACCTTCTATTTTATTTGAAGGTGTTTTTTCCATTTCCTGAAGATCTAATACCATCACGATTAACTTGTGTCTTCTTACTGACCAATAATTCGGCCCTCTCATTACATTGATTTCTCTAATTTCCATCTTTAGTTCTTTTGTTGATAGATCATAAATATATACATTTTAAAAGATGAAAAATAGTTTATTTTTGATTTTTAAAATGAAATTTATGCAACAAGTGAGAGGGATATTAATTCCAATAGGCGGAAATGAAGAAAACGAAAAAAGCCGGCTTGAGTTTATTGATGATGGAATTTTGTATCAAGTTGTAAAAGAGGCAGGTGGAATTAAAGCAAGTATTGTAATCATTCCTACGGCATCAAGTATTCCTATTGAAGTTGGAAATAATTATATAGAAGCATTTACTACTTTAGGCTGTAAAAATATTTCTGTTCTTGATATTAGAAGTAAAGAAGATTCTGAAAAACAATCTTCAATAGATTTAATTAGAAATGCAGATTGTGTTATGTTTTCTGGAGGTAATCAATCAAACATCACCAATAAAATTGGTGGAACAACAATTCATAGAATCTTAGTAGATCGATACAAAAATGACGAAGGTTTTGTGATTGCAGGCACAAGTGCTGGTGCTATGGCTATGACGAATGAAATGATTTCTGGCGGAAGCGCTTCTGAATCATTTTTTAAAGGGTCTGTCAGTATGTATAAAGGATTGGGCTTAATCTCTGAATTAATTATTGACACGCATTTTATTAAACGTGGTCGTTTTGGAAGACAATCTGAAGCTGTTGCGAAATTTCCAAATTTAATTGGAATCGGATTGGCAGAGGATACCGGAATGATTATTAAAAATGGAAAAGAATGCACTGTAATTGGTTCTGGAACGGCAATTGTTTTTGACGGAAGTTCATTAACACATAATAACGAAGGGATTCTTGAAGAGGGTACACCAATGACTATAGCAAATCTAAAAGTTCATGTGTTGTCAAATGGTGATCAGTATGACATCAAGAACAGACTTGTTACAGTATTGCCAATTAAGGCGCCTTTTATTTAGTTCTAAATACTCACTTTTTTGAATTCTTTGAATTCCTCGAATTCTACAGAAGTTATAACACTATTTATAAATAGAAATTTCTTCTTTTCCGTTTGATGATTTAGTGGCTCTGTACATTCCTTCTGTATTAAAAGGCATCGCAACATTTCCTTTGGAATCAACTGCAATTAAACCTCCATCACCACCAATTTCGAGGATTCTTTTATGAATTACTTCGTTAGAAGCTTCCAATAAAGACATTTCTTTATGTTCAATTAAACACGCTACATCATATGCAACAACACCCCGTATAAAAAGCTCCCCACTACCCGTACAAGAAATGGCGCATGTTTTATTATTGGCATAATTTCCAGCTCCAATCATAGGACTATCTCCGACTCTTCCAAAACGCTTGTTTGTCATACCCCCTGTAGAAGTTGCTGCGGCAATATTTCCATCTATATCGC
This sequence comes from Bacteroidota bacterium, assembly GCA_027619225.1. Classification (GTDB taxonomy): domain Bacteria; phylum Bacteroidota; class Bacteroidia; order Flavobacteriales_D; family Sanyastnellaceae; genus UBA974. The sequence goes on from JAQCFW010000019.1 coordinate 30,896, forward strand.
AAGCAACAGCACCAACAGTGCCAAATTTACTGTCTTTTTTCTTTGCATGGTCAAGTTGAAAACTATCTGTGTCCTTAATTTCTAACCATTGCTTATGACGAAAATCATCATAAAAATATGATGCAGGTTCAATAGTGAAATTATTCATTTTAGCAAATTGCATTGCTCCTTCTCCAGCTAAAAAAACATGCTCACTCTTTTTCATAACCTCACAAGCTAATGAAATCGGATTTTTAATCCCAGAAATTAAACTAACAGCACCAGCATTTAAGCTATTACCGTCCATTATAGAAGCATCCATTTCATGGGTTTCATCCGCAGTAAAAACGGCGCCTTTACCTGCATTAAATAAATGTGAATCTTCCAAAACGACAACCGCTTTTTCCACGGCATCAACTGAATTTCCACCGCCCTCTAAAACTGAATATCCTGCATCCAGAGCTTCTTTTAAAGCCGCTTTATATTGGTTTTCTAATTCATCTGTCATCATTCCTTTTACCAAAGTTCCTGCACCACCATGAATAGCAATTGAAAAAGTTTTCATCTATTTTTTTTTTCAAAAATACACTATATTTAAATTATCGGTTCTACCGCATTAAACTAAAACCCACTGATTTTTGTCGTTTTTGATAAAAACTGAAAAACCTAAAGTTCTGTTTATTTGTGATTTAACTTTTTGAAGGAAGGGCGATTTTAGTAAAACCGTTTAAAAAATAATTAATGCGACAGAACTCATACATATGCCGTAGATAAAAATCTTGAGTCCTGCTTCGGCAGGACTTTTTCATTTTAAATAATTTTCTGCACTACAAAACCTCTTAAAATTAAATACTGGGCTAGACAATAGAAAATCGTAATAAGGACACGATCGTACGGTATATTACCTACAAACTTAGAATAACCGATTAGACTATCAGATAAAATAAAAGAAAATGCTCCAATAAGCGTAAAATTAAACGATTTAGAATTTACAAACTTATACCTGTTTACAGCTAAGATCCCCATTAAACCAATAGTAAAAACATAAAATAATACAGGGGTTTTAAGTTCCGCCAAGCCAGGATACATCAAGCTATAAAAGCCAATAGCATAAAGGAAAAGTAGTAATTGAATTCCTTTTACCCACTTGTTAGTATTTAAAGAATTAAGTGAAGATTTGTAAAAATAGCTAGCATATAATATATGAGAAATTAAAAAGGAAGCCAATCCTGCTACAAAGAAAAGTGTATGATATAGTTGTCCTAGTAGGAATATATCTCCTGCCCAAGAGAAGATAAAAGCTATTAAAATCAATTTATAAAAAGGTGATTCCTTTAGATACATTCTTGTAAAACAAATGATACTTAACATGATCAAAGGTTTGCAAATCAACTCTAAAAAACTGTATTGTATAGATAACTGAATTACAACTATATCTACTATACATATTAACAGATAAAGTCTGGAGAAATTCTTAAATTTTAATGCTCTCATAAAAAGGTGTTATTTAGTCTAGTACGTTCCTTAACAAGGAAAATCAATACTCATGACTTCCTCCCTACAATTCGGACATTTTAGGTGTAAGTCGTCAGCATATGTTGGACAAAAGTTACAAATATTAATGGACACTTTTTTCGTTAGAGTGTAACACTTAAACTTGTTCCGGGATTACTCACACTGCTCCCGCAGTGATCGTGATCGGTGAGTGGGGCTTACTCAACAAAAAAGAAGCCTTCGCTCTGCGAGCGATTTGGTCTTTTTTATACACTTTTTCTTACACAAGCTTCGCTTGTGACGACAGCGCATAAAAAAAGCCCGATACACTTTGTGTATCAGGCTTCTTTTTTTTTGTGACCTCCGGTGGTACAGGTTCGAACTTTTTAGAGGATTTGAAATCTCTTATATAAACAATCAATTTGCTGTTGATTTCTTCAACTCCTGAAGAGATGGTTGAGGTGAGATGTAAGAAGACTAAATCTGCTTTTTCGACGGCTTTATTCAAAAGCAAAACACCATTAATTAAATTTAACAGTAAATTTATTTATGTTTTGATCTACTGTAACGAAACGATACCACAGTCGTGAGAGGTATTTATTCAACATTCTTTCTCTTAATCTAAAGGTGGAGAAATGACGCATCAACCCCAAGTATGAATTCATCGTGCTTATAAATTGCTCGAAGTTTTCTTCACTCGGTGTGGAGTTATTTCTACAAATTGCCCTAATTACAATGTTTTGAGCTTGTATCGATTCGTAAAACCCTGATTTGATACGGTTGCCAACATAAGTTCGTCCAGGTTTTATATACGTTCCTAAGAAAGGCACACCATGTTTTACCTCCTGAAGATATATTTTCTTAGGATGAAGTGTAAGGCACAAATCTGATCTTAGAAAATGTTTTATTTTAGGTATTATCAATTTTAAATATTCTTTGTCACGAGAAATCATATAAAAATCGTCAACATACCTACCATAAGCTCCAATACCTAAATCTTGTGTAACGAACATATCGAGAGAATGAAGGTAAAAGTTCGCGAAGACTTGGCTTGTGAGATTACCTATAGGAATACCACAAGTTTCTGGACTGTAAAATAAGCTTTTATCTGGTGGGAGTCCAACCCAATCAGATGGAGCTCCCTTAACTACACATAAAGAAGTAGAGTCGTGCGTAACGATCATCGACACCAATCGCATCATCAATTCCTTATCTTTTTCTTTATAGTTTTCGAAAATAAGTTTCATAAGACGTCGATTAAGGATATCTCTATTTATATGCATAAAGAACCCTTTAACATCCAGTTTGAGCAGCCAAGCTTCTTTTGTGTAGTTGTCTGACACTCGCTCCATGTCTTCTCGTACACTTCTTATACCATAATGAGTACCTTTAGATACTCTACAGGCAAAACTATTTGGGTGAAAAAGAGTCTCAAAAATCGAGTTTAATTTATCTATTAAAAAATGATGAATAACTCTATCGCGGAAGTCAGCGGCAAAGACTTCTCTTCTAACGGGCTTGGTAACCACAAAGGCAATACTGCTAGATAATTTATACCTACCTGTAATTACATCATCATAAAGTTTAAATACATTTGACTCAAAATGTTTTTCAAATTCTAGAGAAGAATTTTTATTTCTTTTATTTTTTCGACAGTTAAAATAAGCCGTGAAAAGATCCTTCAACAACTCATCATCGGTGTCTTCATAAAATAAACTTAGTTGCATGTTTTATAATAAAAAGCCCCAACGGTTTGTTGGGGCTTACTCTTAATTCTATCCCGGACGCAACGAGCAGAAAAGCCGTTGTTTCGATTGTTGTTGTTTCGGTTGACATTGTCGTTGTTGTTGTTCAGTTTACGTTTCCATGAGTTGGAACCAGACTCTGAAGCAGACCACCAGTTTCCGTTGTTTCCATTGTTGTTGAAACCACCGGAGTAGCGGTAGCCGCCTGGCGACAAAAATAACCGCACCCTCTAAATCACTTAGCTACAGATACGTTTATCTGCAGCGGGATGCCGGATAAAAAATGCTCTCTCCTACAGACCTTAGCCGATAAGACTCACGCACGATTGATTGGAAAATTACTTACTTACTTTATGCCAACCATTTAATTGCTTTGAAATGTTTTCAACTATTTTATTTTGCCGTACAAAAGTCTTGATATCTATGACGTGAAGCTCATGCATTATTCTAATAGTGAGCCTAACAACCTCTATCTTTTCCTTAGCTAATTGTAGAGTCTCTTTCTTATTCTCCATTGGTGCAGCTCTAAACACTATAATTAGCAAGTCTTTAACGTCACTACGCAGCTCTGCTCCTAAAGAATATTTATAAAGCTTATCCATATCCTTTGAAGTCTCAAATACAAGCTTAGTGAGGTCATAACAGGATTTATAAACCGGAAGATCTAGATGAACGGACATGTTGAAAAGTTAAGTTTTGAAAAAAATCACTCCCCGTGCTCACGCACGGCTCGTGATTTGCCAACGCGCGACTGCGTCGCTATAATTTAA
>JAQCFW010000020.1 GCA_027619225.1 Bacteroidota bacterium
CAAAAAACTTGTATTTGATGGAGAGAAGTATCGAACCCCAATCTTGAACAGAGGACTTGAGCTTATTACTCGCAGCATCAATGCTTTAGAGGTCGTTAAAAACAAAAACGAGAGACAACCTTTCGGTTATCTCCCGTTATGTACCCGGAGCGGGAATTGAACCCGCACGGCCTTACGGCCATCAGATTTTAAGTCTGACGTGTCTACCAATTCCACCATCCGGGCATCAGCGGATGCAAAGTTACGTAGTTATTTAAGAGATTAGGGTAAATAGGAGGTGATTTTTTCTGCTGCTCCTTTTTGGGATAACACCCAAGACTTGGCGGCCAGTCCCGAGCTCTTAAGTTCTTGCGAGTTTTCACTGGAAAGGAGTCTTTTCACCTGTTGTGAAAGATCGGAGGGTGTGCTTGAAATATACAAAGCAGAAACATCTTGAAGAGAAAGAGCTTCACGAAAACGACTTGTATTTGGCCCCGAAAGTGACGGGATTCCGAAAGCTGAAGGTTCGAGGATATTGTGTAAGCCCAATCCGAATCCTCCACCTATTACAGCAAGGTCAGCGAGATCGTAGAGGGAGGAAAGTAGGCCCACAGAATCGATGATTACAACTGAAGTATGCAAGTCACCTGAAGAATACCTTGAGGAATTGGGAAAGAGGGCAAGGATTCTTTGAATGTTAGCTTCGTTGACTTCATGGGGAGCGATGAGAAGTTTAATCTGATCATCCCAAGTCAAAGATGCAAGAGCTCCCTCCTCCTCAGCCCATGAGCTGCCGGCAAGAACTAATGTTGAATCTCCTTTCCAGGTTTGCAGATTACTGGGGGGAGTGGATTCTATTGCTATTTGTAATACGCGATCTGCTCTTGGGTCTCCGGCGATAACGGAGTCAATTCCAAGTAATTTCAACAGTCGTGATGAAGATTCGTCTTGTGTAAAGATCCTATCGAACCGGCGCCATGCAGAAAGAAGGAATTTACCAATAGGGTTGTTTCTTAGCGGATATGCGTCAGCAGTGAAGTAGGTGGCGAATACAAAGGAGGGGATGTTCGCAGCCTCTAGTTGCTTCATAAGTTCAGGCCAAACCTCATATTTACACGTCGCAAAGAATTTCACATGAACAGCAGTTGTGCTTAGGAAATGTTTAATTCTACGAGGGGTGTCAAGGGGAAGAGCAGTGATAAGGTCGCCTTCGCGCATCCATTTGGGTGGATTATGAACAAGTGGAAAATATCCTGAAGGGGAGAAGAAAGTGAGGAGGATGGGGGTTTCTGGTTGTCGTGAGATATAGGATTCTATTACTTTGACAGCCTGCTCGTATTCACCGAGGGAAGCACAATGAAACCAAGCTCGGGGAGTTGTTGAAGAGATGTTCTGCACAGAAGACCGCATCGCAAGGAAAGTCCTTGCACGAGAGTGACCTAAGATGGCTAAGAGGCGTAAAACAGCAACTGATACTGAAGCAAATATGTTATAAAAGGTATGCACGTTAGTACCAATACTCTTTCGGAGCTCGCTTGTAGATATGGAGAACCCATCCCAATTCTAGGCCAAATCCAGCATCGAAGCGGGGCTCAGTATCGGGTATTCCAGTATCGAAATTTGTAGCGCGAAGGGGGGTCGTTCGAGAGGCAAAACCAAAAATTCCTCCGTAGGCATTAACTCTGCGGGAAGTATCCATGTACCAGTACCCCACGAAGCCAGAAGTGTATACTCCCCAAGACAGTCGATCATATCCGGCGAGGTAGGGGTCTTCAAGTTGGGAGATGTGATTTTCTGTGAAGTCGAAGCCGATCTTGTGATGGAGAGATCCGAGGCCTCCACGGAGGAAAAGTCCTGAGTTGACATTGGAATCTGAGAGAGGAATAATTTTACCTGCGTGGAGGCCGAAGAGGGCGCCACGTCCGGAGACCGAAATTTTTGCTACGCGTCCTTCATTGTCAATAATCTCACCATCGGGAGTAAGGAGGTTAGAAAGCAAATCTGGCTCCTGGGCATCAGCGCCCGTGATCAGCGTGAGGCGGAAACCTAGATATTTATTAGACTCAGTTTTTATGCCAAACGAAGCGCCGACAGTGGCGAACGCTCCATATCTCGAATTGAGATCTGCAATGGGGAGGAAGCCCCCAGTAGTAATCGAGATGTGTGGAGTACGAAGGGGGGTGGAAGCGACGTCACGGATTGTTTGGGCTAAAGTTAGCGTAGCTGCAAATAAAAAAATCGTGAGGGCAAAAATCGACTTCGTGGAATTCATAATAGCGAAGGTAGGGTGTGTATCTTCGCTTGCGATGCAAGACGAGTTGGAAAACATTAAGATGGTTGATTTATCGGGCATGAATGCCCGGTTAAAACCTGAAATTGATGATGCCATAATGCGAGTCATCGCTTCTGAAAAATTTATCGGGGGTGAGGAGGTGAACATGTTTGCTGAGGAACTGGGCGAAAAACTTAAAATCAAAGGTGGCGAAACTCCGTATGTAATCCCATGTGCTAACGGGACAGATGCGCTACAAATTGCGCTGATGTCTTTAGGCATTGTGTCGGGAGACGAAGTGATTACTCCAGCATTTACTTTTATTTCTACAGTCGAAGTGGTCGCTCTTTTAGGAGCCAAACCCGTTTTAGTAGATGTTTACCCAGACACTTTCAATATGGATTGCGAGGCCGTCGAAAAGGCGATTACGAAGAAAACGAAGGCGATCATCCCAGTACATTTGTTTGGTCAATGTGCAGATATGGGCAGGTTATTGGAGATTTCGAAAAGGACTGGCGTGCCTATTGTGGAGGACACGGCACAGTCTCTGATGAGCATTTATTGTAACGGAAGCGGGTTAAGTGGAAGGGCAGGATTGATGGGGAAGTTCGGAACGACAAGCTTCTTCCCAAGTAAAAATTTAGGCTGCTTCGGAGATGGTGGAGCTCTTTTTACGCATGATAAAGAATTAGCAACAAAAGCGCAAGCCATTGCTAACCACGGAGGTCAAATAAGATACAAGCACGATATTGTGGGGATAAACTCCAGACTCGATGCCATTCAAGCGGCCATTCTTAGGGTGAAACTTCCTTACCTTGAAGAAGGCAACCTCGCAAGGCAGAAAGCGGCAAATATGTATGACGAACTTTTAAAAGATGTTGACGGAATTGAAATTCCTAAAAGGGAGGCCAACTCTACACATGTTTTTCATCAGTATACAATTCAGGTTTCGGGAAATCAAAGAGATGATTTATCTGAGGCTCTCAAAGAAGACGGAATACCTACCGGCATATACTACCCGATGGGAATACATCATCAACCAGCCTACAAAAATTTAGGGTATCGTGCTGACGATTTTCCCAACACGAACTACTTAGCCTCTTCCGTACTTTCTCTCCCTATGCACACAGAACTTACTAACTTGCAACAAACTAGAATAGTGGAACGTTTACTCTCACGGTTAACGAACTAGAATTATCAAAGTATTTTGCCCAACTCAATAGAAAATATCGATTCTTTGCCTGAAGCATTCATTCACGGTTCTGCCATTGTAGATGAGGGGGCGGAGCTTGGGAGAGGCGTCAAGGTGTGGCATTTTTGTCATGTGATGGACGGTGCACGGCTCGGTACAGGCACCTCTTTGGGACAAAATTCCTTTGTAGCATCAGGCGTCACCATCGGAGACAATTGTAAAATCCAAAACAACGTGAGCCTATACCAAGGAGTCACTTTGGGAGACAATGTATTCCTCGGACCGAGCTGCGTATTTACGAACGTCATCAATCCCAGAAGCGCCGTAGTGAGGCGTGACTCCTACGCGACGACACAAATCTGCGACGGAGTGACGATAGGAGCTAATGCCACCATCATATGTGGAAACACACTCGGAAATTTCGCCTTCGTCGGCGCTGGAGCCGTGGTCACTTCTTCCGTTAAACCATACGCCCTGGTAGTGGGAAATCCTGCCAAACAAATCGGATGGATGTCACCAAGTGGAATGCGACTTGAGTTTGACGCAGAAAACATCGCTGTTTGTTCTGAATCCGGAAGGAAATTTCAATTAGACGCGTTAAACGGAGTGTCACCTTATTCCGAAAAATGAGATCGTTCTCGAATATATTGGTAACTGGAGGAGCTGGCTTTATCGGCTCTCACGTGATTCGGCAAATACTGAATAATCACCCGATTGTAAAGGTTGTCAACCTAGATCTACTTACCTATGCCGGGAATTTAGATAACTTAACAGACATCGATTTGAACTTCCAAAGTTCTGGTCGTTACACCTTTGTGAAGGGAGATATTTGCGATAAGAGTTTACTGAAAGAATTATTCTCCTCCTACCAGTTCGATGCAGTCATTCACTTGGCCGCTGAAAGTCACGTAGATCGAAGTATAGAAAATCCACAAGCATTTTTAGAGACGAATATTTTAGGTACTGCAGCTTTATTAGATGCGGCAAAACATTCTTGGCTAGACAGCGATTATAACCTCACAAAAGACAAGATGTTTTACCACATATCTACGGACGAGGTGTATGGATCGCTCGGGAACGAAGGGTTGTTTAGTGAAGAAACCTCATACGACCCCCGAAGTCCATACAGTGCTTCAAAGGCCTCAAGCGATCATCTTGTAAGGGCATATTTTCATACTTACAGACTTCCTGTTGTGATTAGCAACTGTTCAAACAACTACGGAGCAAATCAATTTCCAGAGAAGCTCATCCCTCTGATGATTAAAAACATTAAAGACAATATCCCTCTTCCAATTTATGGGGAAGGGTTAAATATTCGAGATTGGTTGTTTGTAGAGGATCACGCAAAAGCAATCGATTTGATCCTACACAAAGGAGAAGTAGGTGATACATACAATATTGGAGGTCTTAATGAATGGACGAATATAGATTTGGTAAAACATCTTATCAAGCTCACTGATAAAAAACTAAATCGACCTCAAGGAACGTCTAATTCACTGATTCAATTTGTGACTGATCGAGCTGGACATGACAAGAGATATGCCATTGACGCATCAAAAATAGAAAAGCATCTCGGATGGACTCCCAGTGTGAAATTTGAAGAAGGGTTAGAAAAAACCGTAGATTGGTATCTTCGCAATACCAAATGGTTAGATAACATTGCTTCAAGGAAACTCACCCGAGAAGATTAAACAAAAGGACAACAAAGTAGAAGATTATGTTTACCGCAATAAAAAATCTGTTCAGATTCAGTAAAAAAGCCAAGGATAAAAACCTGTTGGTTAGCAACGATTTAAGTGTGCTAATTAGCGATGTTCACTCTCACCTTGTTCCTGGAGTTGACGATGGATCTCCTGATATGGATACCTCTATTGCCCTGATCCGCAGACTCCAAAACCTCGGTTTCAAAAAGCTTGTAACCACGCCACATATCATGGTCGACTTGTATCCCAACACCCCTGAAATACTGAAACCTAGATTTGAAGAACTCAAGGCAGAAGTGGCAAAAAGACTCCCCCCCATAGAGCTTTTCCTTGGAGCGGAATACTTCATGGATTTAGAACTTTTAGATTTACTTTCTAAGCCCGATGAACTTCTAACATTTCCTTGCACGGACCCTTTGAATGGGAGTAAACTTGAAATGATCTTGTTTGAGTTTGCATTTCATCTCCCTCCCAATTATGACATCTTAGCCGAAATTGTTTTCAAGATGCAAACCTCTGGACTCACTCCTGTTTTAGCACATTGCGCGAGGTATCCTTATTTCCACAAAGACAGATCTGAATTGAAAAAACTTCACTCAAAAGGCGTGATTTTAACTGTAAATGCAGCTACTCTATGTGGAAGCTATGGGAATTTAGCGAAGGAAACCGCTCTTTATGCAATTGAACAAGGTTGGGTAAGAATGGTCTGCTCAGATACACATGCTCCTCATCATATCGCAGCGGTAAAAGAACTTGAAAGCTCTCACGTTTTAGCTGAAATGATCGCATCAGGAACGCTTCTCAATCCTGGCATCGGACTCAACTAACACGAATTCATAGACTTCGCACAACTAGCTTAACCTACAGGTGCAAGCTTAATCTCTATCCCGTCGAGCGAATCTTCTAACTTAATTTGGCATCCAAGACGGCTGTTGTCTTCTACGAAAAACGCCTCATCTAACATATCCTCTTCGTCGTCAGACCTCTCCCCTATCTCGTGAGAACTGAGCACATACATATGGCAACTCGCACACATCGCCATACCTCCACAAGTGCCCTCTACAGGAAGTTCATAGCTCTTGCAAAGCTCCATCAAATTCATGTTCATATCGGTAGGAGCATCTAACTCATGGCGTTTGTCGTCTCTATCTATTACGACAACTTTAATCATGTTCTCAGTGTAAGTCAATTTATTGTAATTTTTATCGCTTTTATTCAATTTTTGACGCTTTTAAGCACTTTTTATAGCGTTTTATGGCATTTTATCTCTTTTTTCAAAACTCAAGATCACATCCCTGGAGGGCCACTAACAGTGGTGTACTTAAGAACAAGATTTTTATTTGGATAAATTCTCTTATAAGCACTTTGAACCATCAAAGTAGCTTCGTGAAAACCGCACAGAATTAACTTAAGTTTACCAGGGTAAGTATTGATATCTCCTACGGCATACACACCGGGAATATTTGTAGAATAATCAAAGGTGTCTACCTCAATGGCGTTTTTTGAAATATTCAAGTTCCACTCTCCCAAAGGACCTAGTTTGGGACTAAGGCCAAATAACGGCACCCAGTGATCTACCTCAATATTTGACAATCCATCGGACTTGTGTTTTACTTCAACCGCGCTTAGAAAATCATCTCCCGCTACGCCTACAACTTCAGCATTGGTCAATAGAGTAATCTTCCCCGCATCGGCAAGGTCCATCACTTTTTGAACACTGTCGGGGTGTCCACGGAAACTTGGTCGTCTATGGACTAAAGTTACTTCAGAAGCAACATCAGCTAAGAACACAGTCCAGTCTAGAGCTGAATCTCCTCCTCCAGAGATCACCACTTTCTTTCCTCTATAAAATTCGGGGTCTTTAATGATGTATTCTACACCCTTGTCCTCAAAATCTATCAAACCCTCAACCGGCGGTTTACGTGGTTCGAAACAACCTAGACCTGCTGCTATAACAATAATAGGAGCGCGGTGCTGCGTGCCTCTCGTGGTGGTGACAATAAACTGATCTTCATCATCTTTCTCGATGAATTCAGCCCTTTCTCCCAAAGTAAATCCCGGGCTAAATGGCTTGATTTGTTCCATTAACTGCTCGGTCAAATCTCCTGCTAAAATAAATGGGTGAGCAGGGATATCGTAAATCGGTTTTTTCGGATATATCTCTGAGCACTGGCCTCCAGGCTTGGGTAAAGAGTCAATTAAATGACATTTTAACTTGAGAAGGCCCGCTTCAAAAACGGTGAAGAGACCTACAGGTCCTGCTCCAATAATCAAAATATCTGTTTGAATCATAGGTTGATTGCTTCAATCGCTTTCACTTCTGGGGCAGCGCCTCTAATTACAGCTTCTACCCCCCCTTTCATGGTCATATCGATAAAAGAACATCCCGCACATGATCCGTGAAGTTCTACTCTTACAATTAAATCATCCGTAATTTCTTTCAGCGTAATATCGCCTAGATCAGCCTTAAGATATGGGCGAATCTCTGCAAGCGCACCTTCAATTCTCGCAGCTAATTCACTGTGGTCTTGTGACATGATTTGGTCTGACATTGTGTTACTTATTTTTCTAGGACTTCAAGCAAGTTAGTTACAACAACACGAAATGCAGCTGCAGCTTCAGAATCACCTTGCAATACTGCCGGGCGTCCCACATCACCCGCTTCTCGAATGGTTTGGAGTAAAGGAAGCTCTCCCAAAAAAGGAACATCCAATGTATCAGCCAATCTCTTAACACCATCTCTACCGAAAATATGGTATTTAAATTCGGGGGCATCAGGAGGAATGAAGTAAGACATATTTTCGACCATCCCCAGAACAGGAACATTAATAGATTCAATTTTAAACATCCCCACACCTTTACGAGCATCGGCAAGAGCCACGTCTTGAGGAGTAGAAACAATGACCACTCCTGTAAGGTCTAACTCACTAACTAAAGTTAAGTGAATGTCTCCCGTACCAGGTGGTAAATCGACAATCATGTAGTCTAACTCTCCCCAAACTACATCTGTAAACAATTGTTTCAAAGCTTTTGTCGCCATAGGTCCACGCCAAACTATTGCTTGGTCAGGATCTGCGAAAAACCCGATCGACAACATTTTCACACCATGCATCTCCACGGGTTCCATCATAGATTTCCCGTTAACGTCAATCGGCTTGGGGTTGTGACCCTGGACGCCAAACATAGTCGGAATACTTGGACCATATATATCTGCATCGCAAAGCCCCACTTTGTAGCCTAATAGGGCTAAAGAAACTGCCAAATTAGAGCTTACGGTGCTCTTACCTACCCCACCTTTTCCGGAAGCTACGGCGATGATATTCTTTACTCCAGGAAGAATTTTTCTTGTCTCAATAGTACGTTCTTCTGCAGGAAGAGCACCTACATTCACCTCGGTTTTAACTTCTGAACCGAAGGCTCTTTCAAGTGCAAACTCAACGGCGTCTTGCATTCTCTTACGAGCGTGAAGAGCTGGATTACTCGACTTTACCTCAACTTTTATTTGCCCTTCAGAAAGGTCAATTCCAGCTATCAGGTCCAAGGACACAATGTCCTTGCCGAAGTCAGGGTCCATCACCCCACTTAAAGCGACAACTACCTTATCTTTTGTTATTTCCGATGACATTCTATAGGCTCAATTTAGAACTTCAAAGTTCGGTCATGGGGTCCCAAAAACACTTCTCAAACTCAACTACTTGACCTTCTTTAACCTGAACACCTTCTTCGCGAAGTTCTTCAGCCATCGATCTCTCTGGAGGGAAGTGAAGAGCACCGGAAAGCATCCCCAATCTATTTACTACTCTATGTGCAGGAACATATGGAGTTGATGCAAAACTCTTATTCAAAGCCCAGCCAATCCTCCTACTCGCCCTCGCATCACCCAAGTATTTAGCGATTGCACCATACGAGGTTACCCTCCCTTTTGGGATTAACCTGACAACCTCAAATATATCTTTGTTGAAATTCATCGGATCTCTAAATCTTAAGTTGAATAAAGTGGATTTTCTTTCCTTCAGACAGCCACCTCGTCTCATAATAAGTGATAATCTCTAAAGCATCCCTTAGATCTTGAGGTACTCTATGAACCAACTCTCCGTAAACATCCTGACTGTCATACACGAACTTATATCCCGCCTCGATATAACCTTCTTTAGACAAATCGTAGAGCAAAACAGAATCCGTTTTTACGTTAATTAAACTTCCAGGCTTAAGAAGTTTCTTATAAATCTCAATATATACAGGTGAAGTAATCCTTTTCGTTCCTTTTTCATCCTTGGGTTGAGGGTCTGAAAATGTGAGCCAAATCTCGCTCACCTCATCTGAAGCAAAATACATCTGTATAAATTCTAACCTCGTTCTTAGAAAAGCGACATTGGGCAATGATTCTTCCTTTGCCGTTTTTGCTCCTCGCCAGAATCTATGCCCTTTAATATCGACTCCCACAAAATTCCTTTCAGGGTATTTTCTTGCAAGCCCCACAGTATACTCTCCCTTCCCACAACCCAACTCCAGAGTAATGGGATGGTCGTTCTTAAACACGTCTTTCGTCCATTTACCCTTCATCACAGACTCTACTCCTTTAACAGCTTCTTGCAAACACGGTTCGAATACATGATTAAATGTTTCATTTTCCGCCCATTTCCTAAGTTTATCCTTTCCCATTTTGTTAATTTGCAGATGTGATTTGCTGTGCAAAATTATGATATTGTTCCTATGTCTCGAATATTAATTGCTGTACTAAATTGGGGGATGGGGCACGCCAGTCGTTCGCTCCCTTTAATTGAGGGTGCTATAGACCTCGGTTGGGAAGTCGATATCGCAAGTACGGGGGATGCTATGGTTTGGCTGAAAAGCAGGCTAAAAGGACAACCCAAAGTAAAATTCTTCGAGAAACCCGGAGCGACCATCACCTACAGTAGACATTTTACGATGCTGACTATTGCAGCCCAAACACCAAAGCTAATTAAATCGATTTGGGATGAAAGAAAGTGGACTCTAGAGCACGTTGAAAAAAGATCCATCAGTAATATCTTGAGCGACAATTGTTATGGGGTTCATCACCCAGATGTACCCTCCGTTTTAATGACGCATTTGTTGAGATTCCCGGTCTCATCATTTTTCAGTTCATTCGCTCAAATCGTAATTAAAAAATTAGCCGCTCGATTTGATGAGGTTTGGGTACCTGACAATCCCAGGGGGGGCAGTTCTATCTCAGGTGTGCTTTCTTCAAAAACCATACATCACAATACCAAATTCATTGGGATATTAAGCCGATTGAAACCATCTCAATCTAACTCCACTATCCCACTGGTAGGGTTGGTTAGTGGCCCCGAACCACATAGGACCACAATGGAAAATGCGCTTCGAAAGTGGATGGAGCACAAGGGAGAAATGGGGGTAATTATTGCAGGTAAACCTGGAGGTGGGAAAAGCGTCGTGAACAACATCACCACACTTTACGACCCCAGTGACGAAGAAATTTCTGAGGCAATTTGTGGTTCTGAAATATTAATTTGCAGGAGTGGCTATACAACACTTTTAGACTTGGCTGCATTGGAGAAAAGAGCTGTTCTGATTCCAACTCCTGGACAAAAGGAGCAAGAAATGTTGTGCGAGGTTTGGGCTGAGAAATTTGGATTCGCAATATGCACTCAAAGAGAATTAGAAAACATGTGTGTACCTGAAATTTCAGGAATTGCTCCTAAAAGCAATGGCAACCAAGCCGCAATAAACGAACTTGCAGCATGGCTGAAAAACTAACCCTTCAAACCGAAGTAGAGCAGTTAGCTACTGACGAAAGGTTTATGAAACTTGCACTTCAACAGGCTGAAGAAGCGGGTGAGATCGATGAAGTTCCCGTAGGAGCAATTGTCGTTTCTAATGGAGTTGTAATCGCTCGGGGGCACAATCTATGTGAGCGACTTCGGGATTTCACTGCCCATGCTGAAATGCAGGTATTTACCAGCGCGTCAGGATTTGTCGGAGGTAAATTTCTTGACGAGTGTACACTTTATGTCACGATGGAGCCCTGTCCCATGTGTGCAGGCGCTGGGTTTTGGACTAGAATAGGAAGAATCGTTTATGGAGCAAGTGACCTGAAACGAGGCTATAAAAGATGGGAAGTGGGCGACGAAAAGAAGGGGCACGGCGGTGCAAATTCTGAAAACGGCTTGTTGCATCCTAAAACCATTGTAACCTCAGGTATTTTAGAACAGGAATGCTCTAAACTAGTTAAAGACTTCTTTCAATCTAAGCGCAAAAGGTCGCAGATCTAATTTATCTTTGAATTTGTATTACACCGGCTATGCAAGAAATCACCAAAGAATATCTCTATGAAATCCAAACTCTGATTGAGCAGGGAGAGGAGAAGTCTTTGGTGGCGCATCTAGATGACCTGCATGAAACCGACATCGCACTCATTCTAAATCAACTTAGAAGGGACGATGTGAGTTATGCGTATCGACTTTTAAAAGATGACATTAGACCTGCAGTCTTATCTGATGTCGATGACGAAGTACTAAAAGAAATACTTAGCTCTTTGTCATCGAAAGAAATTGCTGAAGATGTCATCGACGGATTAGAATCTGACGATGCCGCGGATATCATAGGATCCCTCCCATCAGATAAAAGAATGGAGGTGATGTCTAAGGCTAAGAACAAAGAATCTGTTTCTGACGTCTTGTCATTGTTATCATATCCTGAGGGTTCAGCTGGAGCTTTGATGGCAAAAGAATTGGTTAAAGTTGAAGAGACTTGGACTGTAGCTACGGCGATTAAGGAAATACGTGTACAAGCACAAGATATTGAAAATATTTACACAATTTATGTGGTTGACTCCTATGGAAAATTGACGGGGAGGTTAAGTTTACAGCACCTATTGCTTACTGCAGCAAGTACCAGAACTCCTGTTGGAGAGCTTAAAGATGAGGAAAATATTATTTCTATAAAAGCAAAAGAAAAAGAGGAGTTGGTGGTCAGCTTAATGGAGCGATATGACCTTGTTGCCTTGCCAGTAACAGACGACAATGGTATTTTACTTGGACGCATAACAATTGATGATGCAGTTGATGTAATCATTGAAGAAGCTGAACGAGATTACCAACTTGCTTCTGGAATTTCGGAGGATGTAGAGTCGTATGATTCTGTTTGGACTTTAACAAGAGCTAGATTACCATGGCTTCTAATTGGGTTAGGTGGTGGTGTTGGAGGCGCTTATGTCATAGGAGCATTCGACATTGTATCTAATCCTGAAATGGTGCTGTTTATTCCGCTTATAGCTGCTATGGGAGGCAACGTAGGCGTTCAATCGTCCGCCATTGTAGTTCAAGGGCTCGCTACTGCAAGCATCAACACATCTAACATAGCGACAAGACTGATGAAAGAGCTTGGTGTTGGGCTTTTAAACGGGATAATCTGCGCGAGTATTATTTTTATTGTCACTTTACTACTGGGCTTTGACAAAGCACTGAGTGCTACTGTAGGAATATCGTTGTTATGTGTGATTGTTTTTGCTGCGTTGTTCGGCGCATTTGTACCCCTTATGTTAGAAAAACGCAAGATTGACCCCGCTCTGGCCACGGGGCCATTTATTACCACTGCGAATGATATTATAGGACTAATAATCTACTTTAGTGTAGGCTCATTTATTAGCACACTTCTTTAATCAATTGAAATGACTGTTGCTTTTTTAGATACGGTACATCCGATACTTAAAAACAAATTAGAAGAAAATGGTTTTCACTGCAAAGACTATTTAACACTATCACGAGAGGACATTATACTCGGTTCTCTAAAGGATATTGACGGAATAGTCCTTAGATCCAGGCTACAAATAGATGCAAAAGTTCTACACTCACTACCCAATTTGAAATGGATCGCTCGAAGTGGTTCTGGATTGGAAAACATTGACTTAACTGAAGCAGAAGCCAGAGATATACATGTCTACAATTCACCGGAGGGAAACCGAGATGCTGTGGGTGAACACGTTCTTGGAATGATCCTGATGATCTTGCATAAGTTGAGAAGTTGTGATATAACGGTACACGATAGGGTTTGGGCAAGAGAAGAACACCGTGGAACAGAACTGTCAAGTAAAACCGTAGGGATCCTGGGGTATGGAGAAATGGGGTCTGCCTTTGCCTCTAAACTAATAGGGCTAGGTTGTAAAGTAATCGCTTACGACAAATACAAAAAGGGCTTTAGCTCAGAATTTGTAGAGGAAGTGCATGAGGATGAGTTTTTTGAAAGAAGTGAAATCGTCAGCATTCATGTCCCTTGGACCGCTGAAACTAAACATCTCGTAAACTCTAGTTGGTTATCTAAATTTAAAAAACCAATTGTTTTAATTAACAGTTCGAGAGGTGCCGTTGTCAATACGTCCGATTTATTAGACGCGATAGACCTCGGACAAGTAAGCGCTATAGGGTTGGACGTATTAGAATTTGAAGGCAGCTCTCTTGAGTTTCTCGATAAATTAGAAGACGCTGATGCTAGGTCAACCCTAACCCGTCTTCTTAAGTCCCCGAATGCATATCTGAGCCCACACGTTGCAGGATGGACAACTGAAAGTTATATAAAATTGAGTACTTATTTGGCAAATAAAATCTTAAAGGATTTTTCTGCTGAAAGCTAATTACACTTATTCTTCAGCTCCAGTACGAGCTCTACTTGTCGCAGAGTAAAGTATCTTCAAAGCTGAAGCCTGCCTTAACTCCTGCTTGACAGAAGTGACAATCCCCATTTTAGTTTCTTGATCTACTTTAAGAGATACCCACATTTTACTTTGCTCTGACTCAGCAAGCGTTTCACGCTCTTTATCTATCCAATCACGGACATCTGAGGCTTGTGAAAAAGCATCGTTGAGCTGAATAACAGGTTCCGTTCCATATCTCTTATCCATAGGAATGCCTATGTTTATGTAACGAATAAGGTGCTTTTTTTCAACTTTATAAAGCTCTGAGGCTTCAGGTTTTGTGACTTCTACCTTTTCATCTTCTGTTCGCAAAACTGTTGCAACCATGAAGAAAAACAAAAGCATGAAAACGATGTCCGGCAGAGAGGCTGTCGAAATAGATCCAGTAGGGCGGTTATTTCCTTTTTTAAACTTACTCATACTTAGTAATATATTGATCCAGCATCACGAGGCTCAGCCTCAGAGATACGTTGTGGGTATAGAGCCCTTACTGCAGTAATCTTATCTAGCGTCTTTTTATCTTGTTTGTTTTTGCCATAAATTTCTTCAAGTTCAGAATAACTTTGCCCAAACTTAGCGAAAGCCAGCTCATCTCTTAATTCATTGACAGCAGACTGCAACTCATTTTGAACCTGTAAATAGGTGTTATAAGTTGTGTTGTTGTCATTCTGCATAGAGATCAATGCAGAAGACGGAAGTTCTTTATAATCAGCTCCTAAAAGAGTAATTGTCGTTAGCTTTTCGTTCCATATTGCAAGCACCTTTCTAAATGCATCTTTGTTCTTAGCTTCAGCTATCTTAACGATTTGCTCATATTCAGCAATCTTCAATTTTACATCAGCTTTCCTTACCCATTCACGTTCCGGGAATGCTGCATTTGTTTTGCCATTAGCACCAGTAATTGAAACTACATCTCTGTTTTTTCCTATTTCTTGATTGTCGATAATATGGGACATAACACCATCTCCAGTAGCAATAAGAAAATCTTTGGCTTTGTTCTTAAGCTGATCCATATCTAAAGGTTGGCCTTCTACTAACAGTAAGTCAAGAAAGTTCACCTTTACATTAAATACATTCTGTTCTTTCGCTTGAGGGATCTCAATGTCGTCTGGAACGGGAGGTGGCAACTGACGTTTAATTCCCATGTCAGATTCAATCGTCGTGGTGACTAGCCAAAATATAAGAAGCAAGAACGCGATATCGGCCATAGAGCCGGCATTAATTTCTTGTAATTCTCGACGTGCCATATCTTCCTTAACTTAAATTTACTTAAAGATGCTGCTTACCTCCGACCAAACAATAGAAGCCGCAGCCACTACGAATAAAAGGTAAACGTAAATCATACTTCCACCAGCAAAAATACTCTCTGATTCTGAAACAGCAATACCACTTACTTCATAAGCATTTAAAACCGCTCCATCCGCTAAAATAAAATAGCTTACCAGACCTATAATTGCAAAAACAGATATTCCAGCAAGTGTGCCCAATTGCGATTTGAAATCGTTTACAAGCTTCATTACGAAAGAATAAACCCCGAATCCAACAGCGGCTAATGAACAAGCAATACCTACAGTATAAATGATGTAGAACATCCAATCGAGGTAAATACCATAGTTTGCTTCTCCCTCCACGAAAGACTCATCACCATTGCTCTTACCAATTATTATTGCAACAAGAAGTACGCCGAGTGAAATAATCACCAAACGAAGTCCTGTAAGAGCGAAATTGATTTTATTCTCTTCCATAATTCTTCTTATTTACCTTGAAGCTTACGCTTGTAAAGAATATCTACTAGATCCATACTAGCCTCCTCCATATCAAGAACGATACCGTCAATCTTAGAAAGAATGTAGTTGTAGAATACCTGAAGTATAATCGCTACAATAAGTCCCGACACTGTTGTAATCAAAGCAATCTTAATACCACCAGCAACAATTGAAGCGTTAATTGTATTCGCTTCAGCAATATCGTCAAAGGCAGAAATCATTCCGATTACAGTACCCATGAATCCCAACATAGGGGCAAGAGCAATAAACAGTGAAATCCAACTTAAACCTCGCTCAAGCTTAGACATCTCTACGGAACCGTAATCCTCAATGGCTTTCGCCACCTCTTCATAGCTTCCTTCAGATCTATCGAGACCTTGATGGAAAATTGTCGCTACTGGACCTGGTGTATTGCGACAAACTTCTTTTGCTGCATCAACACCACCCTTTTCAAGGCATTCGTCAATTTCATTCACGAGTTTCTTCGTGTTCGTTGTAGCCATGTTTAAGTATATGATACGCTCTATACTAAGTGCCAATCCAAGGATTAAACAAATGAGTACTGACGCCATAAAAGCAGCACCACCTTCAATGAAGTAACGCTTCACTGTTTGGTGAAAGCTTAAAACCTCACGCGTTTCTTCTACATCAGCAGCTGTTTCAGCAACTTCTATAGCAGGTTCTTCTACAGCAGTAAGACCTGCTGAGTCAGCAACAACTGTATCCGCTGAAACGCTATCAGCCTCGATAGACATAACCTCTTCAGTTGCAACTTCATCGAGTTGAGCGAAAACTGCAGCGGGGGTAGCTGCAAACATGATTCCCGCAAGTGCGAGAAGTGAAAACAAATTCTTCATAGTCAATATTCTTGTTGAATGTATTTCATAATTAATTAGAACAACCTTGCGGAGAGACAGGGATTCGAACCCTGGATACCTTTCAGTAAACACGCTTTCCAAGCGTGCGCCATAAACCACTCGGCCATCCCTCCAATCCTCGTTAGGATTGTTCTCAAATAACAAAATGCTATCATGAGGCGGCGCAAATTACTACACAATCGAGTGATAGAACAATCATTAACCTAGTTTTATTCCAAGATCGTTCTCTCACCTCTCAAGTCCTTGAGTATGCGTTCTCTAATTAAGCTTAAATCATCCGACTCGCCTAAAAGCATCATCAGCTTAATTATAGCTGCTTCAGTAGTCATATCACCCCCTGAGATTACTCCACAATCGGATAGTATTAAACTAGTTGCATATCGTTTCTGAACAACTCCACCATGGCCACACTGTGTAACGTTCACAATGGAAACCCCCCTTTTTTGGGCTAAATCCAAAAGGTTTGTAAACTGCTTGTTGTCTGGAATATTTCCACTACCGAAAGTTCCTAAAACCACTCCTCTCAACTCGTCCCAATTAAGAATTCGCTCAAAAACCTCAAAAGACATGCCCGGAAAAATAGGCAACCAAGCCACTTTAGATTCAAAATCATCGTGCAAGGTGAGCGCCCCTTCAGGTGCCCTATAAAGATTGTGTTTTCGGACCTTAAATCCAACACCAGCATCGACCAATGCTGGGTAATTGGGGCTGATAATTGCATTTAAACTCTCCGCACTTTCTTTGTGAGTTCTGTTGCCTCGAAAGAGTTGGTTTCCGAAATAAACTGCAACCTCTTGAATTGTAGATTCATCCCACTCTGACCTATTGGAATCGGGATTCTTAGGATTTGGATGGGCGGCGAGCATAACTGCACTTAGTAAATTCTCACGCCCATCGGTCCTGGGCATACCTATAGGCAGCTGGCTCCCTGTGATGATTACTGGCTTTCTCAGGCCCTCAAGCATAAAACTCAAAGCAGAGGCTGTATACGACATCGTATCAGTACCGTGCAAAACAACAAACCCATCGTACAATTCATGCTTCTTCATCACCACACCCGCAATTTTTCTCCAATGCATCGGGGTTACGTTAGAGCTGTCGATAGGAGGTTGAAAACTTACAGAGTCAATAGAAATTCCAGCCCGGTTCAGCTCAGGAACATGGCGCGTAATTTGGCTGAAATCAATCGGAACAAGAGACCCGGTCATGGGGTCATGAACACTCCCTATCGTTCCCCCAGTATAAATAAGTAGTATTTTCCTTTCCGCACTCATTTCTATCATTTCATTTTTTTAGACCAAACATTTTTACTGCCACCTCCGTTGTCACGCTCGCAACTTCCTCGAAACTCACACCCTTTATTTCCGCCAACTTTTTTGCGATGTGAACAAGGTAAGACGATTCATTCCTCTTACCTCTATGGGGTACAGGGGACAGATATGGGCTGTCAGTTTCTAATACCAGTGACTCCAGTGGAATGCTTGGCAATACTTTATCTAGTCCACCATTTTTATAGGTACTAACGCCTCCTATTCCAAGTAGAAATCCACCGTAATCCAACGCTCTTTCAGCTTCTTTGAGTCCACCAGTAAAACAATGAAACACCCCCCTGAGACGATCATCATTCACCTGATCCATTAACGTGAAGAGTTCTTCCCAAGCATCTCGAACGTGAATCACAATGGGCAATCCACGCTCTTTCGCCATTCTTGCCTGAGTTAAAAACGCTTCACTTTGCTCAGCCTTAAATTTCTTCTCCCAATACAAGTCTAAACCGATTTCACCAACAGCAACGAAATCCATATCATCAGGTGGAGAATCTAAAGTTGCCATGATTGATTCTAATTCTTTCTCCCAATCTGCATCTACATAACAAGGGTGGAGACCCATCATTCCGTAGCATGCCTTTGGCCACTTCTTCATCATATCTAAAACCCTTGGCACACTCTCTAAATTAATATTAGGCAACAACAAGGTCTCAATTCCTGACTCAAAACATCGTGTCATCGCCTCTTCCCTATCACCATCAAACTGATCGAGATAAAGATGCGTGTGTGTATCTACAAGTTTAATTTCAGTGCTCGTCATAAATACAAAGATACCTGCGACTACCTTTGAACTGTGCAAGCACCTAGATTTCTTATCGCAAGATTTAGCTCCATTGGAGACATTATACTAACATCCCCTGTAATACATGCTATCAGAGCACATTACGGAAGCAAAGCACGTATAGACTTTGTCTGCAACTCAAAATTTAAAGGGGCCGCAGAATTACTTCATGGTGTAGATGAAATTCATTTAGTCGAAAGAGCAACCATTGAAATTGCGTCTGATCTGAAAAAATTAAACTTCAATTACTTCATTGATTTACACTGCAGCGTCAGGTCCAGGTCTTTATCTAAAGCCCTAGGAATATTGACGTTTAAGGTCGATAAACAAACTGCACCTAGATTTGCGCTTACTCTTGGACTCAGAAAAAAGCCAGTTCTTCACTTTGTAGATAGATCTTTAAAACTTTTAGAAACTTTTAATATTCGTGAACCTGAGAGTTCTGTTTGGGGTACCATAAAAACAAGCAATGTGCCTGTCCCTGAATCGTACATAGCCATCACTCCTGGCGCAACATACAAAGGGAAGGCGATCCCTGAATTCATTCTCTTAGAAGTGTGCGAAAAACTCACTGATTTAGGAATTGTCGTCGCACTCGTGGGTGGCCCAGACACGGCTGAAAGTGCCTCAAGGATAGAATCCACCTCTCCACTTATCACCTCCTTCTGTGGTACCACAACATTAAAAGAAACTGCACACATTCTCAAGCACTCAAGGCTTGCTATCGGAGGAGACACAGGAGTAATGCACTTGGCCTGTGCTTTGGGAATTCCTATCATCTCAGTTTGGGGTTGCACAAGACCTTCTCTTGGGCTTGCTCCTTGGAGACCAAACCTGAACTCAGCCATCCTCCTACCTACAGGGCGAGGTGAAAGACCATGCTCTCGTCACGGTGCCAAATGTCGATTCTCAAAAAGAGGCAAAGACCTTTGTATCAATCACGTTTCAGCTGATAGAATTGTTGAAGCCACACAAAGTCTATTGTAGAGCTACTCAAATAACGCCTTTAGCTCAGTAGCTTCTTCAGGCTTCATTTTACCAGCGAGAACTAGCCTTAACTGACGACGTCGCAAAGCCCCTTTAAACCTACCCATTTCCTCTTCGGTCTCTGGAATTGTTTCAGGCACTTCAATCGGAGCTTCTTGTCGGTCAACTGCTACAAAAGTGTACATCGCCTCATTACACCTAGACCGCTTTCCCGATACAGAATTCTCGACAAAGACCTCAAGATAGACCTCCATAGAAGATCTAAACGATCTTGTTACTTGAGATTCTATGATTACAATATTCCCTAACTTAATCGGCTTTTGAAAAGACACATTGTTCACCGCAGCAGTAACAACTACCTGCCTACAATGCCTGTTAGCAGCGATAGCTGCAGCAATATCCATCCAGTGTAATAAATTACCACCCATCAGGTTTCCCAAAGTGTTTGTATCATTTGGAAGAACAATTTTAGTAGTTGATGAGAAAGTCTCGCGGGGGTGCCTTGTTGTTACCATGGTACAAAAGTAACATTCTAATTATTATGATTGGGCTTAATAGAAGTTTTTAAAACACCTACACTATATTTGCCGTCTCTTAATTGGTGCTATAGCTCAGTTGGTAGAGCAATGGACTGAAAATCCATGTGTCCCTGGTTCAAATCCTGGTAGCACCACAAAAAACCAAAAGCTCGACACTATGTGTCGGGCTTTTTTTATACCAACTCCGTCACAAGCTCGTTTGTGTAAGGAGGAGGGTATAAAACAAAGCCCATACGCTCGAAGAGCGAGGAGCTTTTATTTTTTGTAAGACCCGCCCACCGATCACGAGCACTGCACAGTAGTGTGAGTAATCCTGGTAGCACCACTTAATATCGAAAGCCCCCCTGTAATTTGCAGAGGGGCTTTTTTGTTGCTCAAATCTCAAACTGCACTTGAACGTTGTGGCATAAGAAAACGAACCCATACAAGTTAAAAAAAATAGGCCGCAAAAAAAAGCGCCAACACTCAAGTTGACGCTTTCAAAATCAATATTTAATGTATATCCTATTAAAGTTCCGAACAACTAGCTCCATATGCTATAAGGAAACCAAGTAAATCGGCTGATCCGATTTCTCCATCCTCATTAAAATCAAATGGACAATCGCCACCTGTACAAGGATCCATTACACAAGAACCATCATCGTTATTCGCAAACGCTACAAAGTTCTCTGCCAATGGGTCTGTACATCCTGAGAATACACAAGAACCATCTTCCGCAGTATTTACTTCTAGATAGTTATCTGCTCCCATGTAAGTACAACCTGTAGCTGTACAAGAACCATCGTCATCTGTAGCTGAAGCGTTATAGTTGTCAGCAACAGGATTCGTACAACCTGAAATGATACAAGATCCATCATCAACTAAAGCAGAAGAATCGTAGTTGTCAGCAGCAGGGTTAGTACATCCGGAGCAAGAACTGTTATCTCCTCCACAAATGCCACATTCATCAAGAACGTTTCCATCACAATCACAAGAACCATCAGCAATTCCGCCTCCACCACATACGCCACATTCATCAAGAACATTGCCGTTACAGTCACAATCTCCTGCGGGAATACCTGTACCGCCACAAACTCCACACTCATCATCTATTGCACATGAACCATCCGCATAAATAGCCTCTGGATTATAGTTACATGCTGTAGCATCTTGACAACCAGCAATTCCTTCAGGGAAAGTCAAAATCATTCCCTCAGCATAGTGAGATTCTAATGCTTGGTCACGAATTTGAATGTTAACTAGTGCCTGAATTTGTCCCGAAGTTGTAAACTGACCCAGTAGGACTCTACCAGCTACAGGAACTCCTTGAGAGTTTGCGCCAGGAACAACGAAGATAGAACCTCCGATGAAAGTGTTGACTACGAAGTCGCCTCCTGTGTTAAAGTCAGCAAATGATGTTAAAGCTGCATCGAATGCACTGTTCAAGCCATCAGCGTCTCCTGGTTGAGCACCAATCGTAAACCAACTGTCGAATTCCATATTGGGGAATGAGCCGAAGAAAAGGGGGTTGATTGAACCACCGAAATCAGCTCCTACGGCATCGTTATAGAATCCATTAGCATCTGTAGCTATCATCTCCCAAGGAGCTGTATCCGTTCCATACATGGCTGTTACTTCAGCAGCATCTGCTGTCAAATTAGCATATAGGCGGTAAGTAGTAGCTCCTGTTCCCAATGGATCAGAAGAAACAACCTCGTAAGAAAGACCAGTACAAAGACCGTCTCCCCAAGCACATGAACCATCATCGTACATCGCTGAGGCATCATAGTTATCTGCATCAGGATTCATACATCCACTGCAAGAAGAACCATCTCCGCCACAAATACCACAAACATCAGAAAGGCCACATGATCCATCGTCAATGATTGCAGATGGATCGTAGTTACACGATGATGCATCTGTACAACCTCCACAAGAAGAATTATCGCCTCCACATACACCACAGTCGTCCAACTGGTTACCATCGCAATCACAATTTCCGTCAGCTATTCCTCCTCCGCCACAAACTCCACACTCGTCAACAACGTTCCCATTACAATCACAGTCTCCGTCAGGGATGTCATAACATCCACACTCGTATATAGCCCCAGCTCCACCACAAATACCACACTCGTCTATTTCAAAAGCACACGTACCATTGTCAAGTTCTGCTGCAGGATTGTAGTTACAAGCTGTAGCATTCATACATCCTACTTCAACTTGAGGGAATGTCATCGTTAAACCCTCTGCATAATGGCTCACACCAGCTTGATCACGAACTTGAATATTTACAAGAGCGTGAACCTGTCCTGAGGTAGTAAACTGACCCAGCAGAACGCTACCAGCTACAGGAATTCCTTGAGAGTTAGCACCAGGAACAACGAAGATAGAACCTCCGATAAATGTATTGACTACGAAGTCGCCTCCTGAGTTGAAGTCAGCAAAGGAAGTTAAAGCTGAATCAAATGCACTATTAAGTCCATCATCATCACCAGGTTGAGATCCAATCGTAAACCAGCTGTCATATTCTAAAGAAGGGAATGCTCCGAAGAAGAGTGGATTTACACCTCCACCGAAATCAGATCCTACAGCATCGTTGTAGAAGCCATTAACATCTGTAGCTATCATCTCCCAAGGAGCTGTATCCGTTCCATAAACGGCTGTAACTTCAGCAGCATCTACTGTAAAATTCGCGTATAAGCGATAAGTAGCTGCGCCAGTTCCTAAAGGGTCAGACGAAACAACCTCGTAAGTAAGACCGGTACAAAGACCGTCTCCTGTTGGGTCTTGAGCGAAAAATTGAATTGCGGAAAATAAAACGGCAATTAAAAGTATATATTTCTTCATTTTAAATGTATTAATGTAATGATTGAGAAGCCATCATTTTTAGACAACTATCGGACATCTAAGTTAGGACATAATATCTATTAAGAGCATTAAAACATCAAATTCACATTACCTATTTAAGTGTGATATTTGCAATTCATTATAGAAAATGGAAAGTCATCTAACAACATCTTGGGAAAACAAGCTCAGCTTGGCTTCATCTGAGGCTTCAAGCATTCTGGTGATTGCTGATAGCAATCTTCCGAAGTCATACAGCAAAGAGGTTTTAGATATTTGCAACAAAGAATCCCCCACTCACATTATTTCATTTGAAGGCGGAGAAGGAATTAAAACCCTATCACATGTTTCTGAAGTGTATGTACATCTCGAAAAGATGGGTGCAGATAGAAAAAGCTTAGTTGTTTGCTTGGGGGGTGGGACGATTACAGATATGGGTGGATTTGCAGCTAGCACGTATAAAAGAGGAGTGAGTTTAGTTCATTTACCCACAACCGTTTTAGCAATGGTGGACGCCGCTATTGGTGGTAAAACTGGAGTGAATACTGAGATGCAAGAAAACTTTGGGCTTTTAAAAAACCAAATAGGAACGTTCTACAATCCTAAAATGGTAGGGATTAATCACAATTGGCTACAGAGCTTAAAGGAGGAAGAAATCCTTAGCGGATGGGGCGAAATGGTGAAGCACGCATTGTTAAAAGGAGGAACACATTTAAAAGAGTTAATGAAACTCAGTCCCAAGTTAGAGGACCTATCACCTATGTTAATTCGTTCTGCAAGAATTAAAGAAGCTATTGTGAATCGAGATGAAAAAGAGATTGGTGAACGTGCCTCATTAAATCTTGGGCATACTGTGGGTCATGCGATTGAAAGCTTGGCGCATGATCAAGGGCGTGAAATGAAACACGGAGTTGCTGTTGCTTGGGGGCTCGTATTTGCTTTGGAGGCTTCTGTGATGAAAATGGGGTTTGATCCAACCACTGCTGAGGAGCTGCAAAACTGGATAGTTTCTGAGATTTTAAAGGGGATAGAGGTAGATGGAGCTGATGCTGTTTGGTCTAAAATGTCACAGGATAAGAAAAACGTAAAAGGCAACGTTATAGACGTGTTAATGATCGCGCCTGGGGAAGTTAAATGGGACTTTGTCTGGGAACGCGAAGAATTCACAATCTTATGGGAGAAGTTTCGAGGACGATACACCTAAATCATCTGCTTCTAAATATCTTTGTAGACAAATGGAACAAACTGCAGCGGAATTAGCAATACTATTAGATGGATCCGTTTCTGGAAACCCGGAGACGAGAGTTCGTAAACTAGGGAAGATAGAATCAGCGGGGACAGGTGCTGTAACATTCTTAGCCAATAAGGAATATGAGAAGTACGTTTATAAAAGCGGTGCTTCAGTTGTTGTTGTCTCTAAAGATTTTCAACCCAAGAAAGACCTTCCCCCAGACATGACATTGGTGAAGGTCGATGATCCTTATTCAGCTTTCGCAAAGTTGTTAGATGCATACGACAACATCCTTAAACGCGATGAAGGAGTTCATTCGTCAGCAATCATCCATCCCGATGCAATTATCGGTGCAGGATGTGCAATAGGGCCTGGAGTGGTCATAGACAAAGGAGCTACAATAGGAGACAGGACTGAACTTAGGGCTCATGTTTATATAGGACGTGATGTAACCATAGGGACTGATTGTATGTTTTTTTCCGGTGTGCGTATCTTAGACAGGTGCCACGTTGGCAATAGATGTACAATTCAAGGGGGGACAGTGATCGGATCAGATGGGTTTGGTTTTGCTCCGAAAGATGATGGGTCTTATGCCAAAGTTCCGCAAACTGGAAATGTGATTCTAGAAGATGATTGTGATATAGGTGCCTTGTGTACCTTGGACAGGGCCACTTTAGGATCTACGATTGTTCGCAAAGGCTGTAAATTAGATAACCTTATTCAGGTTGCTCACAATGTTGTTATCGGTGAGAAAACTGTTATTGCAGCCCAAACAGGCATCGCTGGATCTACAACAATAGGTGCACAATGTATGATCGGAGGTCAAGTGGGAATTAGTGGCCACCTTAAAATTGCAAACGGATCAAGAATTGCAGCTAAATCTGGAGTTTCAGCCAGTATATTAACTCCAAACGGAACCTATCAAGGAAATCCCGTGATGCCAATTAAAACTTTCCATAAATTTCATATTGCACTACGTAAACTTGTGAGATCACAAAAAAACCCTGAACTAATTATCGATGATTCAATCAAATAAGCAACACACTCTTAAGAGTAAGATTACCTTTAATGGAGTGGGTTTGCATACTGGTGAGGTTTGTACCATGACTGTCGTCCCTGCTGAAGGGGGGCATGGTTATAAATTTCAAAGAATAGATATTGAGGGCCAACCCATCATTGACGCTTGCACGAAGAATGTTTGCTCAACTTTAAGAAGTACTTCACTCGGGAAAGATGGGGTCGAGGTTCACACAACTGAGCACATTCTTGCAGCCCTTTATGCTTCAGGTGTTGACAATGCCTTGATTCAACTAAATGGAGTAGAGGTTCCTATTCTTGATGGCAGTGCAGAAATGTTTACACAGGGCATTGAAAAGGCCGGCACAAAAGAACTTGAAGAAGATAGACTGTTTTTTAAAGTCAGAAAAAACATAAGCTTTATAGACAAAGAACGAGGTGTCGAAATGCTCATCGTCCCGATTGTGGAAGATGAGCTTAGGCTGACGGTCATGGTTGACTACAACAGCCCCATTTTAGGAACTCAACATGCAAGACTTGAAAGCCTTAGCGAATTTTCAAAAGAAATAGCATCGTGTAGAACCTTTGTATTCATGAAGGAGGTTAAGTACCTTGCTGAAAAAGGATTAATAAAAGGTGGAGATGTTGACAACGCAGTAGTTTTAGCTGAAAAACCATATTCAAAAGCAGAACTTCAAGATATTGCAAAATCTTTAGGGAGAACTGAGTTGGGGGTTATAGATGGAGAGACGGGGGTGGTGAGCACAAGTGCTCTCAGATTCACAAATGAGCCTGCGCGTCACAAACTTCTTGATATTTTAGGTGACCTTGCTTTAACAGGAAGGTATATACATGGTCATGTACTTGCTGCTAGGCCAGGACATGAAGCCAACGTAGCTTTTACAAAGGAAATGGATTTAAAGATCAAAGCATTTGAAGACATCCCTGACTTGCGAACCGATAGAGAGGCCATTTTAGATATAAATCAAATTTCTAAACTTCTCCCACACCGCTATCCATTTCTTTTAGTTGACAGCATACTTGAGATGACTGAGGATAGCATTATCGGGTTGAAGAACGTGACGATGAACGAACCTTTCTTTCAAGGTCATTTTCCCGAAAATCCAGTTATGCCAGGTGTACTTCAAATAGAAGCCATGGCTCAAGTAGGTGGTGTATTCGCACTTTCAAGTGTCGATGAACCAGAGTCTTGGTCCACCTACTTTATGAAATTAGATGATGTCAGGTTCAAACAAAAGGTTTTACCTGGTGACACGATTGTCTTTCATTTAAAATTAATTTCTCCCATCAGACGCGGTTTAGTTCATATGTCAGGAAAAGGATATGTTCGAGGTAAACTTGTCTCTCAGGCTATTTTATTAGCTCAAGTAATTAAGGATAGAAATCCAACCAACGATTAGCATCTTATCAATGTCAGCAATAATAAGCCCTCAAGCCTTTGTTCACCCAAACGCTTCTATAGAAGACGGAGTTGTGATTGAGCCTTTTGCCTATGTGGGCGAGGGAGTGAAAATAGGGGGTGGAACTTGGGTTGGTCCCCATGCAACTATTTTATCAAGCACCACAATAGGTAAAGACTGTAAAATTTATCCAGGAGCAGTTATTGGGGCTGACCCTCAGGATTTAAAATTTGACAACGAAGAGACAACGGTCGAAATTGGAGATCGAACGATTATCCGTGAATGTGTAACGATACACAAAGCAACTGTTGACAGGTATAAAACAGTTATCGGTGATGATTGCCTAATCATGGCATATGTTCATCTCGCCCACGATGTTAAAGTTGGAAACAATGTTGTCCTAGCTAACGCTGTAAATGTAGCTGGTCACGTAACAATTGATGACTGGGTTATTATTGAAGGTATGGTTGGGATTCAACAATTCGTCCATGTTGGGGAACATGCATTTGTAGCTGGAGGGTCCTTGATTCGCAAGAATATACCTCCATACATTAAAGCAGCAAGAGAGCCACTGTCCTTCATAGGCGTTAACTCCATAGGCCTTAGAAGAAGGGGGTTCACTCAGGATAAAATTCAAAGGATTGATGATATTTATAGAACACTATATGTGCAAAATGCAAATATGAGTATTGCCCTAAATGTCGCGGATGCCGAATTTCCAAGCTGTGATGTGAAGGATTTTGTTCTTGGATTTATTCGAAAATCCGACAAAGGAATTATCAGGGGTCCTTTCTCATAAGCCAGACTTCTCACTCAGCTTTTGTTGCCAGTTCCAAGAATCATTCAGCCCTTGCTTCAGGGAACGCTTGGTTTCCCATTTCAATTCCTCCTTGGCTCTTTCTGCATTAGCCCAAATAGCGACCACATCTCCTTCCCTCCTATCTCCAAGTGTATGAGGCACTTTCTGTCCGGTTACCCTTTCAAAAGCATCAATTACCTCAAGAACGGAAACCCCAGTCCCCGTTCCTAAATTAAAAGGCCTACAGCCTTTGCCTTTTCCGGTCTCGAATAAATAGCAAATTGCCTTAACATGCGCTTCCGCCAAGTCCATAACATGCAAATAATCTCTAATACAAGACCCGTCTTTCGTTGGGTAATCTGTCCCAAACACGGTTAGAGGCCCTCTTAACTTCGCCACGGCTTGACATAAAAAGGGAATAAGATTGTTTGGGATTCCTCGTGGGGATTCTCCAATTACTGCTGATGGGTGCGCTCCAATAGGATTGAAGTATCTCAGCAAAGCTGAACTAAACTCACGGTTCTCCTCAGCGTGATTCACAATTAATTTCTCGCAAGCTTGTTTGGTATATCCATAAGGCGATTCAGAAGGCAGGAAAGGAGATAGTTCATCAACAGGAATATTTTCCGGCTCTCCATACACTGTGCAACTTGATGAAAACACCAAGCTATGAACCCCGAATTCCTGCATTGTCTCTAACAAGCATTCGGTTCCCCCAATGTTATTCGACTTGTACAACTCCGGCTTTGCAACACTTTCTCCTACAGCTTTTAATGCGGCAAAATGGATGACTCCTGAAATCGGAAAGCCCTGTTCCTTTTCTGTATTAAAAACGTTTAACAGGTCATTCTTATTCCTACAGTCTGCTTCGTAAAAAGGGACTTCTTGGGCAACCAATGACCGCATAGCTTGCACCGCAGAAAATTCTGAATTACTGAAATTATCTAAAAGAACAACTCTAAAACCAGCTTCAACTAATGCTACAGCTGTATGTGTTCCTATGTACCCCGCTCCGCCAGTGACTAAAATAGTTAAACTCATAATTCAATGTTAAGTGGGAAGTTATCCTATCTGTAATATTAGCACACCAAACATACATACAAATCCCACGGAAAAACCTACGTAAACCTCCTTTAGTGTATGTGCTTCTAATTCTAGACGACTCCAGGCAAGAAGTCCAGATGCAATGACTATCGAGGCAATCCAGTTTAAATCTGATGTTACATTAATTACCCCAACATAAATTACAGCAGCGAGTACGCCTCCAATAGCTAACAAATGCATACTCAGTTTGAAACGCATTGTAACAATTAAACCTGTGAGTATCGAAACAACCATCCCCAGCATAAGGGATCTATATAAAACTGGAATAGCAATTCCCGTAAGTTCTAATGTGAGGACATATGCCATAACGTAATACCCAAGAACGATTAAAAAAGGCTTGAATCTTTCAGACCTGTTTCTGATATCTAAATCAGAAATCATCCCGCGTCTACGCATAAGTAAAATCGAAAAACCCGTCGCGAGTGTGGTAATCACAATTATTAATGCTAGGTATACAAATACATCTGTTCGGTTTGACAGATAAACATCGAAATGCTTCAATAAAAATATTGTAAACAAAGGCATTAAAAAAGGATGGAAAACAGCGGAAATAAATTTGGCAAAACTCTGCATTTTCCTATAATTCTTTTCTTAATCTAGCTACGGACAACCCCATCTGCTCGCGATATTTCGCAACCGTCCTTCGAGCAATGTGATACCCTTTTGAATTTAATATAATTCCCAACTTTTCATCCGTTAATGGCTTTGACTTGTCCTCTTCTTCTATCGCGTCCTTAAGAATGCTCTTCACTTCGCGAGAGCTAACCTCTTCTCCACTATCAGTAGTTAAACTCTCAGAAAAAAATGTTTTTAGGAGAAATGTGCCATAAGGAGTTTGGACATATTTACTGTTAGCGACCCTTGAAACTGTGCTAATGTCCATATTTATCTTCTCAGCAATATCCTTCAAAATCATAGGTTTAAGATCCGTCTCATCTCCGCTTAAAAAATACTCCTCTTGGTGATTCACGATTGTGTTTATCGTTTTCATTAGCGTGAGTTGACGCTGCCTAATTGCATCTACAAACCACTTAGCTGCATCAATCTTTTGTTTCACAAAGGTTAAAGCTTCTTTTTGAGACTTCGAGGTTTTTGCACCACTTGCATATGTATGCATCATCTCTTTATATGAAGGACTAATTCTTAAATCTGGGGCATTTCTCTGATTTAACACTACTTGTAACTCATCGTCATTCACAGTAAGAATAAAGTCTGAAACAACATGAGCTACTGTTCTAGCAGATTCTCCTCCTGAATCACCCGGCTTGGGATTTAGTTTTTTAATTTCAGAAAGGGCATCTTTGAGGTCGTCGTCTGAAATGCTTAGTTTAGAAGTAATCGAGGAGTAATGCTTTTTTGAAAAAGCCTCGAAATGATCTTCTAAAATCTCCTCTGCGTAAACCAGATTCTGAAGACGTAAGAAATTAGCTTTATCCTGTAGTATTTCTAGTTTACGCCTTATCTGTAGGAGTAAGCATTCTCTTAAACTTTTAGCACCAACGCCTGCTGGATCTAGGGTTTGGATTGTTAAAAGGACATGCTCTAACTCGTCTCTTTTAACAGTAATATTTTGGGTAAAAGCCAAGTCATTTACAATGCTGTCAAGGTCTCGCCTCAAATATCCCGCATCATCTAACTGACCTATTATATGCTCCCCTAGCATTTTCTGAGTTTCATTTAGCTGATACAAACCTAATTGACCAATCAACAGCTCCCTAAAAGTTGAGCCCGCACCAAGGGGAATATCCTGGTCCTCTACATCTGGG
Source organism: Bacteroidota bacterium (assembly GCA_027619225.1). Taxonomy (GTDB): domain Bacteria; phylum Bacteroidota; class Bacteroidia; order Flavobacteriales_D; family Sanyastnellaceae; genus UBA974. Next base: position 30,279 of record JAQCFW010000020.1, read on the forward strand.
CCGTGATTGCTGACTGACGTTTTATAATCAGGCGTTTCATCATCTAAATATTCATCAAAATCAAACTCGTCTAAAGCATCGTTTTGATCTTGATCATCCGGCTCTAACTCATCTTTTTCCTCCTCTTCTGCTCCTTCCTCTAAAGCTGGATTCGCCTCAAGCTCTTGCTTAATCCTAGCCTCAAGCTCCACCGTGGGCACTTGCAAAAGTTTCATCAGCTGAATTTGCTGAGGTGATAACCGTTGAAGTTGCTTTTGTTGGAGTGATTGCTTGAACATGTGCTTTAAAAAGGTTAAAATTCTGCCGAAAGTGGAGTTCTAGGGAATGGTATGACGTCTCGGATGTTGGACATCCCTGTCGCGAACATAACAAGCCTTTCAAAGCCCATGCCAAACCCACAATGTTCAGCCGACCCAAACTTTCTAGTTTCTAAATACCACCAAACATGATCCTCTGGAATATTAAAGTCTGCGCATTTCTTCTTCAGGATATCCAATCTCTCCTCACGTTGAGATCCACCAATAATTTCTCCAATCCCAGGGACGAGAACGTCCATTGCAGCAACGGTTTTACCGTCGTCGTTTTGGCGCATATAAAACGCCTTAATTTCAGCGGGGTAATCGGTTACAATCACTGGCCCTCCGATGTGCTTCTCCACTAACCAACGCTCGTGCTCTGAATGAAGGTCATCACCCCACTCGCAGGGGTATTTAAATTTCTTCTTCTTAAACGGCTTAGAATCCCTAAGAGCATTGATCACTTCAGTGTATGTCATGTGAGCAAACTCCGACTCAACTACGTTCTGAAGGCGATCTGTTAAAGGGTGCTCATGTCTGTCCTTTTGGGGCAGCTGTTTTTCAGATTGAACTTCCCTGTTTTCTAAGAAATTCAAATCGTCTTTTCCATGTTCCAACACATATCCTAAAACAGATTTGAGACAATCCTCCGCAAGCTTCATATCGTCTTTAAGATCTGCAAATGCTATCTCGGGCTCTATCATCCAAAACTCAGCTAAGTGGCGAGATGTATTTGAATTTTCTGCTCTAAATGTGGGGCCAAAAGTATATACTTGTCCAAGCGCCATGGCCGCTAACTCTGCTTCGAGTTGGCCGCTCACCGTTAAGTTCGAGGGCTTACCAAAGAAGTCCTGAGAGAAGTCCGTAGAACCATCCTCTAATTTAGGGAGGTTCTCGAGGTCGAGGGTTGTCACTTTAAACATCTCCCCAGCCCCTTCCGCATCCGAACCGGTAATGATCGGAGTGTGGAGTTGATAAAACCCTTGATCGTGGAAGAATTTATGGACAGCAAATTGCAAAAGGTGACGGATGCGGAAAACCGCACTAAAAGTGTTGGTACGAAATCTTAGGTGAGCTTTTTCCCTCAAAAACTCAAGGGAATGCTTTTTCATTTGAATTGGAAACTCATCGGGATCCGCGCCACCTAGTATTTCAAGTTCCTCTACTTGAATTTCAACTGACTGACCTCCTCCCTGACTCTCAACTAAAACTCCCAAAGCACGAATCGCGGCTCCGGCGTTAAGCTGCTTTAATAAGGATTCATCGAAATCTTCTCGTTGCACAACAAGTTGAATATTGTGAATCGTTGAACCGTCATTAACCGCTAAAAATCGATCGTTTCTATACGTCCTTACCCAACCACAAACAGTAATCTTATTTGATGAAGGTGCGGTTTCTAGCACCTTTGAAATTCTTAGTCTTTCCATGTCTTACAAAGATATGTCTTATTCAAGTTTACCGTCTCGAAGGCGGATTATCTTTTCAGCACGAGCGGCGATATCTTCTTCGTGAGTAACTAGAATAATTGTATTTCCAGCTTTGTGGATTTCATCAAGTAGTTGCATAATGCCATCTGAAGTTTTCGTGTCGAGGTTTCCAGTAGGCTCGTCAGCGAAAATGATGGATGGTCTCATAACCAAAGCACGGGCGACTGCAACTCGCTGCCTTTGGCCTCCGCTAAGTTCATTGGGAGTGTGAGTATACCTATCGCCTAAACCCACTTGCACCAACACCTCTTTTGCTCTAGCAAGCCTTTTTTCCTTAGGAATGCCAGCATAAATCATAGGCAATGCGACATTCTCAAGCGCGGTATATCGGGGCAAGAGATTGAAGGTTTGGAAAACAAAACCTATTTCCTTGTTGCGAATTGCTGCAAGAGAGTCATCATCAAGTGTACTAACATCATTTGAGTTTAAAAAATACTCACCAGAAGTGGGTGAATCTAAGCAACCTAAGATATTCATTAGAGTAGATTTACCAGACCCTGAAGGGCCCATCAAAGCGATGTAGGAACCTTTCTCAATTGAAATATCTAAACCATCTAAAGCACGAACTTTAGTGTTACCAACTGTATAATACTTCGTAAGGTTTTTTGCCTGAATGATCGATGATGTCATAGAAGCAAATCTAAGTGCTTTAACTTATTGTAACCTAAAATTTTGTATGTTTGAGTAATTGAAAACTGCACCCATGAAACCTGTCCTACAATTCTTGTTTTTATGTTTGATTTTTATCACCTCAAACGCTTCCGCACAACTTCTTGTAGAACAACCGTATACCGTTGAGCAATACGTTAGTGAAGTTCTAATCGGAAACGGTGTTACAGCGACAAACATAACCTACACAGGTTCCGAGGAACAGATTGGATATATGAGCGGAGGAGAAGGGTTGTTTTCGGTAACGTCCGGTTTGGTTTTAAGCACTGACCACGCTACTCATTTAAGCGACCCGGGGTGCTCCGATTCCCAAGTTTGTTTAGGATGTCTTGGATTAGGAACTGACATCGACCTACTCAACGTAGCTAACTCTGTTCCTCCACTAATAGGACAATCTTTCTCAGTTTCTTCGGTAAACGATTTGTGTATACTGGAATTTGATTTCGAAGCCGGTGGTGATAGTATTTCGTTTAATTATGTCTTCGGATCAGACGAATATTTAGAGTGGGTAAACTCTTCCTATAACGACATTTTCGCTTTCTTCCTTTCTGGGCCAGGAATTTCAGGTTCTTTTTCTTCCCCAGCAGGATTCCCCGATGGAGCAATCAATATTGCCGAAGTACCCGAGACTGACCCAGCCCTTCCGGTAACAATTAGTTCTGTCAATAATAGTACAAATCCCGAATACTATGTAGACAACGTTGCAAACAACAACATCTGTATAGACGGATATACACATACTTTTACAGCTTCGGCTTCGGTACAATGTGGTGAAACATACCACATTAAACTTGCAATAGCTGACGGTTCTGACAACGAACTTGAATCATTTGTGGTACTCGAAGAGGGAAGTTTCTCATCAAATGCCATCGACATTGTTGCAAGTGCAGCTATTGATGGTGCAGAGATTTTTCTTGGAGACACAACTGTTGTAGAGGGGTGTAACACAGCAGTGTTTACAGTGATTAGGCCTGATGACACCGTACGTGATACCATTACTCTAAATGTTTTTGGTACAGCTGTAAACGGAAGTGATTACAATGAAATTGCTACTACTTGGGTTTTAGAACCCGGAGAGAGCACTTTCGATTTATTTCTAGACCCTTACCCGGACAATGTAAATGAAGGTTCAGAAACCGTAATAATTGAATATCAATATATTAATAGTTGTGGAGACACTATTCTTAGTAGTGCGACTATTGTAATTATGGACCCTGATCCTATCACCCTTTTCACAGCTCCCGTAGGCTGTCTCGAC
>JAQCFW010000021.1 GCA_027619225.1 Bacteroidota bacterium
GTGGCCTAAAGACTCACCTATAATTGCAGGTGCTATACCCGCAAATTTAGCTAAAGAAGCCCAGGTGTGTCTAGTCACATAGGTGGTGAGATTCGCTTCAATACCACATAGCTTACCAATCTTCTTTAAATCTTTATTGAAATACTTTCTTTTATCTTTAAACTTTGTTCGTTCCTTTTCTAGGTCGTTTCTAAGTTCTTTAGGTAGGATAGGGAAGGCGTGGTTACTTTTTATATGTCCTCTTCCTACTTTATAGAAATCCACAATTTGTTGTGCTTTTTCTGTGAGCTTAACGCTGTAAAGTTTTCCTGTTTTTATTCTTCTATACTCTACACGACCCTCTATAAGGTTCTCAAACTTAAGATAGGCTAGATCGATAAAGTTCATTCCTCGTAAATGGAACATAAAAATAAAATAGTTTAAGCTATGCCATAGCTTTGTTTCAGGTTCTAATTCTAATTCAATAATTTTATTGATTTCCTCTTTACTAATGGCCCTTTTGGTTGTTTTCTCTGACTTTATAGAGTAGTTGTTAAATGCGTAGTTGTTCCTGTTTAAGATTCCATCATTTATAGCTCTATTAACGATAGCCCTAAGTGTTCTTAGGTATACCCCGATAGAGTTCACCTTCATTCCCTTCCCTTTACACTCTGCTTCATAATCCAAAATAAATTTCAGGTTTATTTTGCTAAGTGGTATATCCTTATAATCTAGGAATTTCTGGAAGGAAGTAAGGGTTTGTTTATAGGAGTCTGCCGTACCTATTCTGTTGGCGATTCTTAGTCGGTCTATTTGTTCTTGGGTGTATTTAAAGAAAAAAGTGCCCCCTTGAATAGTTGTGGGTTCATCTCCAAACAGTTTTTTAGAGATGAGCTCTTTTAGCTCTTGAATGCTTAAGCCTAGTATCTCATTTTGGTTTTCGGCAATTAAAGTCGTGGCATTGGAAAGTGCTTTTCTTATAGATGCATTTACCAATCCAGAATTTGGAAAAGATGAGCGAACTTTTTTGTCCTTGTCATTCCACTGGGTCGCTTTAAAAGACCTTCCTAAAGATATGTAAACAGCTTGTTCCAAATGAAACAGTTTTATCTTCAAGGGAAAGGTTCCATCCTTCTTGGTTCTTCTCTTGTCGAAATACAATTTTACCGCTGCCATTTATTCCTGCTATTCGTTCATTACAAATGTATAAAAATTTGCACGGAATTTGCACGGTCAACCGTGCAAATAATGGTTTCTATTGGGAGGTCATGTTATTTTATAAAATAACAAACCTAGTGATAGCAGGTGTTGTAGCGATAAATAGAGTTTAATAAAATTCAAAATCGCCTGACTGTTAATCAGAGGGTCCTTGGTTCGAGTCCAAGAGGAGGAGCAAAGTGATTGCAAGGGCTACATTTCTGTAGCCCTTTTTTGTTCCCCCTACTGTAACACAGTTGTAACACAAATACAGAATATGGGCTAACATCTCTAAGAAGCCTTCAATACTAACGTTGTCATCTCCATTGCCATCGTAAGTCCTGTGTGCCCAAAATTAATTATAGTAGGTTGACTCTACTAGCTAAAGCATCCTTATATGATCCCCCTATTGGGATTTCTTTATCCATACCCTCCATTGTGATATTTGAATGTTTTATGCTCTCTATCGCCTTGAGGTTGATGATATATGATCTATGGACTCTCATAAACACACTATCGCTGAGCTTGCGCTCTATCTCCTTCATTGTGCTGTGAATTGTATAGCTTTTTTTGCTCGTGTGAATTACAACATAGTCCTTTAGCGCTTCAACAAATAACAAATCATCTTTCTTAATCTGCATTAAGCGACTTCTGTTTTTTACAAAAATAAATTCAGCCTCTGAATTGTGCACGGCTAACTTTCTAAGAAAATCGGTTTCTTGCTTTAGTTCTTTTTCTTTCGCGTGTTTGTGAAGCGCCATCTCAACGGCTGTTTGAATATCTACATCTTTAAAAGGCTTGAGAATATATCCATGTGGCTCAGCAACTTTTGCTTTAGAGAGGGTGTCCTCATCGGCATAGGCTGTTAAAAAGATCACAGGAACATCAATGTTGCTTTTTATTTCTTGGGCTGCTTCAATTCCGCTCATATCACCCTTGATCATAATGTCCATAAGGCATATGTCTGGCTCGTGTTTTAGCGCAAGTGAAATCGCATCTGTGCCATTGTCCGTTGTAGCAATAATATTATACCCTAACTGAGTAAGACATCTCTCAATATCTTTTCTCACTATAATTTCATCTTCTGTAACTAAAATATTGGTTGCCATATCTCTATTATTTTAAACCTTGTGCCTCAAATCTAATTAAAAATGAACTCCCTTCCATTCCCTGCTCTGTGCTTTTTACAACAAGTTCAGCATTTAGCTGTTCTACCAACGCTTGAATTAGGTACATCCCAAGGGAGTCTCCTTTGTTTAATTCAAAATTTTCCGGGAGTCCCGCTCCGTTGTCGCTCAATTCGATTTCTATTTTATCAGAAACCTTTGCAACCCTAAGGACAATGATCCCTTCTTTTTTTCCTTTAAACGCATATTTAAGTGCGTTCGAAACCAATTCGTTTACAATTAATCCGCTCGGAATTGCCTGATCTAGTGTAAGAAATACATCTTCTAAAAGGGTGGTGAGTTTCACATCGCAGTCGGGTGTCGAGTAGCTGTTAATCAAATTCGTGCTCAGCCTTTCGAGGTATTCAGCAAAACTAATAGAAGAGAAGTCTGTGTGTCTGTAAAGTGATTCATGGATATAGCTCATCGTAGCAATTCTACTTTGGTTTTCATCAAGAATCTGTATTAATTTAGGGTCGTCTATAAATGACTTCTGAAGGCTCATTAAGCTGCTTATTACCTGAAGATTGTTCTTAACTCTGTGGTGAACTTCTTTCAGAAGAATTTCTTTCTCTTTCAGGGCCAAAAGGATTCGCTCTTCAATTGCTTTTCGGTCTGAAATATCATAGGCAATGCAGCTTATTTCGTTTTGCTTAACGTCATTTGAAATGGGGTTTAAGAAAATATGATACCATCTAGTTTCATTCTTTGTAAAACTTAGGGGTAACTCAAAATCTTTCGCCTTGCCTTTTAGTGCTTTTTTGAATAACTTGATTTGGCTGTTGTAGGATTCGTCAATAATGAACTGTGAAATGTGTGAAATAAAGGGCATTCCAAGCTCCGCGTTTCTTTCAAATCGGTCCTCTATAAGTCTTCTAAAATTGTCATTAAATGACGTGATCTCATCGTCATAATTTAGGGTGAACATGATGAGGTTTTGAGTTGAGTTGAAAATAGACTCTAGCTTGGCAGATTGGGTTTTTGCATCACGCTCAAAGTGTTTCATTTCTGTGATGTCCAGGTAAATCCCCCTCATACCAATGGGTTTTCCGTTTTCATTATGTTGGGCTGAAGAGCCTCCGATTAGTGATAGCTCTTCGCCTTTTGAATCAAGGAAAACACATTCATTTTGAATACCGTCTAACTTACTAATCCAGTTTTTTTCTTTTTTAGGGAAGTCTTTAATAACATCCTTAATTGTTGTATTCGTTAGTGATTTTTGTGTGTAGCCTAGTTTCTTGTGAAAGGCTGGGTTTGAATATGTGAAGTATCCTTTTGAATCGACAACAAAAATGATATCCGTTGCGTTGTCTAGAATATCTCTGTGTTTTTCCTCACTTTTTTTCAACTCTTCCTCAGCGATTTTCAAATCCGTTATATCTCTACCAACAGCCATTGCTCCAATGTCTATGCCGCTTGCGTCTTTCATCATCGCAACTGAAATAAACATATTGAAAACTTCACCCGAAAGTCTCTTTCCGTCAACCTCTCCAGAAAAATAACTTCTTGTTTGTAAGTCGCTCACAACAGTGTTCATTTCATCCTTATTTGGAATAAGTATTTTGAAGTCTATTGATTTTTCTTTTCCTGGCTCAACTCCAAACTCCACGGAAAATGCTTGGTTGTATTGCTGGAGATTTCCTTTCATATCAAAAGCTACAATCATATCAATAGATGATTCTATAATAGATCTGTTAAATTCTTCTGCTTTAATGAGTCTTTGCTGGGTGATTTTATGTTTTCGGATTTCTTCCTTAAACATCGTGTTCGATTCTTCAGCTAAAGTGGCTCTCATTTGCTCCCGCACCAACTGCACTCTGGTGCTTAAGTCCGTAACCGTTATTTGGATGGCTGGAGATCTGTCGTGGAGGGATAGGGTCATCCTTAGCCCCACCTCTTTTTCTGTTCCGTCTCTTAAAACCATCACAACCTCTCTGTAGGGTGGCCTCTCCCCTTTTCTTATTTTTTCTATATCTTCTTTTACAATTATTCTATCATCTTCGTGAAAGAAATCCGTAAAAACCTCATCGTATATATAATCCTCTACCCTTTCGTTTAGCAATTCTAATCCTCCAGCGTTTGTATATTTTATCCTTTTGTCTAAAATAAGAAATAAACCAATAGGGCTGGACTCAACAAGCATCCTGAAACGCTCTTTTGTTTGGAGTAGGTCAAATTCTGTTCGTTTGCGATCTGTAATATCATAAACCATGAGAATCTGTTCATCCAGTTTTGAGTTAATGTTCTCTTTTATTTCACTTCGAGTCGCTTCGAGATAGATTGATCTTCCTTGCTTGGTTGCTCCGCGAAGCTCACATCGCATCCCCCAGTTTCTCCTTGCAGACAGTCTTTGCCAATCCCTTTCGTCTATGAAATCTAGAATTGGAAAACCAATAGGCGCAGAGTCGTGGCCAAACATAACTGCAAATTGTTTGTTTGAATCCTGAATTATCCCATCAGAAATAAAAACAATTCCCTCCATGGCGAATTGTGATAAAATCCTATATCTCGCCTCACTTTCTTTAATGGCGGAGTCGTATAAAATAATATCTGAAACATCTCTCACTTGAAGAACTTCAATTCCTTTTGAAATTTGAGCAATTTTTATTTCACTGTGAAATTCTCCCCCATCTATCCTTTTTGCTAAAACATTAATTTTTATTACCCTCCCAGAAGCTCGGGCTTTTGTCAATTTACTTAACAACAAACTGTGCTCATCGGGCAGGTAATTAAAAATCCCAGATTTTTCAGAAATGGGATCAAATCCTATCCATTTATCTTCCTCACAATTAAAAATCCTTCGCGCGTGTCTATTGCTGTTTATGACTTTACCATTTTTAAGAATAAAACGCGCCTCTGATGATTTCTCAAATAAAAGACTGTCTATTTTATCTAATTTATCCACGTGCTCAATTTCGTAATGAATCTCTTTTTCTAGCTACTCTTCTGCCATCAACTTTCCATAATTTACCATAACGGTATATGTATGTGTATTTTAAAATTCCTTCTTCAGTAAAAAACTTCCATTTTCCATTCTCAACACCCCCCTCGAATTTACCGATTGATTTTAAAGTTCCATTTGGATACCACTCTTTGTGGGTTCCCTCTTTTGAACCAAATGAATACTCACCCTCAAACATCTTTTGCTTTTCCGAATATTGGTAAATCCAATTTCCATCTCTTTCTCCATTCAAATAACTACCCAACTCTTTGTGATCATTTACATGGTAAAACCAGCTATCCACCCTTAATCCATTTCTATAAATCCCTTTTAAAAGTAGTTTGTTTGAGGAATCATATTCTATAAATTGTCCTTCTTCTATTCCGTTATCATAGGTTTCGAGTCTTATAATAAAACCTGATTCATCCATCCACTTCCAAACTCCATCCAATTTTCCTGACCTATAAAAGCCTGTTTGTTCTAACCAGCCATAAATATTAAAATACTTCCATTCACCCACTTTATTTCCGTTTTCATAGCTTCCTATAGCTTTAACACTTCCATCGTTGTAAAAGAGCTCCCAAACCCCTTGTTCAAGACCTGAGCGGTCAGTTACCCCACTACAAGTTTTTATTCCATTCTTAAAAATATTTCCATCTACAATATTTCCTTCCTGGTTAAAAATTCTACTAACTCCATTTTTAAGCCCATTTTTATAGACTGTTTCTTCTGAAATTTCTCCATTGTTGTGGTAAGATATTAGTACGTCTGATTTGTTAAGTAATTTATTTTCAATTACTTCTACACCAAATTCATATCTCACAATATTCTCCAAATCACCCTTCGTATTATAAAATCTAAAAACACCATGTCTTATATTGTTGCGATAGGGTCCCTCTTCACTTACTCTGTTGTTTTCATGAAAATATTTCCAGATCCCAGTTTTCTCAGAATATTGATTAAACCTGTTAAATTTTTCAATACTTGAAATTAATCCTTTTTTATAGAATTTAAATGTAATAATTCTTCCATCCAGAGCATACTCTATTGTTTTTCCGTTTTTTAAATTTCCCTCATATTGGACTGAATATTTTATTTCACCTGATTCATAAAATATTGTTTGGGTTAATTCTTTGTTGTCTAAAACCCAAACAGTAATGCTTTTACACTTTCCATTTTTAAAATATATAATTTCTTCTCCATTTTTTAAATCGGACTCAAATTCAATTTTTCTATCGAGCGTAGAATCCTCATTGTAAAATTCCCAAACTCCAGAAAGTTTATGATCTACCCATTCTCCTGAACTTTTCATATTTCCAGATGTATAATAAGTTTTCCAAATTCCATTTGGAAAATCGCCCAACAAACAACCTTCACTTGACAATTCACCGGAGGAATAAAAATATTGAGTTTGGATACATTTAATCTCTGATAAAAATTCTTGAGAATTTATTTTAACACTGAAAAGAGAGAAGTACACACACACTGATAATATATATAAATTATTTAAAGAATTAGTAGTAATAGTAAGCTTGTTCATATCAGGCATAACTATTTTACTTTTGTGTTCACTTTTCAATAAACCCATAGATAGCAACCATCTATTAACATGTTTTAAACAGGCTTGATGATTACAAATTAGATATTTAAATGGTGTTTTCAACGATGTATTATTAAAGTAAAATATTAAAAAGTTTCTTGTAATTTATAGTTTTATAGAGTTGATAAAGCGCTAAATTTTGTGTAAAAAGTATGGTAAAGTTTCATGTGAAAAATTAGGAAAACAACCCCCGTAATTTGCTTAGGTATTTCACCTTTAAAATCCAAACGGTTTTTATCATTTAATACCAACATTTTTTTTAATGCAATGAACAATGCTTGTTAATTAACTTGCGGATTCTAAAAACACCTACTCTCATGAATTTTAGCATTGGATGTGATCACGCAGGACCGGCATATAAAAGCACAATAATAGAACACCTCAAAGAACGTGGTTTTTCAGTAAAGAATTGCGGAACGGACAGTACAGAGAGTGTAGATTACCCAGATTTTGCTCATGCTGTTGCAAATGACGTGTCTTTAAAAGATTCAGAACTTGGAATTTTAATATGCGGATCAGCTAACGGGGTTGCTATGACAGCAAATAAACACAGTGAAGTTAGAGCTGCGATAGCCTGGACTCCAGAAATTGCGCATCTTGCAAAAACACACAACGACGCAAACGTAATTTGTATTCCCGCAAGGTTTGTAAGCGAACAAGAGGCGGTTGATATCGTAGATGCATTTCTCGAGTCTAAATTCGAAGGAGGGCGACACGCAACACGGGTTGGTAAAATTGCATGCGGGCTTTTAACCCTGCTTCTTTGTGTATCATCCGCGTTTTCATCCCTATCCCAAACCTCTGTTGATCAATATGAATATGGTCAGATGATGGACTCTACGAAGCTAAGAGCCCATTTAAGTATAATTGCATCTGATGAATTTGAAGGAAGAGAAACAGGAACAAGGGGTGCTGAATTAACAGCACTTTATCTTGAAGACTACTATTCTAAACTTGGATTTGAGCCCTATGATGGCAAGTCATACACCCAAGACGTGCCAATGCTTAATTCTCAAATCCAAGGAGGGGTAATGAACGTTGCTGGGCAGGAATTAAATATAGTTGATGGTTTTTTACTCTATCCAGGAATAAATGAAACATCAATGAAAGACATCCCCATGGTTTTTGCGGGTTATGGAATATCAAACAACAACACTTATGATGACTACGCAAAGATTGATGTAAAAGGGAAGTGTGTTGTGGTTTTACAGGGAGATGTTAGAAACCCCGATTTAAAAGAAGCAAACAGCTCTACTTCAAAAAGAGAAAAAGCTGAATCTCTTGGCGCTGCGGCCTTTATAATTGTAATGCCCAACTCCGATTACAACACCTTTAAAGGAAGGATGAAGTTTTATATGATGCGTAAATCAACAATCTTAAACAGAACAAAGGAAGGTGAGGGCGCCAGCATACCCACTTTTTTCGTTGGAGAGGATGCTGCGGATGTTTGGTTTGAGGCCTCTAAAAAAATGAAAAAAATAGTAAAAATCAAAAAGAAAGGTGAGAAAAAAGGGGTGGTGGCAACGGGTGGTTTACCCTGCACCTTCAACTATAATTTAGACATAAACAGAACAGAGTTTAATGGAAAAAACGTCCTTGCGTACCTTCCAGGTACAGATAAAGATTTAAAGGATGAGGTTGTTGTAATAACGTCTCATTACGACCACATAGGAATTGTTGACGGGGAGATTAACAATGGCGCAGATGATGACGGATCGGGCACCGTAACTGTAATGGAGCTTGCTAGAGTTTACATGAACGCCTCTAAAAACGGTGACGGACCCAGAAGGAGTGTTTTATTTATGAACGTGGTGGGTGAAGAAAAAGGATTGCTTGGATCGGAGTGGTATTCAGATCACCCAATTTTCCCACTTGAAAACACGGTTGCAAATCTGAATATTGATATGATAGGCAGGGTTGATGAGGCCCACTCAGGGGATGAAAACTACATCTATTTAATAGGTTCAGATAAACTTAGCTCCGAGCTCCATGAGATTTCAGAAACTGCGAACGCATCGTTTACGAACATTACGCTTGATTACACATTCAACGCCCCAGACGACCCCAACAGATTTTACTACCGCTCAGATCACTACAACTTTGCAAAGCACAACATTCCTGTAATTTTTTACTTCAGCGGTGTTCACGAAGACTACCACGCTCCTGGAGATGATGTAGAAAAGATCATGTTCACGAAGATGACAAATGTAGGTCGCCTGGCTTTCCATACAGCTTGGGAATTGCTTAACAGGGATGAAAAAATCGTTGTAGACAAGGTGAACGATTTCAAGGACTAATCACTCAAAAAGCCCTCAATAGTTTCTCTAAAAAAAACCACCTCCTCTTCGTACGCAGCCCCTGTTGCTGGCCCGCTAAATCCTGAGTGGACAATTGGATCACCTTCGATTGGGATAAATGCTGTTGTGGGAAAGGACCTAATCCCTCCAAAAAAAGCAAGGCATGAATCAGCCTCACTCTTACTGGCATCTCCTCCATGTAATATTTCCCAAGAAATCCCCACGCTCTTTTTAAACTCAGCGATTCTTCTTAAAGCTTCTCCACCCTTAGACCTTTCGAAAGACATAGAAACAACGAGTATTTCAGGATAATCTATGGCCAGCTCCTTCAACAACCTCGCCTCGTCCATACAGTTGGGGCACCACGTACCCATAACATCCACCACAAGAAGTTTATATCCAGACTTTTTCAATCTTTCTCTAGACCAAACCTCAATATCTCCACCCGAGTTTACCCCCTCAAACACCACCTTCTCACCCCTACCCCACTCCTGCTTAGAGCTCCATTTAACCTTTTCATTTTCTGCCCTCACCCCACTCCACGAAGTGCTGTAATGAATTCCGCTCTTAAACACCCCATCTGTGATTGAATCTCCCCTGATTACACCTTCAAAATAAAACAGGTGGACGCCGTCGAAATTTTGAAGTTTAAACTCATTCGTTGTGGTATCTATTTTCCCAGCCTGATATCTATAATCTCCTGTTGATGTCATAAAAGTTGCCCAGGCGGAATCACCTCTTTGTGTGAGTTTAAACTTTCCTAACGAGGTATCCCAAACGGAGTGAGTTGGCTCACCCATAACAGGAACAGGTTTTTCCAGAGGGCTCACCTCAAGCTTAACCCGATAATCGTTAGTTCTTAACGAATCCACCCACACGCCATCCCAAACTCCCCCACTCCACTCGCCCGTCCACGATCCACCAAAAACAGGTACAGAATAACAACCCTCACCCTGAGATTTCACAAAGATTTCCTCCTCTCCATTTTTAACAACAAGACCCCCATCTATTTTCTCTGTAAGCACCGTTACGCTTGTTGAATCATCAAGCGTAAATACGGCGGAATAAAAAAGGTGCTCAACCGATTTGTTTTGACCAGTTGAGCACCCAAAGAACATTACAGCAGCGATAAATAAAGCTGCGAAAACCGAGAGACCTCCCCTCCGACCCAGCATCAAAGGTCGAATTTTATTCCCTGAGCTAAAGGCAGATCTTCTCCGTAGTTGATGGTGTTGGTTTGGCGTCTCATGTAGGCCTTCCAAGCATCAGAACCACTCTCACGACCACCACCAGTTTCTTTCTCTCCACCGAAGGCTCCTCCGATTTCAGCTCCAGAAGTTCCGATATTCACGTTGGCAATTCCACAATCAGATCCGGCTGCAGATAAAAACAACTCAGCTTCACGGAGGTTGTTCGTCATGATGGCAGAAGACAGACCCTGAACCACTCCGTTTTGCATCGCAATAGCTTCTTCAACAGTTTCGTATTTCATAATGTAAAGAATTGGCGCGAAAGTCTCGTGCTGAACGATTTGCATTTCGTTATTTACCTCAGCAATAGCGGGTCTAACATAACAACCACTTTCATAACCCTCTCCCTCAAGAACTCCGCCAGGAACAAGCACTGTTCCACCCTGCTCCTCAACAGCCTTAAGCGCTGCCAAGTATCCTTCAACAGCAAGCGTATCGATAAGCGGACCTACGTGATTGTTTTCATCGAGTGGATCTCCGATGCGAACTTGTTTGTAGGCTTGCGTAAGTTGATCTTTTACCTTTTCGTAAATACTAGAATGAACGATAACCCTTCTCGTGCTTGTGCAACGCTGTCCACAAGTACCCACTGCTCCAAACACAGCAGCCGGAACGACAACCTTTAGATCAGCATCAGGCGTGATGATAAGAGCGTTGTTTCCACCCAACTCTAACAACGAGCGGCCCAAACGAGCGGCAACGGCCTGCGCAACAATTTTACCCATACGCGTAGATCCTGTAGCGCTAATAAGCGGAACACGCTTGTCACGGCTTAACATCTCACCTACTTTATAATCTCCATTTACCACACAAGAGATGCCTTCAGGGACACCGTTGGCTTCAGCCACCTCAACCCAAATATTTTGGCAAGCAACAGCACAAAGCGGCGCTTTCTCAGAAGGCTTCCAAACACAAACGTCACCCGACACCCACGCAAGCGCAGTATTCCAACACCAGACAGCCACGGGAAAGTTAAAGGCAGAAATAATTCCAACAATTCCCAGCGGGTGGTATTGCTCGTACATACGGTGATTTCGGCGCTCTGAGTGCATTGTGAGACCGTAAAGCATTCGACTTTGGCCCAATGCAAAATCGCAAATATCAATCATCTCTTGAACCTCACCGAGTCCCTCCTGATAACTCTTCCCCATTTCATAGGAAACAAGCGCACCCAATGATTTCTTTTTTTCGCGAAGAGCATCACCAAATTGGCGAACCACCTCACCACGCTCTGGTGCACTCCATTTTCCCCACTCGACAAAAGCCTTGCTTGCTGCATCCATAACAAGCTCATAATCGTCTGATGTAGCTGTAGTTACGCGCGCAATCACTTTTCCGTCAGTCGGTGAAATAGAGTCAATATGTGGGCCCGAACCTAATGTGCGGCCCCCGATCATAACACCTGCGTTTGTGTCTTTAATACCTAAATCGGTAAGAACTTTTTGAATATCCATCTAATAAGATAATTTTTTGCTGTTAATTGCGGTGCAAAGATACAATTAGAATTCCCGTGGATTTAGAAAGACATAAAGAACAGGTGGGTTTAAAGAGAAAAGAGAACACAACTTTTTTCAAAAAACTCAAAAAGACAAACCCCCAGAAACTAGATGCACTTATTCACCCTCTTCATGAAGAGGTGTTTGCGTGTACAGACTGTTTAAAGTGTGCCAATTGCTGTAAAACAACAAGCCCTCTTTTTTCAGAAAGAGATATAAAAAGAATATCTAAGTATTTAAGAATAAGCCCACAACAATTAGAGGATACTTATCTTAAAAGAGATTCGGACGAGTATTTCGTTTTACAGAACTCACCATGCACATTTTTAGGTGATGACAACTACTGTAGTATTTATAGCGTGCGACCTAAAGCATGTCAAGAATTCCCCCACACAAACAGGAGGCGCCAGCACCAAATACTTGACCTTACCCAAAAGAACACCGAAGTGTGTCCCGCTGCGTTTGAAATTGTGGATAAGCTGAAAAAGAAGCTTAATCTAAACAAACCAGACAAGTCAGGAAACAAGTACTAGCCTATCGCCCCAAATAGATAAGAAGAACACTCACATCAGAAGCGCTCACGCCAGAGATATTAGCTGCCTCACCAAGTGTTTTAGGTTTTCGATCGGAGAGTTTCTGCTTTGCTTCAGAGCTAAGTGACGCAAGCTTAGAATACTCTAAATCACTAGGAATTTTCAGCCCCTCAAGCTTTGACATGCGATCTGCCATGACCTGCTCCTTCTCAATGTAACCCTCATACTTAGCCTGTATCTCAACCTGCTCAATTACATCCTTTTCCATCTCGGAGAGAATTGACAACTCAGGAATTTCTTCTATCATAGACGACAGGTTAATATGCGGTCTTATAAGAATTTGCTTTGCCTTTACGCGCTGCTTAAGTTCAGAACTATCCATTTTTTTAAGAAAAGCATTTGCACCCTCAGGATTAATTGATGTTTTCTCTAGCGTTTTTCTAACAGACTTAACCGACACCTGTTTTTTCTCTAATAGCTCAAGCCTTTCGTCTGAAGCCAAACCTATTTTATGTCCCAGCGGAGTGAGGCGCTCATCAGCATTATCCTGCCTAAGCAATATTCGGTATTCAGCCCTTGATGTGAACATTCTATAAGGCTCATCAGTACCTTTTGTAACAAGATCATCAATAAGAACGCCAATATATGCATCTGAGCGACTAAGAATAATTGGCTCATTGTTCCACGTGG
This sequence comes from Bacteroidota bacterium, assembly GCA_027619225.1. Lineage (GTDB taxonomy): Bacteria > Bacteroidota > Bacteroidia > Flavobacteriales_D > Sanyastnellaceae > UBA974. The sequence goes on from JAQCFW010000021.1 coordinate 13,150, forward strand.
AACGAGCGGCGTTTATGCCAGCCATTAAACCCTGACATGCTGCCTCCTCATATCCAGTAGTGCCATTTATTTGGCCCGCAAAATAGAGGTTATTTACAGTGGTTGTTTCTAAGCTATGCTTCAGCTGAGTAGGAGGGAAGTAGTCATATTCTACAGCATAACCAGGCCGGAACATTTTTGCATTTTCAAAACCAGGGATTAGTTTTAATGCAGCGTGTTGAACTTCTTCGGGAAGGCTTGTTGAAAACCCATTTAAATAAATCTCCACCGTCTTCCTTCCTTCAGGTTCAACAAACAATTGATGGCGGCTTTTGTCTGCAAAGCGATCTATTTTATCTTCAATACTAGGGCAATACCTTGGCCCAAGACCCCGTATACGACCATTAAACATAGGAGACCTTTCAAAACCACTTCGCAACATATCATGAACTGCTTCGTTTGTGTACGCAATATGGCAAGGCAATTGCTCACTTAAGTCCACGCGCCTTTTTAAAAAAGAAAAATGTGTAGGATCTTCATCACCTGGCTGTAACTCCATCTTTGTGAAATCAAGACTCCTACCATCAATTCTCGGTGGTGTCCCTGTTTTCATACGGCCACTTTTAAAACCCAAATCGATCAATTGTTCTGTTATTCCTACCGACGCTCGTTCACCTGCACGCCCCCCTCCAAACTGCTTCTCTCCAATATGCATAAGGCCATTCAAAAACGTACCGTTAGTCAACACAACAGCCTTGGCTCTTATTTCAGAACCTAGAGCAGTTCGAACACCCACGCACTTATCACCCTCTACAATAACCCCTGTTACGGAGTCTTGCCAGAAGTCAAGCCCAGGAGTCTTTTCAAGCATTTCTCTCCAGGTCGAGGCGAAATGGTATCTGTCATTCTGTGTACGAGGGCTCCACATAGCCGGACCTTTAGAACGATTCAGCATTCTAAACTGAATGGCACTTTCGTCGCTTACAAGACCGCTGTAGCCACCGAGCGCATCAACCTCTCTGACAATCTGCCCCTTAGCCACACCTCCCATAGCTGGGTTACAGGACATTTGTCCGATAACACCCATGTTCATGGTCACAAGCAATGTTTTAGCTCCGGTATTTGCCGCTGCCGCTGCCGCTTCATTCCCAGCGTGTCCCGCACCAACAACAATTACATCGTAAGAAGTATGAAATTTCAAGTTTAACTTTATTTAGAACGTTCCACGTGGAACATCTTTAATGCAACATCTTCAGCGGCCCTCATTGTTGATGCCTCCTTTTTTGTTTTGTCCCTAAGACCCAGCAAATGTAATACCCCATGAACCATAACTCTACGAAGCTCTTGCTGTATTAACACACCTTCCTGTTTTGCACTTTCTTTAACCCGATCATAAGAGATAAATAAATCCCCACCGACAACATCTTTTTCAGTATAATCGAAGGTTATTATATCGGTGTAATAGTTGTGGTCGAGGTGCTTATTATTTACATCCAACAAGTAGTCGTCAGAGCAAAGAATTACGCTGATGTCGCCCAATTTTTTACCACGGGATGAAATGACACCTGACAGCCATCTCTTCACTGCCATGCGATTTTTTATTCTACACGAAGAGTCTAAGTCGTTAAAATAGATCACAATTTATCAGTTGCGGGTTTATCTAAGCACGCCTGTAAAGACAAGCTCTATGATTCTTCCATCGTCCTCGAATGAGCATTCGTCAGCGAGGTTACGCATGAGAAAGACACCCCTTCCATTGGGACGCTCAAGATTTTCAGGGGCGGTAGGGTCGGGGAGATTTTCATAATCAAAACCAGCACCCTCGTCAGTAATTCTGAAAAATAAATCCTTCCCCCTTTTCTCATATTCGACAGAAACACGTTTAGTTACATCAAGCTTGTTTCCATGAACGATCGCATTATTCACTCCCTCAGTCATCGCAATTAAAATATCTCCGTAATGCTCCTCAATAACATTGTGGTTTTCACACATCTCATCAATGAGGCGCTCGACGACAGCGATATTTTCTGGCTTTGATTGGAAGCTTAGCTCTTGCATAATTGATGAGATAACATTAAAACAAATTACTCGACGTCTAAAGTATTAAAATAATCGTTGACTTTGTCCCTATAATAAGGAACTAAATCAGCGGGGACTGTTCGTAACAATTCTAACTCATTAGCCTTATTACGTAGATAATCAATCATTTGTGGAGAATCAGGGTGTAAACTTTGATTACCAACCCTTGATTTTCGTTCATTTTTCTCACCTCTTATCCTGTCCGCTTCTTCCGCATCAAGTAATCTTGATAAAATATCACGCTGTCTTTCAAGCGTGCTGATATCTACATTTCTATTTATGAGGTCACGCTCTAACTCCTCCATTTCATCCGCAATTTTCCTCATTTCATCCCCCTCACCAGACCCATCTTCATTTAAATCTTTTGCCCTTTGTTTTGCCATTTCGCGCAAAGCCGCTTGTTGCGCAGCCATCTCCGCAAGCTGTTTACTCATTCCCTGACCTTTTTTTCCAGACTCTCCCTTGTTAGAGTTTTCACCCATCTGCTTTTTCATCTGCTCTAGTTTTTCCCCCAAAGCCTTTTGCATTTTTTTCATATCACTGGCTTTTGGAGAGGGTTTGGACCCAGAGCCACCGGGCTTACTGCAATTTCCTGATCCAGGATTGTTGCACTCCTGTTTATTTTGCATTTGTTTAAGTGCCTCATCGAGAAGCAACGCAAGGTTGTTAAACGATGTCATGACATATTGCTGATTGGTCACGATTTCGCTGGTTTTTCTATCAGCAAACCCAACCAAAGCCTTGTCCATGTGATGATTTACAAGACCTATTTCCCGATTTACAGCACTGGCCAACTGCCTCACTCTTAGAGACAATTCAAACAAAGAATCAGCGACCATTTTAGATCCATCTTTAAGAAAACGCTGTGTTTGACCATGGGTAACATACCTCGGATCCTGTGATTCTGTAGCCCCAAGATTAGCCATAAGCTCCTCTTCATCGAAGGACAGTGTTATAATATTCTCTAACAACGCTCTTAGCGCTTCCATATCCTCTTCTTCACTCTCTTCTTGAGATTGCATTTGCATGCTTTCTATTTTTTGAGCAAGCTCTTTCATCTTTTCCGCAGCGCTTTTTTGTTTTTCCGCTGCTTTTTTCTCTTTGCCTTTTTCTAATTCCTCTGTGCTTTCTTTTTGATCTTCAGAAATAGACTTTTCTTCCTCTTCACTATTGAGCATGGGATTGGGATTTTCAAGATCAGCATTGTCTTTTTCCAACTCCTTAATTTTCTCCTTTAATTGGTCAAAAGACTCATTTAACTGTTCTTGTTCTTTTTTCAACTGCTCACTGGTAAGCTGTTCTTCCTCAGTCTTTTTTGCTAAATCAGACTGTTTCTCAGCCAATTTTTCCAACCCTTCAACAAGCTCTTCCATTTTAACCTCCCACTCCAGCTGTTTAAATTGCTCTAAAGCCCGATCTAATTCCTTCTCTAAAGCATCTTGACCGACGTCCATCTTGTCGAGCTGTTTTTGCAATTCATCAGGATTCATGTCTTCCATAAGCTCCTGCATTTTCTCATAGAGCTCACGTAGCTCTTCAGACATTACATCATTCATGATTTTCTGAAGCTCTTCCTGTTTCTCCATAATCCTTTCGTTCTGAGGAGAAAACTCATTGAGGCGTTCATTCTTTATTTCGTTGGCTTTTTTAACCTTATCAAGCTCATTTTTTAGTTCTTCCTGTTTTTCAAGCAACTCCTCAAGAGCTTTTTTATCCTGCCAATCCATTTCCCGCTCCTCTCTTAACCTCTCTTTAAAAGACTCCATCTCCCTTCTTAACTCCTCAGCCCTTTCTACAGCGTCTTCAATATTTGAGGCAATTTCATCATCAGAATCATCTCTTTCCGACAACAACTCTTGCTTTGTTGGAGCAGAAAAGATACCAGTTGAGGTTTTGGCAGACTTTGCGCCATTTACCCCATCATTGTCCCAAACCTCCATCCAATACTCAACGGTTTCCCCAGCGACGAGTTCTAGATCCTGCATATCCCAAACGAAAAACAGATTGTCATTTTTTCCGAGAGGCCTTTCAAGGATGGTATAGTCAACATTTTCCGTACCACCCTCTCTAACCGCAAAAGCTAGCTTAGAAAACCCATAGTCGTCACCAACACTCCCAGAGAAATATTTTATTTTTCTTGAAATACTATCTTCAGCTTCTTCAACTTTTATAACAGGCCTTCTGTCAGCGATGACCCTTATCGAATACCTCATTGAATCCACAGCACCTAGGTCATCGTTTTCTGGAATGAACCAATACGGCAAAGTGCTTAAAGAGCGCCATGATGCTGAAAAGACATTCCCTGTAATATTTATGGGGGTTACCAACGAATCCCCTATCGTCATTCTTAGACGATCCGCATCTTTTACCCGGCACTCCCAATTTATCGAAGTCCCCTCGGCAACAATGATATCGCCGTTGTTGTATTGAGTAACCTTCTCAAGACCAGTATATCCAGGGGGGTTAGCAACAAGGGTAAATTCTTTAACAAGTGGAATAGGCAATGCATAAAGTGTGTAAACAGGCGAGTCCCATCCGTTTGCAGAACACTTAAAATTGGTATTTAACCTGAGCGACATAAATGTGTAGCGGAACATATCTCCAACCAGATGCTCCATTCGATATCTGTTCCCACCCTCTTCAAGGAAAACAGTCGAGGGTATAGACGCGCCGACAATCTTTACAATAAAATTAAACCGCTCACCCTTAGGCGCCTTCAAAGGCACAGAGACAACTTCATATCTGAACGGCGCAGGGGTTTCGAATGAGGTTCTGTGGTTAATAAGCCTGTCAGTTGACTCAGAAACCACAAGGGGCCTCCAAATAAGAAGAGCAATGAGCACCGCTATAGGCCCGAGCGCGTACTTTAAATAGACAAGATTTTCACGCAAGTCAATTGCCTTCGTAAATGCGATGGGACTGAGTTCCGATATTTTCTGATCGACACTTGCAATTAATAAATCATTGTTGCCAGAGTGGGAGCCGTGATTCATTTGGTCTGAAAGCTGAAGCGTGTTCAACAGCTTGTCCCTTACTTCGGGAAAGTGATCTCCAACGATGCGGCTTGCATCCTCATGGCTAATAACCCTACCTAAACGAAAAAGCTTTAACAAGGGAAAAACCACCATAACCAATAGAACACCCGCTACAAGGAGCGTAAATCCCCAGAACAAAACGGTTCGAGTAAGCATCCCAAACCTCCCTAAAAACTCAATTCCGGTCAGGATTAGAAAACCGACAGTTACAATACCAGCGGCAACGATAGAGCCTCGCAATGCCTGATTTCGGTAATACTTTCTGATAAAAGCATCCAGTTTTTCTATGAGAGAGTTGTATATCATATTAAGACCCTTAAAGATACGTATCTTACGCCTCCATTTGTTACTAAACCAGAATATCAGCTATGCGTTCGATTTATATCTATTTATTTGCTGTAATTACAGCAGGCTCAACATTTTCTACCAATGCTCAAGGTGTTGTAATTAACGAGGTTGATGTTATTGTAACAGAATCAAACCCTCAGTTTATTGAGCTGTATGGCGAGCCTAATTCGGGACTTGAAGGATATTCTCTTGCATTTGTAAGATCAATATGGCTTGGCGGTGGCGCTTATGGCGTTGAGGTTTATTCTGCGATATCTCTTGAGGGAATGCAGCTTGATCCTGACGGATTCCTTACAATTACCGGCGATTTGGCTGAAAATGTGGGCGCCGTTGCCATTTACGAGGCAGATATTTCAATTTTCACAGTGGGGGAGGAGCCTCCAACGGAAGACATCATTGACGCTTTGGTTTATGGAAATGTGGGACCATCTCATCCACAGGTGTCAGGAATATTACAAGCTTTAGTTCCTCCCGGAACAGGCCTGTTATATGAAGGCGCTGAGGAAAACCCCCAAGGACATTCAATAGCGAGACTTCCCGATGGCGGGGAACCCTTTGACCTAAGTTCATATGCGATCCAACCCCCGTCTCAAGGAACAACGAATATTCTTGCGTGTGCTGGAGGGTTTTTAGAAATCACGAATGCAGCAAATGACACCCTTTGTACTGACCAAGGCCCTGCAATTGCAACATTTAATCACATTACAGATGCCCCTACAGCATCCCTAACACTGCTTGTTGTAGACCCAGTTGATGGAATTATTTTATCATCAGCATCAGGATCGGCAATTAATTTTGAAGGCTTGGGAGACGGGTTGCTTGATGTAGTTGCCGTTTCTCATAACTCGCCCTTAGATGCAAATTCTATAGAGATGGGAATGCCTCTTTCCGGAGTGACTTCCTCAGGGTGTTTTTCTTTGAGCGAACTGCAATATGTAATTTTTGTTGAAACATGTGAGTCGCCAGCGTGTGATGGAGGAACGATGCTAGACGCAAGCGGATCAAACGAGGTATTAGCTTGCCTAACACCTGAAGGTACAATCGTCGCTTTCGGATATTACTCCGAGGCGGTAGAAGACGATTTTTTATTTGCAATCTGCACTGTTGAGGATACAATAATCACAACAATTGAGGTTCCGTTTTATGACTTTACGGATCTGGGAGTGAATGATTACCACGTTTGGGGTATCAGCACACAAGGAGAGCTTGACCCCGCAACGATAGCGCCTGGAGCTTTTGTAGGTGGCGCAACAGCTTTAGAGTGTGATAGCATTGGAGCCTCAGCCTTGGTTATTTCAATTTTAGAGTGTGGCGCAGCAGGGCTTTGCGATGACCTTATTATTTCCGAGTATGTAGAGGGGGATAGCCACAATAAGGCAATTGAACTATTCAACCCATCTGACGTTGCAATAGACCTTACTCCATATACAATGGAGCTTTACAACAATGGAGCGACTGAGCCGAATCAAGAATTAAATTTAACCGGTTCGATTCCCCAGGGCGGAACCTATGTAATCGGAAACTCACAAGCGACACCAGCTCTTCAAAACCTAAGCGACGTAACCTCTCAGCTTACCTGGTTCAACGGAAATGATGCTTTAGTGCTAAGTAAAAATGGCGAAGCAATAGATATTATGGGTGTTGTAGGACAAGATCCAGGTGATGCATGGACAGTTTCCTCAGGGGGATCGATGTCTGAACACACCCTGGTGAGAAAACCCAATGTAGGGCACGGAACGACTGACTGGGAAGAATGCCAAACCCAATGGGATTCATACCCTCAAGACACCTTTGACTTTCTGGGCTCACATCAGGTTACTTGTGGTGGACTTGGAACAATGTCTGTAGGGTTTGACGCTCCCGAATTGTATGTAAACGAAGGGGGAGGAGTGACAGTCTCTATTTCACCGATTTACCCAATTGAAGATGTTGAAGTTGAGTTAAATATTGTAGGTGGAGATGCCATTACAGGAATTGATTTCCCGGATGTGTTCCCACTAAGTTTTAACTTTGAAATGGGACTTTTAAATTCCCAATCCTTCAACTTTACCGCCATCGATGAAGAGGATCCAGAGCTTCAGGAGGACGTGCTTATTGCATTAAGCATCATCTCTGGTGGAGCGATTCTCGGCATAGACACTTTGGTGATTCATATTTTACCTTCAGACTTAGAATATCCAGTTTATGAAATAGATCAGGTCAGAGGAACAAACCCCCAAGGAGTTCTTGACAGCATAGGTGTGGCGTGCGAGCTTAGAGGGATCGTTCACGGTTGGAATGACTACCCTTCAGGCCTTCAGTTCACGTTAATAGACCCTACAAATGGAATAAATGTATTCAGCCCAATCAGTGATTTCGGGTACAATGTTGTTGAAGGAGACAGTGTTCGAGTTAGGGGAGTTATAGATCAGTATTTAGGTTTAGCCCAAATCAGAATAGACACCCTGCTCTTCGAAGGCTCGGGCTTCCCATCTGACACACCTCAATTGGTATTTGAAATGGACGAGGAGACAGAGTCTAGAATTATTACATTAAAGTGTACAGAGCTCGTTGATTTAGACGACTGGACGAATACCACCCCTGGATTTGATGTCCGACTTGCCTTCGGCACTCAAGAGATAATAATGAGAATAGATGCCAATACAAATCTATTTGGCACAACTGCGCCTGTTGGAGTTTTCGGAGTCACGGGTATAGGTGGGCAGCGCGATCCAAACGCGCCTTTTGTAGATGGATATATGATCACCCCTCGCGGCCAGTTTGACCTAACAGAACCTATAAATGCAGACTTTATAGTTAACTCACCTTGGGACGGAAATAGCGGACCAGTCGAAGTTTTCAATCTAAGTACTGGAGCCGATAATTACTTGTGGAATATGGGGGATGGAACCACTTACAACGACACAACACCAGCACATAGTTATACAGAGGCGGGAACATTTACAATTTACCTAACGGCGTTTAGCGAAAATGGAGACTGTAGCTCTCAAACCTCATTTGAGGTGGTTTCTAACTGGGTTAGAGTTGAAGAGTTTTCAGGAATTATATTGAACGCTTTTCCCAACCCAACCTCAGACAAACTTATCATTTCGTCTCAACACAGGGTGTTGTTCTACAGCATTTCAGACGCCCTAGGACGCGTTGTAAAAAGCGAAGACGAAATTAACAGCAACACATTTGAGGTTGACGCGAGCTCCTTAAACAACGGTGTTTACTCTATTAGCGTGCAATCTGAAAGCGGGCTAGGTTTGGTGAGGTTTATTAAAAACTAAGAACAAACCCCGCCAAAAGCAGACAAAACTAACAACAGATCTCCTACTGTAATAGACCCGTCGTTGTTCGTGTCGCCACTACAGGTTGCGCCGATTTCGCCACTGTTTAATAAATCCTCGGCGTCACTCAGACCATTTTCGTTTGTATCGTAATCAAGGGGGTCTGTGATAAATAGCGAAAGTTCAATTCCGTCGGTAAGCCCATCCCCATCAGTATCTTGAATTAATGGGTCTGTGAGGGTGATAAGGATTTCAATCTCATCTGAAAGGCCGTCAAGATCAGAGTCGGAACATGCATCACCAAGACCGTCGAAGTTGAAGTCTGTTTGGTCTGCATTTGATAAATCAGGGCAATTGTCAAGGGCATCGAAGATCCCATCCCCATCAGCATCTGTTTGAGAAATCCCACCAACCAAAGCAAGGTCAGCCACGACCATGAAGTGGTCTGAAGCATCCTCAGCATCATATAATTCAAGGTTATACTGAGCCAAACGAGCGGGCGGGAGGTCAGAGGTTTGGAGAGCATATGCGCGAAGGACTTCGACTACAGCGTCAGAAATTACGATGTAATCTAATTTCCCAGGCATATAGGACCCGGAATCATTCCTCCAAGTATAATCCATAGCCCTGTCCGTCAAGCGAGCTACAATTTGGGTGAGGCCGGAGGAGTCCCAATCGGGAGAAAAATCATCCCCATAGACATTGTTGTTAAAAATATCACCAGTTTCGAGGGTGTTTATGGGTCCAGAAAGCCCGACCATATTTAAATCCCCTCCGTAAATAATTGGGGAACCCTCCGGAAGATCTAGCACTCCACCTGGCTCTATAGCATCCCGCAGAAAAGACATATAATCATCAGCCTGCTCCTGCCTTTGGGCATCTCCGTCACAGCATTTAAGATGGGAACTGGTAAATAAGGTAGGCACACCCCAAACGCTTTCAGTGTTTATTAAAGCCGGCATTTGTCGATTTATTGTTGGGAAGATGGAGGTGATGGGAAAGCGGCTTGCGATCATTAAATCCCAATCGTCTTTTTCTACAAACCAACTCGCGTCACCCTCTAAAGGAAGCCACATATTGAGTAAGTCAGCTACAAATGAAGGGGTGTAATCCTCGACTTCAGAAAACCCAATGATATCAGGGTTTGTGGCATCTAAAATTCTGTCGTAAGAATCGTAAACACTCGTGTTGTCCAATTCTCTTTTCACATTCCAAAACGCAACTCTAATTTCCGTATTTTCCGCCCTTTCTAGAGGAGTAGGAGTGATGGAATAGCTGAAATCAGTAAGGACATGTTCCTCTCCGCCCTGAGGAATACTTGATGAAGTATCCCCCTCATACCAAAGAAACTTAAGAGCGCCATTGTTCAGGTTTACGAGGGACCGGTCTATGGCAATTTCAAATTCAAAGGCACTATATACTGGAGCTACATGGACGCCAACGCTATTTATTCCCGGTCCAGAAGACGTTCCGTTGCTAGAAAACATTGTGACCGATCTCGAAGGAAAATTGATTACCATCTCAGCCCCCAACCCCAACCCCAAATAATTGCTCCCTGTAGCGAGGTTGTTGTCGAAGTCAATTACAAGCCTAATAGAATTTGGAAGGGTATTTTCATCTAGAGCAACTTCGTTTGTAGTCCTGATATAGAAATACACCCAGTCGACATCATGTGTAATTGCGGCCTTATTAATATTTCCAACACCATCGTCAGACCAAGACATCGTTGTGTCCCAATCTTCGAAATGATTGTCGAGAGTAATTGTTGTTTGGGCTGAAAAAGAAGAGGCGAAAAGGAAAAATAAAACCGTGTTTAGAATAAATCTCATCTTACTAAGTTACGAAAAAATCAGACGAGATAGAATCGCCAATAAGCCACATTTTTTCAGGAATACGGAAATATTCCCCAGATTTACAACCCGTTTTTATCAACCCTCCAGAGCCGGTCCACTTCTTCCAAGCTTCATGGTTAACCACAGCGGGATTTACACCCCACAACCTCTCTAACTCGACGAAACTAACCCCCACGTCCGTCCTTAATCCAGTCATCAGAGACTCATTACACCTGTCTATTCGGCTGAGTTTTTCAGAAGAGTCCGGAAGCAGACCACGCCCCACTTCAGAAATATATTTAGGGTTGTTAGAAATCACCACGTACCGAATATTGTCTCGAAAACCGTGTGCCCCAGGTCCCAACCCGACATACGGTTCGCCAGACCAATAACCCGAGTTATGTAAAGCCCTCCCTTCTTCCCCAATCGCCCAATTCGAAACCTCATAATGAATAAACCCTGCCTTTTTTGCTGCTGAGCAGAGGTATTCGTAATCAGCCTCTATTTTTTCATCTGGAGCCACTTTCTCAATCCCTTCTGAAACCCTGTGACCCAAGACGGTTTTAGGCTCAACAGTGAGAGCATAGCAGCTGATGTGATTTATAGGAAGATTCAGAGCCTTGTCAACCGTTTCCCTCCACTCTTTGTCATTTTGTGGCAGACCATAAATCAGGTCTAGGGAGATTTTATTAAACCCCATTTTGTGAGCGAGCCCAACGGCTTTTACAGCTTCAGTTCCGCTGTGTTTTCTATTCATCCACTCTAATTGAGAGTCTTCAAAAGACTGAACCCCTATACTAAGCCTGTCAAATCCTGCATCCAACCATCCTTGAAGTGTGCCTTCATTTACATCTTCAGGGTTTACCTCTATCGTGGTCTCTTTAAAAGAAGTCAGATTTTCAGGTAAAAATTCAGCTTTTATTGCGTCTGTGATTCTTTTAAGATCCTCCGATGGCAAAACAGACGGCGTCCCCCCACCGAAATACAGAGTGTTAAATTCAGGACCATCCCAAACCCCACTTTCTTTCCTCAATTGCACTTCTTTCAAAAGTCCAGTGACAAACTCCCCAGTTCTCTGCAACGATGTTGAGAAATGGAAATCACAATAGTGACATGCTGTGCGACAAAACGGTATGTGGACGTAGATTCCGGGCATGCACGCAAGGTCGGGGCTAACTGCTTTATCTTCGCATTATGGCTAAGGAAATTCGTTTTGAGGATAGAATCATCTCAGTAGATTCTAAAAACCTCCTGCTCGGTGAGTGGACTAGAACATCAGAAGGTTGTTACAACGTATTAATCGACGGTCAGTCGCTTAATATTGAAGCAATAGAAGGGCCAGATGAAAGCGGTGCTATGACAGTCAAAGTTGGCGGAGTGTTAAGAGAGGTTATCGTTTTTGATGAGCGCGCCCTACTCTTAGATAAAATGGGAATGAATACAGGTGATTCAGGAGCGGACTCACAGCTTTGTGCACCTATGCCGGGCAAGGTTCTAAGCGTTTTAGTTGAGGCAGGACAGGATGTTAAGGTGGGCGACTCCCTACTTATTCTAGAAGCCATGAAGATGGAAAATGTCATTAAATCAGCTGTGGACGGCACAATTGAAGATGTCAATGCTAAAGCCGGATTGGCTGTTGAAAAGGGTGAGTTACTTGTTGCTTTTAAGGGGTAAATGATTCCTTAACTTTCGGCTATGCTAAATACGCAAATGAAATCGTTGAGGAGTATGTATAAACTATTTTCTGCCGCAATTTTTATTGTGTTTTTACATGGCGGTATTTCAGGCCAAACCTGTGACAACCCCACCCCCCTTTGTGGTGACGAGCTCACGCAGACAACAGACTTTTCTCCGTCAAGTTTTATAGGGCAGACCATAGATTCTTGCCTTACGGGGGATCAAGTTACAGTGCTGAAATTCCACACCACCTATCTTAATTCAGACGTAGGGGTTGATGTTTCTATTTCTGGATTAGAGTGCTCAGGTGCAGAACTACAGATGATTGTTGTAGCGTTTTCTTTGCTTGACCCGTGCAACCCTTCCTTGTATACAGCCGTGTCGGAATGTGTTACGACAACACAGGAGGTTACCTTCACAACAGAGTCTCTCTACACGAATACGGACTATCTTATTTTAATTTCATACACCTTGGGAATTATTGAGCTCCCGTGTGGTTTTAATGTAGAGGTTTCGGGGGAGCCGTTGAGCATAGCGGCCTGTTGTCCAACGAACATCCAGTTCCTTGAATCTGCCGATTTAGAGGTATTGGGCGGAGATGGTGGGCTGGGATATGTTTGGTCTCCGGAAGAATATGTTGACGACCCATCTTCATACTCAGTAACGGTAACGCCGCCCTCAACAACGTCATTTGAAGTAACAGGATTCGTGGAGCAATGTGAGTATTCAGACCAGGTTTTAGTTGTTGTGGGAACCGATGTCGATGTGCCTAACGCCTTCTCTCCTAACGGAGACAGCTTTAACGACACCTGGAAAATCACGGGACTCCCCTCATACACCAGATCCCTAATTACGCTATATGACAGGTGGGGTCAAGAGGTGCTAAGAAGCATAGGATATCCTTTCCCTTGGGACGGAAAGATGGGAGGGAAAGATGTTCCGACAGGGACGTATTATTATGTGATAGAGTTAAACGAACCTGGAGTGGATCTCGATCCTATTGTAGGAAATGTAGCGGTAATACGATGAAGAATATTCCAATTTATTTCTTAGCTATCGTCTCTAGCTTTGCTTGTCTTACGGTTGTTACAGCCCAACAAGTGCCCGTTCGCTCGAACTATTTGATGACCCCTTTTCAGGACCATGTGGCTTCTGCTGGGAATAAACCTTGCCTGGATATGAGGCTAGGTTTTCGCAATCAATGGGTGGGGTTTGAAGGAGCACCTACGTATTCTTTTGCAAGTCTTTCAGGTAGAATATCTGAGACAAACAATAGCGTCCACGGAGTGGGGGGTAGGATAGAAACGGATGAGGCCGGCCCTTGGGGTACGACCTCCTTTTCTTTAGCCTATGCCTATAAATTGAAGATGACTAATGGGGGTTGGCTTAGCTCAGGGCTGTCTGTGGGGCTTGTGCAGCACAGACTAAATATAGGAAGCTTAAACTTTCCTGATTTTGAAGCGGCTTATGACCCTGCGGTTTCATCCTCTTCACAGTTCCTGTTCCCGACGATAGACGCTGGACTTTGGTATGAAGATGAGCATACTTTTATAGGAATTACAATGATTAACGCTTCCGCATCGGAGCTTTCAGAAATGACACTCAGCTCTCGCACCTCCCGCCACGTAGTAGCTACCGCAGGTAGTTCTTTCGATTTAGACGGTCGCTTTATGTTCAAGCCCTCAGCACAAATGCGCATGGTATCAGGGCTGCCCGTCTCTTTAGATGTTACAGCATTGCTTTCCTACGAGAACCAGTTCTCTATAGGCGTAGGGTATAGGAACCAATCCGCCCTTATCGCGCACCTTCAGATTGCTTTAATGGACTATATCACACTCGGATATGCATACGATTTCGGGATATCTGAGATTCGGACTGCTGCAGCTAGTTCACACGAAGTAATCATAGCTCTAAGCGCATGTGATAAACGCTCTAAGCGTGCCCAACACTGCTCTGCCTACGATTAATACGAGATGCAAGCCCGCTCAAAAAAACGATGGAAGAGAATTCTGCTCGCTTCGGCAGCGGTAATTGTGGGTGCGACCCTTTGGTATGCCAACTCCCTCACCAAGCGTGTGAAAATTGAGGAAAGATCGAAAGTTAAGGTTTGGTCTGAAGCCATTAAACAGAGGAGCCACCTCGTCGATTACACGGAGAAACTGTTTGTACAGCTCGAGGCTGACGAACGCAAAAAGGCAGACAGGTTAGCCGATGCATATCGGATCATCGACAACCCACCCAGGGGTATGGACCTCACCTTTGTCACGGACTATTTGTGGTCGAACTCTACCGTTCCCGTACTTATCTATGACGATTATGGGAGGAAACTCTACGACATAAATTTAGAATCCGGCTTAACGAATTTCGACAGCTTGCGAGACGAAATGGCGTCTAGCTTCTCGCCCATTCGCTTCGAGGAAGTTGGCCAAACTGTTTATTACGATGAGAGCCTTCGACTCAAAGACTTGAAAACGGCGATGGCAGACCTCATTTCCTCCTTCGTGTCTGAGACGATTTTAAACAGCGCCTCTGTTCCCGTTATTATGACAGATTCGCTCAGTCAGAAGGTGATTCATTCGAAGGGGGTGCCTGTTGAGGAGCTTGAAAACCCAGAATCCCTTCAGGCGAGACTTCTTAGAATGTCTAAGTCTAACAATCCTATTAAGGTTTACCTCCCTGGCGAAGGGGCCCGACTCATCTTTTTTGAGGACAGCGTAATCCTCACCTCTATGAGGTATTACCCACTCATCCAACTTATTTTAATCGCGGCGTTCTTACTTACGGCCTATTTGGTTTTTAGCAGCTCCAGAAAGGCAGAACAGAACCGTGTTTGGGTAGGTATGGCGAAGGAAACGGCTCATCAGCTAGGCACTCCTCTAAGTTCATTAATGGCCTGGGTGGGTTTGTTAAAGGAGGCAAAGGAGATTGACCAACAGATGCTTGTAGAGATGGAGAAAGATGTTCAGCGCCTCCATGTCGTCACAGACAGATTTAGTAAAATAGGATCTCAACCCAAGCTTACGTCAGGTGATATCGGACAATCAATTTCACACACCCTGTCTTATATGAGACCTAGGATAAGTAAGAAAGTCGAGATCCACCTTACTGGTATTCAGGAGAACATAGAGATAACCGCGTTATTTAACCCCTCTCTATTTAGCTGGGTGCTAGAAAACCTACTCAGAAATGCCGTTGATGCCATGGAGGGCAAGGGAGAGATAAATGTCAACGTTATGAACTCGGAAAAAGGGGTTACGATTGACATTTCAGATACTGGAAAGGGAATTTCGAGACAAGATATCAGAAGTGTATTCTCTCCCGGATTTACTACAAAAAAGAGGGGGTGGGGGCTGGGCCTTTCGCTTGTAAAACGAATCATAGAAGAATACCACGGAGGGAAAATCTCGGTGTTAAAATCCGAGGTGGGAGCAGGGACGACATTTAGGATAAATATCTCAGCGTAAAAGTGAAAAAAACGATAGCGGTTATAGGAACGGGGCGCTCAGGCACGAATTTTTTCGCAGCTGTATTGTCGGAATTGGGAAAAGATGTTCAGCATGAGAAGTTTGGGTCGGATGGCATTGCGTCTTGGTGCCTTGTGGCAGATTGTGACCAGGCCGTTTATGGTCCCGGAGGGAATACCATCACTTCAGACTTTGCGATAGGCCATCAGCTACGCGACCCCTTAAAAACCATAGGCTCTCTCACCACATTTAACAAGGCAAGTTGGAGATTCATCACCGCGAACTCCTCTGTTGAAATGCCTCGTAGGATTATGCACAGAGCCATGAGGCATTGGTTGGACTGGAACTTCAGGGCAGGGGAGAAGGCGAGCTATACTTGGTGGTTAGAGAGTCTCAAAGAGGAACCCCCCGCCATTTTAGAAACCCTTGATTGGGGCGTTTCAAATGAAGAATGGCACTCTGCATACACAAGGGCTCGCCATGGAGAAAACACGGGTTCAGAAAGGTCTTCAAACAGCATATTTAACTCTAAAGTGGGCCCCATCACCCAATGGAGACGGTACAAGCACACAAATAGGTCTAGCCCAGTGAGCTGGGACGAGCTAAGAGCGATAGACACGGTTTTAGCTGATGAAATCTTCCAATATGCCAGCTCCATGAACCCTCCCCATTCTTTAACATCGTGAAGGTATCGCTTTTAAGAAAAATCCTCCCAGACTTCTTGCGAGTTCCGGCCGTAATTTTCCTACGAAAAACTGGCATCTCCACGTGGTTCCAAAATCAACTTTACGCCCGTGAAGCGTCCTCTATAAAGAAAGGTTTTCACCCCACTCTTTCCCCCGACTCTGCCTCTAAGATGAAGGTTCTCATCGTGTGCGCTCACTTCAACCACCCTGAATTTCTTCCAGGATGTGTTTCAAGTATTTTATCCCAAACCCATACAAATTGGCATCTCTTAATCGTAGATGACACCTCCACCGACCTCGCCTCAACTTCTGCTCTGCGAGATCAATCCAAGCGCGATCCCAGAATAGAATGTATCAAGCTAAATGAAAACTCAGGTGCCTATACGGCTCGCAACACCGGAGTTTATGCATCTCAGAATATAGACTGGACACACGTGACTTTTATCGATCCAGACGATGTGGCTCACCCCACTTGGCTTCAGCACTCTCTAGACGTTCTCGCCGGTAGAGAGGGCTCCATCCGACCATACATCAGGCGCTTCGACATCGCGCTAAAGAGACCCCTACAAGCATATTTCGGTCACTGCCCCACACTTCATTCCCGCTTCGCCTGGGACCGCGCGGGTGGTTTTTTATCTCTCCGTAGATCCGGGGACTCCGAGCTTACCCTAAGACTCTCACACCTTTCAAAAGATGGACTTACTGTAAATGTAAAGAGCTTTGAAGAGTCGATCATGTGTAGACACATCCCCGGAAGCGCTACCCACCAAGACCTCACAGCACGCAAGTTGATGCTCGAAAAAAGAGACGACGAATTAAAAGGAATGAACATCTCGGAAATGAAAATCACCTCTCCGACAATTACTACCTTTAAAAAGTGTAGCGAATAGCCTACACTACATTACTTTTGTCGTCCCCATTTGCCCGAATGGCGGAACTGGTAGACGCGCACGACTCAAACTCGTGTTCCGCAAGGAGTGTGGGTTCGATTCCCACTTCGGGTACATAACGGGAGATAACCGAAAGGTTGTCTCTCGTTTTTGTTTTTAACGACCTCTAAAGCATTGATGCTGCGAGTAATAAGCTCAAGTCCTCTGTTCAAGATTGGGGTTCGATAATTCTCTCCATCAAATACAAGTTTTTTGTTGAATATCGAACTCAGGAGTTTTTGCTTCGTGTTTACGGTTGCCTTCGCGAAGAACTCTCCAAGGTTTTTAAGTATGTGAATACCAAAGCTGATAAATTCTAAAGAATCTTTCTCATAGTCGTTCAATTGATTTTTGTCTATGATGAGTTGACTTATCTTATTCTTTAAGTCTGCGTTCTTTGAATTAAACATATCATTTGTGATAGCACCCTCTAATAATTTATCTAACAGCACTTCTTTTTTGTCTTCGAGTTTTTTGATGTTTATATCGATTGATTTCATCATGGATTTATTGGACTTATCTGATGTGTCAAATTTATCTTTGAGCATTAACTCAAAGAGGTGACACACGTCTTTATTTGGACTATAATCCGCCAACAAGTCTTCAACGGATGTATGTGCCAAATCAGCTCTATAACGCTCTTTACAGCCGTTTTTAGAGTTTCCGTGATAGTAGTAATGCTTCTTACCAGTTTTGCTCGTAGATCCGCTGCCAGTGAGGTTTTCCCCACAACAATTACATGAGAGAAAACCTCTCAATGGTAATGCGTTATTTTGTTTATTTGGTTTGTGTTTGATGCGTTTACGATTGCCAAGTTCTACCTGAACTTTTTCATATGTTTCAACACTCACAAGAGGTTCATGAAGTGCAGTAACTATTTGCTCTGGCTCATTTTTGTATGCGCTTACACGAATTCTACCTGAGTACACAATTTGGTTAAGTATTCGGCTTATGTTGCTGCTACTCAAATTTAGAGGCTTGAATTTCGGTAGTTTACGAATTTGACTTTGAGAGTAGATCCCTAAAGCAAAATCATTAAATAGTTCTGTTATCAATCCTGCGATTTCTTTGTCCGGTTTCATCAGAACCTTACCGCTTTCATCACGCCCCTTCACATACCCCTTAGGTTGGCTTAAAACCCATCTACCATCTTTCATATTGCTTCTCGTCCCTTCAATAGTTCTTGAGCTTCTGATGCGGTTATCTACCTCTGGCAACCCCATATGAATCAAAGACATGATATGCTGATTTGGGTCGTCGTGATTAACCCATTGAGTTGAGCAATTCACTTCCACACCCATACCATTCAATTGATGTATCATATTTAATCCAAGTCTCGAATTTCGCGAAAACCTATCCCATTTATAGATTAATAATAGGTTGATTTTATTTTTTCTCTCAGCAACATATTTAAGCAGATTACTAAATCCAGGTCTGCCAAAATCCTTGGCAGAATAATCATCATCAAAATCTTCAATTATATCAATACAGTTCTTTTTACAAAACTCACTAAGCATTTCTTCTTGTGTTGACAGACTGTTGCCACGATCTTTCTGTTCACTTGTACTAACCCTTCGATATAGCACAGCTCTTTTGCCCGATAAATTATTCATGATGGTTGGATTTAGATTCGTAAATAATATCTACTAATTTGGTTAGGAAGGCTTTTATTTCCTTGGCCTCTTCTTGGGTATAATTGTTTTTTAGAGCACTTTCAATTTCTTTATTTCTTTTCAAATTTAATTCCCATGTGCTTATCGTCCGTTCGTCGGTGCTGAAAGCGGGAGATCAATTGTCCGGTTATTCCGGTATGTTCTTTAGTTTAATAGACACTTCATTTTTAAAATGAACAGGTTTCCCCTGACGAGTACTGATTGTAATTGTTTGATAACCATTTCTTACGATGTGATTGGCAAATTCTTCTATTGCGTTAATTGACTTCTTATTAATAAGGATTACTCTGTCCACTTCACCGTTATTCTTCATTATTCTCAATTCTTCGGTCGATTTATCTCGTATCAGTCCAAGTATTTTTTTCTCATCCTTTGAAACAATGGACACTTCATTAAACCATTTTTTCTCACTCCACTCTTGAATTAGCTGACTGTATGCTTGAGATAATGAAAGAACTATATGAGGCTTCTTCATTTCTGATTCGAATTCTGGATGGTTCTTTGTGAGAGTATCATGTTTGTCAAAAACATATGGTAGGCAAAAGCCATCAGCACTTACGATATAGCTTACATCTCGTCTGAAAACAATCGTAGACAACACCATCACCTCAAAAATATCAATTCTCTCTTTTTCCAGTTCTTTCAGAAAAGAGGGGTCCTTCATCCGTGCTTTATATTCTTCAAGCTTACCACTCTCTTTGGCTAGTTGTTCAACAATTAAATTCATATATTCATC